>NZ_CP047289.1:1052500-1802500 GCF_018279165.1 Falsirhodobacter algicola | reverse complement strand
AGTATACATGCTTTTGACACCGGAAGGACGGATGAGGCGCAAGCCTGGTCCTGCTCTTTCTGGATCAAATCAAGCGCGAAAAGGGCGTTTGGTGGATGCCTAGGCAGTAAGAGGCGATGAAGGACGTGATACCCTGCGTTAAGCCATGGGGAGCCGGGAATAGGCTTTGATCCATGGATCTCCGAATGGGGAAACCCACCTGACAGTTTGTCATTGTTACTTCGGTACTCAATGGCTGGCTGAGACAGGTACTTATACCTTGAATACATAGGGGTATAAGAGCGAACCCGGGGAACTGAAACATCTAAGTACCCGGAGGAAAGGACATCAATAGAGACTCCGCTAGTAGTGGCGAGCGAACGCGGACCAGCCGAGCCTTGAGGATGACTGGAATGCGCTGGAAAGCGCAGCGATACAGGGTGACAGCCCCGTACAGGAAGTCTGATGGGACGTATTAAGTAGGGCGGGACACGTGAAATCCTGTCTGAAGACCGGGGGACCACCCCCGAAGGCTAAGTACTCCTTACTGACCGATAGCGAACCAGTACCGTGAGGGAAAGGTGAAAAGCACCCCGACGAGGGGAGTGAAACAGTACCTGAAACCGGACGCCTACAAGCAGTCGGAGGGGCATAAGCCCTGACGGCGTACCTTTTGTATAATGGGTCAACGACTTGGTCTAACGAGCAAGCTTAAGCCGCTAGGTGTAGGCGCAGCGAAAGCGAGTCTTAAAAGGGCGCATGAGTTCGTTGGATCAGACCCGAAACCAGGTGATCTAGCCATGAGCAGGATGAAGGTACGGTAACACGTACTGGAGGTCCGAACCAACACCCGTTGAAAAGGGTCTGGATGACTTGTGGCTAGGGGTGAAAGGCCAATCAAACCTGGAGATAGCTGGTTCTCCGCGAAAGCTATTTAGGTAGCGCCTCGGACGAATACCTGCGGGGGTAGAGCACTGCATGGATGATGGGGGCCCACAGCCTTACTGAGTCTAAGCAAACTCCGAATACCGCAGAGTACTATCCGGGAGACACACGGCGGGTGCTAACGTCCGTCGTGAAGAGGGAAACAACCCTGACCTGCAGCTAAGGCCCCTAATTCGTGGCTAAGTGGGAAAGCATGTGGGACGGCCAAAACAACCAGGAGGTTGGCTTAGAAGCAGCCATCCTTTAAAGATAGCGTAACAGCTCACTGGTCTAGATAAGCTGTCCTGCGGCGAAGATGTAACGGGGCTCAAGCCACGAGCCGAAGCTCAGGATGCACAGCGATGTGCGTGGTAGCGGAGCGTTCTGTGATATAGAACGCTGTCTGTTCTGCCTTCGGGTAGCGCAGACAATGTTCTTTCTGTGAAGCCGGGCTGTAAGGCATCCGGTGGAGAGATCAGAAGCGAGAATGTTGACATGAGTAGCGACAAACAGGGTGAGAGACCCTGTCGCCGAAAGTCCAAGGGTTCCTGCTTAAAGCTAATCTGAGCAGGGTAAGCCGGCCCCTAAGGCGAGGCCGAAAGGCGTAGTCGATGGGAACCAGGTTAATATTCCTGGGCCGTGAGATGGTGACGGATCGCAGGTGTAGTTCAGTCTTATCGGATTGACTGGGCTGCTGAGCGGTCCCTGGAAATAGCCTCTCTTTTAGACCGTACCCGAAACCGACACAGGTGGACTGGTAGAGAATACCAAGGCGCTTGAGAGAACCACATCAAAGGAACTCGGCAAAATACCTCCGTAAGTTCGCGAGAAGGAGGCCCCACATATGCGCAAGCACGTGTGGGGGGCACAAACCAGGGGGTGGCGACTGTTTACTTAAAACATAGGGCTCTGCGAAGTCGCAAGACGACGTATAGGGTCTGACGCCTGCCCGGTGCTGGAAGGTTAAAAGGAGGGGTGCAAGCTCCGAATTGAAGCCCCAGTAAACGGCGGCCGTAACTATAACGGTCCTAAGGTAGCGAAATTCCTTGTCGGGTAAGTTCCGACCTGCACGAATGGCGTAACGATCTCCCCGCTGTCTCTGATGTGGACTCAGCGAAATTGAACTGTGTGTCAAGATGCACACTTCCCGCGGTTAGACGGAAAGACCCCATGAACCTTTACTATAGCTTCGCACTGGCATCAGGATTGTGATGTGCAGGATAGGTGGTAGGCATCGAAACCAGGACGCCAGTTCTGGTGGAGCCATCCTTGAGATACCACCCTTCGCACTCTTGATGTCTAACCGCGGTCCGTTATCCGGATCCGGGACCCTGCGTGGTGGGTAGTTTGACTGGGGCGGTCGCCTCCCAAATTGTAACGGAGGCGCGCGAAGGTTGGCTCAGACCGGTCGGAAATCGGTCGTTGAGTGCAATGGCAGAAGCCAGCCTGACTGCAAGACTGACAAGTCGAGCAGAGACGAAAGTCGGCCATAGTGATCCGGTGGTCCCAAGTGGGAGGGCCATCGCTCAACGGATAAAAGGTACTCTGGGGATAACAGGCTGATGATGCCCAAGAGTCCATATCGACGGCATCGTTTGGCACCTCGATGTCGGCTCATCTCATCCTGGGGCTGGAGCAGGTCCCAAGGGTATGGCTGTTCGCCATTTAAAGAGGTACGTGAGCTGGGTTTAGAACGTCGTGAGACAGTTCGGTCCCTATCTGCCGTGGGTGTAGGAGACTTGAGAAGAGTTGCCCCTAGTACGAGAGGACCGGGGTGAACGATCCACTGGTGGACCAGTTGTCATGCCAATGGCAGTGCTGGGTAGCTATGATCGGACAGGATAACCGCTGAAGGCATCTAAGCGGGAAGCCCCCTTCAAAACAAGGTCTCCCTTGAGGGCCGTGGAAGACCACCACGTCGATAGGCCGGAGATGTAAGCGCAGCAATGCGTTCAGTTGACCGGTACTAATTGCCCGATAGGCTTGATTTGATCCAGAAACAGCAGGATCAAAAGCAAACACCGACTTGAACACGCGACATGAAAACCATGTCCCTGATGTTGTTATACCCACTCCGCTGCCAAAACAGCGGAGACGGGTTCTTCTCCGGTTTGGTGGTCATAGCACGAGCAAAACACCCGATCCCATCCCGAACTCGGCCGTTAAGTGCCGTCGCGCCAATGGTACTGCGTCTTAAGACGTGGGAGAGTAGGTCACCGCCAAACCTGACAAGAACCCAAGCCTCTCCGAACACACAAAACAAAACAATACCACAGGCCGTCAATCCAGACAGCCAACCTCCGCGGGATGGAGCAGCCCGGTAGCTCGTCAGGCTCATAACCTGAAGGTCGCAGGTTCAAATCCTGCTCCCGCAACCAAATTCCATAAATTATACAAAGACTTGCGCCCCGCTGAAACGCGGGGCTTTTTGACGTCTGCAGACTAGGCAACGCTCAGGCAACACGGGAGCGAAAAAGCGACGGCGAGCAGCCTGACAGGTTGCTCCGGCGTGCCTCTGTTCCATCCTGCTGCCCGCTGTCATTCCGCGCGTCATTGTTGTACGAAGGGTGAAACAGAGGCAGACCGCGACATGCGAACACACCTTGCCGCTCTTCTTGCCATGCTGATCATCGCCGGATGCGCCGTCGGCACCGGTGCCGTAGTGAAGGGCGCCGGACCTGACGACCTCCTCAAGCTCCGCAAAGGGCCCGGCCTCGACCACGACATCATCATCGGCCTGCCGGACGGAACGCGACTGACCCGACAAAACTGCATACGAACGCTGGCAAGGTCTTGTGCAGGGTAACGCTCGCCGATAAGCTAGAGTGTCTCTGGATATGTCTCCGCAGACTATCTCGCGCTTCGATGATAGCTCGGCCCATAGCAGCCATTCGTGAAGGAGGCGCGCTGCCCTGCACCATACACCAGACCTGCCCTTCGATACCCTGCGCAGCGGCAAAGCACAGTTTCAGGTCCTGGATGGGCGGCAGGGGCCGGAGGTGACGCTCCCCCGGGCTGATGGAACCAATGCCAGCAGAGAAGGCATATCAGATGCTGGCATTTGCAAGGACATAGTGCCATCCTGCTTGCGTCAGTTGAAGTTCACGGCTTAGTCTGCCGCAGTGAAAAGCGGCAATGTCAGCTTGATATCGGGGCGCTCGTCAAGGTCGCTGCCGTCCGATAGTAGAGAGCGACAATGGAAGCGGCCGAGCGCACGATCAGCCAGATTTTGACCGAACAGATTCGTTATGAAATCCCCGCGTACCAACGCCCATATTCATGGGAAAAGGGTAACGTAGAGCAGTTGGATGCGGCCCAAGAGATCGGCGGCGGAGCCATAGTCCACTGATTTGCCGTCATAGGACACGCGCGTGGTCCCCGCGGCATAGGCCCGGCGCAGGGCGTCGAGTTCCATCTCTGTCCAGGCCATCAGAACCAGTTTCCTTTCCTGCGATCGCCCAACCAGCCCAAGGATCGGGGGGAGGGCGGGGTGATTGTCTGCCGCTGCGGCTGTCCGGCCGGCAGCGTGGTCGTTTCCGTGCGGCCGGGCAGCAGCTGCGCCGCCAGTGCCTCCCAGCGGTCTTCATTCCAGCAGTCCATGCCCATCAGCCAGGCCGCGGCCCGGGCATAGACCCGACAGACCATGGCCTCATTGCGGTCCCGGGTCTGCTGCCATTCGAGGCGCTGGAAGCCCTGCCGGGTCTTCACCGTCATCAGCTGCTCGGCCGTCAGCTGCTTCGTCCATTCCGCCGTCGTCCCGCGCGGGATGTGCACGAAACCAGCGAGGTATCCCGTGCCGTCCGCAATCTCCTCATCCGTCGGCGCCGCGAGACGCAGAAACCGGTAGGTCTCGGACTTGAACACCGCCCCGGCAACCTTCCACAACCGCACGCCGCGGCGGATGCGGCGCCCGGCTTCGGTCACATCGACATAGGTCGGACCATCCACCGGCGTGGCACGGTCGAACCCGCCCACACCCTTCACGGCGATGACCTGCCCGTGGCCCATCTTGCGACACCAGTTGTAGACCGCATCCGTCGTCGCCCCGTCGCCGGTGTCGATCGCAAGCCGCGCCAGCGCCATGCGCGCGCCGCCGGCGTGATCCCATGTCTCGCCCAGGAGATCCGTCAGATCGCCCCAGACCTCTTCGCGTGCCGTATCCCCCTCCAGCACCACGTGATCGACGAGCCAGCTTTCCAGATTGCGGCCCCAGCCCCAGCCCCAGACATCGATCTCGATGCGGTCGCGCTGCACGTCGGCACCGGCGGTCAGCATCAGCGCGCCGTCCGGCACCTGCCCGAGATGCCAATCTTCCCGGCGCTCGTAGAGGCGTTGCCAGTCCGGCGCCTCGCCGCGTTCCTGCCATGTCTCACCAAGCACCGTGTTCTTCAGCGTCTTCAGCGCCGCATCATTGCCCTGCGCCGCCTCCCAGTTCCGGGCGATCTCAGCCCATGAGAGCCAGCCCAGCGGTGAATAGAGCCCGCTGATGTGGAAACCGACGATGCCGGCGGCCTCGGCGCGCCGCCGCAGTTCCGGTTCCGCCGTCGGTATCCAGCGCGCGCCGTTCGCTTCGTCCATCATCTCGGTCTTGTGCCGCTCGGCGATGGGTTCGTCGCAGTGCTCGCACAGATAGGCCGCCGTCTCCGGCAATCCGGCCTGCCAGCGCAGGCGCTCGAACTTCAGCCATTGCAGCGCGCCGCAATGCGGACAGGGGACGTGATAGCGCTGCTGATCCGAGAGCTCGTATTCCCGCTCGATGCGCGACAGCCCCCTCACTGTCGGCGTCGAGGCCAGAAACCCCTTGCTGCGATGCCCGAAGCTGATCGTGCGCGCCTCGGCCAGCGCGATCGGATCGCCCTCGCCGTCAAGATCGCCCGGATAGGCATCGACCTCGTCCAGAAACACCCAGCGCGCCGGCATCGAGCGCGCAGCAAGTCCTCGTCCCAGCCGGCATTCTCGGCGAACCTGTTGTCGGCAATGACCAGCGCCCGGCGCTGCGCCTCGGTCAGATGGTCGAGAACGATCACCGGCACCTCGGCCAGCCCCAGCTTCTGCGCCGCCATCAGTCGGCCGTGCCCGGCGATGATGACATCGTCATCGCCGATCAGGATCGGGTTGGTGAAGCCGAACTCGGCGATGGAGGCGGCGATCTGCGCGATCTGGTCGTCGGAATGGGTGCGGGCATTGCGGGCGTAGGGCACGAGCCGCATGGCGGGCATCATCTCGATCTGCAAACCCATCTCCTTCCAATAGAAACGCCGGGCGGTGGGACGCCCGGCGGCAGTGATGTGGGGTCCGTGAACCTGCGAACCCAAAGGTGCGAACCCGGGCGCGAACCCAGAATTTTCCTCTGAAGCTAGAGGCTTAGCGCGCCTCTGCCCCCCGCATAGGATCGATCCCGCGGAGGAACCAAAGCCGGGGGAGGGGCCAAACCCGGCCCTCTTCCCGGTCGAAAGCAAGAATATTGCTCCGATTTACGTCAACGTCGCGGCGATTTTCACCCGCTGGGGTCCTCGATCACCTCCGGCCATCGTAGGGATAAACTGCACCGGAATGGCCGATAGTGTCGCGCCAAAAGTTCAACGTATCGGCGCCATCATGGCGGCGGTTTGGCGCGGTCCGGCGCGGGTTTGTCAACGCCTTGCGCCGGGCGCAGACCCCGATCATGTCGACCATGGCGCGGCGCAAGTGAACATCCCCGACACGCCGCTCGCGCCTCAGCATCCCGATGGACCCACCGATGGTGGGCATGAGGAAGCTTCCGCGTTCGACGCACCACATCCGGGGCAAAGAGAACCCGCGGGCCATAAAGCGGGCATCAGCGCATCACCACGCGTCGCCGTCGCGCCAGCCCCCGGCAACGGAGACGTCGGTCCGGAAGGGCCGATGGGGCGTTCCAGAGAAGCGCGGTATTCGTCCTACCATAAACACGCCTTCCGTTCGCCGCAGTCCCGGGCTTGGGAAAGGCTTTACGGAAAGGATACGTTGCCCAAGGATCTGCGTGAGACCCTGATGGAGGTCGATGTTCCGGATCGGCGTATTGTCCTGACGGATGGCGCAGGACTGCATGATGTCGGGCCGCGCATCCACATGACCGGGGCCACCGAAGACGCTGTTCGCGTCGTCATCGCCCAGGCTCAGGCCAAGGGCTGGACGGGCCTCAGCATCCGTGGGGATGAGATGCTTCTTCGCACGGCCGCCCGTATCGCCGAAGAGGCCGGGTTCCCCATCACCGGACGAACCGACCGGATGGACGCCATCATCCGGAGCGAACAGGCCAGACTGCGGGACGAGATTATCGGTCAGGTCGTCTCGTCTCCGACCGATCCTGATCATGAGGAGGTGCCCCAGGATCCCAGTGAACCGTGGTGACGCGAAAGCCCCTAACCGGACGTTCAACGGGCGTAATCTGATAAGGCCGGAGGCACCAAAAGGATCGGCAATTTGAACGCGAGTGAGGCAAGTAGAAGCTTGACTACAAGTTTGTAAACCGTCACTTTCTGCAAATTGCTACGTAGGCTCTACCTTTTGAACGAAGCTCCGATAAATCTGAAGCGCACGCTGCGGGCGGATAGGGCAGATTGTCTATGTGATCTTGAACGTATCCATCCAACGTGTGAACGTAGTTTTTGGAACACTTGATGGATCGTGATGTCGTCCAAACTGGTCAAACGCTCGACCAATCTCTGCAATATAGAAACCGTGGCGCTCGGTTATGTTGCTTCCTGCCGAAACAATATGGAGCCATGCGGAGGCAAGATAAACGGTGTCTTGATCCCGTTGAGGATTGTGATTTCCGCCGACCTCATATTCCGTAAATCTCTGCGATGCACCGAAGAAGTCTATCACTTCGTCTTCGCTGAGCTGTGCAGAAAGAAACTTGGAGAATAAGTCAGGCCGGATGATTTGGACAATGAGAAGTGTTATCGCAATCGTCCTGTATCCCTCAAGTATCCGCTCCTCCCCTAAGAGCTCATCGGACAAAAGGGAAGCAGCAGATAGGATTCTTCCAACCTCCCGAATGGAAATATGAGCGTTCCGGCTAATCACTTTAATCTGAGATGTCAGGCGTTGACGAAAAACTTTCGGTAAGCCCATCTCGTCTGAAGCGCTTTCCGCAAACGCAATGATAGCCTTCATATCTCTTCGAGCTGGCACGGTCTCCGGCAAAGTCAGGGTGATGTTGATAAACTTGCGAAGATAGGCGGCAGCGTCAATCCCGTTACCATACCTAACCATAACGCTATTTTGCAGCGCAACAAGATTCACGCCCAATATGAAGTGAACCTTAGGCACAGCAAAGAAGTGCTTGATTACCTCCAGCACTTCGAGCGCATAGTCTGGGCGACATCTGTCCAATTCGTCGATGATAATAACAAGCGGTATCTGGTCTTCGCCCTCTTTCCCCGGATCTTGCAAGTCGGACAGCGCTGCGCGAAACTCCTCCATCGCCGCGCGTCGACCTTCTTCGTGCTGCCAGAATGCCTCGAGAGACGCTTCGGTTTCCTTTCCAACCGCCTCAACAACGGCATCGCCAATCTCGTCGAGCGCCTTGGTGGCGCCGAATGTCGCGAGCGACAGCCCTACCCTCGCTAATGGCTTAATGAATCTGAAGGCGGCGCGTTGAACTCTTTTCATCGCGTCGTCTTTGTTCGCGGGTGTTCGATCAGCAAGTGCTGCGACTAGCGCTGCGAGTGGGTCGCTCTGGTAATCGTTAGCGAATGCATCGAAGTATATGGTAAGCGCTCGCCCTTTGTGATCTAGCCGGTGGGCGCCAACCCAACGCTTGAGAAAATAGCTTTTTCCAGTTCCCCATCGTCCATCGAGAGCGATGACCAAAGGACTGTCGATGCGTTCCAAAAGTTCCGAAAGTGCCTCACCGGTCTTGATCCGCCCTAACAGATCGTCGGCGAATCCTTCCTCGTATAGATTTACTCGATCGACTGGGACGTAGAATTCCATGAAAAATCCGTGATGATAAATAGTATTAGAACCAATTGACGTAAATCCGTGTCTTGTGGGAGCGCTTTCCCTGACGTGTAGCACTCGGGTGGCTGATAACCACGCTCACCACCATGGTCAAATGTCACAGACAGCGCAACATGGAAGACCTGCTCCCATGGAACTACGCAGTTACCGTGTGATGGGCATACCGCTTACGGTTCTTGCCAGTCTCGTTCGTCGATAAGCAAAAATCTCAAAGCGAGAGCGGCAATCCGTGAACGTCCGCATCTCTTTCTAAACATTCCAGTGTCGCTGCTCATGCCAAGGGCAAGCTTTCCGCCCACTCAGCCCAAACCGGCATCCTGCGCCGCGCGGCTGCGAATGTTAGGAATGTCCCATCACGTGACTTACTGCGACAGCGAGGACTCGTGCAGTCTGACCTTCGCTCCTTGCCACCGATCACAAAATGCGCGGACCCGGCTTTCGATCTCTTTATCTGCGTTCAAAATAAAGAATGTGCGAGGGCTGTGTGCTGTGGCCCGAACGGCAAGGCCGGAGGCTCCAAGCTCGGAGAACAGGTAGTCGACTTCGGCGTTATGCCCGCCTGAGCGTCGAGTGTTATGGTGATAGATCACGGCGCAGCGGTTCTCGGCCAATGCTCGCACTTCTGCCAGCGGAATTTGCTTGCCAAATTTGGCACTCCCCTTCCTGCTCTCTGTGTCGTCGACGATGCCATTATCCGGGTCAGCGAAGACAAGATCACATCCTTTTAGGTCCCTCATCACGCGTGAGAACCATTCACTCCTCCACAGTCGCCGATGCTGATTTGGCACTGAAGCGACATCAAGTGCTTCGTCAGAGGATGCGGCATTCTCTAGCATAGGCATCAGTGAAGAGATTGACCGAACGTCTCTCACAACGTTCCGGAGATGTTCAAACAGGACTGGATCTAGAGCAGCGAAGCGATCCGGATGATTAAGATAGGAGATATGCCTACCATCGCCATTATGAGATTCGTCTGGAAACCGATACCACGCGATGCCCGTTCTGCGTCCGGGGGACAGGGCGCGGAGCAAACCCAGTTTAACGAAGTCTCCTACGTCTCCGGCGTATCGATCTTGCATCCAATATTCTCGTCAAAGTCATTTTCACTCATACATTGCCTGTCGAGATACTTGATGCCAAGCCACTCGCTGAATCAATGAATGGCAGCTTCGTCCCATCAGTGATCATAGCTCACCCATTTAGGACGTCTGGCGTTGAAGGACGCAGGCCTACGTTCGGTGCCGCTGCCCACCAGTGTCCAGAATGCCGTTTTACGTGCATGGGCCTGTTTCAGCCCGGTGAGGTAGGTCGCATGGTCATCCATTGTGGAAGGGTGGCCTGCATCTGCGTCAGTAGACAGAAGGGTTAGCTTCGCCAGATACTTCGCGCCATGCGCGTAGGCTTTGGACCGAGCCCGGGCCAGGATGTCGTCCAGCAGAGCACGATACAGGATGGTGGCCGCAACTGAATGCTCGTGCTCCATGATCGCCGCGATCTTCGGCAGGATATGCCAGTCACTGCCATTCCAAGTTTCGCGATGGGTCTCGATCACCTGCGCGGCCAAGTCATGGCGTGGCCAATCGAGGAAGGGCTCCAGCGCGACGTTCGGGTTTGCATGTGCGAGCGCGATGGCGTGGGCACGTTCCTCCGCCTCTATGTCCTCGAAGTCGGGCAGGGACTTTAGATGTTCGCGGAGGATGTCCGCAGACAGGCGCGCCTCGAAGCAGCGCCAGCGCAGGGCCTGCGCCTCGGACCTGTTGCCCATCGCATCCAAAGTGGTGGCTTGGAGGCTGACGCGTTCGGGCGACAGTCCTTCTTCCGGTTCGGCGTTTTCGCGCGAATCCGGCCTGCGCGACCAGTCTAGGGCATCGGGCAGGCGTCCGGCTTCCAATAGCTTCGTTGAGATTCCAAGAGTGTCCTGCATATGCGGGCGCTTTTCGGCTTCCAGCGCGATCAGCAGGTCCAAATGTCCGCGCGCCTACGCGATGCTCTGGCGCATCTCGGCCCATTGCGAGGTCATGGAGTAATGCCAGCCATCCGAAGAGCGCGCGGCCTCGAGAGCTGTTCGTTCGGTGATCGCCGCCTCAAGATCACGGTCCCATCCCGTAAGCACCGTCTGGGGCAGGTGGGGTGCCACGGTGGCGGTCAGGTCGCACAGATAGCCGTGCTCGCTTTCCCCGAGCAGCGCCATGATCTTCTCGGGCAACAGATCGGCGTCGGCCGGTGGCAGCGAGGGGACCAGATCGCCGAACGAGGAGATTGCCTCGTAATAGACATCCTGAATGCTGCCTGAGGAATCGTCGATACGCGCGAAGACGCATTCATGTGTGGCGATGAAGCGCAGCAACCGGTCCATCGCCAGCGCAGGCTCGGCAGGGGCAAGCTCGGATGTGATTGTGGTGGTCAGGCTACGCAGGTCGTCGCGGAGCGCGCGGGCCTTGTCCCATTCGATGAAGCTCTTCGCCCGTTCCAACCCCGAAAGCCGCCTGTCTATGACCTTGACGATGGCACTCGGACCCCCGGCGCCGGCCATCGCCGCTTTGACCTGACGGCGAAAGCCTGCGTTGCGCTCAGCTTCTTCCAGCACCAGTTGCGCGAGTTTGTCGGTGCCGAGATCCTTAAGCTTATCAGGCGAGAGTGCGGGTTTGCGGGGCATGGAAAGCAGCTCGGCGGATTGTAAATCACGCCCTACTGTGCCGTCTCAGCGATGGGGTGACAAGGTTTCACGCTGATCGGGAACTTGCATTGGCCCAATCGTATGACGCTCTCGCCAGCGCAGCGTAACCAGCACGCAGCCCGTCCTGCCATGCCACCTCCAACATTGGCGTATTCCGTTTCCTGCGTTATGCACCTCCCATCACGCGACGAGGTTTCCCATGCTGACAGGTCCCATCCGCTCTCAGATCGACCAGATCTGGAACGCCTTCTGGTCGGGCGGGGTGTCCAATCCTCTCTCGGTCATCGAACAGATCACCTATCTGCTGTTTATCAAACGGCTCGATGACCTGCAGTTGGTGGAGGAGGCAAAGGCCGAGCAGTTGTGCAAGCCCATCGCCCGCCGGATCTTCCCCGAGGGCCGTGATGCCAAGGGCGAGGCCTATGACAACCTCCGCTGGTCGCGCTTCAAGAACTTCGAGGCACGCGAGATGATGCGCGTCGTTGATGAGCACGTCTTCCCCTTCCTGCGCGATTTGGGCGAGACCGGCTCGACCTATGGCACGCATATGAAGGATGCGCGGCTTGGCTTCTCCAACCCCAACCTGTTGGCCAAGGTGGTGGAGATGCTCGATCAGGTGCCGATGGACGACCGCGACACCAAGGGCGACGTCTATGAATACATGCTGGGCCAGATCGCGAGCGCCGGCACCAACGGCCAGTTCCGCACCCCGCGCCACATCATCGACCTGATGGTCAACCTGATGAAGCCGACCCCGCAGGATGTGATTTGCGATCCGGCTGCGGGCACATGCGGCTTCCTCGTCGGCGCCGGAGAATATATCCGCGACCATCATCCCCAGGCACTGCGCAATGCCGAGAACCGCCAGCACTTCCACAACGGCATGTTCCACGGCTTCGACTTCGACAGCACCATGCTGCGGATCGGCGCGATGAACATGACGCTGCACGGGGTGGAGAACGCAGACGTCAGCTATCGCGATAGCCTGGCCGAGGAGCACAACGCCGACGCGGGTGCCTATTCGCTGATCCTCGCCAACCCGCCCTTCGCCGGCTCCCTCGACTACGACACGACGGCGAAGGATTTGCTGAAGATCGTCAAGACGAAGAAGACGGAATTGCTGTTCCTTGCCCTGTTCCTGCGGCTGCTGCGGACCGGGGGTAGGGCGGCGGTGGTCGTGCCGGACGGGGTGCTGTTCGGCTCCTCCACCGCGCACAAGGCGCTGCGCCGCGCGCTGATCGAGGATCACAAGCTGGAGGCCATCGTCAAGCTGCCCTCGGGCGTGTTCCGTCCCTATGCGGGCGTGTCCTGCGCGATCGTGATCTTCACCAAGACCGGCGTCGGCGGGACCGAGGATGTGTGGTTCTATGACATGACCGCCGACGGCTTCAGCCTCGACGACAAGCGCACCCCGCTCCTGGAGGCGGCCAAGCTGGGGCCGGTGCCCGACGAGGCGCTGGCTGCGGACGAGCACGCCAAGAACAACCTGCCCGACATCCTCGCCCGCTGGGACGCGCTGACCGCCGAGGCCGCCCGCCCCCGCACGGCGCAAAGCTTCACGGTGAAGGCCGAGGAGATTGCGGCCACCGGCAGCTGGGACCTCTCGCTGAACCGCTACAAGGAGGTGGAGCACGCGGAGGTGGAGCACGAAAGCCCCGCCGCCATCATCGCCGATTTGCGCGCCATCGAAGCGGAGATCGCCGAGGGGCTGGATCGGCTCGAGGAGATGTTGGCGTGAACCTTGTCGCATTAGGTGAATTAGTTGAAATAAAAGGCGGCGGCACTCCAGATAAGAGTGTCGCAGAATACTGGGATGGTGATATTCCTTGGGCGTCGGTCAAGGATTTCAAAAGCGGAATTCTCGATAAAACGATCGATAAAATATCGCAGCGAGGCGTTGCGTCATCTGCCACTCAGATCATTCGCGCGGGTAGCATTATTGTGCCGACACGTATGGCGGTAGGCAAGGTTGCAATCAACACGATAGATCTCGCGATAAATCAAGATCTGAAGGCTTTGATGCCCAAGAGTGGGGTCGATATACGGTTCCTTTATCACGCGCTTCTCGCTAACGGCAGTAAACTCGAAGAGCAGGCAACTGGCGCGACCGTTAAAGGTATTAAGCTAGACGTCCTTCGTAACCTCGAAATCCCCCTCCCGCCGCCGGAGAAGCAGAAGCGGATTGCGGCGATACTGGATCAGGCGGACGCGCTGCGCCGCCTCCGCCGCCGCGCCCTCAACCGCCTGAACACCCTTAGGCAGGCGATCTTTCATGAGATGTTTGGGGATCGCGCCCCAGCCATCGCGCTGGCTGACATTGCGGAGATCAATCCAAAGCGACGTTTCTCTCCTTCGGACGATTTTACTGTCACCTTTTTGCCGATGGCATCCGTTGGTGAAGACGGTTTCATCCACGATGAACAATCTCGCAGTTTGGAAGATGTTCGAAAGGGATTTACGTATTTTGAGCGAGGGGACTTGCTGGTTGCGAAGATCACGCCTTGCTTTGAGAATGGCAAGGGTGGCGATACTCGGATTATTTCTAATCAAGTCGGCTTTGGATCAACCGAATTTCATGTGCTTCGTCCGAGCCAACCTGAGTTCACTGATTTTATCCATCTAGTTCTACAATCCTGTCGCTTCAGGACTGAAGGTGAGAGGGCGATGACGGGAAGTGCAGGTCAAAAGCGGATCCCCTCAGACTTTATAAAAAGTTATCGTGTTCCAGTTCCATCGCCTCAAGAGCTCGGCCATTTGAGCGATGCGCTCGCCAGCCTGACGTCCAGTCTTTCAGGCACCAAACATGCCGTGGCGACGGCAGATGACCTTTTCACCTCTCTCCAGCACCGCGCCTTCCGAGGCGAACTCTGACCATGCCCCTCCACTCCTTCACGCTCCCAGCCGCAATGCTCGAACGGGGCTTTTGGCTCTACGTTTGGCGGGTTCGGGTCGGCAACAGGCAGTTGCTCTACGTCGGGCGGACAGGCGACAACTCCAGTCCATTCGAGACGGCGCCCTACACGCGCATGGGGCAGCATCTGGGAAAGCAAAAGAACCAGAACGCGCTGCGCCGTCACCTGGAAGTGAAGGGTATCCGGCCCGAACAGTGTGACGCCTTCGACCTGATCGCCCACGGCCCGATTTATCCCGAGATCGCGAAGCAGGATGAGGCACATCCGGAACTCATGGAGTTGCATAAGCCCTTCCGGAACCGCGTCGGCGCGATGGAGAAGATGCTCGCCGAGGGCCTCGCCGCTGCCGGGTATGAGGTGATGAACACGGTCAACTGCAAGTGGACGCTGGATGCCGACGGCCCCGAACGATGGGCCGAGGCGGCTCAGAGCTTCAGACGCGAGTTTCCGGCCTTCAATCCGTAGGACGTTTCTGCTTGCCCGGTGCATCGCGCGGCGGCTAGCGTAGGCACGTCTTTAAGTTGCTGGTGCCATGTCGCAATTCGCCTTCCTCGCCGATGAATTTCCTGCGCTGTTCGATCCGGCAAAGAAGGCGGAACTCGCCGCGCTGTCCGACCCCCGCAACGCATGCTTCCACGCCCGCCTGACGCTGGAGATCGCGCTGCTGTGGATGTTCCGCAGCGACAAGGCGCTGAAGTCGCCCTATCAGGACACGCTGGCGGCGCTGGTGCATGAACCCTCGCTTGCCGCGCTGACGGGACCGGCCATCGTCGCGAAGGCAAAGATCATCAAGGACCGCGGCAATCAGGCGGCGCATGATGCAAAGGCCCCTTCGGCGTCGGACGCCAAGGTGGTGGTGAGCGAGCTGTTTCACATCTGCTATTGGTTTGCGCGGACCTATGCGAAGAAAGGCAAGCCCGATCCCGCGCCGTCGTTCGACGTGGCGAAGCTGGAGACGACGCTGACGATCACCGCCAGCACCGTATCGCAGATCAAGGCCTTGGCCGACAAGCAGTCCGCCGCGCTAAAGGCGCAAAAGGAGGCAGAGGAAGCACAGCTGGCCTCGGAGGCAGGGCGTGCCAAGTTGGAGGCCGAGATCGCCGCCCTGCGCGCAGAGATCGCCGCTGTGAAGGCCGCGAACCAAGCGCAGGCCGATACGCATGATTACGACGAGGCCGCGACTCGTGACGCCTTCATCGACCTGCTGCTGACGGAGGCGGGTTGGCCGCTGGATCAGCCGCGCGACCGCGAGTTTCGCGTAACGGGCATGCCGAACGCGGCGGGCGAGGGCTTTATCGACTATGTGCTCTGGGGCGATGACGGCAAGCCGCTGGCGCTGGTTGAGGCGAAGCGGACGAAGACTAACGCGTTGGCCGGACAGCAGCAGGCGAAGCTTTATGCCGATTGTCTGGAGACGATGTTCGGGCGGCGGCCGGTCATCTTCTGTTCCAATGGCTACGAGCATTGGATCTGGGATGACGCGATGTATCCGCCGCGTGGGATCGCGGGCTTCCTGAAGAAGGACGAGCTGGTGCTGCTGCACCAACGGCGCAGCACGCGGAAGGTGCTGGACACGGTCGAGGTTGATGAGAGCATCGTCGAACGCTTCTACCAGCACCGGGCGATCCGCCGCGTGGGGGATGCGTTCGAAAGCAAGCAGCGTCACGCTCTGCTGGTCATGGCAACAGGGTCGGGCAAAACGCGGACGGTGATCGCGCTGATCGACCAGTTGTTGCGGGCGAACTGGGTGAAGCGGGTTCTGTTTCTGGCCGACCGTGTGGCGCTGGTGAAGCAGGCGCATGGGGCGTTCAAGGCGCATCTTCCCTCGGCGCCAAGCGCGAACCTGCTGCAGAGCCACGATCCGACCCAAAACAACCACACGACGGCGCGGGTCTGCCTGTCCACCTATCCAACGATGATGGGCCTGATCGACGAGATGAAGGGGGGAGAGAAGCGCTTCGGCCCCGGTCACTTCGATCTGATCGTCATTGATGAGGCCCACCGCTCTGTTTATCGCAAATATCGCGCGATCTTCGAGTATTTCGATGGACTACTGGTTGGGTTGACCGCAACGCCCCGTGACGAGATCGATCGCGACACCTATTCGCTGTTCCAGCTTGAACGCGGCGTGCCGACCGACTCCTACGATCTGGAGGATGCGGTCGACGACGGTTATCTTGTGCCGCCCAAGGGGATCTCGGTCCCGCTGAAATTCCAGCGCGAGGGCATCACCTACGACCGGCTGTCCGATGAGGAGAAGGACGCCTGGGATGCACTGGAATGGTCGGATGAGGGCGATCCCCCCGATCATGTCGATGCCAACGATCTGAACAAGTGGCTGTTCAATATCGATACCGTCGACAAGGTGCTGAAACATCTGATGACCAACGGCATCAAGGTTGCTGGCGGTGATCGCTTGGGCAAGACGATCATCTTCGCCAAGAACAGCGCCCATGCCCGCTTCATCGTGGAGCGGTTCGACATCAACTATCCCCACCTGAAGGGCAGTTTCGCGTCCCTGATCGACTACAGCGTAAGCTATGCTCAAAGCCTGATCGACGATTTTTCGGAGCCGGAGAAGGGCCCGCATATCGCCGTCTCGGTCGACATGCTGGACACCGGCATCGATGTGCCGGACGTGGTGAACCTTGTGTTCTTCAAGATCGTCCGGTCGCGCACGAAGTTCTGGCAGATGGTCGGACGCGGAACGCGGCTCCGGCGCAACCTGTTCGGGCCGAGCGAGGACAAGCACGAGTTCCTGATCTTCGACTACTGCCAGAACCTCGAATTCTTCGGCGAGAACCCTGACCGGGTCGAACCCGGAGGCACAGCCCCCATCGGCGAACGTCTGTTCCGGGTGCGGCTGGACCTAATTACGGCGTTGGAAGCTGCCAAGCACGAGGGCGACCTTGGTCTCCGCGATCGACTGCATCAGGAAGTTGCCGGAATGAACGTCGACAACTTCATCGTTCGCCCGCATCGGCGCGATGTGGAGGCGTTCCAGACTCGAGCGGCGTGGGACAACCTCGATGCAACAGCGCAGGAAGCACTGTCCGCGCATGTGGCGGGTCTGCCCACCGCATTCAGGGACGACAACCTGCCGGCCAAGCAGTTCGACCTTTTGGTTCTGGGCTCGCAGTTGGCCTTGCTGCGAGGGGAGGCGGCGTTCGCTCGTGCCCAAACCCGTATCCGTGATCTCGCATCCTCGCTAGAGGCGCTGGCGAACATCCCGCTCGTCGCCAAGCAGCTTTCGCTGATCTTGGATATCCAGACTGACGAGTTCTGGACCGACATAACTGTTGATCTGCTGGAGGAAATGCGCCGGAAGCTGCGTCTACTGGTGGAACTGATTGAGCCGAAGACCCGCAAGTTGGTCATCACCGATTTCGAAGATGAGATCGGCACGGGCGAAGCCGTGTCCTTGCCGCAGGTCGGGGCAGGGGTGGACAAGGCGCAGTTCCGCATGAAGGTGCGCAGCTTCGTAGAGCGCCACAAGGACAACATCGCCCTTTTGAAACTGCGCCGGGGGCAACAGCTGACCGCGCAGGATCTGACCGAGTTGGAGCGGATGTTCCTGTCTGAAGGCGTCGACCCCGCCGCACTGTCCGAGGCCGTTGGTGCCGATGGTTTGGGTGTCTTCCTGCGGGCGATGACCGGTCTGGATCGCGCCGCAGCCAAGGAAATGTTCAGCGAATTCACCGCGACCCATTCGCCGAATGCGGACCAGACCGAGTTCCTGAACCTGATCATCGACAGCCTGAGCGAATCCGGCATCGTCGATCCCGAGCGATTTTATGAAAGCCCATTCATCGATCTGGATGACATGGGCATCGCCGGTATCTTCAAGGAGGCGCAGGTGAAAGAAATCATCACGATTGTAAGGCGGTCGAACAGTTCAGCAAGCGCGGTGGCCTGATGCCTGTTTATGAATTCGCGAGCGACGAAATCCGTCGCCTTGACCGCACGACCTTCAGCAACGCGCAGATGCAGGAACGGCGCGATCTCCAGCGGCTTCTTCGCGCTAATATCGGGGTGATCGCGGTCGACACTTTGGTTATTGCCGAGGAGTTCGGGCACTGGGACGACTCCCGTCGGAGGATCGATCTTCTGGGCATCGACAAGGATGCCAAGCTGGTCGTCATCGAACTGAAGCGCACCGAGGATGGTGGCCATATCGAGCTTCAGGCAATCCGATATGCTGCCATGATCTCGACGATGACCTTTGATCAGGCGGTGGGTGTCTATGAAACCTATCTCGAACAGATCGGGCAGCTGGACGTCGATGGCCGGACCGGCATGCTCGAATTCCTCGGGTGGGAGGAGCCTGACGAGGATGCGTTCGGCCAGGACGTCAGGATCGTCTTGGCCTCGGCCGAGTTCAACCGTGAAGTGACGACGTCGGTCTTGTGGCTTATCGACCGCGGCATCGATATTCGTTGCGTGCGTCTTCAGCCCTACGATCTTGGCGGAAGGGTCCTTGTCGATGTGCAGCAGATCATCCCCTTGCCCGAGGTGGCAGAGTATCAGGTCCGTGTCGCGGAAAAGAAGCGCAAGGAGCGCGAGGCCCGCACCGATACGCGCGACTGGACGAGCTACGATCTGTCGGTTGGCACTGCTACCTTCACAGGCTTACGGAAGCGTCACGTCATCTATCAGGTCTTCCGGGCGCTCGTAGCGCGGGGGATCAATCCCGAGACAATTGCTGCTCAATGTAGTGCGCGTGTCTCGCGTGCCCTGATCTCGGTTGAAGGGAGTGTGGATGGCGAGGGGTTTTATGAATTGGCGCGGCAGGCGCGTTTGGAAGAAGGGAAGACGTTCGACCCAAAACGCTATTTTTGTGATGAGGGTGAACTGGTGCATTTTGGGGAACGCACCTACGCGTTCTCGAGTCAGTGGGGTGGTGATGCATGGTTGCACGCGATGAACCGGCTGAAAGATGCATTCCCTGAGGCTGACATCCAATTCAACCCGGCACTGGCCACGTAGTGCTTCAAACCATCGCTGTAAGCTGGGGTAGGTTACGGCGGCTGCATGCTCCCGCAAACAAATAATCCTAAACCTCCCCACCGGGAGGTTTTTTGCATTCCGGGCATTACAACTGAAATGGATTGCCCCGCGCCCCTTGCTCTCGCGCATGGGGCCATCAGTTCGTAGATTCCATCGCCATAGGTGTCGGCTAAACTCGGATAAAGCTGCGCAGTGGAAGACTAAACAGAGGCCGCAAAGCGGTTATAAAAGCGGTTACATTGATAGCACTGCGGGCTCGTCCTCAAATCACCCGCTCGATCGTCCAGTACAGCCCCATGGCCGCGATCGCGCAGGACGCGGGGACGGCAATGCGCGCGCGGTACCAAGGTTTGCGTCCGAAGGGCAGGCCTAGTACCAGAAACGCCAGAGCGATCACGCAAAGCTGTCCTAGCTCCACGCCGAGGTTGAAGCCGATCAGCCCCGTGACGAACTGACCCGCATGCAGCCCCACATCGCTGAGGACCGAGGCGAAGCCCAGCCCGTGCAACAGCCCGAAACCGAAGACGACGCCCACGCGCGCATAGGTGACCGTCCTGCGCTTGGCGAAGATGACATTTTCCACCGCGACATAGACGATCGACACGGCGATCAGCGGCTCCACCACGGAGGCGGGGAGCGTCACGATCCCAAGGCTCGCCAGCGCCAGCGTCACGCTATGCGCAAGCGTGAAGGCCGTGACCTGCGCCAGCAGCGCCCGGACGCGCAGCGAGAAAAAGAACAGCCCCAGCACGAACAGGATATGGTCCGTGCCCTTGGGAACGATATGCTCAAAGCCCGCAACGATGAACCGCGCCAAGACCGGGACGACCCCTTCCTTCACCGGGGCCGCGCGGGGCATCGGCTGGCTCATCTGCCCGCCCGGAAGGATCTGGGTGTAGCCTTCGTCATCCGCAGCGCCCGCCTGATGGATGGCAAGCTCTCCGAAATCGTCGGTCCAGCCCATCGTCACCGGGCTGCCGTCATCGGGCAGCGGCGCACTGAAGGTGAAGGTGCCGAAACGCAGCTGGCTCATATCGCCGATCTCCACCTCGGTCACGCTGCCGAGCGTCAGATCCAGCCGGGTCGTGCCCGCATAGACGCCGATGCGGCGGGCCACGTCGGGCCATTGCTCGCGAAAGGCCGCCTCGACGATATCGGGGGCGCTCGCGCGCAGGTCGGCATAGAGGTCGTTGACCTTCTGAGCGTCCCGCTGCGACTTGGGATCGATACGGCCGATGGCAATCATCGGCTCCAGCGTGTCATGCACGGTCACGTCGACCCGATCGGTGCCGACGGTCACGGTGACGACGGCTGGTTGCAGCGGGTGGCTGACCGCCAGCTCGGCCCCGACGAACCATAGCATCATCGCGACCCAGACGGACAGCAGGGGGCGTAGGGCGTGTGTCTTGATCATGACCGTCTTCTTCATGGGTTTCCTGCGGCGCATATCATCGCGCCGCGAAGGCCCGAGCCATACCAACCCTTGCTACACCCGGTCAGGCCGCCGGGGCATCAAACCTCGGTGACTTGGGGGGATCCTTGCGCCAGCAACCGGCCAAGATGCTGCGCGGCGATGACGGCCCCGCGCTCATGCAATGTCCATGTCTGGGTCAGCCCCTCCAGCAGCAGCAGCAGCTCCACCTCCCGCCCCGCAAGGCCGGTCGCGGCGGCGGCGCGGGCGGCGACCTCGTCCTTGTGGCGCGACAGCAGATCGCGCAGCGCCGCGCTGCCGGGATCGGCGGCCACGGCGCCGTGGAACAGACATCCATGGGAGGCCTCCCCCTCCATCCAGTCGCCGACACGGGTGAACAGCGCATCGCGGGCCGCGTCCCGGCCATCCGGCAGATCGTCGAAGACGAAGGCAAGGTAGCGCCGGTGCCGATGCTCCAGCGCCGCAAGGACCATATCCGCCCGCGAGGGGAAATAGCGATAGAGCGTGCGCAGACTGACCCCCGCCGCATCGCGCAGGGTATCGACGCTCGGCTCGGCAAAGCCATTCGCGGCGAAGGCCCGTTCCAGCCCGGCGGCGATTTTGGTCATCATGTCGGTCATGGTTGATTATGTAGACCGATCGCTCTACCTTCGCAAGTAGAGTGAATGTTCTACATGGATGGAGACAGCGGCATGACGCTTCCGAAACGCATGAAGGCGATGGTCCTAACCGGGCATGGCGGGTTCGACCGGCTCGTCTGGCGCGAGGATGTAGCAGTGCCATCCCCGGCCAAGGGGGAGGTGCTGGTCCGCATCGGCGGGGCTGCGGTCAACAACACCGATGTGAACACCCGCACCGGCTGGTATTCGAAGGCGGTGCGCGGCGATACGGCCGCTGCGGCGGCGGACGGCTATGGCGGCACGTCGGATGCCGATGGCGGCTGGTCGGGGGCGATGTCCTTCCCGCGGATTCAAGGCGCCGATGGCTGCGGGCGGATCGTTGCGACCGGTACGGGCGTCGATCCCGCCCGCATCGGCGAACGGGTGTTGCTGCGCCCGATGTACCGCCCCGCGGGCGGCGCGCCCGATGCGCTTCACACTTTCGGGGCCGAACGGGACGGCGCGTTCGCCGAATACGCCACCATCGGGGCCGAAAACGCGTTCCGCATCGACTGCCCCCTGTCGGATGTGGAGCTTGCGACCTTCCCTTGCTCCTTCTCCACCGCCGAGGGGATGATCCAGCGCGCGGGCATCGGTGCCGAACGGGTGCTGATCACCGGCGCGTCGGGCGGGGTCGGATCGGCCGTGATCCAGCTGGCCAAGCGGCGGGGCGCGCATGTGACGGCGCAGACGAGCGCGGCGAAGGCCGACGATGTCACGGCGCTCGGGGCCGATGCGATCCTAACGCGCGAGGATGCGCTGCCGCAGGATGCGTTCGATGTGGTGCTGGATCTCGTGGGCGGGCCGCGCTGGCCGGCGCTTCTGGATGCGCTGGTTCCGCATGGGCGCTATGTCACCTCGGGCGCGATCGCGGGCCCGATCGTGGAGCTGGATCTGCGCACGCTCTATCTGAAGGATCTGACGCTGATCGGCAGCACCCGCCAGACGCCGGAGATGTTCGCCGATCTCGTCGGCTATATCGAGCGGGGGGAGATCCGGCCCGTCGTGGCGGATGTCTTTTCCCTGCGCGATCTGCGCGCGGCGCAGGAGGCGTTTCTGCAAAAGGGCCATATCGGCAAGATCGGCCTGCGGATCGAGGACTGACCCCTCAGACGGGGCCGGCGGGCGCAAGCTGGGCCCCGCCCGCCGGGGCCAGCGTCCGGGGACGGCGCTGCGCCTCGGATGCGGCAAGGATCCAGTCCGCCACCTCGGCAGCTTCGGGGTCCGCGTCTTCGCGCAAGAAGAGGTAATAGCCGCGCCGGGTGGACACCTGCGTATCGCTGAGCCGGACCAGCGCGCCGCTTTGGAAATAGGAATCCAGCAGCCCATCCCATGCAAGGCCGATCCCATGCCCGGCCAGCATGGCATTCACCAGAAGCGAGTAGGAATTGAACTCGAACTGGCGGGCCGGGGCATAGGCCTTGGCCCCCATCTGCCCGAAGAAGGTGTGCCAACTGTACCAGCGGTCCCCGGCATCGACCGATAGGAACACATGATCGGCCGCATCGACGTTCAGCGTGCTGACCCCCGTGCGTTCCAGATAGAGCGGGCTTGCCGCGGCAAAGACGGATTCGTCGAATACCGGCACCCCGCCTTCGCCCTGTTCGCGCGCGGCCAGCGGGTCGAGAAAGCGGATGTCGATATCGCCGGGCTTGGCCGTGTCGTTGGCGTTGCTGTCGATCATCTTCACGTTGATGCGCGGAAACGCCTCGTGAAAGGAATCGAGCCGGTGCATGAACCAGTAGTTCAGAAAGCCCGTCGGCCCGGTGACGGTGATGGTCGGGGCGTTGGTGCGAAAGCGCACCCGCTCCAACGTGCTCTCGATCGCGCCGAAGCCCCGCTCCAGCGCCTCTAGCAGCTCGCGCCCATCGGGGGTGAGCGAGATCGGCTTGGTGGAACGGTCGAAGAGCTGGCAGCCCAGATACTGCTCCAGCTCCTTCAGCCTACGGCTGATCGCGGGCTGCGACACGTTCAGCGATGCCCCCGCCTTGACGAGCGTTCTGTGGAACGCCGCCGCGCGAAAGGCCGTCAATCCGGAGAAGGGAAGCCCTGAGGAGATCATCATAACCCCTGCGCATAATCGCGAACGGTTTATGAAGATTGTCGGATCTCGGGGCCAGCAATAGGAAAATCCCTGTGGCATAGAGAACAGGGAAAGGCAACGCGAATGCAGCCTATTGTTACGTCAGAATTGGCCCAGACTGACATTGTTTTGGACGGCATGGGATTCCTCCCCGTCCCCCCCGCGCCGCGGACCGCCTTTTCCGTCCGGGCCGAGGATGTGGAGCTGGAGGGCGGCGAAGATCCCGCTTTCGGCACCGTCACATGGCGCACCCTGATGGGGCGCGCGGACCGGGAGACGCCGGAATTCGTGCTCGGCATCGCGGAATACGGCCCGGAGGGTACGCTGCCCCCCCACCGCCACGACGCCGCCGAGTTCTATTTCGGGCTGAGCGGCGCGGGCACCGTCACGATCGACGGCGTGCTGCATCCCATCGCCGAAGGGGTTGCCCTCTATGTGCCGGGCAATGCCGAACATGCCGTGCTGGCGGGGCCGGACGGGCTGCGCTTTGCCTATGGTTTCGCCGAAAGCAGCTTCGACAACATCATCTACCGCTTCTCGAACGCGCAGGGCTGATGCCCGGCGCGGCCGGCAGGGGCGGCCCTCGGGGCCGTCCCTCGCAGACATGGCACGCCAACGTCGTGTGCCATCGGCACCCATCACAAGATAAGAACCAACATGGGAGTACACGACATGGACAGAGCGAACGCTCCTGATCCGAGAGTGGACAAGGTCATCTTCGGAATGGCGTTCATCGCCATCCTGATGTTCGCAACGCCGCTGGTCCTGTGGCCTGCGGAAGGAAAGGCCGTGCTGGGCGTCGCCCTGTCATGGATCACCAAGACCATCGGCTGGATGTTCCTGTGGTCGGCGATCTGCGCGATCGCCATCCTGCTCTATCTCGCCTTCGGTCGGTACGGGCAGGTGCGCTTCGGCGGGCCTGCGGCGCGGCCGGAGTTTTCGACCCTCAGCTGGATCGGAATGCTGTTCTGCGCCGGTATCGGCTCGAGCGTGATGTATTGGGGCACGATCGAATGGGCCTATTACTATGCCGGCCCCCCCTTCGGCGCCGAGCCGCGCAGCCAGACCGCCCTCGAATGGGCCGGGGCGTATGGGCTCTTTCACTGGGGCGTTGCGGCTTGGGCGATCTACTGCCTACCCGCGCTGCCGCTGGGATATGCGCTGTGGAACCGCGCGCAGCCGAGCACGCGGCTTTCGGCCTCTTGCTCGGGGGTGATCGGGCGGGCGGTGGATGGTCCGCTGGGCAAGGTCATCGACGTGCTGTTCATGTTCGGCCTCATCGGCGGGATCAGCACGACGATCGGCCTCGGCACGCCCATGCTCTCGGCGGGGATCGCCGATCTTCTGGGGATCGCGCGCAGCTTTGCGCTGGATGCCGCGGTGATCTGCATCTGGGGCGTCCTGTTCGGCGTGTCGGTCTATACCGGGCTGAACCGGGGCATCCGCCTGTTGTCGGATATCAACGTCTGGCTGGTGGCGGGGCTTTTGTCCTGCGCGTTCCTGTTCGGGCCGAAGATGTTCCAGATGGACATGTTCACCAACTCCCTCGGGATGATGTTCGAGCATTTCTTCACCATGAGCTTCAACACTGATCCTGTGGTGAAGGCCGGCAATGTCATCGCCGCCACTGCTGCGGGCGACAGCTATGTCGATGCGGCGGGCACCTTCTCGGAAGGGTGGACGATGTTCTACTGGGCGTGGTGGATCGCCTATGCGCCCTTCATGGGCCTGTTCGCGGCCCGCATCTCGCGCGGGCGGACGTTCAAGCAACTGATCCTCGCCGAGCTGGTGGCCGGCTCCATCGGGTGCTGGCTGTTCTTCATCGTGCTTGGGAACAGCGCGATGTTCTTCCAGATGGACGGGACGCTGGATGTGTCGGCGATGATCGCCGACGGCCGCGCCCCCGAGGCGATCATCGCCGTCGTCCGGGCATTGGGCGACCGGATCCTGCCCGTGGGCGGGCTCTTGGTGCTGGCCTTCGTGGTGCTGGCCTTCATCTTCGGGGCCACGACGATGGACAGCTCCGCCTATACCCTTGCCGCCGTGGCGAGCGAGGATGACGGAATGCGCCACGAACCGGCCCGCTGGCACCGCTGCGTCTGGGCGCTGGTGCTGGCGGCGGTCGCGCTCTCGCTGCTCTATGTCGGCGGGAAGGACACGCTGTCGGCGCTGCAATCGGCCTCGGTGGTGGTGGCCGTGCCCTTGGTGCCGATCCTTGCGATGTCGGTCATCTCGCTGTTCAAATGGCTGCGCGCGGATCTTCCGTGATCAGGCCCGGCCGCCCGCAAGGCGGCCGGCCTCCGGGTCGCGGCGCAGACGCCAGATGGCGATGCAGCCGAGGAACGGCCCGATCGCCAGCATGCTGAAGGCCCCGGTCCAGCCCAGATGGGCCTGCACCAAGGGCACCGCCTGAATGCTGGCCAATGTCAGAAGGAAACCGGCGCAGGTCTGTACCGTCAGCAGGGTGCCGATCGATTCAGGTTCGGCCAGTTCCGTCACCGAGGCAGAGAATTGCGCCGAATCCGCGATCACCGTGATGCCCCAGACGATCATCACCGCCATCAGAAGCGGCAGTGGCGCCAAGAACAGCCAGCCCGCCAGCGCCGCGCAGGTGCCGCTGATCGCCATCGCCCCCAGCGTGACCGTGCTGCGCCCATGGCGATCCGCCAGCGCCCCGCCCAGCCACGATCCCACCGCGCCCGCCGCCACGGTGGCGAAGGTCAGGGCGGCGGCTTTGACGGTCGCCCCCTCCATCCCGCGGGCGGTGAAGGACTGGTTCAGGAACAGCCCCAGCCATGTCCACATGGCATACAGCTCCCACATATGGCCGAGATAGCCGAGATTGACCTTCCGCACCGCCGGGCGCCGCCAGCTTTCGGACAGGCGGCCAAGGTCGATCCGGGTCGCGCGCTTCATGTTCGGCCCGATCCGCACGAAGCCGATCAGCACCGCCGCGCAGATCGCAGCGATGGTCGCTGCCGCATAGATCGACCGCCAGCCAAGCCCGCCGAAGGCCGCCAAGAGATGCGGGCTTGCCGATCCGAGGGTCAGCGCCCCGACCAGAAGCCCGATCAGCAGGCCGACATCCCCCCGCGCCCATGTGGCGGCCAGCCGCATGCCCACGGGATAAACGCCCGCCATGCAGACCCCGGTCAGGATGCGCAGCGCGATGACGGCGGGGCCGACCGGGTCCATCACCGTCAGCGCCGCCGTCGCGGCCGCCGCGACCCCGGCCGACAGCGCGAAGAGCCGCCGCGGATCGAACCGGTCGGCCAGCGCCAGGAGCGCCGACAGGATCGTTCCCAGTACGAATCCGATCTGCACCGCGCTCGTCAGCAGCGCCTCGCCGCCCACGCCGAAGGTATAGTGGCGCTTGATGTCGGCGATCGCCGCCGCCGAGGAGAACCAGACGCTCATCGCCAGCACCTGCGCGATGAGCAGAAGCACCAGCGCGCCGCGCTTGCCCTGAAAATCCGGTATGGTCATCGCGTCCGTGTCCCTTCGCTGCCGGGGGCCGGTATGGCCCCTGCGGCCGGTCCATACCAGCCCCCTATGGGGATCGCCCGTCAAGCGGTGCCGCGATGCCGCGCCGCCGGATGCTCGGCCGGAAGGCGGGCATGGCCGAACAGCTTCTCGCGGTAGGTCCCTTCGGCATAGGAGGTCTTGTAGGCGCCCTTTTCCTGAAGGACGGGGATCAGCAGGTCGATCACATCCTCGATCCCGGCGGGGCTGACGGTGCGCGACAGGTTGAAGCCGGCAACGCCGGTCTCCTCGCTCCAGCCGATCAGGGTGTCGGCGATCCGTTCGGCCGATCCGACCCAGGGGGCCTGACGGCTGCCCAGCACCATCTGCTCCAAAAGCTTGCGGCGGGTCCAACGCGGGCCGGCGGCCTTGGCCACGATGTCGATGTTGGATTGGATGGCCTCGCCCCGGCCGGTCTCGATCGGCTCGTCCAGGTCGAAGCGCGCCAGATCGATGCCGAGCGATGCCGCCGCATGCACCAGCGCCCCGTCCGAACTGACATAACGGCGGTACTCGGCGAATTTCTCTTGGGCCTCGGCCTCGGTCCGGCCGATCACCAGCGTCGCGCCGAGGAAGGGCTGCACGCTCTCGGCGCTGCGCCCGTTCGCGGCGGCGCGGGCGCGGATGTCGGCGATGATCGCGCGCACGTCGTCCTTCTTCTGACCGTTGAGGAAGATGCATTCGGCATGTTCCGCCGCGAATCTGCGCCCCCGGTCGGACGATCCGGCCTGATAGAGAACCGGCGTGCGCTGCGGCGAGGGGGCGCAGAGATGCATCGCCTCCACCGAATATTGCGGCCCGTGATGGCGGATCGCGCGCACCTTGGCGGGATCGGCGAACAGCCCGCGCGCCCGGTCCATGACCACCGCGTCATCGTCCCATGACCCTTCCCACAGCTTGTAGACGAGCTGCATGTATTCGTCGGCAAGGTCATAGCGGTCGTCATGGGCGATCTGGCCCTTCATCCCCATGGCCCGCGCCGCACTATCGAGATAGCCGGTCACGATGTTCCAGCCGATCCGCCCGCCCGTCAGATGATCGAGCGTGGACATCCGGCGCGCGAACAGGAAGGGCTGCTCATAGGTCAGGTTGCACGTCACCCCGAAGCCCAGATGCCGGGTGACGGCCGCCATCGCCGGAATGATGAGCGAGGGGTCGTTGGCCGGAACCTGCACCCCGCCGCGCAGCGCATCCCCCGGCCCGCCGCCGAACACGTCATAGACCCCGAGGATATCGGCAAAGAAGATGCCGTCGAACAGCCCCCGTTCGAGGCGCTGGGCATGCTCGGTCCAGTAGCGGATGTCGTTCATCCGGGTGGATTGATCGTCCGGATGGGTCCACAGGCCCTGCTGGATATGGCCGGGGCAGGCCATGTCGAACGCGTTGAGGCGGATCTGGCGGGGCATGGCATCCTCGGGCTTGTTCACTATGATGGATATATATCTACCATAGTGAACGGAGGCGCCCGGTCAAGCCCCGGTCAAAGGCAGCTCCATGCAGGTCAGATCGAGCCAGCGGTCGAACTTGCGCCCCGCCTCGCGGAAGGTGCCGACGGTGCGAAAGCCGAGCTTGCCGTGCAGGCCGATGGAGGCGGCATTCTCCGCCTCGATGCAGGCGATCAGGACATGCACGCCGCGCGCCTTGGCCGTGTCGATCAAGGCCCCCATCAGCGCGGTGCCGGTTCCCGACCGGGGGCGGTCCGCACGGACATAGACCGAATGTTCCATCGTGGCGCGGAAGCCGTCGATCACGCGCCATTGCCCATAGGTGGCATAGCCCAGAATCTCGCCGCCGCGTTCGGCCACGAGCACGGGATGCCCTTTGGCGATCTTGTCCTCCCACCACGCACGGCGATCGGCCAGATCGACCAGCCGTTCGTTCCAGATCGCGGTCGTATGCTGCACGGCATCGTTGTAGATCGACAGGATGACCGGCAGGTCATCGGCTTCGGCGTCGCGTATCCGCAGGGTATCGGCCATGATCTTATCCACTATAGTAGACTTTTCGTCTTGTATGACGCAGATATGTCCGGCGTCAACGGCCCCATCGGGCAGCAGGAGTGGATCATGATCGACACCGTGGATCAGCGCCTCGGCGCGCGGGTAAGGATCGAACGGGAAATGCGGGGCTGGTCGCTGACCGATCTTGCCGAACGTTCGGGCGTGTCGCGGGCCATGATCCACAAGGTGGAACGCGGCGGTGCCAGCCCGACGGCGACGCTGCTGGCACGGCTGGCGGGGGCCTTCGACATCAGCATGTCCACCCTGATGGTCCGCGCCGAAATGCAGGAGGGGCAGATCCTGCGCCACGCTGATCAGCCCGTCTGGGAGGATCCGCTGACCGGCTACACGCGCCGCCATGTGTCGCCGAAATCGGCCGCGCCCCTCGATCTGGTCTCGGTGGAGTTTCCGCCGGGGCGGGAGGCGCATTTCCCCGCCGCCGTCTATATGGACGGGCAGCACCTCGTCTGGGTGCTGGACGGCGCGCTCGTCTTCATCGAGGGGCAGGTGCGGCACGAGATGGCGGCGGGCGATTGCCTCGCCCTCGGCCCGCCGAGCGATTGCATCTTCCGCAACGAGACGGAGCGGCCCTGCCGCTACGCCGTCGTGGTGCTGCGCGGGGCGGGGGCCGCGCCCTAGATCAGCCCGCCTGCAGGTGCCGCAGCACGAGGAACACGGCGCCCGACACCAAGGCCGTCGCGGGCACGGTCACGATCCATGCGGCAATGATGGTCATGAAATGCGACCGGCGGACCAGCTTGCGGCGCTGGCGTTCCTCGGGGGCGACGCTGGGCAATTCGACCGTATCGGCCATCTGGCGCATCCGCCGCGCCTCCACCGCCTCGCGGAAGAAGCCGACGCCGAACACGCCGCCGATCGCGATATGGGTGGAACTGACGGGCAGGCCGAGGCCGCTGGCCGCGATCACCGTCGTCGCGGCCGACAGGGCCACGCAATAGGCGCGCATCGCGTTCAGCTTGGTGATCTGCGCGCCGACCATGCGGATCAGCCGCGGCCCGAACAGCATCAGACCGAGCGAGATGCCGAGCGCGCCGATCACCATGACCCAAAGCGGCACCGTCACCGCGCCGTTGCCATCCGTATGCGAGGTGATCGACACGATCGCCGCCAGCGGGCCGATCGCATTCGACACGTCGTTGGCGCCATGCGCAAAGCTCATCAGCCCCGCCGACAGCACGAGCGGCAACTGGAACAGCACCTTCAGCGACTTGTTCCGGTTCTCCAGCCCCTTGGATTGGCGGCGGATATAGGGTTTGGACGCGGCCCATGACAGGATGGCGCAGGCCACCCCCAGCAGCATCGCCTGCCCGAAGGAGATGGTGAAGAGATGCTTCAACCCCTTCAGCGCAAGGTATGTGCCGAAGGCCCAGCTCATCACCGCGATCAGGATCGGCACCCATGTGCGGGCGGCGGCGATCTTGTCGTCGCGGTCGATCACCAGACGGTGCACGACCCACAGCGCCCCGGCGGCCAGCGCCCCGCCCATCACCGGAGAGATCACCCAGCTGAGGGCGATGCGCCCCATCCCGCCCCAATCGACCGCGCCGAAGCCCGCCGCCGCGATCCCCGCGCCCGCGACGCCCCCCACGATGGCATGGGTGGTGGAGACCGGCGCGCCGAGCCATGTCGCAAGGTTCAGCCACAGCGCCGAGGACAGGAGCGCCGCCATCATCGCGATTACGAAGACCGCGCTGTCGGCGAAATTCGACGGGGCGACGATGCCGCTCGCGATGGTGCCGACGACATTGCCGCCCGCAATCAGCGCGCCCGCCGTTTCGCAGATGGCGGCCACGACCAGCGCCCCGGTCATGGTCAGCGCGTTCGCCCCCACCGCCGGGCCCATATTGTTGGCCACATCGTTCGCCCCGATGTTCAGCGCCAGATACGCCGCAAAGGCCGAGGCGACGACCACGATCAGGCTGCCCGCCCCGCCGCCCGCCACCAGCGCGGCCCATGTCGCCGCCAGCGCCACGAACACCATCGCCATGCCCACCGCCACCAAGGGCTGCGAGACATAGCTCGTCGCATATTCCACCCGCGAGATGCGGTTCAGGTCGCGGTCAAGAACCTGCCAGCCCGGCTCGGGCTGATGGCGCAGCCGCGGGTCGTTTCGATCAGTCATGGTATCAGTCCAGAAAAGGGTTGGTCAGGAGGGGGCGGTGATCAGCCCCGGGCATGTGCGCAGAAGTGCGGCAAGGTCCGGCTCCTGCACCAGCGTCGCGGCCTGTTCGGGGGGGAACCACGCGCGTTCGCGTTGTCCCGCCTCGGGGAAGGCATCCGCCAGTTGCGAGACGTGGATGGCGTAGACATCCACGAGCGTATGCACGGGCACCCCACCTTCCAGCCGCTTGTGATAGCTGTATTGGCCGATGCGCTCGGGGCGCGGCTCGATCTCGACGATGCCCGCCTCTTCCCATGCTTCCTCGAGGGCGGTGCCGGCGCTGTCGCGGCCCGCCTTGGGCCAGCCCTTGGGCAGGATCCAGCGCTTCGTTTCCCGCGAGGAGATGAGCAGCACCTCGATCCCGGTCTCCGCTTCGCGCCAGCACAGGGCCGCCACCTGAAACCGCGAGGGGCGGCGCAGGATCGGTGCGATGAAGTCGGTCCAGATCTGTCGCAGCATGCAATGGCCCCCAGTCATGTTCGCGGTAACAGCACGCGCCGGATTGAGCGAGCGCAAATGTCATGAATATGACATATAAGGCGCAGCGCCGCAAAGTGGCGAAGGCGTGTATGCTTGACGCATGGGGGCCGGGGGGTAAGCTTCGTCGGAACCTTGGGGAAACGACGGCGATGACGTTCGATCAGTTGCGATATTACCAAGCAAAGCTGGCCTATGAGATGGACAGCGCGGACCTGTTTCAGGCCCTTGACGCAGGGCAGGGAAGGATCGTCGTGGTGGATGGCCGCGCCCCGGCCGCCTTTGCGCACGAACATGTGCCGGGGGCGATCAATCTCTGGCACAAGGACATCTGCACCAATACGACCCAGCATCTCGATCCGGGGCTGACCTATGTCTGCTACTGCGACGGGATCGGGTGCAATGCCTCGACGAAGACCGCGATGAAGCTGCTGACGTTGGGATTTGCGGTGCGCGAATTGATCGGCGGGCTCGACTGGTGGATCCGGGACGGATACGCCACCGAAGGCGCCGCCGCCCGTGCCGGCACGGCGGCGGTGTGCGGCTGCTAGGCCGCGATCAGAAACGGTTCGCCGGGATCTTGAAGTAGCTGTTTCCGTCCGCCTCCACCGGCAGGCGGCCACCGCGCAGGTTGAACTGCAGCGCGTGCAGCATCCGGTCCGGCAGCTTCAGCGTGGCATCCCGCGCCTCGCGCAGGGCGATGTAATCGGCCCTGCCGGTGCCGCCCGCCAGATGCGTGTTGCGGGCCTTCTGCTCGGCCACGGTGCTTTCCCATGCGGGCCCATCCCGGCCGGGCGCGCCGTAATCGTGGCCGACGAAAATGCGGTGATCATCCGGCAGCGCAAGGATGCCCATCAGCGAATCGTACAGCATCGCCGCCGATCCGCCGGGGAAATCGGCCCGCGCGGTGCCGCTGTCGGGCTGCATGAAGGTGTCGTGGGCAAAGACGGCATCCCCCACCACATAGCTGACCGATCCCAGCGTATGTCCGGGGGAGAGCATGACGCGTACCTCCATCCCCCCGATGCGCAAGGTGTCCCCATCGGCGAGGAGCCGGTCGAAATCGGCCTTGGGATCGAACGCATCGGGCAGGTTGTAGAGCGTGCGCCACAGTCCCGCGATCTCCTCCACCTTTGCGCCGATGGCGGTGGGCGCGCCGCTCCGCTCGGCCAGATAGGCAGCGGCCGACAGGTGATCGGCATGGGGATGCGTGTCGAGGATCCATGCGAGGTTCAGCCCCTCGCGCGCGATCCAGTCCAGCGCCCAATCGGCATTGGTGGTGGAGATGCGCGCCGCCTTCGGATCGAAGTCGAGCACGATGTCGATGAGCGCGCAGGCCTTCGTCGCTGGGTCGATGCAGATATACTGGCAGCTTCCCGTGGCCTTGTCGTGAAACCCGACAACCGTCGGGCTTTGCGGCCCGCGGGACGGGCTGATCGCGCTGGGTATCGTCATGGATGTCTCCTTCGATTATCCCCGTGCCGGGGCGATGAGGCGGCGCAGTTGAAAGCCGCCGATGACCGCCGCAAGAAACAACGCGACCTCCCACCGCCCGGTGCCGAGCGCCGGGATCGCCGCCCCCGGGCAAAAGCCCGCGATGCCCCAGCCGATCCCGAACAGCGCCGAGCCGCCGACCAGACGCGCGTCGATCGCCGTTCCCTGCGGCAGCAGGAAGCGCCCGCCGAAGAGCGGCGTGCCGCGCCGCCAAACGAGGCGGTAGCCGATGAAGGTCACGATCACCGCGCCGCCCATGACGAAGGCAAGGCTTGGGTCCCAGTGGCCGGCGATGTCGAAGAAGGCGAGGACTTTCGCCGGGTCCATCATGCCCGACAGCGCGATGCCCGCCCCGAAGACGATCCCCGTAAGCAATGCGAAGAGGTGTTTCATGGATCAGCCCCCGAAGACATGGCGGACGAGGAAGACGGTGATCGCGGCCGTCGCCATGAAGGTCGGCACCGCTACCATCGAGCGGACCGACAGCCGCGACAGCCCGCATACCCCATGCCCCGAGGTGCAGCCCGATCCGAGGCTGGCCCCGAAGCCCACGATCACGCCCCCGACGACGATCATCCCCGGACCGATCGGCACCGTCAGCGTCGGCATCCGCCCAGTGACGGCATAGATCAGGCCGGGGGCAAGGATCATCCCGGCGATGAGGGCGAGGCGCCAGCCAAGCTCCGCTCGGTTCTCGGCGAAGACCATGGCCGACAGGATGCCCGTCGCCCCGAAGATCCGGCCAAGCCCAAGCATCAGAAGCACGGCCCCCAGCCCGATCAGAAGGCCGCCCCCAAAGGATGCGACCGGCGTGAAGGCAGGGGTCAGGTCGGTCATGGGCAATCTCCGGATCGGTTGCCTATGATCTAGACCATCTTGGGGATCGTTGCAGCGATCCCGTCACCGATCGGGCATATTCCTGCCGGAGGTTTGCGCGGGGATGCCGGGTGCGATCGTCTTGGGCTGATTGTGGCGGAGAGAGAGGGATTCGAACCCTCGAGACGGTTCCCCGCCTACACACTTTCCAGGCGTGCGCCTTCGACCACTCGGCCACCTCTCCGACTCGGTCCGTCTACCGCATTTCTCGGATGAAGAACAAGATGCATTTTTCGCGCTGGGCCTAGGGCAGGCTGCGCGTCCGGTCCCATATGCGCTCCGGTATGCCTTGCAGGCGGGCGGCGGTGCGCGCGGCGACGAAGAGGAGGTCGGACAGGCGGTTCAGATAGACCATTCCCGGCCCGATCCCCCCGGCGGTCAGAAGGCGCCGTTCGGCCCTGCGGCAGACGGTGCGGGCGACGTGCAAGGCGGCGATGCCGGGGGAGCCGCCGGGCAGGATGAACTCCTTCAGCGGGGGCAGGGCGGCGTTCCATTCGTCCACCATACGCTCCAGCCGGGCAACGTGATCGTCGCTCAGTTGCGGCGTGCCGGGGATGGACAGGGCACCGCCCAGATCGAACAGTGTCGTTTTTCATAAATAGGTTCAGCACTGGCCATTGTTTTCATTGACACGCGCTTGTCACAAAAGACTTCAATACTGATCACCAGACAGTTCGGTGCGTTGCAAGACCGTCAGACACCGGTTCAGCGCGTTGCAGGAGGCAGGATCGGTCATGGATCTGGAATCCGTTCCGAAAGACGTATGGCGGAAAGCCGAGGAACGGGCGGTTCTGCTTCGGCCACTTGCCGCGCTCCATGAAGCACCAGCGCATCTTGTCCGCTCTGCAGCGATTGATCTGAAAATTTCCGAACGTTGGGCTTACAGGCTGATCCGCCGGCTTCGTGAAGAAAACGGCGCGGTCACGGCGCTCTTGCCGCGCGATGGCCGCGGTGCTCCGCGCAAGACGCGGATCGCGGGGGATCGGGAAGCGATCATCGGTCATGTCATCGAAGGCCGCTATCTCAAACGGCAGAAAGCGCGCCCCTCGGAAATCGTGAGGGTGGTTCAGGTCGAGTGCCGCAAGGCGGGCATTTCGCCTCCGAGCGAAGCCACGATCAGGCGACGGGTTAACCGGATCGACAAGGGTGTCGCGTCACGGCTCCGCGAAAGTGATCCGGGAACAAAGCCGATCCTCGGCGCGCCCCCGATCCCGAAATACCCGCTCGACGTCGTGCAGATTGATCACACGCCGGTCGATGTCATTTTGGTCGATCCGTTCGAGCGTCTGCCAATCGGGCGACCATATCTGACGGTTGCGATCGACGTGATGAGCCGGATGATCGCGGGCTTCCATCTTAGCCTTGATCCCCCTTCCGCCGCGAGCGTCGGCCTGTGCCTCGCCCACGTCGCCGACGGTAAGAAAACCTGGATGACCGCGCGCGGCGTCACGGATGTGGAGTGGCCGATTGCGGGAAAGCCAAAGAAGATTGGCGTGGACAATGCCGGCGAGTTCCACTCGCAGGCTTTCGAGCGCGGGTGCGCGCAACATGGCATTGAGATCGACTGGCGACCGCCAGGGCAACCTCAGTTCGGTGGCATTGTAGAGCGTGTGATCGGCACCCTCATGCGGCGCATTCACCAGTTGCCGGGCACGACATTTTCCAACACCGCACAGCGCGGCACATACGACAGCGAAAGACAGGCCTGCCTGACCCTTGAAGAACTGGAACGCTGGCTGACGGTTGCGATTTGCAAAGACTATCACCTGTCCGGGCATCGTGGGTTGGACGGGGCCACACCTCTTGCCCGGCTGGAGGAAGGTTTCGTGGCCTTGAGCCGATCTGGCGGCAGCATCGCCATCCCGCGTGACATGCGCAGCTATCTGATCGATTTCCTCCCGGTTCTGCGTAGGACGTTGCAACGCGATGGATTCACCGTAGATCATATCCGCTATTTCTCGAACGCCCTGAAACCGTGGATCGTCTCGCGCGACGTTCGGACGGAGGGACATCTGATCCTGCGCCGCGACCCACGAGACCTCTCGCGTGTATATGTTCTCGACCCGTTCGACGGTTCCTGGCTTGAAGTGCCGTATCGCACACTCTCCCGACCGTCGATCACGCTCTGGGAACATCGGGCAGCGCGGCGACGTGCCCAGGAACGCAATGCGGCGACCGTGGACGAGGACGCCATTTTCGCCGCATTCGAGGAAATGCAGGAGATTGAGCGCAACGCGGCCCGGCTTTCCAAGAGCGCCCGCCGCCGTCGGTCGCGGCCGGTGCTGGATTGGCAGTCTCCATCGGTATCCAGATCGCAGGCGGCAGACCCGGCGGAGCTCTTGCGCAACGAACCCGACGGTCCGCCGCGACCATTCACAGATATAGAGGAGTGGTAGCGACGATGGAGCATCTTCGGCCAGAAGCCCGGCGCATCGCGGAAATGCCCGCAGTCGAGCGGCTCGGTTTTCTCGCGACCGACCGCTGGATCGGCTATTCCCGGGCACAAGATGCCCTAAAACGCATGGGGATGCTGATTGCGACGCAACCCGGCCGTGTCCGACCGCAGAACATGCTGATCGTCGGGCCGAGCAACAACGGCAAATCGACCATTGCCGAGAAATTCCAGCGCCAGCACCCCCGGCTAAGTTCGGAAGAAAGGGACCGACACATTTTTCCGGTCCTCGCGGTCCAGATGATGCCGGACGTTACGACACCACGGTTCTACGCACAATTGCTCGATGCATTGGGATCACCTTTCGGGAAGTTGCGGCAGACGGATCGGCGAAACGCTGTGACGCTGAACCTTATGCAGGCCTGCGGTGTGCGGCTTCTTCTCATAGATGAGTTGCACAACCTGCTCTGCGGCCCGTCATCGCGGCAGCGCGAGATTCTGGGGCTTATCCGATATCTGGGAAATGAGCTTCGCATCCTGACCTGCATCCCACTGGTCCCTCATTCATAACGAGAGTCTGCAGTTTGGATTTCGGTATTCGGCTTGGTCATCTTTCGCAAGCGCGCCGGGCGCGAAGCCCTCAAATTGCTCAAGCGTCCGGCGCGCTTGCTGCGGCGTCTGGTTGGCCAGGGACGAGTGTGGCCTGATCGTGTTGTAGTCGTAGCGCCAGAGCGCCAGCTTTCGCCGTGCGTCGTCCAAGCTGTCGAAGATTTCTTCGTTGAGTAGCTCGTCCCGCAGGCTGCCATTGAAGCTTTCGACGAAGGCATTCTGCTGGGGCTTGCCTGGGTCGATGTAGTGCCACGGCACCTCGTTCTCGTCGGCCCATTTGAGGATGGCCCGACTGGTGAACTCGGTGCCATTGTCACTGACGATGCAACCCGGCTTGCCGTAAATCCGGATCAGGGAGCTGAGTTCCCGGGCGACACGCGCCCCTGACAGGCTGGTGTCCGCGACGAGGCACAGGCATTCCCGGGTGCAGTCATCAATCACCGCCAGGATCCGGAACTTCCGCGACGCGCCAAAGCTGTCGGACACGAAGTCCAACGACCAGCGCGCGTTGGGCCACGCGGCAACCGGCATCGGCGTCCTCGTGCCGCGCGCCCGTTTCAGGCCTCGCCGTCGTTTCACCGAAAGCCCTTCCTCGCGATAGATGCGATACAGCTTCTTGTGGTTCATGATCATGCCCTTGCGTTCCAGCAGGACCCCGATCCGGCGATACCCGAACCGACGCCGCTTGCCGGCGATCTCCTGCATCTCTTGGCGGATATCGGCACTGTCCGGCGGGCGTTCACGCCGAACGGTCTTGGGATCGACACCAACCAGCCTACAGGCCCGGCGCTGCGAGATGTCATGATCCCGCATCACCCGGAGCGCCGCATCTCGCCGCTTCGTCAATGTCGTCAGTTCTTTCCCAGCAGGTCTTTCAACACGACATTGTCCAGCATGGTGTCCGCAAGCAGGCGCTTCAGCTTGGCATTCTCGTCCTCAAGGGCCTTTAGCCTGGCAGCCTCGGACACCTCCATGCCGCCATACTTGGCCTTCAGCTTGTAGAACGTCGCAGTGCTCAGCCCATGCCTACGGCACACTTCCGCAGTCGGCATCCCGGCCTCCTGCTCCTTGATCATTCCGATGATCTGCGCCTCGGTGAAACGGCTCTTTCTCATAAGTCTGCTCCTTCAGAGTTGGCGCAGACTCTACATTAAGGTGAGGGATTTCGCGGGGGGCAGGTCAATCCCCATCGTCGCGCTTGGGACCAAGGATGCGTGGTTGGCCCTCCGGTTGGACGACCAGCTCGAAAACCGCTTCCAGCCATTTTTGCTATCGAGATGGGGTGACGATTCCGAGACCGGACGCCTGCTGGCCAGCTTTGAAACGGTGATCCCTCTGCGTGAGCCGTCCGGTCTCGGCCTGCCCGCGTTGCGCAGGCTGATCGTGGAGCGATCGGAGGGCCTGATCGGGGAAATGCACCAGCTTCTTTCGAGCGCAACAGCACATGCGCTGATGGAGGGGCGGGAACGCATTGAGGAATGCGACTTGATGAACTGTTTTTTCCAAGCACCCTCCCACCGGCGGCAGATGATGGAACGGGAGCTTCGAGCATGAAGCCAGAACCGACCTGGCCGCTGCACCCGCCACCGGGGGAGGTCGATACTCTGCGTCAATACGTCCAAAGTCTTGCCCGCTGTTATGGCGTTCCCTTCGAGAGTTTCTGCTTTTACGCCCTGAACATTGCGCATTACGACGAAGAGGCACGCTCTTTCATTCGGCCGACAGAGGACGTGCTGGAGCGCCTGTCCGTCGGCCTCGGAATGTCGATAGACGATTTGCGCATGTTCGAAGAACGCCGCCGACGGAATCTTGCGCGGTTATGGGCGGAGTTCGAAGAGTGGATAGCCACGCCGGAAGGCCGGCAGAGATATGCGTGGGCTTTTCAACCGAGATCGCAACATTTGGGCACACTCATAGGAGACATACCGATGTGACAGCTTGAAATGTCACAAATGAGTGGCGCAACAGTCATTGTGACAGTATCAGGAATATAGCCACCCTAAAGTGACATTTCTCCATGCCCAAGATCGGTTACGCCCGCGTCAGCTCAACAAGTCAGGACCTTGAGATCCAGAAAGCCAAACTTAAGGCGGCAGGGTGTGAAATTCTCCGCGCCGAAACCGGCTCCGGAGCGTCCCGTGACGGTCGCACCGAACTGGCAACCGTCCTGGAGTTTTTGCGTGCAGGTGACGAGTTGGTCGTTCATCGCCTCGACCGCCTTGGGCGGTCCACCCGAGACGTTCTGAATCTGGTGCATGAGTTGGATGCGAAGGGCGCGTCGTTACGTATCCTTGAACCCGAGGTGACGACGGCGGGCGACATGGGGCGCATGGTGATCACTGTCCTCGGCATGGTCGCCGACATGGAGCTGAAGTTCATTCGCGACCGCCAACGCACAGGGATCGAGGCCGCGAAGGGCAAGGGGATCTACAAGGGGCGTCAGAAGAAGGTCGATGACGCTGAAATTCAGAGACAGGCTGCAGCGGGCACATCCAAAGCCCAGATTGCCCGAGACCTGGGGGTTTCGCGCATGACCATATACAGGGCGCTGGATACAGGAAATACCAAAGCGGACGCAGACCCGGATTAGGTCCGCTGGCAGCTATCAGGACGATAGTGTGAATTCGCTACGCCTACGCCTACGCTGCTGTCCCCGGAGGCCCATTGCCCGGCCAACGCATCTTGGAGACTCCAGATTTCCGCCTGCGGAATCTTTGGAAAATTTTGCAAATGTGTTTTTCAAATTCGGAATGCAGCAGAGCGCGGTACCCGCGGCCGCGGCGGTGAGACCGTGATGCGCCGGGAACGGCCTGGTCAGTATCCGCGCAGACGTGTCCGGTTGGCGGACACAATCTCGACCAGAAAGTCCGCCAGCGTTCGGATGCGTGGAGATTGCGCCAAGTTCGATTGCATCACTAAGTAGATCGGCTGATCGATCCCGATATCGCTCTCCAGACACTCAAGGCCCGCATCCCGTGCGAGAAAATGGGGAAGCACCGCCATGCCCAGCCCGGCCCGTGTCGCCGCCACTTGGGTAGAGAGCGACGTGGTCGTCAGAGCCGGCTGCCGACCCCGAAGAACCCGTTCGACCCACTGGGCCGCCGGCAGGTGTGAGTGGGCGTCGCCCCAGGTGATAATCTCGTCGCCCTCATAGGCACCCCCGTGGGTGTCAACGCTGCGTGTCTCGACATAGGACGGCGCGGCATAGAGGCCGTAGCCCAAGGTCCCGAGGCGCTTGATCGTCACGTTGCCGCGTTCGGGCTTGACCATGCGAACGGCAAGATCCGCGTCACGGCGGTGGACGTTCACGGTTACGATGTCGGTGACCACTTCCACCATGAGCCTGGGATGGAGGCGTCGGAACTTCGGCAGTGCGGGTAGGATCAACCCGTTAGCAAGGTTTTCGGCCGTGGCGAGGCGAACCCGTCCGGTCAGTTGGGGCTCCCGGCCTCCAGTACTCTCGAAGGCGAGCGCGGCTTGTTCGACTGCCTCTCCGCGATCGAGCAACTCGCTGCCTTCCTCGGTAAGCTGATAACCCGATTGCTGACGCACGAACAGCGGAATGCCAAGTGCGTCTTCCAGGCGATCTACCCGGCGCGACAGCGTTGCGATGCCGATGCCGAGCGCGTCGGCCGCAGCGGTCAGCGTCCCGTGCCGGGCCACTGCAAGGAACGCACGAACGTCGTCCCAGATGATCGGCCGTCGGGGTCGATTTCCGGAAATGGAAATCATGTTCTCTCAATTGGCTACATTTTCCATTCTTCCCGTGTGCCATGTATCAGGTTGCACGAACAAGGAGAATATCATGAGAAAGCGTGCCCTTGGGCGGGACTTCAAGGTCTCGGCAATCGGTCTGGGTTGCATGGGGATGAGCGAGTTCTACGGCCCTCGCGACGACACCGAGTCAATGGAGGTCCTGTCCCGCGCGGTCGATCTGGGAATCGACTTTCTCGACACGGCCGACATGTACGGACCCCACCACAACGAAGAGCTGATCGGGGCCTTCCTGCGCGAGACCGGTGCCGATGTGCGGGTTGCCACCAAGTTCGGAATCGTCCGGCGTCCCGGCGAATACAAGCGCAGCCTTGACAACGCGCCGGACTACGCCCGGACGGCCTGCGAAGCCTCATTGCGGCGTCTCGGGATCGAGCAGATCGATCTCTACTACGTCCACCGCGTCAATACCGATCAGCCGATCGAGGAGACGATGGAGGGGCTCGCACGGCTGGTCGAGGACGGAAAGATCGCGCGCATCGGTCTATGCGAGGTCAGTGCCGAAACGCTGCGCCGCGCCCATGCTGTGCATCCGGTGACGGCTGTGCAAACGGAGTACTCCCTGTGGTCTCGCGGCGTCGAGGCGGAGATCCTCCCGACATGCCGCGAGTTGGGGATCGGCTTCGTGCCCTACTCCCCGCTCGGCCGCGGCTTCCTGACGGGGCGGTTCCAGTCGTCCGCAGAGTTCGGAAAAGGCGACTTCCGCTCTGGGTTGCCGCGCTTTGCGGACGAGGCGATGGGCCAGAACCGTCGCATCGCCGACGTCATCGGGGAGATGGCGGCCGAGAAATCCTGCACTCCTGCTCAGCTCTCGCTGGCCTGGCTCTTGGCCAAAGGCGACGACATCGTGCCTATCCCGGGAACCAAGCGGCGCGCTTATCTCGAAGACAACGTCGGCGCCGTAGAGGTCGCGATGGAAGATGCGGACTGCCGGCGCCTCGAAGAGGCGATCTCGCAGCTCCCCATCGTCGGGGAACGCTACACGCCGGAAGGCATGAAGGGAGTGAACGCATGACAGGTATGCCTGCCGGCCGCCGGGCTGCCGCGCTGGCCCTTCTGGAGCGGCTGGAAGCGGGTGCGCCCGACCGCGTGGACGCAAATCTCACTGACTTCGACAGCGATGCGACCGAGATCATTCTGGGCTTCGCCTTCGCGGACGTGGTGTCGAGGCCGGGCATCGACCTGAAGACGCGGGAGATGCTGACCGTCGCGATGCTGGCCTCGATGGGGACAGCCCCCGGCCAGCTCGACTTCCACATGCGCGCGGCGATGAACACTGGGGTCTCGCGCCAGGAGATCGTTGAGATCGTCTACCAAGTGGCCGTGTATGCCGGGGTTCCGGCCGCCATGAACGCCATGACTTCCGCGAAGAAGGCCTTCGCGGAGGCGCCTGAATGACCCTGCGCTCAGGAGTTTCCAAATGATAAATCACATTGACCGCGCATCGCCGCGTGACTGGTTCGCCGTCGCGGCCCTCGGTGTCGGCAGCTTTTCCATCGTGACCGCCGAACTCGCTCCGATCGGCCTGCTCTCTCTGATCGCCGGCGATCTCGGCGTGACGACCGCGACGGCCGGCTTGGCCGTGACGCTCTACGCCTGGATCGCAGTCGCGGCTGCGCTCGCATCAGCGGTCTGGCTGGGAGCGGCCCCGCGACGCCCGATGCTGGTGGGTCTCATGATGATCCTGGGGGGATCCGGGGTCTGTGCAGGCTTCGCGGAGTCCTTTTCGTGGCTCATGGGCGCGCGTATCCTAGGCGCTTTGGCGCACGGCGCCTTTTGGGCCATGATCGGAACCCTCGGCGCGCAGCTTGTCCCTGCACGACAGGTCGGCGTGGCCACTTCGATCATATTCGGCGGGGTTTCGGTCGCCAGTGTTCTGGGTGTGCCGCTGGCGAGTTTCATCGGGCTGGAACACGGCTGGAGAACGGCATTTCTGGCCATCGGCGTGCTGTCCGTTCTTGTCGCTGCGGCTCTGAGGATGACCGTCCCGGATGTTTCCGGATCGGGACGTGTCGGGGTCCGCTCGCTCTGGCGCATTCTGGCGATCCCTGCGTTTCAGCGCATCTTCGTGGCGACCCTCTTCGCGATCACGGCACACTTCATAGCGTTCACGTACATCGAGCCGTTCCTGTCGAGCGAAATCGGCTTGGCGGCTGGATGGGTCGCGCCACTGCTATTCCTTTTCGGACTGGCGGGGGTGGCGGCCAATTTCCTGACTGGCGCCTTGATCGACACGCGGCTCAAAACGGTGGTCACCATGGCCCTGCTTTCCGCCTGCATCTCTCTCGGCGCGCTTGCGTTGGTCGGAGACGTCTTGGGCTTGGTCGGCACTGCAATGGCGCTCGTTTTATGGGGCGGCGCGTTCGCTGCGATCCTGGTCGGCCTCCAGACCTGGGTGCTCAAGGAGGCTGGCGAAGACGCCCTTCAGGCCTCGGCGATCTATGTAGCGCTGTTCAATGGCTCAATCGGCTTCGGCGCCGCTATCGGGTCGACGCTGCTGTCGCTGACGGGCCTTTCGGGAATGTTTCTCATCGCCGCCGCGCTGGTGGTCATCGCCCTTATCGCGACGGCGGCCCTTCGAGAGCCCGATGCCGTTCCGGCTGAGTGAGCTTGAGACACGGGGCGGCTGCGAGCCGCCCCGGCCGGTTACTCAGCGTCTTTCAGCACGGGGTTCTGAATCTGAAAGCCCATAGACCGGCAAAACACGGCATTGCCATGACAATCACCATGATGGGACAGCTGAGTGAGGCGCATCCAGCAGCGCACACGGGTCGTCTGCGGCCTATAACAGCGCCGCCATGGTCAGGTCTGGACCCAAACGGACACCACGCAGCGATTGTAGCGCTCCACCGGAGCCGTCATTCGCGCGTAGCACAGCATCTGGTAAATTGGGCTCGATCCAGCTTTTGTCGAAATCTGCCTGAACGATAGCTTTTTGTGCTGCGGGTGTTCACTGAGCACCTTACGACAGAATGCTGAATTTATTTGTGGAAAACGACACTAGTTTCTGAACATATGTCTTCTAGGTGTGCAGAAACGACCGTTTTTGTCCCGCGCTGAAAGCTGCCGCTCGTTACAGAAGCTTCACTTGTCCAAATACGGCTCCCCGGGTAAGCGATGGTCATGATGGGTCGCGATAAAACATCTCTTTTTGGCCATGATGACGGCCTCGGTATGAACGGCGCCGGGTAAATCAGTCGCCGCCCGGCGTCGCGAGGTCTGGACTGCGACGACCACCATCATGAGTACCCGCCCTGTTCCACCATCTAGCCTCGCAGCGTGCTTTTGCATGTGTGTGGATTAGGTCCGGGAAAGACCACGCCTAAGGCGTTGGCCATGCAATGATCATGACCATGAACAATACTCGCACTCTTCTTCGATCCTACGACGAGGCCGAAATTGATGACCTGTGCCAACTGGAGCGTGCAGCGCATCGGCGCTACCTTTCACTGAAAGGCTACGAAAAATTTGCGGCGGCTCCAGCGATTAACCCCGAACGTTTCAGAACCGGGACTACAATGGTGGCCGAGCACGCCGGACGCCGAGCAGGCTATATCATCGTGCAGCCGCTTGATGACATGCTCTACATTGCAAGCCTTATGGTCGATGACGGGATGTCAGGCAAAGGCATCGGGCAGCGGTTGCTTGGATGGGCAGAGGACTACGCTTATGCCGCTGGCGTTTCGGGGACATGTTTAGCTACCTTCCGTATCCCGAGGTGGAACGCCCCTTGGTATAGGAAGCTCGGTTATGCAGAGATGCATGAAAGTCGGATTGGGCCGAGCCTACAGGCCATCCTTGATCGCCATGCAACGTTCCTAGACATGACAACTCGGATCGCCATGTGGAAGCCAACACACGCTCCCCTCGAGTGACGGCTTAGGGCTCCTTCAAGCCGTTCGCGGCGGTCTGCGCGAACGGCTGCTTCGACGCTGCGGCCGTTCACTGAACCGTCTGTGACAGGCTGCTGAACTTATTTGTGAAAAACGACATCCAGACCATAGCTGAGGCGGTAGCGCGCCGCCTGCGTTTCCCCGCGCGTCGTCTCCGTCCCCTCGGATGCCTGCCGATAGACCGAATCCCGGATGTCGATCCGGTGCAGAAGCTGCCCGTCCAGCGCCGAAAGCTCGCCCCAGAGGGCGGTTTGCGTTTCCCGCCGCTGGCCCCGCAGGCTCGGATCGTCATCGACGAAACCGGCGGCATCCGTGACCGTGGGCGCGAAGGTGAGGGGATCGTAGCCGTAATCCTCGCGGTCATAATCGAAATCTTCGTCCGACCAGCGCAGCGCGGCGCCAAGGCGCAGTGCATCGGTGGCCTGCCAATCGCCCGCCAGATGCGCCGTCCGGCGGTGCAGGCCGTCGCGTTCCCCGCCATCGCCGGACTGATCGAACCCCCGATCGTCCACGCGCGAAAGGTTCAGCGACAGCCCGCCCCCGGCGCTGCGCTGGCTGACCGTGCCGGAGGCGGAGAGGCCGTTCCCGACCTCGATCGTGGCGCCATGGTGCAGGCCCGGCGCGCCGCGATCGGTGATGATGTTGATCACCCCGGATGCGGCATCGGCGCCGTAGAAGGTCGATTGCGGGCCGCGCAGAACCTCGATCCGCGCGATCCCGGCGATGGGAAGGTTCGAGAGGACGTAATCGCCCGACCCGCCCCCCGCCTCCACCCCGTCGATCAGGATTAGGGTCTGGCGCGCCTCGCCGCCGCGAATGCGGATTTGGGTGAAATTGGCGCCGCTGCTGGCGACCGAGACCCCGGGGACGCCGCGCAGCGCATCCTCCACCGTGGCGGCGCCCCGGGCGGCGATGTCGGCGGCGGTCAGCACGGTGCTGGCGCGGCCATAGCCCTCTGCCGGGGCTGGTGTCAGCCCGGCGGAGACGACGATCTCACCAAGCGGGATCGCATCCTGCGCGGCGGCGGCAAGGGGGATGGGGGCAAGGGCGGTGCCGACGATCAGGCGGCGGAGAATGGGCATGGGGCGCGGTCCCTCCTGCGCGGAAATGGCCGGGACCCGCCACCGGCCGGTCCGTCCGAGGCTGCGGCACATCGTTCCACCCTGTCAAGCTGGGCATTGATCCTCAACTGTTTCGATTGTCATATAACTTTGCATTGCGCCCCCCGCGGGGCGGCGGCAGATGAGGCCCATGACGGAAGGAACAACGATCCCGTGCACAGCTACCGCACCCTGCTTGCCGCCCATCCTGCGGGCGCGGCCGTGATTGCCCATCGGGGCGCATGGCACCGCGCCCCCGAGAACAGCCTCGCCTCCATCCGGGATGCCATCGCGCTGGGCTGCACGGCGGCATCGGTGGATGTGCGCGGCACGCGGGACGGCCATCTGATCCTGCTGCGCGATGACACCGCGCTGCGGATGACGGGCGCGGCGCTGCGCCCCGCTTGGTCGACGCTGGCCGAGATGCGGGCCCGCCCCCTGTTCCGGGCCGATGGTGCCACGCGCCGAACGACGGCCGAGCGTGTGCCCACGCTGACCGAGGCGCTGGATCTGGCCCGCGGGCGCATCGCGCTGGAACTCGATCTGCGCGATCCCTCCCTTTTGCCGAATGCGGTCGCCTGCGTGCAGGCCGCCGGGGCCGAAGGGTTCGCCGCATTGCGGATGCAGGTCGGATCGACCGCCGATGTGCGCCGTCTGGCCCGGTTGCAGCAGGACAGCGGCATCGCGGTGGTGGCGGTGGCGCGCGCAGGGCAGGGCGGGCTGCCGGAGGCGCTGCTGCATCATCCGCCCTTCATGGTGGATCTGGAGTTTCAGCGGCTGGAAGATCTGCGCCCCGCCGCCCGCACCCTGCGCCGCGCGGGCATCGCCGTCCGTGTCGGCACCGTGGAGGGCAGCCGCCCCGCAGGCCTGACGGACCGCGATGCGCGCTGGGCGGGGGATGCGGTCTGGGGCCAGCTTCTGGCCGCCGGGGTCGGCGCGATCCAGACCGACGAACCGGCGCGCCTGCGCGGCTGGTTGCGGGCCGTGGGTGTGGCGGCATGAGCTTTGCGCTGCCCGACCTTCTGACGGTGGAGCGGCTGGCCCGCGATGTCGCCGCCCGCATCATCCTGCCGCGCTTCGGCGCGTTGGCGCAGTCGGAGATCCGCGCCAAGACCGCGCCGGACGATCTGGTGACCATCGCCGACACCGAGGCCGAGGCCGCGCTGACCCGCGATCTGCGCGCCGCCTTTTCCGGCGCCGCCGTGACCGGCGAGGAGACGGCGGTGGACGGCTTCGACTATGCCGCCGATCCGCTGCTCTTCGTGATCGACCCGGTGGATGGCACATGGCCCTTCGCCCATGGGCTGCCGATCTTCGGCACGATGGTCGCCGTTCTGCGGCACGGAGAGGCGATCGGCGGCGTCATCCATTATCCCGTCACGCAGGACAGCCTGCTGGTTCTGCGCGGCGGCGGGGTGCACCGTCTGGATGCCGGGGGGCAGATGTCCCGCCTTGCGCCGCTGTCGCAGACGGCGCGGCTGGAGACCGCACTTCTGCCGCTGTCGCAGCACGATGCGGCCGGGCGGGTGCGGCTGGCCGCGGCGTTCGGGGCGGTGTCGCGGATCGTGACGATACAATGCTCGGCGCTGGAATACCGGATGCTGGCCGAGGGGCAGGCCGATATCTGCCTCTCCACCGGGCTGAAGCCGTGGGATCATCATGCGGGGCAGTTGATGCTGGCCGAGCTCGGCGGGTTCGCCGCGACGGAGGATGGACGCCAATGGCCCGATGTGCGCCCCGAGGATCATCTTTTGTCCGCCGCAAACCGCGCCAGTTGGGAACGGGCGATGGCCTGCCTTCGGGGCCGGGCGGACTGACATCACGCCCGCGTGCGACGGATCGGGGCGGCTGGCCCGTATGCGTTGACAGACATGTCATCGCAACGAAGGACGCATCCCATGCCCCGAGCCCTTTTTCCGCGCCTGATCCTGATCGCCAGCGTCGCCGTTCCCGGCCCGACCGTCTTTGCCCACGAACTTCCGGTCGGCGACGGTAAGGTGACGGACCACCCCGAAGCGGGAAACGTCTATGCCTGCAATCAGAACTTCCGCGGCAACGGGGCGCGCCATGTGGGCGACTGGTTCCACGGCGACACATGGGACCCGCTGGCCAAGCCCCATGTCCGGGGCGAGGTCAGTTGGCCCGACGCCTCCTTCTCGGCGACCTATGGCGCGGACGGGCTCGATGTCGCCTCCAACGGTCTTCCGGTCGGGGTGCCCACGGGCGAGTTTCCCATCGCCAAGGATGACCCCGTCTATGCCTATGACACGAATCCCAACGCGATCCGCGAACAGCCGCTGCAGTTCACCATTCCCAGCGCCCCCGTCATCGCCGATACGCCAAGCTGCCTGTCGATGGGGATGATCGGCTTCACGGTCACGGGGGTCGCCTTCTACAACGCGCTGGACGATGCGGGGCGCGATGCCGCCGCCCATGAGGTGCAGGATGTCTGCGATGGCCACCCGCAGGGTCAGGGGCAGTACCATTACCACAGCAGCTCCCCCTGCCTGCCGGGCGCGCAGAGCAACACCGTCGTCGGCTGGGCGCTGGACGGTTTCCCCATCCTCGGGATGGTGGATGCCGATGGCCGCACGCTGAGCAACGACGACCTCGACGCCTGCCATGGCCGCGAGGAGGACGTGGTCATCCAAGGCCATCGTTACAGCTATGCCTATCGGCTGACGCCCGAATATCCCTACACGCTCGGCTGCTTCACCGGGCAGCTTCAGGCCGAGACGGTGCAGATGATCCGCAAGGCCATGGGCCCGCCCGGCAATCCGAACCGCCGCCCCCGGAATGCCGAAGGGCCGCGGCCGGACTGATCTGCGCCCGGCCCGGTCAGGGCTGCGCCAGTTCCGGCACCGGGCTGTGCAGCGGGGCGCCCCCAAGATGCGCCTCGATGTTGCGGAGGATCAGCGCCGCGCTTTGGTGCTGAACGTCGGAGGCGAGGCCCGCGACATGCGGGCTCAGCACCACGGCGGGATGGGCGCGCAGAGCGTCCGGGACGTTCGGCTCCTCCTCGAAGACGTCGAGGGCGGCCCCGGCGATCCGCCCGGCCTCCAGCGCCGCGATCAGGACCGGCGTGTGGATCAGCGACCCGCGCCCGACATTCACCACATACCCCTCGGGGCCGAGCGCATCGAGAACCGCGTCCGTCACGGCGTGATGCGTGGCGGGTCCGCCCGGCGCGGCCAGCAGCAGCACGTCCGAGTGCTGCGCCAAGGACAGGATGTCGGGATGGAAATCCCATGGCAGGTCCTTGGGGCTGCGGCTGCAATAGGCGACGCGCATGCCCAGCGCCTCGGCCATGGGGGCGGTGCGCTGGCCGATGCCGCCCATCCCGAAGACGCCGAGCCTTTGGCCCGATACGAGGCGCGTCGTGCCCACATCCCCGCGCCACGTTCCCGCCCGGACCGAGGCATCGAACCGGCAGATCCGGCGGACGGAGGCAAGGATCATGCCCAGCGCATGTTCGGCCACGGCCTGCGCATTGATCCCTGCGGCATGGGTGACGGCGATGCCGCGTGCCCGCGCCGCCGCGACATCCACCCCCTCATACCCCGTGCCGACCGCGCAGACGAGCGAGAGCGCCGGAAGCATCGCCATCTCCGCCTCGGTCAGGCCGACCGTGCCGTTGGTGACGACGACGCGGGCCTTCGCGCGAACCTCGTCGGACAGACCCTCCAGCCCGTTCCACCCGTCATGGGTCGTGAAATGCGCCGAGAGGGCGGCCTGAAAGATGGGGCCTTCCACACGAAAGATGATGTCGCAGGTCATGGGATCCTTTCTGAAGCGCCGGTGGGTCCGGTCATGATGGGGCAGACGGGGCCGGTTCGGCCGCGAAACGGGTCGGGCCGACGCGCCTGCGCGCCGCGAGGCGGCGCATCGGTCTTGGGGGGGGGATACATCACCGCCATGCCCGAGCGATGTCCTGCCAGCCCCGCCGCCATCTCGCAAGGGCGGAGTGGGCACATGCGTGCGGCCCGGCCATCGGTGAGGGCGACGATGCGCTGCGGTTATGCCGGTCCGAAGGAGGGGGCGGTGCCCTGATCCTGGGCCTCCAGCACCGCGGCCAGCCGCGCGGCCTGATCGCGGATGTCGGGCACGGCCGTGATCTCCCAGAAGGCGGCGCGGGCGACGGGGCCGAGGGCGAGGATGCGCTCCGCCGCCTGTCCATCCGCGCCGATCAGGCGGCTGGCCGCGTCGACCGACAGGCCGATGCGCAGCGGGTCCATCCGGGCGGTGCCGCGCCGCAGCAGATCGCGGATCAAGGCGGAGCCATGGGTTTCGGGATCGCGCAGGATGCCGCGGCAATCGATGATGCGGGCCGCGCGGATGCGGCGCGACTGTCCGCCGGCATGGCGGATGCGGGCGATCCGGTCGGCGCCCTCGCGCTCCGTCCCCTCGAACGCGGCGCGCTGGATCACGAGCTGGCCGCGATCCAGCGCGCCCTGCAGCAAGCTGGCCGAGGCGGGGGGGATGCGGTGGCGGTGCACGCCCCACCACGTGGCGGCATGGCGCAGGAAACGGCGGCGCTGCGCCTCGGACATGCCCTGCCAGATGCGCTGGGCCTGCGGGCGGATCGCATCCACCGCATCCTGCCAGCGGCCGCCTTCGGCCTCGATGCGGCGGGCGAAGGCACGGGCCCACTGCAGCAGGGCGCTGACCTCGGCGCCGATCGGGGGATGGGCGGGGGGCGGGCGCGCCCCGGCCGCCGCATGGGGCAGCGGCAGGCGCCCGCGCCGCGACACCGCGATGATCGTGCCGCGATGCCCCGCCGCCAGCAGCGACAGCACCTGATCCACCATGCTGAGGCCGGAGCCGACGATCACCACATCGCCCGCCGCCTCCATATCCGCGCCGAACGACCACGCGCCGTCCAGATCCGGCCCCGCCTCCGGCACGGCATGGCCGGTGGCGAGGATCGCCCGATCGGCCCGCAGCGCCGGATGCCCCGGCAGATGCGCGATGATGCCGTGGGGGCATGGCTCCAGCGCCGTCACCTCGGCCTGCAGGATCGTCAGCCGCGCCGTGCCGTCCCACGGGGCCAGCACTTGGCCCAGATAGCGGCCATAGCTCGCGCGGTCGGCAAAGGCGTCGGGGCAAACGGCCCGCCCCTCGCGGTGCAACCAGTCCAGAAAATCGTCGGGACGGTCGGCAAAGGCGCTCATCCCTTGGGCGCGGGTGTTCAGAAGGTGGTTCGGGTCGGTGGTGGCATAGGCGATGCCGCAGCCGGTGCGCGCCCCCCGTTCGATCAGCGTGACGCGGGTGCCGGGCCGCATCAGGACATGGGCCGCCATGATAACCCCGCTGGCACCGCCGCCGATGATCAACACATGGCGCGGTGCGCTGGGACAGGGGGGATCGTCGGGCATGGGCGGCTTCCTTCGGGGGGCTTCGGGGATGCTCGCCGCGCAGGCGGGGCAAATCAATGCCCGCCGCCCCCGCCGCCGCGCATTTGGAACCCAGCCGTCGCGCAGCCCCCGCGCCGGAGAACGCCATTCCCCCGCCGCGTACGATCTGCACAAAGGCCCATCGCACGGGGGGCCGCGGCGGCACCCTTCGGCCAAATTTTCGGCGCTTGCGCGTATTTCGCGAGGTTAATGATTTTTTCCTTGGGGGAAACCGGCCCGGCCCATGGAAACCTGCGCGGCGGAGGGCCGGGCACGCGCCCTTCTCAACGACAGGGACATGAACATGAAACACTATCTGGCTTTTGCCGCCGTGATGGCGGCCGGCCCCGTATGCGCCCAAGACGCACCGAGCGTCGCCGAGCAGCAGATGGCCGAACACGGGCATTTCATCACCGCCCAGCAACCCTATCAGCAGGCGACGCAGATCCCCTACGTCACCAGCCCGTTCGCGCCGTCCAAGACGATGCCCGAGGCCTGCGCGAATGCGACGGTGGAGGCCTATATCTCCAAATGGGAAAGCGGCGAGATCGATTTCGACAGCATCGCCCCGGATGACAGCATCCCCGAATCGCGTCGCGGCTGCCTGACCTTCGACGCGGACGGCAATATCACCGAAGCGGCGCAATGCAGCCTCGAGAATGCGCCCGTCGGCTATCTGTGGAAGGAACTGAGCGATTGGCCGGTGACGATCGGCATCACCAACGGCAAGCCTTCGGATCACAACCCCCACTTCCACGGGCAGCCCGAATGCTATTACGCGGTGTCGGGCCGGGCGCGGACGCTGGCGCAGGGGCAGTATCAGTGGATGGAGACGGGGGACTATTTCTACATCCCCGGCAACACGCTGCACAACACCCCGATCGAGGATCCGACCGGCTTCGGCGTTCTCTACTGGTATCCCGACAACGGCCATTTCGACGGCTTCAAATATTACTGGCGCAAGGATGTCGAATACCTGCGTCCGGCCGAAGAAGCCTTCGACGAGGTGGACATCATGCGCAAGGCCGCGATGGGGCTGGGCAGCTACGGCACCAACGAGGAGTATTTCGAGCAGAAGGTCGAGGAATACGACGAGGCCCACAAGGCGGAGTGACCCCTTTCGCATGCCGGACGCCCCAGCACGGGGCGTCCGGTCCCCTGCCGGCAGTGACGTGACGACACGAGGTTGTCAGACATGACATACGGTCTGGACAAGTGGTTCAAACCATAGCTTGATCTGCGGGCGCTTCTGGGAGGGAGCGCCTGACGGGCCGATGATCATCGGCCATATCGAACATGTGGGAGGAGTAAGCTCATGTTCACCGATCACCGAATGAAGTTGATCGCCATCGGCGCGGCACTGCTGTGCGGAACGGCCCCGGCGGCCGTCCTTGCTGCGGAATGCACGAACGCCTCGCAATTGGCGATCGCAAGCGCGTCCGATGACGGCATGTATGATGACATCTACGCCCCCGCTCTGGCCATCGACGGCAAGTTCCAGCCCGATTCCCGATGGTCCTCGGAGGGGGCCGGCAAGCAGTTGGTGCTGGATATGGGATCGTCCCAGACGGTCAGCGGCATCGGCCTTGCGTGGTACAAGGGCGACGAGCGTAAATCCACCTATGGGGTGGAGGTTTCGGCCGATGGCGACAGCTGGACGCCCGTGATCGCGGATGCGCAGAGCGGCGGCACCACATCGGCCATCGAGCGCACCGATTTCGATCCGGTCGAGGCGCGCTATGTCCGCGTCACGGGGCAGGGCAACGAAGCGGGCGGCTGGAACAGCCTTCTGGAAGTGCAGCTCTTCGGCTGCGGTTCGGCCGAGATCGCGGCGACGGGCGACGGATCGGATGTCGCGAGCGCGGCGGGCAAGGGCATCCACGGCCTGCGCACCGACGCCCCGCCCAGCGAGAACTTCGATCTGAGCATGTGGAAGCTGACGCTTCCGGCCGATCTCGACAACGATGGCAAGGTCGATGAGGTCGAGGAGAACCAGCTTCAGGGTTGGTCGGACGAGCGCTTCTTCTACACCGATCCGGCGACGGGCGGGATGGTCTTCCGCACCGTGCCGAGCGGGACGACGACCTCCGGTTCGCACTATGCCCGGTCCGAACTGCGCGAGATGATCCGCGCGGGCGATACCAGCATCTCCACCCGCAACGATGACGGCACGCCGAACAAGAACAACTGGGTCTTCTCCTCCGCGCCGCAGGATGCGCAGGACATGGCGGGCGGCGTCGACGGCACCCTGAAGGCGACGCTGTCGGTGAACCGCGTCACGCGCACGGGCGAGTCCGGCAAGGTGGGCCGCGTCATCATCGGCCAGATCCACGCCAAGGACGACGAGCCGATCCGCCTCTATTACCGCAAGCTGCCGACGAACAAATACGGCTCCATCTACTATGCCCACGAACCCGTGGGTCAGGACGATCAGTATGTGGAGATCATCGGCGATCGCAGCAGCAATGCCGACAACCCCGATGACGGGATCGCGCTGGACGAGACCTTCTCCTACGAGATCAAGGTCGATTCCGAAGAGCGGGACGGCGTGATCCACCCGATGCTGCACGTCTCCATTACGCGCGACGACGGCACCGTGGTCGAGGCCAAGCCCTATGACATGACCGACAGCGGTTATTCGAACGGCACGGACTTCATGTACTTCAAGGCCGGTGCCTATTCGCAGAACAACTCCATCACGGAATCGCCCGATCGCGATTTCGATCAGGTGACGTTCTATAAGCTGGAGGCCACGCACGGGAAATGACCCGCGCCGCGCGGTGCCGGGCCGGGTCCGGCACCACCCCCTAGGATGACGGGCGGGCGCGGAACATGCCGCGCCCGTCTGCATTCCGATGACACATGACGGAAGGCAGGAAGATGATGGACACATTCGGCAAGACCGACCTTGCGACGACGAAGATCGTCTATGGCTGCATGGGCGGCGCGGGCGCCTTCGGCCCGCAGGAAGAGCGCGATTCCATCGAGGCGCTGCGCGCGGCCCATGAGGTCGGCATCAATTTCTTCGACACGGCCGAGGTTTACGGCAACGGCTATTCGGAGCAGCTGTTGCGCGCGGCATTGGGCGGGCAGCGCAAGGAGATCGTGATCTCCTCCAAGGTGGCGGGCAAGCATCTGGCACCGGCCGATGTGATGACGGCCTGCGAGGGCAGCCTGAAGAACCTCGGCACCGATTACATCGACCTCTACATGCTGCACTGGCCCAACCGGGATGTGCCGCTGGAGGACAGCATCGGCGCGCTTCAGCGCCTGAAGGAGCAGGGGAAGATCCGCTGGTACGGCGTCTCGAATTTCGGCCGCGAGGATCTGACCGAAGCGTTGGCGCTTGGCGACATCGCGGTGGATCAGCTGCCTTATCACCTCTTCTTCCGCGCGATCGAGCATGAGGTGCAGCCGATCTGCGAGGCGGCGGAGGTTCCGATCATGTGCTATTCGTCGTTGATGCAGGGGCTTCTGGCCGGCAAATACCGTAAGCTGGACGATTTCCCGGTGGAGCGGGCGCGCACGCGCATGTTCGATCATCGCAAATGGCCGGAGGCGACCCATTCCGAACACGGCGCCGAGGATGCGGGGCAGGAGCTTCTGAACGCGCTGTGGCGGATGGTGGAAGAGACCGGCATCTCGATGGAGGAACTGGCGATCGGCTGGCTGAAATCGCGCCCCGCGGTGGGCGGCGTGATCGTCGGCACGCGCAACGGCGCGCAGAGCCGCGGTCTGGGCAAGCTTCTGGACATCACGCTGGCGCCGGAGATCCTGACCGCCCTTGACGAGGCCTCCGACCGCCTGAAGCACGAACTTGGCACCGATATCGACATGTGGGGCAAAGGCCGGACCCGCTGAGGCGCGATGCTTTGATATGGGCGGTGACGGTGCTAAAACGGGCCGTCACCGCCATGGAGTTTCGGAATGCGAACGGTCCTCATCTGCACGGTCAAGGACGAGGGTCCGTATATTCTGGAATGGGTCGCCTATCACAGGATGATCGGTTTCGACCACATCATCATGTATCAGAACGATTCGACGGATGGCACGGACGGCATTCTGAAGGAATTGAACCGTATTGGGGCGGTGAAGTATTTCTACAACCGCGCCAAGCGCGGGGCGCATCAGATCCGGGCGTACAAGCGGGCCGCTCGGCAGCCCGAATACCTCGAATCCGATTGGGCCATGGCGCTCGATATCGACGAATTCTTGCTGGTGAAGGCCGGGGCAGGCAAGGTTCAGGACCTGATCGCGGAATGCCCGGACAGCGACTGTATCTATGTCCAGTGGAAGACGTTCGGAAATGCCGGCCTGATCGAGTTGGAGAACGACCTCGTCATACATAGGTTCAGACGTTCCGAGGCGCCAAAGCATGGCCCAAACGCGTTCGGCACCTTCAAATCCCTGTTCCGGCAAAGCGCCTTCGATCACCCCGGTATCCATAAGCCGGCTCAAAGCGGTGGCTCCGACGGACGACGCATCAAGAACGGATCCGGGCTCGATACTGCCGGTTTCGCTCTCAAGAAGTGCCAATGCACGGATCCCGGTGGCATGAAGCTGGCCCAGATCAATCATTATATCGTCCGAGACGTCGAAAGCTTCCTTCTGAAGAACGCGCGCGGCAGTGCCCATCAGGCGGATCGGGATCTTGGCCGCGACTACTGGCGCAAGCGCAACCGGAACCATGTCGTGAACGATGGGATGGATGTTCATGTGGAGGCGACGCGGCGGGAGGTGGACAACCTCAACCGCATGTCGGGTGGAACGCTGAAGAGGCTGACCGCCGAAGCGTATGAGCGTCACAAGGACAGGGTGCGTGACCTCATGGGCGGCCCGGCGCGCGAACTCTACGATTACTGTGTCGGAGATGCGCGCACGCAGCAGGGCTGAGCGGCTGCGGATCGTCGTCGCACGGCGTGTCGGCATCCCTGTCCGCCAAGGCGCTCGGCGGCCCTGAAACGGGGCGCGCATGCTCAGGCATTTGCCTGATTCGGTCAATGCGACCAAATTCATTAACGGACGTTAATAAGTGTTGCTTGCCAGCCAGACTCAACTCATGATTGCAGCTGGGGTGGACTTAGAGGGCGTAGATCAACATGCTGCTAAAGTATTGGCAACAGTTCGGGCGTGGAGAGTCCACGCAGGTACCGCAACCCGTGCAGATGGTCGAGGCGGATGCCGCCACGCCGCCCCCGCCGCTGACGCTCATCAGCTTCTACACGACGGGCGGATATTACGAAGAACGCGCCGAGGAACTGCGGGCGCAGTGCGCACGTCTGGGCCTTGCCTGCGACATCCAGCCGATCACACTCGACGAGAACGAGAACTGGGTCTCGATCTGCCGCCGCAAGGTCGGCTTCTGGCGCGAGATGCTGCACAAGCACCAAGCGCCGATCATGTGGGTCGATGTGGACGCGGTCTTGATGAAGAACCCCGACGATCTGGGGGATGGCGCCTATGACATCGCGATCTTCCCGCGCAACTTCAAATACATGCCGCAATACAACCTCTCGACGTTGGCGCGGACGTTCCACCCCGGTTACATCTTGTTCCGCTACACGCCTGCGACGATCCAGTTCCTCGACGATGCGGTGGCGCTGGAGAAATCCGAAGAGGGCGATTTCACCGACGATTTCGTGCTGGAGCAGGCGTTCCGCACCTCCGAGGCGCAGCCGCGCATCCTGCTGCTGTCGCCCCGCGACATCCTGAAACCGAACGAAGCCGACCGCCCCGATGCCCTGTTCCGCCACGGCGACAGCGGCAACGTGAAGGATCACAAGGGCAAGGTGCGCCAGCATGTGCCGCGCGCGCTGGAGCCGGACAGCCAGAAGATGGTCGTGAACGAGTTGATCGCGGCCGCCTCCAAGGCCGGGAAGCGCGATCAGGTGATCTTCCTGCTGCGCTATCTCGTGTCCATCGATGGGACGGACATCACGAGCTATGTCAAACTGCTCGACATCCTGAAGCGCGCCAAGGACGAGGCCGGCATCGCCGCCGAGATGAAGCGCGGGCGCAGCGTGCCGACCCTTGCCCCCTATGCCATGCGGTTCGCGCTGATGCGCGCGCTCGACGCCGGCAAATGGGACGAGGCCGATGCGCTGGTGGCCGAGATCGAGGCGACGGGCGATGCGAAGGTCACGGCCTTCGCCCACAGCCGCAGCTTCCGCCACTCGCTCGATCGCCGCGCCGAAGCTGCGGGCATCCCCGACGATCGGCGCGTGAAGCTGTTCTGGTGGGAAGAGCCGCATCCGGGCAACCTCGGCGATATCGTCAATCCCTACATCGTGGAGAAGATGACGGGCGTGCCGCCCAAATTCGCCCCGCGCGGCGAAGGGATGTGCGCCATCGGATCGGTCATCAAGTTCGCAAAGGCCGGCACGCCGGTCTGGGGTTCGGGCTCTCCGCATGCGGATGACACGCTGGCGCCCGACGCCGTCTATCACAGCGTGCGCGGCCCGATGACGCGCGATCTGGTGCTGCGCAACGGCGGCACCTGCCCCGAGGTCTATGGCGATGCGGCGTGGTTCCTGCCGATCCTCTACCGCCCCGAGGTTCCCAAGACCCACAAGACCGGGCTGATCCTGCACTTCACGCATGAGGATGCACCGCTCGACATCGATCCGTCGATCCGCCGCATCGACATCCGCCGCCTTGGCTACGATCAGATCGAAGCGTTCCTGACCGAGATGCTGAGCTGCGAGCGCATCGTGTCCAGCTCGTTGCACGGCGTCATCATCGCGCAGGCCTACGGCATCCCGGCGTGCCTTGCCACGGTGACGAATGCGCGCCAGCAGATCCACGGCGATGGCATCAAGTTCCAGGATTACTACGCGTCGGTGGGCGTCGACACGCCGCCCGTCCCGCTCGATCTGGGCCAGCTGGATCATATCGGGGATGACAGCTTCACGCCGTCCATGTTCACCCCGATCGGCAAGCGCATCAACCTGACCTCCCTGATCGAGGCCGCGCCCTTCGCGACGCTGCCCGAGGTCACGGAAAAGGCTGTGATCTTCGACCGCGCCTGATCCCCATGATTGCCAAAGGCACATGGGTCACTAAGTACGGGGGGTGAGCCGGTAAATCCGGCTCCCCCTCGCACCGAAACAGGAAGTGAATGTCGGATCCACGCGAACGCAAGAGCAGTGTCTATTTGCCAACTGTGGGGTCCGATTTCGATTTCCCTCGGCGGCCGCCCGGAACGTCGCCGAGCCACAAGCTGGTCTTCGCGACGCTTCCCCGAAGCGGCAGCCATTTCATCTGCCAGAAGTTCTTCACGAGCGGGCGCGCCGGTCTGCCGCTGGAATACTTCAATCCCGCCCATTGGAACCGCTGGCGCGTGCGCGTCGCAGCCGAGGCGGCGGGCCAATCGGCAAGCGATGCCAGCTATCTCGGCGAATGGGCGACGCTGGCCGATACCGAAACGCCGCGGGCAAGCACCGCGCATACGCTGGACGCGCTGGTGCGCCGGCGCACGGGGCCGAACGGCTGCTTTTCGGTGAAGATGCACTATTCCAACGTGGCGCATCTGCGCACCATCGTGTCCGATGCGTGGCTGCGCGAGGCGCATTGGGTTCGGATCGACCGGCTCGACATCATCGCGCAGGCGGTCTCGTTGGAGATCGCGGTGCAGACCGGATCGTGGATCTTCACGCAGAAGGTCTGGCGCCAGCCGACCTATGATTACACCGCGCTCCGCCGCCGCTTGATCCGCCTTCTGCGCGAGCGTCATTCGTGGAGCCGGTTCTTCCGCGAGCATGGGATCACGCCGCATATCCTGTGCTACGAGCATTTCGCGACCGATCCCGCCGGGCATGTCGCAGCCATCCTCGACAAGGTGGGGCTGCGGGAAAGCGCGCTGCCGCCGGATGTGAAGCTGCCGCATATCCCCGACATCCAAAGCCAGTCGAGCACGGTCAACGCCCTGTGGTCCGAACGGCTGGCCGACGATCTGGGGCGGGAGGCCGACAAGCTGTCGGCCCTTGCCTCCTGATCAGAGCCTTGCGCGGAAATCCGGCGTCACCGTGAAGGGGGCGGCATCCGCAAGGCGCTTCAGATCGAAGGGCCGCGTCGGCGCATGGGTGCACAGGGCGGCCAGCGCCGCGTCGATGCGCGGCACCGAGGCGAGGTCGAAGGGAACGGGCTCCGGCATCCCGACGCTCAGCGCGTAATCGGCGAATTTCATCCCGTCGCCGTGGATCTGCCGCCCCGATGCGCTGTCGACGGCCCACGCGGCCGGAATGCCGTAGGCCTGCGCGATGATCAGCCCGTGGAGCGAGGTGGAGATGATCGCCTCGCAGGCGTTCATCTCTTCGAGGAAAGCCTCGATCTCGGCCACCGAGCCGCGGATGATACCGATGGAGCGGACATCGGGCGCGATGTCCAACGCCCGCGTTTCATGGGTGAAATGGCGGATCAGACCAAGCCGGTGGGTCTTGGCCACGTCGCGGCAGGGATGGATATGCGGCAGGAACCATGCCGGATCGCCGTAGACCTCGGGGCAGGCGGCACCGGCCTTCAGCACCATGTCGCGCGTCAGCGGGCCGCGCACGGCGCGATATTGCGCCCGCGGGTCCAGTTCCTGAAGCTGCGCCGCCGCGCCCGAACCCCAGATCGTATCGCCCGCGCGCCCGAACCGGATGATGGACCCGATCGACAAAACGCGCGGAGAGGCCTTGCTGTAGCGCGGGGGGATGCCGGTCATCCCCTCGACGACATAGGGGCCGATGATGTCGCCGAGATTGCCGGGAAAGGGCTGTTCCCACCACATCATGGGAACGCGGTCCTCGTCGGGGATGCCGCGGGCGGCGGCCCTCCGATCGAAGCCGTGGCGATAGGCGCGGCTCTGGGCAAAAGCCGCGTCCTCCGGGGTGCCGGTGGCGATCAACGTCGCGCCGGTCTTCTCGGCATCCTCCCACAAACCAGCGCCATAAAGCCGGTCGAGATCGGCCCGCAGGGCGGCCCCGCGCAGGGCCGGGTCCTTCTTGGCGCGGTTGAAGTGGAAGGCGTATTTCTTGGCTTCTCCTAGCCGATCATAGACGTTCAGAAGGCGCGTCAGCGCCTCGGTATCGCCGGGCGCGATCTGCCGGATGCGTTTGTAGAAAGACGCGGCATCCCGCAATTCGCCCCGCTTCATCGCGGTCTGCGCACCGTCGCGCAGCACCGGAAGCTGGCGTTCGGGCGATAGGGCTTCGGATAGATGCTGCGCCGCCGTCCGTGCCGCGTTGGCGACATTGCCGCTGTCGGTGTGCTGGAAGACGGCGGCACCGCTTGACTCCGCCTCTTGGGTGGTGGTCACGGCGGCGGGCGGGAACAGCGTGAAGGTCAGCGCGCCGTCGAAGCTGCTCAGCGCTTCCTGAAGAACCCAGTCATCGGTGGCATTGTCCGGGGCGGCGGCGTCCACGGATTCGAGATGGGCGAAGAAGCGGTCGATCACCGTGCCCATCCCGAAGCGCAGATAGCCCGGATGCAGCAGCCGTGCGAACTGCGCCGGATCGAAGCCCATGAGGTAGTGGAAATTGCGCAGGAACGCCCCGATGCCGTCGTCGTTCCCGGTGCCGAGGGCGCGCGGATCGCCGACAAGCTGGGAATCGGCGTCGATCCAGAAGATCGGACGCCCGTGGCGGCGGTGCTGCGCGATCTGATAGGCGATCTTCTTGCGGCAGATCCGCGTCCAGTCGATCCCGGCATCGGGCGTGAATTCGCAGATCTGGTAATCCACGCCGAACCGCTCCAACTGCCGTGACAGACGTTCGGCGCAGGCGCGGTAAAAGGGGGCGCCCGCGAAGAAGCTGATGAAGAGCGGCAAGGATGGGTCCGTCAGCCGCGCGAAGATCGGTTGGAACACGCCCGCCGGTGCCGCCCCATCCGCCCATGACGACAAGGGGCCGCCCTGTTGCGCCGCATGCATGCGGCCCGCATCCTGCAGATCGAAGCGCCCGGTCGGGCTGCGCAGGATGCGGCGATCCTCCACCTCGTAGGGGTCTGCGGCGCTGCGGATGCGGCGCAGGCGGTCGGCCCCGGCAAGGAAGGCCCCGACGATATCGGCCCGGCTCGGAACCTGGCCCGCAGCAAGGCGCGCCACGACATCGTCCATGGGGGAGAGGAAGAGATACGCCCCGTCCGCCGCATCCGGCAAATCGAGCGCTTCGGACGGCGCCTCCTCGGTCTGGGGGGCGGAATGCGGCGCGAAATGCGCGATATAGGCCTCGGTCTTGCGGGCGAGTTCCGCCTCCGGCGCGATGCCATGGCTTAGGAGGAGGGCGCTGTTCTTGTCATAGACCCGGCGGTTCGCCTCCTCCACGAGATCGCGGCCGGTGCGGGTGAAGGATTGGAAATAGATCACATCCTCGGCCTGCGGGGCGGCGGGGTCCGCAGGATCGGCGGTCTGCACATGGCCGCCCGCACCCAGAAAGCGTAGAAGGAAATCCAGATCCTCCGCCCAGTTGAGCGCGGGGTCGAACCCGGCCAGCTGGAAGGAGGCCGTCGGCCCGGCCAGCGTCTGAAGCTGCAAGGTGCGCGGCCCCCGCGCCGTGTCGTAGAGGTCCGCCACCGATGCCACGGCGCGTGCGGGCATGGGGGTGCGGGCGCTGATCCGGCGCGCTTGGCACAAGGTATAGGGCGTCGTCAAAAGCCACGGGCCGCGCGCGGTATCGGCCTTGGCCAGCGCGTGGCGCAGGCGGCGGATGCGGTCCGGGCCGAACAGATCGTCGATATCGAGCCATGCCGCATGCTCGGTCTTCACGGCGTCCAGCCCGCTTCGACGGGCAGCGCCGCGCCCCCGGTTTTCGGCATGGGTCACGATCGTGCACCCTATGCCGGCGCGTTTGAGCGTTTCGGCGGCGCGGCAAAGCTCGGCGGCGGTGCCGTCGCGCGATCCATCATCCACGAAGACCACCGCCTCGGGCCGGTCGCTCTGCGCCAGAATCACGTCCCGGAACTGCGCGACCAGACTGGCCGAATGAAAGACGGGGACGATGACGGTCAGCGACATGATATACCTTGGGGGGGAGGGAGTGGGGGCCGTCAGGGCCGGTCTGCCTGCAAGGCAGCGATGCGCTGTTTCAGCGCCTCCACCTCGGCCTCGCAGCGCGCCTTTGCGGCCTTTTCGGCGGCAAGGCTCGTCTTCAGCGCGTCGCATTCGGCCCGCAGCTTGGCAAGGGCCTTGTCCGTCTCGCCCGCCTTCTTCGCCGCCGCCAGTCGGCGGGTCAGGTGCGCGGTTTCCTTGAAGCGCGCCTCGGCGTCTTCCTTTGCGGCGGCCTGAAGGCTCAGAAGGTTTTGAACCTCGGTCTGCACTTCGCAGATGCGCAGATCGCGGGCGATCAGCGCGCGCAGAAGGCTGTGCCGGTCATCATGCGCGGTGGTGTCGGACATCGTCAGCCCTCCTCGTTCTGCTCGGGGGTGATGGGGGCATCCTCCCATTCGGGGGTGCAGCTCCAAGAACGCTCAACCCAGCCGGCCGCGACATCGCGGGGCGGGGTATCGTCCGCATCCGGCAGGTCGATCACCCGGACATGGCCCGGCGTCACCGAGGGCATGTAGCGCTGCGTATCCTTCAGCACGTTCGCGTCGATGACGAACAGCGTCTCGCAGCGCACCGCCTCGCCGAAGGACAGGATCCGGACGCCGCGCGCCCAAGCCTCGGCCCGCAGGTCGGTGGCGATCCGCGTGCTCTGCACGCCCGTGGCGCGGTAGCGATTCAACTCGAACATCCCCACGGTCCGTCCGGCCGCCTGATGCCGGGCGATCAGGTCCAGCACGATCCTGACGCTGGCACTGCCGGTCCGCAGATCGCCCGCGATCACGACATCGAGGTGCCCCGCTTCGGACAGACGCTCCGCCCGGTCGGCCCGCATGACGACGGGAACGGGGAAGGGACGGACGCGCCAGTCGTTGCCGAAGCGCAGATCGGCCCCCTCTTGATGCCGATAATGGCTCTGCGCATGCAGGTATTCGCGCCGGACCCCCATGAAGAACCCGTTCACCCCAAGGACCGCATCGGCGATGATCGAGGTCGCGGAATCCCTTTGGAAGGACAGCGGGCCGGTTTCGAGGAAAGTGACGCTCTCCTTGCCGAAGACGCGCTGCATGCGCCGGATCAACTCGTTATCCGCCGAAAATCGAACGCTGTCCCAATAGCCCAAGGCGTCGCGCATGCGCGGGGCGTGGAACATGAACGAAGAGGTGTTCGGAATGATGAACACACCCTCGCCCGCCCAGCGGCTGAAGGTCAGGTCGGACATCGCCCGCGCCTGTTCGCTCAGGCATCCGACCACGTCGGGATGGGCCAGAAGATGGCGGATCTGGGTTTCGATCTTTGCCGGATGCGACCAGTCATCGGCGTCGTGCAGGGTGATATACTCGCCCGTCGCCTCGTCCAGCCCGCGATTGCGCGCGACATAGGCGCCGCGGTTCTCCTCCATCCGGATGTAGCGGATGCGGGGGTCTTCGGCGGCGAAACGTTCGGCCACCTCCCGCGTGCCGGGCGTGGGGGAACAGTCGTCGAGCACGAGGATCTCGAGATTGCGCCATGTCTGTTCCTGAAGCGAGCGCAGCGCCGAAGGCAGGGTATCGGCCGCGTCATAGGCCGCGATCAGGACCGTCACCTTCGGCCCATCCCCGACGGCCGGATGCGCATCCCCCGTCATACGATCATAGAGCGGCTGGTCCGCGTTCCCGCCAAGCGCCACCGGCGCGATGCCGTAATGGCCCAGCACCGCATTGATGAGCGTGAGCCGCATCTCGGGGTCGGTCTCGATGTTCGTACGGGCCAGCAGCATGTCCGGCCCCACCTCTCCGGCCAAGGCGGCGCGCTCGTAGCAGGCCCGCGCACCCGCATCATCGCCCAGATGGTGGTGGCACAGCAGTTCCAGCACGGACAGCTTGCTGCGAAAGCCGTGATCGCGCGCATCCGCCCGCGCCGCCGCCAGATGGGTGAGGGCGGCGGCGTATCCCTCCTGCGACTTCTGCCGCATCTCCCACATCGCCAATTCCCGCGAGGCCAGCGCGCGCGTGTCCGGCACCTTGGCATGCTGAACCGCGTTCCGAAGGTCCGTCAGCGGCGGTTCGGTAAAGCCCAGAGAAAGCAGCTTCGTGCGCAGCGTCGCCATATGCCGCAGCCCTGCCGCGCGTGGGGGCTTGGTTGCGGATGTTTGCCCCGAAAGGATGTGATGGACCAGGGGGTTGAGGCCGCTCTCCGCCGCGCCGGGCGCGTTGCGCAGGTAATATTTCGTATCGAAGGCCTTGCCCGGATTCCGGCCCATGGCCGCGCCGTGATCGAAGTAATGCACCGCCGGGTCCAGCCGCAGCAGGGCCACATCGCGATAGGTCTCCCGATACCAGTCGGGATCCATCAGCTCCGAAGCCCGGATCATCTGAAGCTGCTCGGTGCGGGTCGGTAAGGTCATCTGGATCGGTATCAGCCTTTGTGCAGCGCAGAACGCGGGTGTGGATGTACCCGAGTCTTAAGGGCAGTCACCTTTCGACGAAAGACTGGAGTTCGCGCCACCCATCCTGCACGGGAAAGGTGACGGTGCGGTATCGGCCCGCAAGGGACGATGCGGCGGCATCGGCGATGCGGAATCAGGAAACGCGCCCCAATCGGCCAAGCGTCTCTGCGGCGAAATCCTGCGCGGTGCCGATGCAGACGAGGCCCGCCGCCGCCTCCTTCGCCGGCGAGGTGCGCCACCGGCGGCCGACGATCTGAACGAGGTGAGTGCCCCCGTCCAAGGCCTGCACATAGCCTTTGGCGCGAATCACTCCGAAGGATCCGGTGGCCAGTTCCCGGGCCAGAGCGTCCGGATCGCCGGGCGGAGGGGTCAGGGTGCAACTGCGGAACGCGTCCGCATGGCCGTGATCGAGCCGGTGCCCCCGGCGCGGGACCGGCAGGGCACCCAGCAAGGCCGATGGCGGCACCGCGGCCTCGCGGGCCTGCAAGACCCGCGCATCGGTCACGTCGCCAAGCCAAATACGGGTCTGTGCCAACGCGCTCGGCTCCACCAGATCGCATTTGTTGAGAACGAGGATATCCGCCTGCATCAACTGGGCGCGTACGGTGTCGGCAACATAGCCATCGGTGGCCAGATCGCGCACCCTCTCGGCGTCGGCCAGCGTTACGACGCCGTCAAGGCGCATGCCCTCCGTCATCTCCACCATGAAGGCGACGCTGCCGGGCAGGGCCACGCCGGAACATTCGATCAAGACATGGTCCGGCGCGGGGGAGAGGGCGCCAAGGCGCATCAGCGCGCTGGAGAGATCGCCGCCGAAACTGCAACAGACGCAGCCCCCGGAAAGCGAGATCACGCCGTCCTCCTCGGCCTCGATCAGGTCCGCATCGATCGGCAGCGCGCCGAAATCATTCACCAACACGGCCAGACGAAGCCCATCGGCGTTGCGCAGCACATGATTGACGAGCGTGGTCTTCCCGGCGCCGAGATAGCCGCCGAGGATCGTCACCGGAAGCCGCATCAGACGTCGGCCGCGGCAAAGACACGCCCGCCCTGAACCGTGCCCCAGACGCCGACATCCTTGAGATCCTCCGGCGCCACCTCGGTGGGATCGGCCTCGAGGATGGCGAAATCCGCGCGCTTTCCCGTTTCGATCGAGCCGATCATGTGGTCCATCTTCAGCGTCACGGCCGCCCCCATCGTGATGGCGTAAAGCGCCTCGGGGACCGTGATCGCCTCATGTGCGCCCTGAAGGCGCCCCGACGCCGTAAGGCGCGTGACGGCGGCCCATGCGGTGAAGAGGGGGCCGAGGGGGGTCACCGGCGCGTCGGAATGGATCGCCAGCGGCAGGCCGTTCGCGAGTGCGGTGCGGGTGGCGTTCATGCGCATCGCGCGTTCCGGCCCGACGGTGTAGCGGTAATGTTCGTCGCCCCAATAATAGTGGTGATTGGCGAAGAGATTGACGCACATGCCGAGCCGCCCCATGCGGCGGAACTGATCGCCGCCAGCCAATTGGCAATGCTGCAAGGTGAAGCGGTGATCGCGCACGGGCACCTGTGCCAATGCCGCCTCCAGCTTTTCGATTGCCAGTTCGGTGGCCTCGTCGCCATTGGTGTGCGTGTGCACCAGAACCCCGGCCTTCAGCGCCCGCTCGTAGATCTCCAGAAGCTGCTCCGGGGCGACATACCAAAGGCCGTTCGGCGCTCCGTTGTAATAGCCCGGCGCGCGCAGGCGTGCGGTGAAGCCCTGAATGGAGCCGTCCGCCACGACCTTGATCCGGCCAAGATCGAGCCGGTCCGTGCTGCGCGCCTTGCTGGAGACGACGAAGTTCACCAGATTTTCCGGTGTCATGCCCAGCATGATGCGGAACGGCACGATGCAGACGGGAAAATCCGCCGCGCCCGTGACGGCCAGCATGTCGGATATGATCGCATCGTCCAGCATGCGGGCCAAGTCGGTCGAGGTGGTGACCCCCGCGCGGACGCAAAGCCGGCCGTAGGATTTCAGCCCGCTGGCATCCCCCTCCATCAGGTCGTGCTCGATGCCGTTGCGCGCCATCGCCGGGCCCATCACCTCGGGGCTGCGCAATTCGCCCATGGGCAGCCCGTCATCGCCAAGCGGAATGCCGGGATGGTTCAGCCCGCCGCGGAGCAATCCCGCATGATCGAGCGCGGCGGTGTTGGCGTTGACGATATGCCCGGAGGCGTTCATCACCAAGATCCGGTGGCGCGCCGAGGCCGCGTCGAGATCGGCGCGCGTCAGCCGCACGTTGTCCATATAGATCGGGTCCAGCCCCCAGCCGAGGACCAGATCGCCTTCGGGCACCCCGGCGCAGGCTTCGGCCAGTCGCGCCACCACCGCATCGCGGTCCTTGAGCCCCGGCCAGACGGTGCCATCCGGATCGGCGCGGTCGAAATAGCCGAGATAGCAATAATCCCACAGGCTTCCGGCCGAGGTATGCGCATGACCCTCGACGAAGCCCGGCATCAGCACCTTATCGGCGAAGCGTTCGTCGAGGACGTGATCGCCCCAGCCTGCCAGCTCCTCCAGCGTGCCTGCGCCCAGCACCTTGCCGTCGCGCACCGCGACATGGCTGGCCACCGGGTTGGAGGGGTTCATCGTCAGGATCTTTGCGGCGCGGTAGATTGTCGTCGTCATCTTCGAGATGTCCCTTCAGCCCAGAACCGTGGCCAAGGCCCGGTCGATCGTATCGGAAATCATATCCACCTGATCCGCCGTCACCGTAAGCGCGGGCGAGAGGCAGAGCGTGTTGTTCAGGCCCGGCAGGCTGCGATTGGTCATCCCGAGGATCACGCCGCGGCGATCGCATTCGGCGACGACTGCGGCGACGGACTTTTCATCGAGGGGCGCACGCGTCGCCCGGTCGGCTACCAGTTCCAGACCGCAGAACAGCCCCTTGCCCCGCGCCTCGCCCGCGGCGGCATGTTTCTCCGTCAGGGCCTGCAGATGCCCCAGCAGCCGATCGCCCATGGTCAGCGTGTTCTGCAGCAGACCCTCGTCCTCGATGATCCGCAGATTCTCGAGCGCGGCGGCGGGCCCCGCCGTGCAGCCGCCGAAGGTGGAGATGTCGCGGAAATGATCCAGCGGGTCGGCCGCATCCCCCTTGAAGAGGTCGAACACCGCCTCGGTGGTGACGCAGCACGAAATCGCCGCATAGCCCGAGGCGACCCCCTTGGCCATGGTCACGAAGTCCGGCTCGATCCCGTAGTTCTGATAGCCGAACCACGTCCCGGTCCGGCCCACGCCGCAGACCACTTCGTCGATATGCAGCAGGATATCGTATTTGCGGCAGATCTCCTGCACCCGCGGCCAATACCCTTCGGGGGGCACGATGACGCCGCCGCCTGCGGTGATCGGCTCGAGGCAAAGGGCCCCCACGGTGTCGGGGCCTTCGCGCAGGATCACCTCTTCGATCGCATCCGCCGCGCGGCGGCCATAGGCCTCGCCCGAAAGGTCCCATTGGGCGCGGTATTCGAGGCAATGCGGCACCTCGACGAAACCGGGGGTCAGCGGACCGTACTGCATATGGCGTTCCGGCTGGCCGCAGGCCGACAGCGTGCCGAGGGTGGTGCCGTGATAGTCGCGTTCGCGGAACAGGATCTTGTGCTTTCGTCCGCCATGCCGCTTGTGCGCGATCTGGCGCACCATCTTGAACGCCTTCTCGTTGGCCTCGCTGCCCGAATTGGCATAGTAGACCCGGCTCATCCCCGGCATCTTCGTCAGCAGCCGTTCGGCGAACAGCGCCCCGGGGACCGATCCGGCGCTGCCGGCGAAATAATTCATCCGGATCAATTGATCCCGCACCGCATTGGCGATGCTTTCGCGGCCATAGCCGACATTGACCGTCCAGACCCCGCCCGACACCGCGTCCGTGAACTCCCGGCCGTTCTGATCCCAGACCGACAGGCCACGCCCTTCGACGATGATCCGCGGATCCTTCGACGCGAATCCCGCATGCTGGACCATGTGGTGCCAAACGTGGCTCCTGTCCGCCTCGACCACTGCGGTCAGATCGTTGTCATACATCGCGCAACCTCCTGAGTTCCGGCAACCCAAGCGCGTCTGCGGCGGTTCGGACAGGGCCAGCATTGCGCAACACATGGGGCCACACCGCGCAAATGTGCGGAAAAATGCGGCAATCGAGGCCTTCGCGGCCGTTTCCCCTGCCGGAAACGTTGAGGGGCGCGCCACGCTGGCCCAAGCTGACCCCAACTGGCCCCTGATATGAGCGTCCCATGCTGACCCCGATCGCCCGCGACAGTTCCGACCCCATACAGGCGCAGTTGCGGCGGTCCATCGTAGAGGCGATTCACGCGGGGCAGATGATGTCCGGGCAAAAGATGCTGCCGTCCCGGCGGCTGGCCGAACAGCTTGGGATCGCGCGCAACACGGTTTCGGCCGTCTATGAGGAACTGGTGGCCCGCGGCTATCTGAACGCGGTGCCGCGCCGGGGGTATTTCGTGGGCGAGGCCCGGGAGGCCGCGAACGATCCGATGCCCGTCCCGGACGCTGCGGACCGGCGCCCGGCGATCGATTGGGCGGCGCGGCTCAAGCAACGCCCGTCGCAGCTGCGCCATATCATCAAGCCGTCGAACTGGCAGGATTACGAATATCCCTTCGTCTATGGTCAGGTCGATCCGCGATTGTTTCCGATCAACACATGGCGGGCCTGTTCGCGGGACGCTCTGGGCCGCTCGGCGATCGACTGGTGGACCGCCGACCGCGCGGTGGAGGATGATCCGCTTCTGATCGAGCAGATCCGCACCCAGATCCTGCCGCAGCGGGGTGTCTTCGCCCGCCCCGAGGAAATCCTGATCACGCTCGGCACGCAGGAGGGGCTGTACCTGCTGTCGCGCCTTCTGGCCCGTCCGGGAACGCGTGTCGGGGCCGAAATGCCCGGCTATCCCGATGCGCGCAACATCTTCGCCGCCGATGGTGCCGAGATCGTCGATCTGCCGGTGGATGCCGATGGGGCGCGGACCGATCTTGCCGGGCCGTTGGACATCGCCATCCTGACGCCGGTGAACCACTGCCCGACCATGGTGCAGATGTCCGCCGCGCGCCGAACCGCGATCCTTGCGCGGGCGAAGCGGGACGGAACGCTGCTGATCGAGGATGATTACGACGGCGAAACCGCCTTCGCGTCGGATGGCAGCACGCTCAAATCGCTCGATACCGAGGGGCGGGTGGCCTATCTCGGCACATTGTCCAAGGTGCTGTCTCCGGGCGTGCGCCTTGGGTTCATGGTGGCGGATGCCCCCCTGATCGAAGAGGCCCGCTGGCTGCGGCGCCTCATTCATCGCTCGGCACCGCTCAACAATCAGCGTACGGCGGCGATCTTTCTGGCCGAGGGGCATTACTTCGCCCTCGTCCGGCAGTTGCGCAGCGCCTTGCAGCATCGGTTCGAAAAGATCGTCGCCGGGTGCGAAACGCATCTGCCGGCGTTCCGGATGAGCCATGGCGGGGGCGGCTCGTCGGTCTGGCTCGAATGTCCGGCGGGGATGGACGCGCGCCGTCTTTGGCAGGCCGCGGCGGAGCGCAGCGTTCTGACCGAAAGCGGCGATCCTTTCGTGCCCGAAGATCATGCCGGGCGGTTCCTGCGCCTTGGCATGTCCTATATCGACGATCGGCGGATCGACCGCGGGCTGCGCCTTCTGGGCGAAGCGGCCGCCAGCCTGCGTTAACCTCTGGCCCAAGCCGCAGGGCGGTGTTGGCCCTGTCTGCGCGGCGGCGCTGCCGACTAGTCTGATGCGACCGGACAGCAGAGGGGCCGCAGACATGACCGACACCATCCGGGTCATCCGCGCGAAACGCATTCACACCATGAGCCGCAACCGCCCGATCGCCACACATGCGGCGATCAGCGATGGACGTATTCTTGCGGTGGGCGATGCCGCCGATTGCGCGCGTTGGAACGTCGGTAAGATCGACGATCGGTTTGCGGACCGGGTGCTGATGCCGGGTCTGGTGGAGGCGCATGCGCATGCGATGGAGGGGGGCGTTTGGAAGGATCTGTTCCTTGGGTATTTCCGCCGCCATGCCCCCGATGGCCGTCTGGAGGGCGGGCTTGGCAGCCCCCGCGCGGTGATCGAGCGGTTGAAGGAGCGAGAGGCGCAGTTGGACGATCCAGATGCGCCCCTCTTGGCGTGGGGGTTCGACCCGATCTATTTCGGGGCGGCGCGCCTGACCCGTCTGGATCTGGACGAAGTCTCCACGACGCGCCCGATCCTGATCATCCATGCCTCGTTCCATCTGATGACGGTGAACAGCGTCGTCCTGATGCGCGGCGGCATGGACAAGGCCACCGGGGTCGAGGGCATCCTGCGCGATCCGAATGGGATGCCGACGGGCGAGCTTCGGGAAATGGCGGCGATGTTCATGGCCCAGAAGGTCGTGGGGGATGCCTTCGCGCTGCGCGACATCACGCCGGACATCCTTGGCCGCTTTGCCCAGTCGGCGGTCAATGCCGGGGTCACCACCTGCACCGACCTGCACCAGAAGCTGACCGAGGGGGTGGTCGCGGCCTATGTCTCCGCGACCTCGGACGAGGATTTTCCGCTGCGGTGCGTGCCGGCGCTGGCCGCGGTATCCATGCCGCCCGCCGAGGGGATCCGGCGGATGGAGGAGATACGCCGTCTGGCCAATGACCGGTTCCACCCCGGCCCCGTCAAGGTGATGACCGACGGGTCGATACAAGGGTTCTCGGCGCGGTTGAAATGGCCGGGCTATCACAACGGTGCGCCGAACGGCATTTGGAACATGCCCCCGGCGCAGTTGCGCGATCTGATCCGCGCCTACAACGCCGCGCGCATCCAGATGCATCTGCATGTGAACGGGGACCAAGCTTCGGAATTCGCGATCGACGTGCTGACGGGGGCCTTGGCCGATGCGCCTTTTCCGGATCATCGGCATGTGCTTCAGCACTGTCAGATGGCGGATGAAAGTCAGTTTCGCCGGATGGCGGCAACGGGCATCTGCGCCAACCTTTTCGCCAATCACATCTATTTCTGGGGGGATCAGCATCACGCCCTGACCATGGGGCCGGACCGGGCGCAGCGGATGGATGCCTGCGCGACGGCGCTGGCCTCGGGCGTGCCGCTGGCGATTCATTCCGACGCTCCGATCACGCCGCTGGCGCCGCTTTTCACCGCTTGGTGCGCGGTCAATCGGCGCACCGCGTCGGGCCGGGTGCTGGGCGCGGAGGAACGGATTTCGGTGCCCGAGGCGCTGCGGGCCATCACGTTGGGCGCGGCATGGCAATTGAAGCTCGATCACCTCGTCGGGTCCATTGAGGTGGGCAAATTCGCCGATTTCGCCGTACTGGAGGATGACCCGTTCGAGGTGCCGCCCGAGGCGCTGAAGGATATCCGCATCGCGGGCACCCTCGTGTCGGGCCGTTTCCACGCCAGCCGCATCACGGGCGCGCCGCCGGTCCCCATGGCGCTGCCGACGGCCGAGGTGCGGGCATGAGCGGCGCCGTCCCGGTCACCGTCGTCGGGGGTTTCCTCGGGTCCGGCAAGACCACGCTGATGAACCGCATCCTTGCCGCCGCGCCGCCGCGGACGGCGGTTCTGGTCAACGATTTCGGGGATCTCAACGTCGATGCCGGACTGATTGCCTCGGCGGATGATCTGACCTTCGAACTGTCGGGGGGATGCATCTGCTGCTCCATGGCGGAAGGTATCGGGCCGGCATTGGACCGGGCGCTGGCGAGCGGCCCGAAAGCGATCCTGATCGAGGCGTCGGGCGTGGCCGAGCCCCGCCGCATCGCCGAATTCGCCCTGCTGGACCCAGCGCTGAGCCTGCATCTGGTGATCGTGCTGGCCCATGCCGCCGAATTGCCCGGTCTGCTCGACGATCCGCTCGTGGGGGATACGGTGGTGCGGCAGTTCGACGGGGCGGATCTCGTGCTGCTCAATCATGCGGATGCGGCGGGCGAGGCGCTGGTGTCCAAGGCGGCGACGGCCCTCAGGCGCATCGCACCGGGCCGCCCGGTGGTGCGCACCTCCCATGCCGCCCTGCCGCCCGAACTTCTGGCATTGCCGGGGCGCGGCCTGACGGTCGCACCGCCGGTTCCCGACGGGCGGCACGAAGACGTCTTCAGTCGCAGCCGCCTTGATTGGGAGGCGCCTTTGGATGCGGCAGAGCTCGAGCGCGCTCTGGGCCGACTGCCGCGCAGCCTCTTGCGGCTGAAGGGCTGGGTGGCGCTGCAAGGGGGGGCGGCCTTGCTGCAATATGTGGCGGGCCGCTGGACGCTCACCCCCGGGGATGCGCCGCATTCCGGTACGCGCCTTGTCGGTATCGGCACCGGACCCGCCCATGATCTGGCGACGCTGTTGGCCCTTGGCTGAGCGGCGATGTCCCTCTGGCCCCATCGGAAACCCGATGCTGGCCCATGCAATCGAAACCATCCGCGCGGAAAGTGACGTTCATGACAGAACACAGCCCCTCCCTTCAGATCGATCCGGTCACCGCCATCCGCAGCCTCGCGGGTCAGAACCTCATCGGTGGCCGCCGCGTCCCGTCCGCCCGGCGGTTGCCCGTGCTGAACCCGGCCACCGGCACGCAGCTGGGCGACGCGGCGGATGCCGGCGCGGTGGAAACGGATGCGGCCGTCGCCGCGGCGCGCGGCGCCTTCGACGCTTGGGCGCGAACGCCCGCCCGGACCCGTGGCAAGGCCGTCGCCGCCGCCGGCCGCGCCCTCGCCGAGCAATCCGAGGCCATCGCGCGGATCCTTGCGATGGAAACCGGCAAGGCGCTGCGCACGGAATGCCGCGGGGAAGTCGCCGTGGCGGCGGATCTGCTGGAATTCTACGGGGGGCTCGGTTCGGAGCTGAAGGGCGAGACGGTGCCCTACAACCCGCGCATGCTGACCATGACGATCCGGGAGCCGTTGGGCGTCGTCGCGGCGATCCTGCCATGGAACGTGCCCTTGGTTCTCATGATGCTGAAAATCGGCCCGGCTCTGGTTGCGGGCAACACCGTGGTCGTCAAGGCTTCGGAGGAGGCGCCGTTCGCCACGCTGCTCTGCGCCGAGATTCTGGCCGCGCACCTGCCGGAGGGCTGCGTCAATGTCGTCTGCGGTACCGGCGCGGATTGCGGCGCCGTGCTGACCGCGCATCCCGACGTGGCCAAGATCAGCTTCACCGGGTCCGAAGCGGTGGGGCAGGCGGTCTACGAGGCGGGCGCGAAACGGATCGTGCCGGTCAGTCTGGAACTGGGTGGCAAATCGCCGATGATCATATGCGCCGATGCCGACCTCGATCGGGCGGTCGAAGGCGCGCTTTCGGGGATGCGGTTCACCCGTCAGGGGCAAAGCTGCACCGCGGCTTCGCGCATCTACGTCCATGCCGATCTGAAGGACGCGTTCCTTGCCAAGATCGGTGCCCGGCTGGACGCGATGGTGATCGGCGATCCGCTCGATGAGGCGACGGAGATCGGCACCATCATCAACGCGCGTCAGGCCGCGACCATTCGCAGATATGTCGCGATGGCCGAAAAGGTCGAGGATGCGGAGATCCGCCGTTACGGCCGTCTGCCCAAGGGCGGCGCCATCGTGCCCGACCTGTTCGAGCAGCCGACCCTGATCTTGGGATTGCCGGAGGATCACCCCTGCGTGCGCGAAGAGATCTTCGGTCCGGTCGCCGTGGTGCAGGTATGGCAGGATTACGACGATGTCATCGCCCGCGCCAATACGAGCGGTTACGGACTGGCTGCGACGATCTGGACCCGCGATCTGAACACGGCGCTGGATGCGACGGCGCGGCTCGATGCCGGGTATGTACAGGTCAACCAGAACCTGACGATCCAACCCAACGTGTCTTATGGGGGGTTCGGTCGTTCGGGGCTTGGCAAGGAAGCGTCCCTCGAGGCGATGACCGAGCATTTCACCCGCAAGAAAACCATCGTCATGAACTTCGACGGATGATCGTCACGGGGCTCCTCCTGGCGGCCGTGTTCGCGGCGGCCGTCTTGCGCGGGCTGACCGGCTTCGGCTTTGCCATGGCCGCCGTGCCGGTGATGAGCCTCGTGGTTGCGCCGGCCCGGGCGGTCGCCATCGCCATCGTGCTGCAATGCCTTATCGGGATGCGCGATGTGGTTGCGATGCATCGGCTGCTCGATCGCCGGGCGCTTGCGCTGCTGACGCTGGGGGCCGTGGTCGGCACCCCGGTGGGCATCTGGGGGCTGACGCATCTGCCTGCGGATACGATGCGCGTCGTCCTCGCGGTGCTGGTCGGCTGCGGGTTTCTTGCGCTGCTGACGAAGCTGCGCCTGCCGGACGGCCCCGGTCCGGCGCTCGGTGCCGGTTTGGTGGCGGGGCTGTTCTCAGGGTTGGCGGCGATGCCCGGCCCCCCGGCCATCGCTTATTTCCTGGGCCGGACGCAGGCGGCGGACCGGACGCGGGCATCGCTGATGGTGTTCTTCTTCCTGACATCGCTTCTGGCGCTGCCCGGCCTCTTCTGGGCGGGTGAACTGACGCGCGAGGCGGTGCTGACGGCCGTTCTTGCCCTGCCGGTTCTCCTTCTGGGGACATGGGCGGGCAGCCTCGGTTTTCACAGGCTCGGAGACGGCGGCTACAGAACCGTCGCTCTGATCCTTCTGGCCGCTATGGCCGTTCTGACCGGAGCCCGCGGGCTGTCCGGCATGACCTGACGCACGACAAAAACGACACACGACATGGACAGGGAGTCCCAGATGAAATTCCTCCGATCCACCGCCCTCGCCGCTCTTCTCGGTGCCGCCGCGGTCGGCGCTTCTGCCGAGGAAACGCTGATCGTCGGCACCGTCAACACGCCCAGCAACCTGAACGGCGCGATCCAGTCGGGCATCGCCACGGCCATGGTCTCGACCCAGATATTCGCCTCGCCGCTGCGCTATGACGCCAATTGGAACCCGCAGCCCTATCTGGCCGAAAGCTGGGAGACGTCCGAGGACGGGCTGACCGTCACCTTGCATCTGGTGGAGGGCGCGACGTTCCACGATGGCACGCCGGTCACTGCCGAAGATGTCGCCTTCTCCATCGAGACGGTGAAGGAGAACCACCCCTTCACGACCATGCTGGCGCCGGTCACATCCGTCGATACGCCCGACGACCGCACCGTGGTGATCCATCTGAGCCATCCGCATCCGGCGCTGCTTCTGGCGATGTCGCCGGTGTTCCTGCCGGTCCTGCCGGAGCATATCTATGGCGAAGGGCCGATCCGCGAGAATCCCGCCAACCTCGCGCCGATCGGATCGGGGCCGTTCAAATTCGTGGAATATACCAAGGGCGAGGTCATCCGTCTGGAGAAGAACGAGGACTTCTTCCTCGAGGGGTATCCCAAGCTCGACAAGGTGATCTTTCAGATCTTCTCCGACGAGCCGAACCTGACGCTGGCGATGGAACGCGGCGATGTCGATTACGCGCCGTTCCTGTCCGATGTGCGCACCATCCAGCGGCTGGACAAGGCGGAAGGCGTCTCGATCACCACCGAAGGCGGGGATGGCATCGGCCCGATCAACTGGCTTGCCTTCAACACCAAGCGCGCGCCCTATGACGACAAGCGGGTGCGTCAGGCGATCGGCTACGCAATCAACAAGGATTTCTATCTGAACCGGCTCTTGGGCGGCTACGCCCACGACCAGACGGGCCCGATCATCAATTCCTCGCCGCTGTCGACCGATGACGTCAATCACTACGACTTCGATCTCGCCAAGGCCGAGGAGCTTCTGGACGAGGCCGGTCTGGTGCCGGATGCCGATGGAACGCGCTTCACCATGGTCGTCGATTACAGCCCCGGCAGCGTGGATACCGGGCGCAATTTCGTGGAATACCTGCGCTCGCAGCTGCGCCAGATCGGCATCGACGTGGAGGCGCGGCCCTCGCCCGATTTCCCGACTTGGGCACAGCGGGTCGGCAACTGGGACTTCGACGTGACGCAGGACGCGGTGTTCAACTGGGGCGATCCGGTGATCGGCGTGAACCGGACCTATATGAGCGACAATATCCGCAAGGGTGTGATCTGGTCCAACACGCAGCAATATTCCAACCCGAAGGTGGATGAACTGCTGACCGCGGCCGCCACGGAAACCGATCCGGCCAAACGCGCCGCGCTCTATGCCGAGTTCCAGAAGATCGTCGTCGAGGATGCGCCCGTGATCTTCCTGTCGGACCTTCCTTATACCGAGGCCTACAAGGACGGGCTCGAAGGGCTGCCGACCACCATCTGGGGCCCCGCCGCTCCGTGGGATCAGATGCATTGGGCCGAATGATCCGCCCTGCGTGATCCACGATCCGAAGGCCGCCGCCTTCGGATCGCCCCCGGAACCCAGCGGGCTTTTGCGCCACCTTTGGTCCGCGCAGGCCCCGCCTACCGAAAGGGATCCCCGAGATGCCACCCCTGATGTCCCGCTTCCTGTCCTTTGCCGGCTTGCTTCTGGCCGTCGTCGTCCTGAATTTCCTGCTGATCCAGCTGGCCCCCGGCGATCCCGTATCGGTCATCGTCGGCGAGATGGGCGGCGCCTCGGAGGAGGTGATTGCGGCCATGCGCGCGGAATACGGGCTCGACAAGCCCGTGGTGGTGCAGCTGGCCATATATATCGGCAAGATTCTGACCGGGAATTTCGGCTTCTCCTATTATTTCCGGGAGCCGGTTCTGACGCTGATCCTCGATCGCCTTCCGGCCACGATCATTCTCGTCATGGCGTCGGTGCTGATCTCCGTCACGCTGGGCACCCTGATGGGCATCTATTCGGCGCGCCGCCCGCGCGGGATCCTGAGCCACCTCGTCACGATCTTCTCGCTGGCGGGGTATTCGGCGCCGGTGTTCTGGACCGGGCTGATGCTGCTGATCCTCTTCGCCTCCACCTTCCCGATCTTTCCCGTCTCGGGGATGACGAATGTGCGGGGCACCGACGGGGTGGTCGCTCATATGCTCGATGTGGCGCATCATCTGGTGCTGCCCGCCGTCACTTTGGCCTCGATCTACATCGCGCTCTATTCGCGGCTGGCGCGGGCCTCGATGCTGGATGTGCTGGGCGCCGATTACATCCGCACGGCGCGGGCCAAGGGGCTGTCCGAACGGCGCGTCATCTATGGACACGCCTTGCGCAACGGGCTGATCCCGGTCGTCACCATGGTCGGCCTTCAGATGGGGCAGCTGATGGCCGGCGCCGTTCTGGTGGAGACGGTGTTCAACTGGCCCGGCCTCGGGCGCCTTGCCTATGAAAGCATCCTGCGCCGCGATTATCCGACGCTTCTCGCCATTCTTTTCTTCTCCGCCATGCTGGTGATGGTCGCCAACATCCTGACCGATCTTGCCTATGCCCGGATCGACCCGCGCATCGGCACGCGTCGTCGCAAGCGCCGCGGAGCGAAAACATGAAGGACCTGTCCATGACCGCAAGGCCGGAAGCCACTCCTGTCCCGCCAGCCGCCGTGACCGCACCGGAGATCGCAAAGCCTGCGCATCCGGCGCGGGAGTTCCTCTCGGCCTTTGGTCGCAATCAGTCCGCGCTGCTGGGGCTGGGCCTGCTCTGCGCGGTCATCGCGCTGTCGCTGGCCGGACCGTTTCTCTACGACGTCGATCCCTATGCGATGATCGACATGCCCTTCGTGCCGCCGGGGGGGGAATATGCGCCCTTGGGCACGGATTATCTTGGCCGCGACATTCTGGCCGGGATCATCGCGGGCGGTAAGGCGACGCTTCTGGTCGGGGCCTCATCCGCCGTCATCGCAGTGATCATCGGCATCGTGACCGGAAGCCTTGCCGGCTATTTCGGCGGGCGCATCGATGCGGTGCTGATGAAGATCACCGAGTTCTTCCAGATCCTGCCCACGATCCTGCTGGCCATGCTGCTTGTGTCGATATTCGGCGCCCATCTGACGACGATCGTCTTTGCGATCGGCATCGTCAGTTGGCCGCAAGTCGCACGTTTGGCTCGGGCCGAGTTTCTGCGAATCCGCAAGCTCGACTATGTCAACGCCGCCCGTACGGCCGGCGCGCGCAACGGATACCTGATCTTCCGCGTCATCCTGCCCGCGGCGCTGCCCCCGCTGGTGGTGGCGGCGGGGCTGGCCGTGGGATCGGCGATCTTGTTCGAGGCGGGGCTGTCCTTCCTCGGGCTCGGCGATTCCAACACCATGTCCTGGGGGCTGATCATCGGGCAGAACCGCAACTACCTACTGGATGCGTGGTGGACGGTGACATTGCCCGGCGTGGCGATCTTCGTCACGGTTCTGGCGATCTCGCTGGTCGGAGACGGCATCAACGACGCACTGAACCCCAAGCTGCGGAGGCGCTGATGGATCCCTATCTGAAGATCGAGAACCTCGCCGTCGAGGTCGGCACCGGCCGCACCGCGCACCGCGTTCTGGATGGCGTATCGCTGTCGGTCCGTGCGGGGCAGACGCTTGCGGTGGTCGGCGAGTCGGGCTGCGGCAAGTCGATGACCGCGCTGGCCACCATGGGTCTGTTGCCCGACCGGTTCCGCATCGCGGGGGGAAGCATCCGCCTTGGCGACGAGGAACTGACGAAGGCGCGTCCGGCACGCATGCGGCAACTGCGCGGCAATGCCATTTCGATGATCTTCCAAGAGCCGATGACATCGCTCAATCCGCTGATGACGGTGGAGCGGCAGATCGCCGAGGTGGTGGAGCTTCATCAGCGCAAATCCGGCCCTGAGGCCCGCGAGATCGCGCTGGAGATGCTGCGCGCGGTTCAGATACCCTCGCCGGCGGAACGGTTGGAAGCCTATCCGCACGAGCTTTCGGGCGGGATGCGGCAGCGGGTGATGATCGCCATCGCGCTGGCCTGCCGCCCCAAAGTCATCATCGCCGACGAGCCGACGACCGCCCTCGATGTGACGGTGCAGGCGCAGATCTTCAAACTGCTGCGCGAATTGCAGATGCAGACGGGGACCGCGATCCTGCTGATCACCCACGATCTCGGCTCCGTCGCGGAAATGGCCGACGAGGTGGCGGTCCTCTATGCGGGCAAATGCGTCGAAACCGGGCCGGTGCGCGCGATCATGGATGCACCGTCGCATCCCTATACGCGCGGGCTGATGTCCTGCACCCCGCGTCTGCGGCTGGGCCGGGCGGCCCGCCACTCCGAGGCGGTATCGCTGGGCGAGATCCCGGGCATGGTTCCGCCGCTCGGACGGTTTCCGAAGGCATGCCGTTTCGCGCCCCGCTGCGCGCTGGCCGACAGCCGCTGCACCACCGAGGCGCCGCCCTTGGCGGCGACGGGTCCCGATCACGGTGCTCTTTGCTGGCACGCAAAGGCGGAGGTGTTCGCATGAAGAACCTGCTCGATGTCCGCAACCTCAAGGTTCACTTCCCGCTTGCGGATGGACGGACCGTGCATGCGGTCGATGGTGTCGATTTCCGCGTGAACGAAGGCGACAGCTTCGGCATCGTCGGCGAAAGCGGGTCGGGGAAATCCACGACCGCGCAGGCGCTGATGCGGTTGGTCGATCCGGCCGAGGGGGCGATCCGGCTTGGGCCGGACAATCTGTCCGGCCTCCGGGGCGAGAGTCTGCGCGCCGTGCGCCGCAACATCCAGATGGTGTTTCAGGACCCCTATTCCTCGCTCAATCCGCGGCTGCGCGCGGGCGATGCGGTGCGTGAGCCGTTGGATCTGATGAACCTTTTCCCGCGCGCGGAACACGACGCCCGCGTCGATGCGCTGTTCAAGGCCGTCGGCCTGCATCCCGATGCCAAGAAGCTGTTTCCGCATCAGTTCTCGGGGGGGCAGCGGCAGCGGTTGTGCATCGCCCGCGCGATGGTGACGGAGCCGAAGCTGGTGGTCTGCGATGAGCCCGTCTCGGCCTTGGACGTGGCCATTCAGGCCCAGATCCTGAACCTTCTGCGCACCCTTCAGCGGGACAAAGGACTGACCTATGTCTTCATCTCGCACGATCTGGCGGTGGTGCAGCACATCTGCACCCATGTCGCGGTGATGTATCTGGGGGAGTTCGTCGAGACCGGCCCGGTCGAGGAGATCTTCAGCAGCGCCCGGCATCCCTATACTTGGTCGTTGATGGCCTCGGCGCTAAGCCCCGATGGGCGGCGCGGGGAGGAGCGTTTCACCGTGACCGGAGAGCCGCCTTCGCCGATCGACCCGCCGAAGGGCTGCCGTTTCGCGGGCCGGTGCCCGTTCGCCGTAGAGCGTTGCCGCGCGGAGAAGCCGGAGATGCATGCGTTCAGCAACGGTCATAAGGTGGCCTGCCATTTCGCCGGTACGCTGACTCCCCCCATCGCAGAGCTTGCTCAGGCCTGATGCGGCCGTCACCGCCATGGCATAGGGGGGCTGGAAAACCAGCCCCCCTATCGGTCGTCATCTGCCGCGATTACGCGAGATAGATCGACTTCACGTTGACGAATTCCTTCATCCCGAAGCCGCCATGTTCGCGGCCATGGCCGGAATCCTTCGTGCCGCCGAAGGGCATGTTCGGGATCGCGATGCTGTAACCGTTGATCGAGATCATGCCGGTGTCGAAGTGCTTGGCCGCCAGTTCCCGCGCGCGCGCTTCGTCCTTGGAGAAGATGCCGCCACCAAGGCCGTACCGGCTGTCATTGGCGATGCGGAGCGCGTCGTCGTCATCCTTGGCGCGGATGATGGATGCGACCGGGCCGAACAGCTCGTCGTCATAGGCGGGCTGACCCGGTGCCACATCCACCAGAACGGTGGCGGGATAATAGGCGCCCTTGCGGTCGGGAATGCTGCCGCCGACGATGGCCCGCGCGCCCTTCGCAACGCTCTCGTCCACTTGGCTCGCGAGTTTGTCGCGCAGATCGTCGCGCGCCAGCGGGCCGAGCTTCGTCGCCGTGTCCGTCGGATCGCCCATGGTGATCGCGCTCATCTTCTCGGCATAACGTTCGACGAAGGCATCGTAGTTCTTCTCGGTGATGACGAAGCGCTTGGCGTTCACGCAGGTCTGGCCGTTGTTGTAGATCCGGCCCTGCACGCACGCCTCGACCGCGACATCCAGATCGGCATCGTCCAGCACGATATACGCGTCGTTGGAACCGAGTTCGAGCACGGTCTTCTTCAGATGCTTGGCCGCCGTGGCGCCCACGGCGCGGCCCGCACGGTCGCTGCCCGTCAAGGTCACGCCGCGCACCAAACGGTTCGCGATGACCTTGTCCGACTGGTCGTGATCGATCAGCAGAACCGTGAACAGATCCTTCGGAAGGCCCGCCGCCTCGAACACCTCTTTCAGGAACAGGCCCGATCCGGTGCAGTTCTCGGCATGTTTCAAAAGAACGCCGTTGCCGGCCATCAGGTTGGCGATGGCATAGCGCACCGCTTGATAGCAGGGGAAGTTCCAAGGCTGGATGCCATAGATCACGCCTTGGGGGGCATAGCTGACGACGCCCTTGCCGCCCGGAATGTCCCGTTCCTCGTCGGCCAGCGCCTTCGGGCCGGTTTCGGCGGTGAAATCGCAGATCGCGGCGCAAAGATCGACTTCCTGCCGGCTGTCGCCGATCAGCTTGCCGACTTCGCGCGTCATGAGGGCCGCATAGGCGTCCTTCCGGTTCACGAGTTCCTTGCCGATGGCCCCGATGACCTTCGCCCGTTCCTCCAGCGGTTTCAGTCGCCAATCGAGGAAAGCCGCGTAGCAGGCCTGAATGGCCTGTTCCGCTTGCGCATCGGTCATCATGTCATAGGTTTCGATCGGCTCTTCCGTGGCCGGATTGATGGTCGTGATCCGGTTGGTCATGATAGTCTCCGTTGGGTTCTTGCATATGCGTCTGCATCCCAACGCAGAGCGGAGGGAAAGTTTCCTTGCACCCGATAACATTGTGCGCAATCTGATTGAGCAGATCGTGATCGCAGGGCAAAACCTGCGCTGCACGCAGACGAAGGGGGCGGGCATTTCGATGACGGACACGGCCATGACGAACGATCTCGCACTCGACCGGCAGGTGTGTTTCCCGCTCTATGCGGCGTCGAACCTGATCGGGCGGCTCTATCGGCCGGTTCTTGGCCCGCTTGGTCTGACCTACCCGCAATACCTCGTGATGCTGGTCCTGTGGGAAGCCGCGCCGCAGAGCATCGGCAGCATCGGGGCGCGCTTGCATCTCGATAGCGGTACACTTACCCCGCTGATCAAGCGGCTCGTCCAGAACGGTCTGGTGACGCGGGATCGCGATCCGTCGGATGAACGACGCGTGCTGATCTCGCTGACCGAAGCGGGGCGGGCCCTGCGGGAGAAGGCGGCGATCGTCCCGAACGCGCTGGCGGCGGATCTGCAGATGTCGGGCGAGGAATTGGCGCAACTGCGCGACGCCGTGCATAATCTCGTGCGTGTCATCGGTGGGTAACGTCATGCAAGGGCTGGCTTCGGCGGTACCGCTTGCGGCATGGTGAAGGGGATAGTCGAATAAGGGACGACCATGCACGCGGATGATGTTTTCGGGCGTACGATTCAGTTGTTTCTCGTGGATGGAAAGCCAACGGGCCTACGGAAAGCGACGATCCATGGCTGGACCGGCTTTGTCTTCATCAGCGGCGCTTCGGCCTTCGGCGATCTGACGGCGCGTGCCGAAGTCGACCGGACGGGCGTGTACATCCTCTCTGGGCCGGACCCCGATCAGGCCGGGGCCGTGCGGGTCTATATCGGTTCGGGCAACTCTGTGGCAGAGCGGATCCGGCAGAGCGCTTTGAAACGGGATTTCTGGGAAACCGCGATGACCGTCACCACCAGCGATGACGATCTGTCGAAAGGTCATGCCGAGTATCTGGAGGCCCGCCTGATCGAGATGACCGCGCAGGCGGGACGTGTCATCCTCGATAACGGGACGCAGCCGGAAACAGGGCGTCGGAGGCTGCCAGAAGCAGACCGCGCCAATATGGAGCAGTTTCTGGCCAATCTGAAGATCGTGCTCCCCGTGATCGGCTTCGATATGCTGAAGCCGCAGCCAAAAGCCGTCACAGCGACGCGTCAGCCGATCGAAGAGCGGACGCGCGGGGATGTGCAATTCGAGATCCGCCACAAGAGCGGCGTGAAAGCGAACGCCGTAGAGGAGGAGGGGGAGTTCATCATCCTCGAGGGATCGCAGGCGCTGACCGATACCGGATATGCGCAGCAGGGTTATGGAAAGCTGAAGGAGAAACTCGTCTCCGATGCGGTGCTCGTCGCCGATGGGCCGGGGAAGCTGCGCTTCGTGCGGCCGTGGCCGTTTTCCAGCCCTTCCGCAGCTGCCGCTGTGGTTCTGGATCGCAACAGCAATGGTCGTATCGAGTGGAAGCTAAAGGGTTCGGCGCAGACTTATCACGATTGGCAGGAAAGCGCGGCGGGGTCGTCACGTCTGGCCGAGCGGGACGACTGAGGCCGGATTCTTTGCACCATCTGATGCTGTTCGTTTCCGGGGGCTGGCGCGAATAGGCGCGCCCCGTTCGCCCCATGCCCACGGATCGGGCATCATGCCTGCGCGGTGATCAAATCGTCGGCGGCTTGAGGCCTTGTATACAAGCGAACGTTTACAATGGCGGGTGGGTTTGCAAGCGTTCACTTGCAAACAACACGAGATCCAACAGGAGAGCCAACATGCCCGCCCGCCTTTCGATCCTTTCCGGGGTGGCCACCGGCCTTGCCCTTGCCGGATACCTTGCGGCGTCCGGGGCTGCGATGGCGCAGCAGGTGCTCAAGCTTCATCACGACCTGCCCGAAGACAGCGCGCAGCACGAAGGCGCCCTGAAATTCGAAGAGCTGGTGGAGGCCCGCACGAACCACGCCATCGACGTGCAGATCTATGCCAACAACGCGCTTGGCGATGATGTGGAGGTGGCCCAGCAGATGCAGTTCGGCGCCGTTCAGGCTGCGCCGATCCCGACCGCCAAGCTGTCGAACTTCGCGCCCTCGCTCCAGTTGATCGATCTGCCGTTCCTGTTCCCCGACCGCAACACCGCCTATTCCGTGCTGGATGGAAAGGTGGGGCAATCGATCCTCGACGATCTCTCGGACGCGGGCTTCGTCGGGGCGTCCTTCTGGGAATCGGGCTTCAAGCAGCTGACCTGCGACAAGGCCGTCACCGCGCCTTCCGATCTGCAGGGCGTGAAGGCCCGCGTGATGGAAAGCCCCCTGTTGATCGCCCAGTTCGAAGAGATGGGCGCAACGGCGATCCCCATCGCCTTCTCCGAGACGTATTCCGCGCTGCAGCAGGGCGTCGTCGATTGTCAGGAAAACCCCATCGTTTCGATCCTGAACATGAAGTTCTACGAGGTTCAGGATTACATGATGCTGTCCAATCACGGCTATCTCGGCACGGCGTTCATCTTCTCGAAGGTGTGGTTCGACACGCTGGATGCCGATACGCAGCAGATCCTGCTGGAGGCGGCCAAGGAGGCCGGTGATTTCCAGCGCGCCCGTTCGGCAGAGCTGGAGGCCGGCTATCTCGACCGTATCCGCGAGGCGGGCACCACCGATATCGTCACCCTGACGCCCGAACAGCTTTCGGTGTTCGCGGATGCGATGGAACCCGTCCATGCGGCCTTTGCCGACAAGATCGGCCCCGATCTGGTCGCCGAGGCCAAGGCCGAGGTTGCGAGCCTGCGGAGCGGTCAGTGACACTGCGGCATATCGCACGGGGCGCCGACAGGATACTGTCGGCGCTCGAGGCCGTTCTGCTGATCGCGCTTCTGGTTCTGTCGGTGGCGGTGCTGATCGCGGACATCGCGCTGCGCGTCTTTGCCAATGTCGCGCTGCCTTGGGCGGCCGAGGCCACGCGCTATGCCATCGTCTGGATGGTGTTCATCGGGGGCAGTCCGGCGGCGCGCAAGGGTGCCCATATCAGCATCGACGCCCTGACCGAGACGCTGCCCGCCCGCCATGGCCTCCGGCTCGTCCGCGCCACGCTTCTCGCCTCTGCGGCCGGGTGCGCGGTGCTGGCGTGGTATGGTTGGCAGCTTGTCCGGCAGATGATGATGTTCCATCAGCGCTCGCCCTCGCTCGAATGGCCGATGTGGATGGTCTACCTCGCCCTTCCGATCGGGTTCGCCCTGATGGCGCTGCGTTTCGCGCAGGTGGCGGCCTCTCCGCCCAGTGCGGCCGACCGCGCCGCCCTGATGTCCTGACCTCCCCCTTCCAAGGCCGCCCCTCATGCTTCCCAGCTTCACCGCCGTCCTGCTTGCCCTTCTGATCCTTGGCCTGCCGATCTTTCTGACCTTGGCGCTGCCCGTGCTGGGGTTCCTGGCGCTGACCACGCCGACGCCGCCGGTTCTGGTCATCCAGCGCCTGTTTTCCGGCATCGACAAATTTCCCCTGATGGCGATCCCGTTCTTCATCCTTGCGGGCAATCTGATGGCGACGGGCGGGCTGTCGCGGCGGCTGAACCGGCTGGCCATCGCCTTGGTGGGGCCGATGCCGGGCGGGCTTGCCATGACCTCGGTGTGCAGTTCGATGTTCTTCAGCGCCATCTCCGGCTCCAGCCCCGCCACGGTGGTCGCCGTCGGCAAGCTGATGCTGCCGACGATGACCGAGGCGCGCTACAGCAAGCCCTTCTCGATCGGGCTGCTGATGGGGGCGGGATCGCTCGGCATCGTCATTCCGCCGTCGATCTTCATGATCGTCTATGGCTCGGTCACGGGGGTGTCGATCGGCGCGTTATTCATGGCCGGGATCGGCGCGGGGCTGGTATACGGCGCGGCGTTCCTGCTCGTCACCTATGTCTATGCGCGGATGAAGGGCCTTGCGGGCACCGGCGGCTGGTCGGGGGCGGAAATCCTGTCGGCCCTGCGCGACAGCGCGTGGGGGCTGGCGATCCCGTTCATCGTGCTCGGCGGCATCTATGGCGGGCTGTTCACCCCGACCGAGGCCGCGGCCGTCACCGTGGCCTATGCCGCCTTCGTCACCCTTGCGATCTACCGCGAGATGGACCTGCGGGGGCTGCGCGATGTCTTGATGGATTCGGCCATCACCACGGCACAGGTCATGATCATCGTCGCCAGCGCGTCGGCCTTCGCATGGTATCTGACGACCTCGGGCTTCGGCATGGCGGTGCAGTCCATGCTGGCGGGGATCGGGACCGACCGTCTGACCGTGCTGATCGCGATCAACGCCGTCGTGCTGGTGGCGGGGATGTTCCTCGATCCCAATTCGATCGTCATCATCCTCGTGCCGTTCCTCTATACGGTGGCGACGGCGGCGGGCATCGATCCGGTGCATCTGGGCGTGATGATCGCCGTCAACGCTGCCATCGGGATGTTCACGCCGCCGCTGGGGCTGAACCTCTTTGTCGCGGGCAGTCTCGGCATCACCTACCGTCAGGCGGCGGTCGGATCGCTGCCCTTTATCTTCGTGGCGCTGGCGGCGCTGGTTCTGATCGCGCTGGTTCCCGAAATCAGCCTGTGGCTGCCGGCGCAGATCTATCCCGGCATCGGGGAATGATCGGGGCGTATCGCGGGGGCACCGAGGCGATCCCCCGCGATACGCCGCCGCCCTCAGGAGGCGGCGGCACCCAGATAGGCCTCGTCCAGCGTGCGGTCGCTGCGGATCGCGGCCGCCGTTCCGGCGGAGACGATGCGGCCATCGGCCAGCACATAGGCATGGTCGGCGATGGACAGCGCCATATCGGCCATCTGATCGACCAATAGGATGGTGGCCCCGGCATCGCGCAGATCCGACAGCCCGTCATAGAGCTCGCGGATGATCGCCGGGGCAAGGCCAAGCGACGGTTCGTCCAGCAAGAGGACATCGGGCCGCGAGATCAGGCCGCGCGCGATGGCCAGCATCTGCTGCTCCCCGCCCGAAAGCAGCCCCGCCCGCTGTTCGGCCCGCTCGCGCAGGCGCGGATACCGGTCGAGCATCTCCTCCACCGCCGCGTCGAGATCCTCGGGCGGTCTGCCATAGGCGCCGAGGCGGATGTTCTGGATCACGCTCAGATCGCCGAAGACCTGACGCCCCTCGGGAACGAGCGCGAGCCCCTGCCGCGCCAGCCGGTTCGCCCCATGGCCGGACACATCCGCGCCGTTCAGCAGGATGCCCCCCTCGACGGGCCGGTGCAGGCCCGCCAGCGCGCGCATCAGCGTCGTCTTGCCCGCGCCGTTCGGGCCGAGGACGGCCACCAACTCTCCGCGCCGCACCTCCAGATCGACCTCGCGCAGCACATCCGCCGCGCCATAGCCGCAGCGAAGGCCACGCGTCGCCAGGACCGGCGCGATCCCAGGCGGGCGCGGGGCGGCGCGTGCGCCCGCAGTCTCCGCCCGCTCCCCCAGATAGGCGCGCCGCACCTTCGGATCGGTGCGGACCATGTCCGGCGGGCCTTGGGCGATCAGCCGGCCCGCATCCAGCACGACGACATGATCGGAGATGGACATGACGAGGCCCATGTCATGTTCGATCAAGAGCACGCCGATTCCGGCCTCGGCGATGGTCTGGATGGTCCGCGCCAGCGTCCGGGTGTCTTCCTCGCTCAGGCCCGCTGCGGGTTCGTCCAGCAGCAGCATGGCCGGATCGAAGGCCAGCGCCCGCGCAATCTCCACCAGACGGCGGTCGACATGGGCAAGGGACGCGGCCTCGGCGTGCAGATCGCCGCGATAGCCGACGAAGGCCAGCAAGGCGCGGGCGCGCGCGATCCGTTCGGGGCTGGCGAGCCGGGCCGCGATGGCGCCGAACCCCGCGCGCCCGCCCGTCATGGGCACGAGCACGTTTTCCAGAACGCTCAGCTTTTGGAAAAGCTGCGTCGTCTGATAGGTGCGCGCGATCCCGGCGCGGGCCACGACATGCTGCGCAAGGCCGTCGAGCCGCGCATCTCCCAGACGGACGCTGCCGCGCGTCGGTCGGTAGATGCCGGTGATCAGGTTCAGGGCGGTCGTCTTGCCCGCGCCGTTCGGCCCGATCAGGCTGGTGACGCGCCCCGTCTGGGCGGTGAAGCGGACCCCGTCCACCGCCTTCAACCCGCCGAACTGGATCGACAGATCCTCCACCACGAGGGGGTTCGGACCCGGATCGCGGATCAGTTTTCCGGCGGGCAGGGCGTCGGCATCGGTCGGAACATCGCGCGCCTTGCGGGGCGGGATCAGTCGCGCCGCCGCGCCGACGATGCCACTCGGTGCCGCCGTCAGCACGAGCAGCAGCAGAAGCCCGATGAAGAGCAGCCGGTATTCGGCCAGCCACGAAAACGCCTCGGGCAAGAGCACGACCACGGCGGCGCCGAAGATCGGCCCCAAGGTCCGGTCCACGCCGCCGATCATCACCACCAGAAGGAAGAGGATCGATTCGAAGAACGGAAAACTCTCGGGGCTGACGAAGGCCGACAGGACCGCATAGACACCGCCCGCGACCCCGGCAAAGACCGCCGACACGGCGAAGGCGACCACCCGGAGCCGTACCGGGTCGAGCCCCAGCGACTGCGACGCGATCGGCGCCTCGCGCAGGGCCCGGAGCGCGTGGCCCCAGACGCTGCGGCTGAACATCGCGTAGAACAGCACCGACAGCACCGTGAGCCCGAGGATCAGCACGGCGATGCCGCGGGGGCGCAGGCTTTCCCCCAAGAGGCGGGGCGGCGCGATCCCCATGATGCCGTTCCAGCCATTGGTCAGCCAGTCCATCTCGGCCGCGCCCTGTTCGACGATGAAGCCGAAGGCGATGGTGATCATCGCAAGATAGGGCCCCCGGACGCGCAAGGCCGGGATCGACAGAAGGGCACCGACCGCGCCGGACAGAAGACCCGCGGCGGGCAGGGCGAGCCAGAAGCTCCACCCGTATTGCCCGGTCAGGATGGCGACGGTGTAGGCCCCGAGGGCATAGAACCCCACATGGCCGAGCGAGATCTGCCCCGTCATCCCGACGAGGATGTTCAGCCCGACACCGACGATGGCCGTCAGGCCCATGATCGACAGAACGAACAGTTGATAGCCGTTGCCGACGAGGATGCCCGCCGCCGCAAGGAGGGCGCAGGCAAGGCCGGTCAGAAGCGTTGCGTGTTTCAAACCTTCACCGCCTCCGCACGGCCGAACAGCCCCTGAGGGCACAGAGCAAGGACCACGATCACCAGAGAGAAGGCCGCGATCTGCGTATAGGCGGACCCGAAGGTCGCCGTGATCACCTGCTCGGCGACGCCGTAGAGGATGCCGGCGAACATCACGCCCCATGGGCTGGTGATGCCGCCGAGGATCGCGACCGCGAAGGCCTTGATGCCGAACAGCGTGCCCATCGTGGACGAGATCGTGAAGAGCGGTGCGATCAGCACCCCCGCCACGCCCGCGTAGATCCCCGAAATGGCAAAGGAGGCCGACACCGCGATGCCGACGTTGATCCCCATCAGGCGCGCGGCCCCTTCGTTCTGAACCACGGCCAGCATCGCCAGCCCGTGGCGCGTCCGGCGGGAGAAGTAGCTGAGCGCGAAGGCGAGGCCGAGGCCCACCACCGGGATCAGAAGCTGCTGCAACTGCACGCGCACGCCTAAAAGATCGACGGTGGAGGAGGTGAGCCATGTCGCGGGCAGGCCGCGCGGCTCCCGTCCGAAGGTGAACAGGACCACGTTGTCGAGGATGATCCCGAGGGCGACCGTCGCCATGAGCCATGCCTCGGACCGGCGCCGGACGAAGGGGCGGACGGCGATGCGCTCCACCACGACGCTCCAGACGCCGCTGGCCAGGATGGCTGCGGCGATGGCCAGCGGGGCAGGCCATCCGAGCGTGATACAGAAGGTGAAGCACAGCACGGCCGAGAGCATCATGGTCGAGCCCTGCGAGAAGTTCACCGTGCGCGAGACGACGAAGGTGACATAGAAGCCGAGCGCCAGCAGCCCGTACATGCTGCCGAGCGCGATGCCGGAAATGACGGCGGAGAAGAAGATCATGATGGAATTCCGGGGATAGGGGCCCTGCGGGGGGCAGGGCCGTCCGTGTCAGTTCGCCGGCACGATCTCATCGCCGTCATAGCGGACCATGACGTAATCGTCCGGGCTCAGCGCGTCGTGCTCGGTGGCGCTGAAGGGGCTGTCATAGGTCTTGATCAGCCCTTCATAGGGGGCGTCGAGGGTTTCGAGGGCGGTGCGGATCGCGTCGCCATCGGTGGAGCCGGCCTGCTCGATCGCGCGGGCCAGAAGCTGCATCGCGTCATAGGCGTTGGCCGTGCCCACCGGCGCGAAGATGTCCGCAGGGCCGGAGATGTCGGGATAGCGCGATTTCAGGGCGTCCATCACCGCCTCGCCCTTTTCGGTCTGATCGCCGTAGAAGCTGAAGGTCTGCACGAAATGCGCGTCCCCCGCCGTGGGTCCGGCCAGTTCCGGGAAGCGCCCGCCCGAAATGCCCCAATGCGACACGACCGGCACATCCCAACCCATCCGTTCGCGCGATTTCATCATCTGTGCGCCGGGCGGCGCATTCGTGACCAGAACGATCGCCTCGGCCCCGGCGTCGCGCAGGCGCGAGAGCTGCGGCGACATATCGACATCGGCGTTCTCGAACTTTTCGGTGCCGACGATCTCCACCGCGTCGTTCGCCGCGTCGGCGGCTTCGAGGCCCTCTTCGTTCGATGCGCCCCACGAGTTGTTGATGAGCATCAGGCCGACCTTGGTCGCGTCGAATTCGGTGTTGGCATAATCCAGCAGCTTCACATCCACGAGCGTGTCGATGGCCGAGACGCGGAAGACGTAGTTCGGGTCCGCGCCGTTCTGCGTGATCCCGGTCGCGGCGGCCCAGACCGAGATGAAGGGCGTCGCTTCTTGATTGGCGAGCGGGGCGATGGCCAGCGATACCGGGCTGTCGATCCCGCCGAAGAAGGCGGCGACATCCTCGTTGTAGATCAGCTCGCGCGCGGCGGTCAGGCCGCGGGGCGGGGTCGATTGGTCATCGCGCGACACCAGTTCCACCATCCGGCCGCCCAAGAGGCCGCCGCCGGCGTTGATCTCGTCGATCGCGACGGTCAGCCCGCGGGTGATCGCCTCGCCTGATTGGGCGGATGCGCCCGACAGCGCCGCGACCAGACCGACCTTGATCGGGTCCTGTTCCTGTGCGACCGCGAAAGGTGCAAGAGTGCCGAAGGCGGCAGCAAGAAGGGTGGTTCGAAGAGTGGGATGTGCCATTTGTCGCGCTTTCCTGTAAGCACGCTGCACGGCCTTTCGAAAGGCGCTTCAGCTGCGTGCAATATGAAAGTAAGAGTTCACATACATAGAAGTCCGGGGATTCCGGCGCGGGCGCCAGCGGTTTTTCAGGGGAAACCCGCCGCACAGGGCAACCATGGCGCGGGATGTCCACAAAACCGTCGACCCGGCCCCCGGATGCGACATTTTTCGGCGCAAGAAAGGCGAACCCATGCGTGATACCGATTCCGAGGAGGGGCAGAAAACGCCGCGCAAGCGCGACGCCGCCGCCACGCGCAAACGCATTCTAGACGCCGCCCGCGAGGATTTCGCCGAGCACGGTTTCACCGGCGCGCGCGTGGACCGCATCGCCAACGCCTCCGGGGCGAATGTGCAGATGATCTACCGCTATTTCGGCAGCAAGGACGAACTCTATCTGGCCGTGCTCGCGGATATCTATGTCCGCATCCGCCAGCATGAACAGACCTTCGATCTGACGGCGAAGGCGCCGCTGGACGGCATCCGGCAGTTGGTGGAATTCACCTATGACTACATGCGCGATCACCCGGAATTCGTGGCGCTGATCCGCAGCGAGAACGTGTCGGGCGGGCAATTCGTCCGGCGGCTGCCGATCGTGTCGGAATCCACGCAATCGCTGATCGGCGCGCTGACGAACCTGCTGGAGCGGGGGTATGAGAGCGGCGACATCAAGGTGAAGATCGACGCCAAGCACCTCTATGTGACGATCCTGTCACTGTGCATCGTGCATCAGTCCCAGCGCAGCACGCTATCCGTGATGCTGGAGGAGGATCTGGGCGCGCCGGAATGGCTGGATGTGCAGCGGCGTATCGCGGTGGATGTCGTGCACCGCTATCTGTCGGCCGACCGGACCTGATCGGGCGGGGGCCGCAGGGTGCGGCCCCGGCATCGTCAGTGGGGGCGGTGCATCTCGGCCGGCGCTCGCGTGACGGTCCGCCGCCCGCGTTTGAACACGTCAAGGACGGGGGCGAGTTCGGCGACCGCCGAGACCGGGTTGTCGCTGTCGAGGATGCAGAAATCGGCCGTGTTGCCGACCGCGATGCCGTAATCCTTCAGGTTCAGGAGCCGGGCGGACCGCGTCGTGACCATGTTGAAGCATTCCTCGATATCGGCCGCCGAACCGATATGGCAGATATTGGCGTTGAGGTTCGCCATCCGCACCAACGAGCAATCGCCGAAGGGGGTGAACGGGTTCAGCACGTTGTTGGTCGAGAGCGAGCAGTTCACGCCGTGATGCAGCAGCTTGTGGCTGTGGGTCACGCCGCGGGGATGGCCGCATGTGGAATCCCGGCCCATCAGGAAGAGATCGGTCGACGGCAGCACCGTCAGCGCCACCCCCGCATCCGCCAGACGTTTGGCGGATGCGGTGAAGCGGCCCGGATCGGCAAAGGCGAGTTTGGTCGCATGGCCGATGGCAACGCGCCCGCCATAGCCGAAACGGTCGGTCAGCGCGCAGACATATTCCAGATCCAGTTGATCCGCCGATGCGCCGAAATCCAAATGCATGTCGATATCGACATCGAAATCCCGCGCCATCTCGAACACGCGGTCGATCTGGCCCTGCGGATCGCTGTCGGTATAGGGCGCGGCACCGACGACGCGGGCCCCGCGCGTCAGCGCCTCGACCATCAGGGTGTCGGTCCCGGGGTTGTTCAGCAGGCCTTCTTGGGGAAAGACGCAGATCTCGATGTCGATGGCCCAGCGATATTCCTCGATCAGCGCCAGAACCCCGTCGAAACCCCGCATGCCGATGCCGGGATCGACCTCGACATGCGTGCGCATATGGGTCGTGCCCTGAAGGATCGCCTTTTCCAGCGTGCGTTTGGCGCGGGTGTAGACATCCTCGGCGGTGAAGGCCGTCTTCACCCGCGCGACCTCTGCGATCGCTTCGGGCAGATCGCCCTTGCGGGAGGAGCAGCGGTCCACGATGCAGGATTTGTCGAGGTGGATATGCGTTTCGATGAAGCCGGGGGCGATGAGACGGCCCTTGGCGTCGATCTCTTCGCCGGTGGCGGAAAGGTTCGGCGCGATGGCCGCGAATTTTCCGTTCTGCACGAGGATGTCGACCGCCGTCTCGGCACCCGGCAGGCGCGCATTCCTTACAATCGTGTTCATCTGTCGGACACCTCTGGTTGCGGCATGATCGAACGGGCCATCTCGTGGACGAAGCGCAGCATCGTGCGGTCGTTGTTCTGGGCGCCGATGATGGAGAGGCCGATCGGCCCGCCCGGCAACTGCCCAAGCGGCATGTTGATCTGGGGCAGACCGGCAAGGCCAGCGATGCACAGAAGCTGAAGGGCCTTGTTGCGGAAATCTTCCAGTTCCGTGGCCGACTGACCAAGGAGGGGCGCGATATCGGGCACGGTGGGAAGGACCAGCAGCGTATCCTCGGCGCAGAGGTCGCGGATGCGGGCCGTGAACTCCGCCCGCAGGGCGCGGGCCTGCGCGAATTCCTCCGCCGTGATGCCGGAGGCCCAGACGAACCTGTCCGCGATGCCGGGGCCGAATGTTGGCTGATGGGCGCGGATCCACCCGCCGAGCTGTTCCCAGATCTCATATCCCTGATGATAGCGGAAGGCGGTGGCCAAAGGCGTCAACCCGTCCGGGCAGAGCGTGACATCCGTCATTGGCAGCCCGCGCAGCGCCGAAAGGCCCGCCTCCAGCGCGCTGGCTGCCTCTGGCGCCAGAAGCTGCATCCCATCGCGCAGCACCAGAATGCGGCGGATGCGGTGAAGGTCCTGCCGGGGCAGAAGGCAGGTGCCGACATCGCGGAGCAATTCGGGATCGGCAGCGAACCATCCGACCGAGTCGAAGCTGGGCGCGAAGGGCATCGCGCCGTCCATGGGGATGACGCCATGCGTGGGCCGCATCCCCCAAACCCCGCAATAGCTTGCCGGAACGCGAACCGAGCCGCCGGTGTCGCTGCCGATCGCGAAATCTACCAGCCCCCCTGCCACGGCCACCGCCGATCCGCTGGAGGAGCCGCCGGGTATCCGGCCCTTCGCCGCCGGGTTCACCGGGGTGCCGTAATGCCAGTTCTCGCCGTTCAGGCTGTAGGCCAGCTCGTCCGTATGGGTCTTGCCGATGCATGTCGCGCCCTCGCGCAGCACCGCATCGACGCAGGAGGCGTTGCGCGGGGACGGGGCGGCCTGCTCGCGCCGCAGGGGATGGCCGCAGCCGGTCGAAAGGCCCTTCACGTCGAAGATGTCCTTCACGCCGAAGGTTCGGCCCGCCAGCCGTCCCGCAAAGCCGCCGCCGATCGTCGTCCGGGTGCCGGGGACGAAGGCGTCGAACGGATCGGGCGCTGGGGTGGTTTTCGCCCCGGGCGCGTCATCCATCCATGACACATGCGCGCTGATCACGCGCCATCCTTCGGGGAAACGGGCCCATGTCTGGGACTGACGCCCGGTCCGCAACTCCCCCTCGCGGCGGAATTCGAGATTGGCGATGGCAAGGTCGTCGCCGATCGTCGTGATGGCGCGGCGGGTGACGGTGCGGGCGATCCCCTTGGCATTGCGCCCCTTGCGGAACGCAAGGATCTCGTCCTGACCATAGAGGCATTCGGTCGCGCCATAGCGCACCGTATGCGCGCTGTCCCAGAACATGCGGTCCAAGGTGTCCACATCGTTCCCGACCAAGGCCGCTTCGTAGTCGTCGACCAGCTTGGTCACGGTCGCCAATGTCTCGGCCTTGTTCAGTGTCACGGTGCAGCCCTTACGTCAGTCCGGTTGATGGTGATGACTGTTAGTAAGTGTTTACTTTATTCAGGGAGCATAGGCGGTCAAGTTTTTTTGGTGCCGTTTTGTTGACCGCTTTGGGGTGGCGGGGCTGCGGCGTCAGGCCGGAACGCTCACCACCATCTCGACCTCCAGTTTCAGGTCCGGCGCGGCCAGTGCCGTGACGCCGACACCCGTAAGGCTTGGCTGCGCCCCATCGAGAAAGGCGCCGATCTTGGCCATGACGCTATCTAGTGCCCCTTGATGCAGGTCCGTCATGTAGATCCGCATCTGCACGATCCGGTCGGGGCGGGCGTTCAGCGCCGTCAGCGCAAGGGAGAGGTTCTCGATCACGATGTCGGCCTGTTCGGCGATATCGCCCGGCACCGGCCCGCCATCCCGCCGCCATGCGACCTGACCGGACACGAAGGCAAGCGGCCCCGGCGGCACCACCGTGATCTGCGAATAGCCCGCGCGCCCCGCATCGGGCAGCGATGTCGGGTTCATACGGCTGAGTGAGAGGGTCATGACAAATCCTTCGGGGTTCTTGGCCGGCGGACGGCACGGCGCCCGCATGATACACGGCCCAAGCGACGGGGCGGTGACACGGCTGCGCCCATCCGTTCCAAGCATTATCAATGGGTTATTGCCCGCCGATGGTGATCCCGGCCCGAATGGGTTAGAGGATGGGGACTCGGACCCGCGCTCTGCAAGGGTGCGTTACTCGACCATAGCTACAAGCAACAAGGGATACCCCAGCGATGCAAACCCCTGGCAAGACGTCATTCTTCGGTCGGATGCTGAAACCGTTTCAATCGACGAACACGGCATCGTTCGACATCGAAGATGGCATGAAGGCACGGGAGCAAGGTCGGTACGATCGCGCCTATGAGATATTCGCCGCGCTTGCCGAGCAGGGCGATGCCGAGGCGCAATGCCAATTGGGGCGTTTGTATTTCGACGGGCTGGGTGTGGCGCAGAACTTCGTGACCTCCCTGCACTGGGCGCGGCAGGCCGCCGAACAGAACAACGCAGGGGGGCTGAACTCGGTCGGCGTGTGCTATCGCAACGGCTTGGGCGTGGACGAGGATACGGAGACGGCGATTTCCTATTTCACCCGCGCGGCGGAACAGGGATTCGTCAAGGCGATGTTCAATCTCGGCAATATGTACGATGCCGGGGGCGAACTGCCCGAGGATCCGGCGAAGGCCCTTGCGTGGTATGAGAAATGTCTGAAGGCCGATCCGACCTTTGGCCTTGCGGCGTATCGCGCCGGAACGCTGGTTCTGGAAGGGGCAGGGGGCGAGCCGGACCCCGAGCGGGCCATCCATCTGCTGCGCATCGCCTCGGACCAAGGGATGGCGGATGCGCAATATGTTCTGGGCCTGATCTACGACCGGGGGATGGGCATCCCCGCGGACCCCGCTACGGCGCAAGGCCATTACCTCGCCGCCGCGCAGCAGGGCCATCCGGCCGCCCAGATCAACCTCGGCAATCTCTACAACGACGGGATCGGCGTCGCGCAAGATCAGCGCAAGGCGCTGGAATGGTACATGCAAGCGGCAGAGCAGGGTGAACCGGCGGCCGAGATCAATGTCGGCAAACAGTACCAGATGGGCTGGGGCGTCGCGCAGGATCTCGACGAGGCGCTGGCGTGGTATCAGCGCGCGGCCAAGGGCGGGGAGCCGACGGCCTATCTCAACATCGGCCTCATGCTCCTCAATCGCGACGACATCGAGCAGAGCGATGCCGATGCCGCAGAGTGGTTCTTCAAGGCTGCCGAACATGGCGAGCCGCGCGCGATGCAGTTCCTTGCGATGCTCTATGACGAAGGGCGCGGCCTTCCCGAAAACCGGGTCCTCGCCTTGGCCTATGAGCAACTGGCGCAGGATTTCGGCGCCGAAACCGATGGCGCGGCGTGGCGCGACTTTCGGCAGAAGCTGAGCGACGAGGATGCGGAAAAGGCGCTTCGTCTGGCCGAGGAATGGACGGTTGGAATGCCGCGCCTGCGCGTTGGCTGAGGCGTTCGAGGGGTAAGCGCGGCGCGGGTTCGGGCCTTAGGGGGCAGGCCCGACGGTCGATCGCATGATCAACTCGACGGGGACGTTGACGACTGCGGGGACCTCCGGCGGCTCCGCGCCCTCGCGCACCTGAATCATCAGGAGTTCCGCCGCGCGCTTGCCGATCTCCCCCCGGTTCTGCCGGACCGTCGTCAGCGCCGGGCGGAAATATGCGGCGGTCACGATGTCATCGAAGCCGATGACCGAGATATCCCGCGGCACGGACACGCCCAGATCGTTCAGCCCGGCGATGAGGCCCATCGCCATCTGATCGGAGACGCAGAGCACGGCCGTCGGCCGCGGCTCCAGCCCGACCAGCCACTGCGCCGCCTCATACCCGGCTTGCAGGCCGAAATCCTGCCCGCCCCCGCAGGTTTGGGACAATTCCAACCCATGCGCGGCCAAGGCCGCCACGGTGCCGATCCGGCGCTCTTGGGACAATACGTTGCTAGGGGGACCGGCTAGGAATGCGATATTCCGGTGCCCCAAGCCCACCAGCGTATCGATGGCCAGTCGCGCCCCGGTCTGATTGTCCGAGCGGACCGAAGGGAACAGCGCCCCATCATCGCCCGACAGCCATTCGCAGCAGAACACCACGCGCCGCGCGACATCGGGCGCGGCCAAGGCGCGCCGCGTCGCCTCGGGCAGGGCGCCGTCCAGACAGATTAGCCCGTCAACGCGCCCCTGACGCAGATGGTTCAACATCACCTCGCCGCTGTTTCCGGCCTGACGCGAATCGCGGATCAGCAGGTCGATTCCCGCCGCATGCAGCGCCTCTTCCATCCCCGCCAAAATTGCCGAGAAGAACGGGTTTCCCAGATCGGGCACGATGGCCAAAACCGAATCGGACCGTTGGCGGCGCAGCGATCGCGCCGCGCTGTTCACGTTGTAGCCCAGCGTCGCCACCACCGTCATGACCTGTGCGCGCGTATCCTCCGACACCCGGTCGGGATGGGACAGGGTACGGGAAACGGTGGCCGTCGAAACGCCGCATAACCGCGCGATATCCTTGATGCTGACAGACATTCGGCTTCCGATCCATTTGCCCCGATATTGTAGCCCCGTGGCCCAATGTAAACAATTACATTTCTGTTGACGGACCATTGCGGGCATGCAAACCTGTCAACTGTAATCGATTTCATGGGAGGCCCCGTTCGGGTTTGTAATCGTTTACACAAGTTGATCCACGCAGGCATGGTGTGATGGCGCACCCGGCCGGTCCGCGTGTTGTGACGCGCCATATCACGCGCATGATCTGCGCAGAACATTCGGGATCACCCGAGATCTCTGGGAGGAGATAGCATGACGATACGCACCTTTATGCTTGGGGCAGCTTGCGTGGCGCTTCCACTCGCCGTCGGCATCGCGCCGTCCGGTGCCGATGCGGCCGATCTGGAGGTCACCCATTGGTGGACATCGGGCGGCGAGGCCGCGGCGGTGCGGGAACTCGCCAATGCGTTCGAGGCCGATGGCAAGAACAAATGGGTCGATGGCGCGATCGCCGGCTCGGGCGGGGTCGCGCGTCCGATCATCATTTCGCGCATCCTCGGCGGCGATCCGATGGGGGCCACCCAGTTGAACCACGGCCTTCAAGCTCAGGAGTTGATGGAGGCCGGGCTGCTTCAGGACATCACCGATGTGGCCGAGGCCGGGCATTGGCGCGACATCATCCAGCCCGTATCCCTTCTGGATGCCTGCACGCTCGATGGCAAAGTCTATTGCGCGCCGCTCAACATCCACTCCCCGCAATGGGTCTGGACTTCCCCCGCGGCCTATGAGGCGGCGGGCGTGAAACCGGCCACCAACTGGGAGGAGATGAAGGCCAGCGCGGATGCCATGCGGGCGGCGGGCAAGCTGCCTCTGGCGGTCGGGGCGCAGGGGTGGCAGCAGGCCTATGTGCTCGACATGCTCATCCTCGAATATGCTGGCCGCGAGGGTTATATGGCCGCCTATGGCGAGGGTGACGAGGACACCCTGCACGGAGAGGCCGTGACCAAGGCGTTCGAGGAGCTTGCCATTGCGCGGGAGATGTCCAAGGGCACGAACGTTCAGGACTGGAACCTCGCGACGGCCAAGATCATCAATAACGATGCCGGCGCGCAGATCATGGGCGACTGGGCCCAGAGCGAGTTCGCCCTCGCCGGAAAGAAACCCGGCACCGATTACGATTGCTTCATCGGCCTTGGGCATGAATCCGTCATCTCCACCGGCGGCGATGCCATCTATTTCCCGGTGAACAAGGACCCCGAGGTCACTGCCGCGCAAAAGGAACTGGCCCGCGTGATCGTGGCACCGGAGACGCAGGTCGCCTTCAACCTGCGCAAGGGATCGCTGCCCATCCGGGGCGATATCGACATGTCGAAAGCAGGGACCTGCATGCAGAAGGGTCTGGCCACGCTGGAGGCGGGGAACACGGTTCCCAGCGGCGACGCCCTGATCACCCCCGATGCCGTCGGTCAGATCCAAGATCTGATGGCCGAGTTCTTCGGCGGCGACATGGCCCCCGCGGATGCGCAGGCCCGTTTCGCGGATATCATCGCTTACGACAAGTAAGGATCCGCCTCCTCGGGGCAGCGAAGGATCGGTTCGCATCGATCCTCCACAGCGGCGGGTCCGCTGTCGTCGCTGCCCCAATCTTCCCATGCAAAAGGACTGCGACATGTCTGGCCCCGATCGGCTGATCGCCAAGGATCTGCCCCTTATGCCCAACGCCCATACGCGGCTGAAAACCACGCGGCCCCGGAATGTCCTGCGCAATCCGATGGCCAAGATCGCGGCTCTGCCGATGATCCTCACGGCCTTGGTCGTCTTCATCGGCTGTTCGGGCTGGACCGTCTATTACAGCTTCACCAAATCGCGGATGCTGCCCAACGGGGATTTCGCGGGCCTGTCGCAATACGAGCGGTTGTGGAGCACCCCCCGCTGGATGCAGTCCGTCGAAACCATCGCAATCTACGGGGTGCTGGCGCTGGTGCTGTCGCTGGTGCTGGGCTTCGTCCTGGCCGCCCTGCTGGATCAGAAGATCCGGATGGAGAGCTTGTTTCGCACCATCTTCCTCTATCCCTATGCCCTGTCGTTCATCGTAACGGGACTGGTGTGGCAATGGATCCTGAACCCTGATTTCGGCATTCAGGAAATGGTTCGCCGCGCGGGTTGGGACACCTTCGCTTTCGACCCCCTTCATAATTCATCCCTCGTGATCGGGGCGCTGCTGATGGCGGGGTTGTGGCAGGGGACCGGCCTCATCACGGTGATCATGCTGGCCGGTCTGCGCGGGGTGGACGAAGACCTGTGGAAAGCGGCCCGCGTGGACGGCATCCCCGCATGGAAAACCTATGTCTTCATCATCCTGCCCATCATGCGCCCCGTGTTCGCCACGGCGACGGTGCTGATCGGCGCGGGGATCGTGAAGCTCTATGATCTGGTCGTAGCCCTGACGCAGGGCGGGCCGGGCATCAGCTCCGAAGTGCCGGCGAAATATGTCTACGATTACATGTTTGCCAATCAGAACCTTGGCCAAGGATTTGCCGCATCCACAATGATGTTGGTGGCGGTGCTGATCATCCTGTTGCCATGGGCCATCATCGAATTCGGAGGCAAACGCCGTGGTTGATATTCCATCCCGCATTCTGGACGGCCCGCGCGGCGCCAAACCCAAATCCGGCATGACGCCGAAGCGTCTGATGCTGTACGTCACGCTGTTCGTGCTGTCGCTCTACTACCTGCTGCCCCTGTGGGTGATGGTGATGACCTCGCTCAAGGGGTTGCCGGAAATCCGCATGGGCAACATCTTCGCCCCGCCGGTCGAGATCACGTTCGAGCCTTGGGTGAAGGCATGGTCGCAGGCCTGCACCGGCCTGAATTGCGACGGCCTGTCGCGCGGGTTCATGAATTCGGTCATGATCGTGGTGCCGTCGGTTATCATCTCGATCGCCGTGGCCTCGGTCAACGGCTATGCCCTCGTGAACTGGAAGTTCAAGGGATCGGAGATCTTCTTCGGGATCCTCTTGTTCGGGGCCTTCATTCCTTATCAGGTGATGATCTATCCGATCGTGGTCCTGCTGCGCGAGATGGGCCTGATGGGGTCGATCTGGGGGCTCGTGCTGGTCCATACCGTCTTTGGCATGCCGATCATCACGCTGCTGTTCCGCAACTATTTCGCCTCATTGCCGCCCGAACTCTTCAAGGCTGCGCGGGTGGATGGGGCCGGGTTCTGGCGGATCTTCCTGCAGGTGATCGTGCCGATGTCCGTCCCGATCATCACCGTTGCCGTCATCCTGCAGGTGACGAACATCTGGAACGATTTCCTGTTCGGCGTGATCTACACCAAGCCCGAGAGCTATCCGATGACCGTGCAGCTGAACAACATCGTGAACTCGGTGCAGGGGGTGAAGGAATACAACGTCAACATGGCGGCGACCCTTCTGACCGGCCTCGTTCCCCTCAGCATCTACCTCATTTCCGGCAAGCTCTTCGTGCGCGGCATCGCCGCCGGTGCGGTGAAGGGCTGATGCCCTTCCGCACCCTCGCCGCCCCATTTCCATAGGAGCCCATTCATGCTCGATCAAACGACACCCGATGCGGACACGTCCGTATCCATCCGGGATCTGCGGCTCAGCTTCGGCGCCGTGACGGTGCTGGAACATCTGAACCTCGATATCCGCAAGGGGGAGTTTCTCGTGCTCCTCGGCGCGTCGGGATGCGGCAAATCCACCCTGCTGAACTGCATCGCGGGCCTGCTGGAACCGAGCGACGGTCAGATCTGGATCGAGGGCAAGAACGTCACTTGGGCCGAACCGTCGGAGCGGGGGATTGGCATGGTCTTTCAATCCTACGCCCTCTATCCGCAGATGAGCGTGAAGGGAAACCTGTCGTTCGGCTTGAAGAACGCGCGCCTTCCCAAGGCCGAGATCGAGGCCCGTATCGCCCGCGCCGCCGAGATCCTGCATCTGGAACCTCTGCTGCACCGCAAGCCTGCCGCGCTGTCCGGCGGGCAGCGCCAGCGCGTTGCGATAGGCCGCGCGCTCGTTCGCGATGTGGATGTGTTCCTCTTCGACGAACCGCTGTCGAACCTCGATGCCAAGCTGCGCGCCGAATTGCGGGTGGAGTTGAAGCGCCTGCACCAGAACCTCAAGAACACCATGATCTACGTCACCCATGACCAGATCGAGGCGATGACGCTGGCCGACCGCATCGCCATCATGAAGGGGGGCGTCGTGCAGCAATTCGCCTCGCCGCAGGAAATCTACAACCGCCCGGCAAACCTCTATGTGGCCGGTTTCATCGGCTCGCCTCCGATGAACTTCATCTCGGGCATCCTGACCGGCACACGGTTTGACGGCCCTGTGACGGCCGACATGTCGGGCTATGCCTTCACGCGCCGCGGCGACGTCAAGGCGGTGATGGGCATTCGCCCTGAACATATCCTGATCGGCGACGCGGCAGCGGCCTGCGATGTCCGCACCACCGTCACCGTCGATGTCGTGGAACCGATGGGCGCCGACACCCTGATCTGGAGCAGCCTTGCGGGGGAACCCTTCCGCATACGCGTCGATGGCCAGACCGAGATCCGCTCGGGGCAGACGATCGACATCGGCTTCATGACCAAATCCGCCTCGCTTTTCGACGCATCCACCGAAAACCGCATCTGAAGTTTCGGCCTTCGGGCCATATCGAAAGTCATATCATGCTCCTCTCCCTGCAGCTTTTCTCCGCCAAGAATTACACCCCCTATACCGATGTGATCACCCAGCTTGGCGCGATCGGCTATCCGGCCGCCGAAGGGTTCTTCGATATGTTCGACGAGGCGGCGGCCATACGCGCCAAGCTGGACGCGGCAGGCATGACGATGCCGACCCTGCATGTGCCGATCGATATGTGCGAGAACGATGCGGAAGGTATCGCCAAGATCGCCGCAACGCTCGGTGTCAAAACCGTCTATGCGCCCTGGCTCTCCCCCGAGGAGCGGCCGAGCGATGCCGCAGGGTGGGTCGCCTTGGCCGAACGACTCGCGACATGCCATGCCGCCATGGCGGGCCATGGTCTCGCGTTCGGTTGGCACAACCATGATTTCGAATTCTTTGCCCTGCCCGATGGCCAGATCCCGATGGAGATCCTGCTGCGTTCGGCACCGATGATCGAATGGGAGGCGGATATCGCATGGATCGTTCGCAGCGGCACCGACCCGATCGATTGGATCACCCGGCACGGCCAACGCATCACGGCCGCCCATTTCAAGGATCTGGCCCCCGCAGGTGAAAAGCTGGACGAAGATGGGTGGGCGGATGCCGGAACCGGCACCCTCGATTGGCCCGCCATCTATGCCGCGCTCAAAACCTCGTGCTGTGCCGTGCTGGTGGCCGAACACGACAACCCCAGCGATTTCGCACGCTTTGCCAAGGCCGCGCACGCGACCTTCGCAACCCTCTGAGCCGGAGCCGTTTCATGACCAACCCCCTTCGTATCGGCCTGATCGGCTGCGGCAATATCTCGACCTCCTACCTCTCGCGGGCTGTGAAGTTCGGGGATATCAAATTTACGGCCGTGGCCGACATGAACCCTGCCGCAGCGGCCCTGCGCGCCGAGGAATACGGCGTGAAGGCGCTGTCCGTCGAAGACCTTCTCGCAAGCGATGAGGTCGATCTGGTGCTGAACCTGACCATCCCCGCCGCGCATTATGAAATCGCCAAGGCGGCGCTGAATGCCGGCAAGCATGTCTATTCCGAGAAACCCTATGTCCTGAGCCTTGAGGAAGGGCGGGAACTCGCGGCCATCGCCCATGCGAAGGGTGTGCGCATCGGTTCGGCGCCGGACACCGTTCTGGGCGGATCGCATCAGCTTGCCCGTCATCTGGTGGACAGTGGTGCCATCGGGCGCATCACCTCGGGCACCTGCGCAGTCATGTCGCACGGGATGGAGGCTTGGCACCCCAACCCCGATTTCTTCTTCCTGCCCGGCGGCGGCCCGATCCTGGATCTCGGCCCCTATTACATCGCCAATCTGGTGCAGCTGATCGGCCCGGTCAAACGGGTGGCCGCCCTGACCGCGACGCCCGAAACCACGCGTACGATCGGCAACGGCCCCCGTGATGGCGAGGAGATCCCCGTAAAGACCCCGACCACGATCCACGCCCTTCTGGAGTTCGAGCAAGGGGCGGTCGTCACCTTGGTCGCCAGCTGGGATGTGTGGCAGAACGACCTTGCACCGATGGCGCTTTACGGCACCGAAGGCACGCTGCACGTGCCCGATCCGAACTTCTTCGGCGGCGAGGTGCGTCTGACCAAACGGGATCAACTGGCCGATCTGCCGGCATGGGACCATCCGCTCGGGATCGACAACCGCGAGGTCGATTGGGGCATGGCAGCCGATTATCGCACCGCCGGTCTGGCGGATATGGCCCAAGCCATCGCGCAAGGGCGCCCGCACCGCTGCAACGACAGCTACGCCCTGCATGTGGTCGAAGTGATGGGCGCGATCCTCGCATCGGGGGAAAGCGGCACGTTCATCGAAATCACCACCCCCTGCACCCGCCCCGAAGCGCTTGGCCCCGACGCCGCCCGCGCTTTGCTTGCCTGAGGAGATTGCCATGACCGCACCGAAAGCAATGAAGGGACCGGCGATTTTCCTTGCCCAGTTCGGCGGTGATACGGCCCCTTTCGACGCCCTTGCACCCATCGCCAAATGGGCCGCCGATCTGGGGTACAAGGGGATTCAGGTTCCCTGCGATCCACGGTTCATCGATCTGGATCGTGCCGCGACCTCGCAGACCTATTGCGACGAAATCAACGGGGTCTGCGCCGATGCGGGCGTCGTGATCACGGAACTGTCCACCCATATCCAAGGGCAGCTTGTCGCCGTGCATCCGGCCTTTGCCCCGCAGTTCGATGCCTTTGCACCGTCGCATCTGCGCGGCAAGGCGCAGGCGGAATGGGCGGCGGGTGAATGCATCAAGGCGGCCAAGGCATCTCGCAATCTGGGACTGTCGGTGCAGGTCGGCTTTTCGGGGGCATTGGCATGGCCCTATCTGTATCCATGGCCGCAGCGCCCTGCAGGCTTGGTCGAAGAGGCGTTTGCCGAACTGGCCCGCCGCTGGACGCCCGTCTTGAACGCCTGCGACGAAAACGGCGTGGACTACGCCTATGAACTGCACCCGGGCGAGGATTTGATGGATGGCGCCAGTTTCGAACGCTTCCTCGAGGCGACGGAGCACCACCCGCGCGTGGGAATTGCCTACGATCCGTCGCATTTCGTCCTGCAACAGCTCGATTACCTCGCCTTCATCGACCTCTATCATGACCGGATCAAGGCCTTCCATGTGAAGGATGCCGAGTTCAACCCGACCGGTCGCCAAGGCGTCTATTCGGGGTTTTCGCCATGGGCTGAACGGGCCGGGCGGTTCCGCAGCCTTGGGGACGGTCAGGTGAACTTCGCCGCCATCTTCTCCAAGCTGGCGCAATACGGATACGAAAGCTGGGCAGTGCTGGAATGGGAATGCGCGATCAAATCCCCTGCCCAAGGCGCGGCGGAAGGTGCGCCCTTCATCCGTCGTCACATTATCGAACCGACACCTCGTGCATTCGACGATTTCGCCTCGGCCGATACCAGCCGGGACGAACTGCGCCGGATGCTTGGCCTGCAAGAGGAGCCTGCGGCATGAGACAACTTCGTTTGGGAATGGTCGGCGGCGGCGAAGGGGCCTTCATCGGGGCCGTCCACCGCATTGCGGCGCGGATCGACGGGCGGTTTTCCCTCCTCGCGGGGGCATTGTCCAGTGATCCCGCCCGGGCGCGCAGCTCGGCGGATGCCTTGGGTCTGGCCCGCAGCTATGGCAGCTTCGAAGAAATGGCCCGCGCCGAGGCGGCCCACCCCGAGGGGATCGAGGCCGTGGCCATCGTCACGCCGAACCACATGCATTATCCCATCGCGCGCGCGTTTCTGGAAAACGGCATCCATGTCATCTGCGACAAACCCCTGACCGCCACCTTGGCGCAGGCCGAGGAACTGGCAGAGGTGGCCGCCGCCTCCGAAGCGCTGTTCGTGCTGACCCACACCTATGCCGGGTATCCCATGATCCGCGAGGCGCGGCGTCTTGTCCGCGAAGGGGCGATCGGGAAGGTGCGACTGGTTCATGCCGAATACGTGCAGGATTGGCTGGCAAAGGCCGGCACCAGCCGACAGGCCGAATGGCGCGCCGACCCTGCGCGTTCGGGCGCGGGCGGGGCCATTGCCGATATCGGATCCCACGCGGCCCATCTGGTCCGCTACGTCTCGCACCTGCCGATCGAGAGCGTTTCGGCAGAGCTTAGCACCTTCGTGCCCGGCCGGCTGGTCGATGACAATGCGCAGGTCCTGATGCGGCTTGGAAATGCGCGAGGCATGCTTTGGGCCACCCAAGTCGCGTCCGGTTATGAGAACGACATTCGGCTGCGCGTCATTGGCGATGCCGGCAGTCTCGAATGGAGGCATGCCGACCCGAACCGTCTTCGCTTCGGCGGGCTGGGCGCGCCGGAGACGATTCTGACGCGGGGCGGGGCAGGGTTCCAAGGCGCGGCCCGCGTACCGGCGGGTCATCCCGAGGGGTATCTGGAGGCATTTGCCAGCATCTATTCCGATGCCGCAGATGCGATTCTGGCGGGCAAGATGCCCAAGCACCTTCCGGGGATACAGGACGGCGTGGACGGTATGCGGTTCATCGAGGCATGCATCGGCTCCAGCCGGGCCAATGGGGTCTGGACGCAGGTGTAGTTTAGCGGATCCGATACGTCTTTTGCTCCGGCATTAGGTTGCCGGAGCAGGGCCTGTTGATACTTCGGAAGTATCAGCAGGCCATTTATCCGTCATGCGCAAATAGCTGAGTATGTAAGGTCCGGGCCTATCCGGCGTGTTGCGTCGAATAGGCCCGGAAAGTCGAAGCTGAAAGCCGTTATCCTAAGGTGCGATCAAGAAACGGGGCAAGCGGTGCGCTCGGCCGGAACCGAGCGCATTTGCTTCACTTTTGAACGCCATCGCTCAATTCGAGCCGAGAGAAAGATGCACTGGCATAATCGCCATTCTCTTTATCGACCGCCCAATCACCCGTACCTGGGCAGGCTGGATACCAGATGCCTTCGGCATCTTTGGTGCTGCATTGATCGTATGCACCTGCCTTGAAGTACATGAGATCTTCGGCATACCCATTCGGGTTGTCTTTAGGGTCCACTTGTCCGTTGGGGTCGACGTTGTCCGCAAGGTTGATTTGGAATTGCTTGGTTTCTTTGCCAGGAGATTCGAAGGTCAACGACATGACGTTGCCGTAAACATTGACCTCGTAGCTGAATTCTTCGCCCAGTGCGATTCCGCTGTCACCGGGATCATCGGGGTTGTCCCAGCTGTTCCCCCACACGAGATAAGAGATATCCTCGCGGTTGGGGTCGTCTTTCTCTAGGTTCCGTTCATAATTCCAGAACACCGAACCCTTCTCATGACCCGGCCACTTTTTATAGTAGATCTTGAGCGGCTCGTTGCCATAGCCAAAGCCTTTTCCTTCGGCCATCTGGTCTTCGTTCATGTCCGCATGAATTTGACCGACGACCATGGAATAGGCCGGGTATTTATCGGGGTAGCCGGCACGCTCGGGGACATGGTCGACCTTCAGCGTCGCGTTCAGCTTGCCGCCAAAGATCTCCCCGTTCGGATTGGCTTGCAAAGCGAAGTTGTTGCCGGGCGAATGCGTGTCGATATCGGTATTCGTACCGCGCAGCATCTGCCGGAGTTCACTTCGAGAGTTTGAGGAGTTCGGCGTCGTCATCGCCTTGTTCGGCGTCGCGAACACCATTTCCCCTTTTTCATTCAGGTAGAAGAAGTCAGGGTGAGAATACTTCTGAATGTCGGCAACGGAAATGGTATCGACCTTTTCGTCGCCATCCACATCTAGGGGTACGGTGATATTCCAATGGCTCAGATCGAATTTGTCTGCAGGAACTTGGGGGGATTCAGCATAGGCTGATGTGCAGAATGCAGCAGCGGTTAAGGCGGCTAAAGACGATGCCATGAGACTCAATTTGACAGTCGTATGCATGGTGATATGTCCTCGTATTGTGAAACGGCGCAGGGTGCGACAGCAAAACGTGAGAAGCAGACATGCCTCAAAGTCATATGATGACTAGTCCTAAAATCTGTCTGTGAACCAGCATGTGCTGTCAATGGACTAGATCGAGGGCGTCACGTTTTGAGCGGAATATGGACAATATTAGCTCGATAAGGTCAGAGCCCATTCCCTATTTAAGATGGCTGCTGCCAAAACGGGGAGGATTGCCTTTCCGCGTCCCTACCTTGAGATTTAATGCGCGAACGATAGCAACAGGTGTTCGAGAGGGAGAACGTCAGTGGGAGACAGGCGGATAATTCTTCACGCCTTTCTGTCGCAAAGATCGGGATCGATCTCGAAGCGGAATTGATTGCGATGGGCCCTGAAGACCTCGGCCACTTACGCGCCGCAGATCTCCTCGCAGGGCATGAACTGACCGCGCGGCGTCACATTGACGAACACGTTGTCGGCATCGAACTGCCCCGATGCATCCGTCGTCGGGGACACATGGAGCCCGTGCATGTGCAGATTGGTCGTGTGCAGCCCATGGAATCGATTCATGTCATCGGTGCAATCGTCGTGAACGGCCTCCAGCTCGTTCACAAGCTCGATATCGAGCGTGCCACCGGGATCCATGACGAACGTCGGACCGGGCGACTTGCCATTGTAGGTGAACGCGCCGTCGGCCCCCTCGACAACCAATAAGACGGGACCGGATTGGGCGCTTGCGGCGCGTCCGAAGATGGATGCTGCCAAGCCGATTGCCGACAGTGCAGTCGACCCCGCCAGAAATCTCCGGCGTGACGGTTTCCAGGTGGAAGCCTCGATCCGCGCCTGGACATCTGCCTGGGTCGGCTGCATTTTCTTCATGTTCGTACGCTTCGGTTATCGAGAGGCTTCCAGAAGCGCCTCGCGGCGCGCTTTCAGGTTTGCCGCGACAGACATGAACGCCTCCGCGTCCGCGCCTTGAAGCAGATTGGTCAGCTCAAACGGGTCTTCCACGACATTATAGAGTTCCTGCGGCTCTCCAATTGGAGCCACCAGCTTGAAGTCCCCTTCGCGCACGGCCCAGCCATAAATACCACCGCCTCGCGTTTGGCGGTCGGTGAAATGCTCGACGTGGATGTAATCGCGCGCACCTTTGCCGCCTGTCAGCACAGGGCTGAAATCAATGGAATCAGGTGTAGATACCTCGGCCCCCGCCAAGGCAGCGATGGTCGCGTGCAGGTCGGTCGTGTTCACGAAGTCCCCGGCGCGTCCCGGCTTAACGCCCGGCCCGCTGACAATCAGCGGGACACGCGTGCCGCTGTCGTAGATTGTGGCCTTTGCACCATGATCGGCGAAAAGCTCGCGCGTGACCTGGTCGGGTGACCCATTGTCACCGAGGAACACGACAACGGTGTTGTCACCTTCATCTTCGGGGATCGAGGCGAGCAGGCGACCGATCTCCGTGTCCAGTGCCTCAAGCATCGCCTGATAATAGGGCAAAGGGTTTTCGTCCATCGATGCGTCATCGCCGGGAAGATCATCAAAGCTGTGCAGATCATCTGGCGGCAGGTGGAACGGGGAATGCGGCGCGTTATAGGCCAGCCACAAGAACCATGGGTCATCCTGGCCCGCGATCCAATCTATGGCCCTATCCGTCAGAACGGTGGTTGAATACCCCTCGATCTGGATTTCTTTGCCATCCTCGATAGAGGTCCAGTTGAAATAGTCCTGGACGCCACCGGAATAGAGCCCGAAGTAATCGGAAACGCCCATTTGCGACGGCATGTCATAGCCAAGCTGACGACCCGAAATGTGCCATTTGCCGATCACGTTGGACGCATAGCCGGCAAGTGCCATCGCATCGAAGAGGGTCGGCGTGTCGGGCGAAAGCTGATCGCTGCCCGATGGATCAACGGGGGCGCCGACGCCCGTGCGAAAGCCGTAGAGCCCGCTCATGATCGTTGCACGGCTCGGCGAACAGGTCGGCGCGGCATAGGCGTTGTCGAAAACAAGGCCGGTTTCGCACATGGCCTCGACATTCGGCATGGGGGCCTGCTGATCCCCGAGGTCATAGCAGAACGACGCATCGATCCCCATATCATCGGCAATGATCAAAAGGATATTGGGCTCTGCGAATGCGGCGCAGGGTGCCAGGACAAGACCTGCAAGCGAAGTCGTAAGTCGAAGTTTCATGCCTTGTCCTGTCTGGGTGAACTGGAGAGAGGCCGTCTTGTCACCTAGGCTGTAGCCCATCGCTTCCGCAGAACCGCCAACGCACCGATCGCGACGGCGCTTGCCAGGACCACACCGAAAAAGTTGCTGAGCAGCGTTGCGACCTGCTCGAGCTGTGATGCGAAGGCGTAACCGAGGCCCACGTAACCAGCCGTCCAGACCGCAGCCCCCGGCAACGCGACGGCAGTGAAGCGTGACCATGCCAGCCCGCCCGACCCGCTGAGATAGGTCACATAGGGACAGGTCGGGCTGAAGATCGTGTGGCTGAGAAAGACCGCCAAAGCACCCCGGCGGTTCAGCATGTCCTCGCTGCGCGCGATGATCGGCCCCATGCGTGGAGAATCCGCGAACCGCGCAAGCAGCTTGCGCCCGAACCGGCTTGCCAGCAGGAACGCGATTTGATCGCCGATCGCGAAGGCAAGGAACGCGGTCAGCAGGACCATGGGCAGAGACAGATCGCCCACGGCGGCGAAGCTCCCCGCAGTCAGGGTCAGAACAGAGGCAGGCACGGGCACGGCCATGCACGCCAGCATCACGACGGCAAAGACGACGATCAGACCGTAATCCGGTATGAGGGCGAGGACCGTTTCCGTCATTCCTGCCTGGCCCGGTACTCTTCGGCGGCTTTGCGGACGCGGGCAGTCAGTTCGTCCATGGTGATCCCGTCCCGCTCGGCAATGCGGTGCAGCCGGAGGCCGTGATCCTCTTTCGCGTCGAGCGACAGAAGCTCGTAGACGAACGGGCGCGGCAGATCATACGTCACGACCACGAAGCGCGGTGTCATCCACGGCTTGAGATCCACATCGACGTTTGCTGGATCGTGGAAGTAGAGAAAGTCCATGAAGACGCGGGACGCCAGGAAGAGCGCGACGAGTATCGCCGCGAGGAAGACAGACAGGAGGAGCCAATTCTCTCTGACGAAAGCTGAAAACCGTTTCTCAGCCATCTACCACAACCCATTCTTTCCGGCTTTCAGGCGTCTCGTCGCAGACAGCCAGCTCCAGAGACCGCGACATGAAGGGCCCGGCCTGGCGGCTCTGCGTGCCGACGACCATGCACATGGCCGGATCATCTGCCGGTGAAATGCTCTGCGCCTCGGGATCATGGATAAATCGCTGCGCGGGCAGATCTGCGTCACAGGAGGTCAGTGCAAAGGCCTGCTCTCCGCCCGGCACATGCTCCACGCAAAAGTCCGGAAATGCGACCGAGCGGATTGGCCCGCCATTCTGCTCGAAGGTAAACTGTACGTCGCCCCCCTGCGGCTTGCAGGAATGCGCCTGTAGCGTCTCGGCAAATCCACGGCCCAGCGTGTCGATGCACCATCCCAGTCGGTCTGCTTCGTCGAGATTGTCTGCGAGATAGATCACAGGGGCAGGCGTTTGCAGCGCCGGGACTTCGGCAGCACCTGCGCCCGCCGCAAGGATGAGGATCCCGATCAGCCCGATTCGCGCATGTATAATCACGACGTCCTCCCGGTTTCGGATTTCGGGTGGTCCTCAGCCATCGATTGGACCGGATGATCCGGGCGACCGATGACCTGCCCTCCCAGCTTGTATTTGAGTTCCCGTGTCAGATCGAAGAACAGGCCCGCCTTCTCTGCCCCCAGTTTCTCCGTGATCAAGTCGTCGATCTCACGCCAGACATCACGCACCTTGATCAGCGCATCTCTTCCGCGCTTGGAGAGTGAAACCACATCGGTCCGCTTGTCATCGGGGTGCTTCTCGCGGTGAACCAGACCCGCGGCCACCAGCCTGTCGATCATCGTGCTCATGCTTCCGGAGGTGACGCCGAACTGCTCGGACAGCATCTTCTGAGACGACGGCCCGATGCGGTTCAGAACATTCAAAATGCGCGCCTGTTTAGGCCTGATACCGATTGGCGTAAGCAACGTGTCCAGCCGTTTATCAATGAGGTTGCAGCTGTGAAGCAGGAAGTGGCATGGTAGCAAGGTACAAAAAATTACCTTGAATCCAAGGTAATTTTCATAATAGCAGATGTTGGCGCGTTTCGCAGCATCTGTAAGCTTAGGCGCGAAGCTGCCTAGAGGCGGTGCAAAGAAAATCGAACTATGATAGTCGCCTGACTGTCGGCTTCACCTGATCGCTCCATGAGATTTCGCGCTTGCGGCGCGTGGCTGGAACCCGGCCTTTCCGCGTTATCGACGCAGTCGCGAGCGCGATGGTAGCAATGTAGCTGTAGCATCTCGCGCTACCTGCTCAACTCCGGAATCTCGCAACCCTACACCGACGGAATATTCCGCAGACAAGAGCGCTGACATCTTGCTCAGCAAGCGCAGCACTGTGCAGGGGAGCTAGCGTAGCTTCTGAGGACATGCTCGTGTCGGAAGGAATCCCTGACACAAAAAGCAAAACTTCCTGAAACGCGTCAACAAATCGGGAAAATTGGTCGGAGCGAGAGGATTCGAACCTCCGACCCCCTGCTCCCGAAGCAGGTGCGCTACCAGGCTGCGCTACGCTCCGACCGTGGGGCGGGACTAACCTGTTCGCGGCACCTTTGCAAGAGGGGATCTCAGCGCTTCATCTGTTTCTGCCACCGCATCATCGGACCGACGCGGGGCATGGAGGTTTCGGGCCTCCAGCGCGAGCGGGTGACCGGGCGTTCGGCCGATGCGCCGCTGTCTTCGCGCAGGACGATATAGAGGCCGGAGGCGACGATGACGCTTGCGCCGATGATCGTTCCGCGGTCCACCGCCTCGCCGAACACCATATAGCCGAACAGCGCCGCCCAGATGATCTGGCTGTACTGCATGGGGGCGACCAACACGGCCTCGCCGATGCGGTAGGCGTTGATCGTCAGCAGCATCGCCCCGAAGGACAGCGCCGACATCAGACCCAGAAGGCCGATATGCGCGATCGGCATCGGAACATAGACGAAGGGCAGGGCGATCGCCATGGCGACGAAGTTCGCCATCATGGGGTAGAGGATGAGCACCACGCTCCGCTCTTCCCGGCCGATCTTGCGCACGATGATCGCCGCGAGCGAGCCGCAGATCGCCGAGGCGAGGGCGGCCGCATGGCCCAGCGTCAGCGGCTCCGCCCCCGGCCGGATGACGATCATCACGCCGATCAGGCCCACGATGATGGCCCCGCCGCGATGCAGCCCGACCCGTTCGCCCAGAATGGGAATGGCCAATAGCGTGATCAGCAGGGGCGTTGCGAACAAGATCGCATAGGTCTGCGCCAGTGGCAGCACTGTGAAGGCATAATAGGCCGATACCCCAGACAGCACCGCCGCCACCGTGCGGATCAGCGACCACCACGGATGGCGCGGGATCAGGTTGCCGTCCGTCCGGTCCCGCATCAGCATGACCGTCACGAGCGGCATCCCGAAGCAGACCGAGAAGAACACGATCTGCACCGGGCTGTAGGATCCTCCGAGGAACTTCACCACCGTGTCATGGGTGGAGTAGATCAGGAAGGCGGTCAGTGCCGACAATGCGGCGCGGAGATTGCTTTTTCCGTCCATGGGCTTCGCGTAATGGCTGTTCCCGCCAAACGTGACCCATCCGCGCCGCAAAGCAAGGGTCTATCGTGCAAGCGCGGCGACGATCGCATCCCCCATGGCGCTGGTGGACAGCGGAGTGCCGCCTTCGGGACCCATCAGATCGGCGGTCCGGTGCCCATCGGCCAGCACCTGCTCCACCGCGCGCTCGAGGCGCGTCGCCTCCTCGCCCATGTCGAAGGAATAGCGCAGCGCCATCGCGAGGCTCAGGATCGTGGCGATCGGGTTGGCCTTGCCCTGACCGGCGATGTCGGGGGCCGAGCCGTGCACGGGTTCGTACAGCGCCTTCGGACGCCCGTTCGCCATCGGCGCCCCCAGCGAGGCCGAAGGCAGCATCCCAAGGCTGCCCGTCAGCATCGCCGCCGCATCCGACAGAAGATCGCCGAAGAGGTTGTCCGTCACGATCACGTCGAACTGGCGCGGATTGCGCACGAGCTGCATCGCGCCGTTATCGGCGTACATGTGCGACAGTTCCACATCCGGATATTCGTTGTCATGGACCCACTGCACCTCTTCGCGCCAGAGGATGCCCGATTCCATGACGTTCGCCTTCTCCATGGAGCAGACGCGATTGCCGCGGCGGCGGGCCATCTCGAAGGCGGAGCGCGCGACGCGCCGGATCTCGTCGGTGGTGTAGCGCTGGGTGTTGATGCCGACGCGGCCGCCGGCATTGTCGGGGTGGATGCCGCGCGGTTCGCCAAAATAGATGCCCGAGGTCAGTTCGCGGACGATCATGATGTCGAGGCCCGACACCACCTCGCGCTTGAGCGAGGAGAAATCGGCCAGCGCCTCGAAGCATTGCGCCGGGCGCAGGTTGGCGAAGAGGTCCATCTCCTTGCGGATACGCAGCAGGCCCGCCTCGGGGCGCAGCGCGTAATCGACGCCGGCATATTGCGGGCCGCCGACCGCGCCCAGAAGGACCGCGTCCACCGCCTGCGCGCGCGCCAGCGTCTCATCGCTCAGCGGGGTGCCGAAGGCGTCGTAGGATGCGCCGCCGATCAGCCCCTCCTCCACGGTGAAGGGGCGGCCCTGCGTGCCGAACCAGTCGATGACCTTGCGGACCTCCGCCATGACTTCGGGACCGATGCCGTCGCCCGGCAGGATGAGAAGGGAAGGATTGGCCAAGAACACCTCCTGTGTTTGGTGGGTGCCGATGGCCTAGCGGGGGGCGGGGCAGGGGTCAAGCGCGGCCCTTGTTCGGGGCGCGCGCAGCCTCTATCTCTGGGCCATGAAGCGCTTCATTCCCTTTCTGAACAAAGGTCCGCTCGTGCCGGTCATCCGGCTGCAGGGCGTCATCTCCTCGCGCGGGCTGTCCGATCAGTCCACGGCATCGCTGATCGAACGGGCCTTCGGGCGCGGCAAGCCGGTCGCGGTGGCGGTCGTGGTGAACTCGCCCGGCGGATCGCCGGCGCAGTCGAGCCTGATCGCGGCCCGCATCCGCCGCCTTGCCGACGAAAAATCCGTGCGTGTGCATGTCTTCGTCGAGGATGCGGCGGCCTCGGGCGGGTATTGGCTGGCCTGTGCGGGCGATGACATCTGGGTGGATCAGACCTCGCTCGTGGGCTCGATCGGGGTCATCTCCTCGGGGTTCGGGTTCCCCGACTTCATGGCCCGCCACGGGATCGAGCGCCGGGTGCACACCGCCGGCACCTCCAAGAGCCTTGCCGATCCGTTCCTACCCGAAAAGGCGGAGGATGTCGCCCGGCTGAAGGCGATACAGGCCCCGATCCACGATGCCTTCATCGCGCATGTGAAGGCGCGGCGCGGGGCGCGGCTGGCGGATGCCGATCTCTTCAACGCCGATATCTGGGTGGGGCAGCAGGCGGTCGAGTTGGGGCTGGTCGACGGCGTCGGGCATCTGGTGCCGAAGCTGAAGGAGCTTTACGGCCGCAACGTGCGCCTCGTCGCCCATGCACCGAAGCGCGGGCTTCTGGCGCGGTTCGGTCTGCGCGCGATGCAATCGGGCATCGGCGCCATAGAGGACCGTGCCGGCTGGGCACGGCTGGGGCTCTGACATGCTGATCAAGGTTGCCGTCCTCTTCCTCGCCGCCGTGGTGATTCTGGCATTCCTCGGGCTTCTGAGGCGCAAGCGCTGACAGTTGTCCACCCCGTCGTCGAAGTGTCATTCACATGGGATGAATCCTAGATAAATCAGGGGTTTTTCCGGGGTAGTGGAAATTTATCAAGCGATTACAATGACCTGGAATTGCGCACAAAAATTGGGCAAATCAATGGGCCTCCTGCAAAACAAGGGATTTTTGCCGCTTCCCCGTGTTTTTACCCAGACTTGTCCACAGGAGTCGTGGATGTCTTTGCCCTTGCCTGCCGCTGGCCGTCATTGCAGCGCATCCGGGAATCACCCGTGACCGAGGCTGCCGATACCGCCGTCACCGGCCATGCGCTGATCCAACGCTATCTGCGCACGCTCGATGCCTCTCCGGGCGTGTACCGGATGCTCGATGCGCAGAGCCAAGTGCTCTATGTCGGCAAGGCGCGGAACCTGCGGGCGCGGGTGTCGAACTACGCCCGCCCTTCGGGGCATTCGGGGCGGATCGCGCGGATGATCCGCGAAACCGCCTCCATGATGTTCCTGACGACGCGGACCGAGACCGAGGCCCTGCTGTTGGAGCAGAACCTCATCAAGCAGCTGAAGCCGCGCTACAACGTGCTGCTGCGCGACGACAAATCCTTTCCCGATATCCTGATCGCCAAGGATCACGCCTATCCGATGATCCGCAAGCATCGCGGCAAGCGGGGCAAGGATGGCAGCTATTTCGGCCCCTTCGCCAGCGCGGGCGCGGTGAACCGGACGCTGAACCAGTTGCAACGCGTGTTCCTGCTGCGCACCTGTTCGGACAGCGTGTTCGAAAGCCGCTCGCGCCCTTGCCTGCTCTATCAGATCAAACGCTGCTCGGCCCCCTGCGTCGGCAAGATCGACGCCGAGGGGTATGCCGGCCTGATCGCGGATGCCGAACAGTTCCTGAAGGGCCGCTCCACCCGCGTGCAGGCCGATCTGGCGCGGGACATGGCCGAAGCCTCGGCCGAGATGGAGTTCGAGCGGGCGGCCGCCCTGCGCGACCGGATCAAGGCGCTGACGCAGGTGCAGTCGGGCCAGTCCATCAACCCCAAGGGCGTGTCCGAGGCCGATGTCATCGCCCTTCATATGGAGGGCGGGCAGGCCTGTGTGCAGGTCTTCTTCATCCGGGCGAACCAAAGCTGGGGCAACCGCGATTTCTATCCCAAAAGCGCCGGGGCCGAACCGCCCGAGGTGTTGGAGGCGTTCCTGACGCAGTTCTACGACGACAAGGAACCGCCGCGCATGGTCCTGTTGAACACGCAGGTGGACAACCCCGACCTCGTGCAGGCGGTGCTGTCGGAACGGGCGGGGCGCCGCGTGGTCGTGGGCGTGCCGCAGCGCGGCGAAAAGGCCGAACTGGTGGAGAACGCGGCCCGCAACGCGCGCGAGAGCCTTGCGCGGCGCATGTCCGAAAGCGCGACGCAGACGCGCCTGCTCGAAGGGCTGGCCGAGGCCTTCGGCCTCGATGCCCCCCCGCGCCGGATCGAGGTCTACGACAACTCCCACATTCAGGGCACGAATGCGGTGGGCGGCATGATCGTCGCCGGGGCGGAGGGCTTTTTGAAAAGCCAGTACCGCAAGTTCAACATCCGCAGCGCCGCCGGGGCCAACAGCGACGATTTCGGCATGATGCGCGAAGTGCTGACCCGCCGGTTCGAGCGGCTGCTGAAGGAAGACCCCGACCGCATGGGCGAGGCATGGCCCGATCTTCTGCTCATCGACGGCGGGGCGGGGCAGGTCAGCGCAGTGCATGAGGTGATGGCCGAACTCGGCGTCGAGGATATTCCCATGGTGGGCGTCGCCAAGGGCATCGACCGGGACGCCGGCAAGGAAGAGTTCCACCGCCTCGGTCAGCGCGCCTTTGCGCTGCAGCGCAACGATCCGGTGCTCTATTTCGTGCAGCGCCTGCGCGACGAGGCTCACCGCTGGGCCATCGGCGCCCACCGCGCCAAACGGGCCAAGGCCGTCAGCGCCACGCCGCTCGATGACATTCCGGGCGTCGGCGCGGCGCGCAAGCGTGCGCTTCTGGCGCATTTCGGTTCGGCCAAGGCGGTGGCCCGCGCGGGGCTGCAGGATCTGCGCGCGGTGGAGGGGATCTCGGCGCAGATGGCGCAGAACATCCACGATTTCTTCCATCCACAGGGCTGATTTGCGCGTCCGCGGGCATATCTCCTGCGGGACTGCTCTTTTCCTTGGCGCAGGAAACAGGATATGCCGAGATCATGACGTGGAACATTCCCAATATCCTGACCGTCCTTCGCCTTCTGGCCGCACCCGGCGTGGCGATCATGTTCCTCTATTTCCATCGGCCTTGGGCGGACTGGCTGGCGCTGGCGCTCTTTGTCGGGGCGGCGGTGACGGATTGGTTCGACGGCTATCTGGCGCGGCTGTGGAAGCAGGAATCCAATTTCGGCCGGATGCTGGATCCGATCGCCGACAAGGCCATGGTGGTGATCGCGCTCGTCATCATCACCGGCTATTCGGGGATGAACCCGTGGCTGATCCTGCCCGCCACGGTGATCCTGTTCCGCGAGGTGTTCGTCAGCGGCCTGCGCGAGTTTCTGGGCGTGCGCGCCGGGCTGCTGCGTGTGACGCGGCTGGCCAAGTGGAAGACGACGGCGCAGATGGTCGCGATCGCGGTGCTGTTCCTTGGAACGGGCCTTGAATACAAGGAAGGGATCGCCCTGCAGGGCATGACCCCGCGCGAATATGCCCAAGCCGTCCATGCCGGGCTGGAGCCGGTGATCCGCACCTGCGGCTCGCTTGGATGTTCGACATGGGCGACGCTGGTCGGGCTGATGCTGATCTGGATCGCGGCCGTGCTGACGGCGATCACCGGCGTCGACTATTTCTGCAAATCGCTGCCCTATCTGAAGGACGAGGAATGATCGACATCCTCTATTTCGCATGGCTGCGCGAACGGATCGGCCATGGTCGCGAGCGGCTGGAGACGACGGCCCCCACCGTCGCCGCCCTCGTGGAGGAGTTGCGCGCGCGGGACGAACGCCACGCCCTCGCCTTTGCCGACATCGCGGCGCTGCGGGTTGCGGTGGATCAGGAACTGACCGATTTCGACGCCCCGCTGAAGGGCGCGCGCGAAGTGGCGTTCTTTCCGCCCATGACCGGGGGATGAGCGTCCGCGTCCAATCCGAGGCCTTCGACATGGGGGCCGAGCTGAACGCCTTTTCCGCCGGGCTGGAGGCGGGGGCGGTGGTCAGCTTTTCCGGCCTCGTGCGCGACAGCGGCGGCATGGCCGCGATGGAGATCGAGCATTATCCCGGCATGACCGAAAAGGCGATCGCCGCCATCGCGGATGAGGCCATCCGGCGTTGGTCGTTGGAACGCGCCCTCGTGATCCACCGGCATGGCCGGTTGGAGGTGGGCGCGCCGATCATGATGGTGGCCACCGCCGCCCGCCACCGGGCCGAGGCCTTCGCGGCGGCGGAGTTCCTGATGGACTACCTCAAATCCCGCGCGCCCTTCTGGAAGAAAGAGATTGGGACCGGCGGCGAAAGCTGGGTCGCCGCCCGCGAGGCCGACGAGGATGCCCTGCGCCGCTGGTGATCAACTGAGCCCGTCGCGCCAGACGGGTTGCAGATCGCCGGGACGGGGCCGCGCCTCGTAGATGGCGCGGGCGATCGCGCGCGACAGCGTGACGGCGGCGGCATGGCCCAGCAGGAACGTATCCTCCACCTCCTTGACGCCGGTCGAGGCCGCAAAGACCAGATCCCCGTCGTACAGCGTGTGCGACGGCACGATCGCGCGGGCCAGCCCGTCCTGCGCCGCGACGGCCATCTGCTGCGCTTGCGCTTGGGTCAATGCGGCGTCGGTCGCCACGATGGCGATGGTCGTCGCCTCGCTCTGACGTTTGGAGGGGCTCGGCTCATCCTCTCCCATCAGGACGAGGGGCAGGCCGACGGCGCCGAATTCGGCGTCCACTTCCCACGGGGCGGCCCAGAAGCGGCGGCTCTGCCCCGCCGTGACCGATCCCGCGGCATTGACCGCCACCAGCGCCCCCACCGTCACCCCGTTCGACAGCACCGACGAGGCCGAGCCGAGCCCGCCCTTCCAGCGCGCCGTCATCGCGCCGAAGCCCGCACCGGCGGTGCCCAGCTCGAACTCCTCCCCCGCCGCGTCGAATGCGGCGCGGCCAAGCCCGCGATAGGGGTTCTCGTCCCAGCCCTTGTCGCCGCCGTTCAGCAGATCGAACAGGATCGCGCCCGGTACGATCGGCACCCGCGCCTCGCCCACGGCAAAGCCGCGGCCCGCGGCCCGCAGCCCGTCCATCACCCCCGAACAAGCATCGAGGCCGAAGGCCGACCCGCCCGACAGCACCAGCGCATCCACCTTCTGGACCAGCCGCTCGGGCGCCAGCAGATCCGTCTCCCGCGTGCCGGGGGCGCCGCCCATGACCGACACCGCCGCCGTGAAGGGCGCATCCGCCGTCAGCACCGTGGTGCCCGAACGCAGCCCGTCATCCTCGGCATTGCCGACCCGCAGCCCTGCCACGTCGGTGATGAGGTTCAGCGGTCCTTGCTTCATCTGAAAAGTCCTAATGCCCAAGGGGCCACGAAGGCCGTGAGAATGGCGTTGAGCCCCATGCCGAGGCCGGCGAAGGCGCCCGCGATCGGGTTCACCTGAAGCGCGCGGGCCGTTCCGATCCCATGCGCCGCGATCCCGACGGCAAAGCCGCGCGCCCGCCAGTCGCGGATGCCGAGCGCGTTCATCAAGGGGGTCACGATGATCGCCCCCGTCATTCCGGTGATCAGCACGAGGCCCGCCGTCAGCGTCGGGATGCCGCCGATCGTTTCCGATATGCCGACCGCCACCGCCGCCGTGGCCGATTTCGGCGCAAGCGAGGCAAGGATGTCGGGCCGCAGCCCCAGCGCCCATGCGATCCCCACCGCCGACACCGCCGCCGTCACCGATCCCGCGACCAGCGCCGCCGCCAGCGGCAGCAGCGCCCGGCGCACATGATGCAGGTTGTCGCGGATCGGCAGCGCCAGCGCCACCGTCGCGGGGCCGAGGAGGAAGTGGATGAACTGCGCCCCCTCGAAATAGGTGTCGTAATCGGTGCCGGTCAGCAGCAGCAGCGCGACAATGACCACGACCGCGATCAGGACCGGGTTCACCGCCGCATGGCGCCCGCTGGCACGGGCGATGGTATCGCCGAGGAAGAAGGCCGCGACGGTGGCGGTGATCCACAGCAGGGATTCGTGGCTGAGCAGGGTCCAGATGCCGGTCATCCGTCACTCCGGCTGCCGGTCAGGCGGGCGACGATCAAAAAGGCCCATGCGCCCGCCAAAAGCGCGGCGGTGGTCGATCCCACCAGCGTCAGGACCAGCGCAAGGCCGTCGGCGCGCAACTCGCCCAGATAGGCGACGATCCCGGCCCCGGCCGGCACCAGCAGCAGCGACAGCAGCGCCAGCAGAACCGAGGCGGCGGGCCGCAGCATCGTCGCACTGCGCGGCACCGCCACCAGCAGCACCAGCATCAGCACCATGCCCAGCACCGGGCCGGGCACCGGCGCATGCAGGCTTTGCGACAGAACCTCTCCGGCCAGTTGGCAGCCTAGGAGAAGCAGCAGGGATGGGATCATGTCATCTCTCCGAATCGTTAGGATCCTAGGGGCAGAGCGTGCCGGACGGAAGGTGCCAACATCCTGCGTGACCTTTGGGGCATAACCCCATATCAGGGGCACCGACCGGATCGGAGTTGCCTTTTGCAGTTCACCCGCCTGCGCCTGAACGGCTTCAAAAGCTTCGTGGACCCGACGGATCTCGTGATCCAGCCGGGCCTGACGGGCGTGGTCGGCCCGAACGGCTGCGGCAAGTCGAACCTCTTGGAGGCGCTGCGCTGGGTGATGGGCGAAAACCGTCCCACCGCGATGCGCGGCGCGGGGATGGAGGATGTGATCTTCGCCGGAACCGCCAGCCGCGGCGCGCGCAGCTTCGCCGAGGTGGCGCTGGTGCTCGACAATGCCGACCGGCTGGCGCCCGCAGGCTTCAACGATCAGGACCAGATCGAGGTGATCCGCCGCATCACCCGCGATGCCGGATCGGCCTACCGCGTCAATATGAAGGATGCGCGGGCGCGGGATGTGCAGATGCTGTTCGCCGATGCCTCCACCGGGGCGCACAGCCCGGCGCTGGTGCGTCAGGGGCAGATCGCCGAATTGATCAGCGCCCGCCCCAAGGCGCGCCGCCGCATCCTCGAGGAAGCGGCGGGCATTTCCGGGCTTTATGCGCGCCGCCATGACGCCGAACTGCGGCTGGGCGCGGCGGAGGGGAACTTGGCCCGCGTCGCCGATGTGGTGGAGGGGCTGGCCGGGCAGCTTGCCGCATTGGCCCGGCAGGCCCGGCAGGCCCAACGCTACCGCGAGATCGCCGAGGCGCTGCGCCGCGCCGAAGGCAGCCTTCTGTGGCGCCGCTGGCACGAGGCCGACACCGCCGCCGCCGCCGCCGAAGCGGCCCTGCGGGACCGGATGGCCCATGCCGCCCGCGCCGAAACCGCCGCCCGGCAGGCCGCCGAGGCGCGCACGGCCGCCGAAGCCGCCCTGCCGCCCCTGCGCGACGAGGAGGCGATCGCCGCCGCCCTGCTGCAACGCCTGCGGACCGAACGGGACGGCCTTGCCGCCGAGGAAGAGCGCGCCGCCGCCGCCCTGCGCGCGCTGCAGGACGGTCTGGCCCAGCTCGACCGCGATGCCGCGCGCGAAGCGGCGCTGAACCTCGATGCCGCCGATGCGGTCACGCGCCTCGAGGCCGAGATCGCCGCCCTGTCCGCCGCCGAAGCGGATCATCCCGCACGGCTCGAGGCGCTGCTGCGCGAGGCCCGCGCGGCGGAAGATGCGCTCGCGACCTGCGAGGCGCGTCAGGCAAGCCTGACCGAAGAGGTGGCGCGCCTGTCCGCCCGGCATCAGTCGGTGCAGCGGGGGCTGGCCGACAGCCGCACCGTCTTGGCGCGCGCCGAACAGGGGGCCGCCCGCGCCCGCAGCGATGCCGCGACCGCCGCGCAGGCGCAGGACGCGGCCTCGGAGGCGCTGGATCGCGCGGTGGAGGCGCTGACCGCCGCCCGCCGCACCGCCGAAGAGGCCGAAGCCGCCCTCTCCACCGCCGAGGAGGCGCGAAGCGCCGCCCAATCCGAAGAGGCGACGGCCCGCATGGCGCGCTCTGCCGCCGAGGGGGAGGTGCAAGCCCTGCGCGCCGAGGTGTCCGCGCTTGCCCGCCTGACCGAACGCGAGGCGGGGCGGGGCACCGCGCTCTTGGACCGCGTTCGGGTTGCCCCGGGCTATGAGGCGGCGCTGGGCGCGGCCCTCGCCGACGATCTGCGGTTCGAGGAGGGGGATGAGCGGTCGGGCTGGGCGCGGCTGCCCGATTACGACGCGCCGGATATTCCGGACGGCACGGCTGCCCTGTCCGATCACGTCACCGCCCCGCCGGTGCTGGCGCGGCGGCTGGGGCGGATCGGCATCGTCGGTGCCGCCGATGGCCCGCGCCTTCAGCCCGCGCTGCGGCCCGGTCAGCGCATCGTCAGCCCGGAGGGCGATCTATGGCGCTGGGACGGTTTCCGCGCGCTCGCGGCCGATGCCCCAAGCGCGGCGACGCTGCATCTGCAACGGATCAACCGGCTGGCGCAGCTGCGCACCGAACTCGGCGCGGCCGAGGGGCGGCTGTCGGACCGGATCGCGGCGCATGACGGGGCGGGGGCGACGCTCGCTGCGGCCTCGCGCGCCGATCAGCAGGCCCGCGAGGCGCGCCGCACCGCCGATGCCCGCGTGGCCGAGGCCAGCCGGCAGGCCAGCCGCGCCGAAGCCGACCGTTCCATCCTGTCGGGGCGGGCGGAAACGGCGCATTTGGCCGCCGCCCGCCATGATGCCGAGGCGGATGAAGCCCGCACCCGCCTGTCCGAGGCCGAGGCCGCCTTGGCCGGTCTGCCGGATCTGAGCGAAGCCCGCGCCGGGATCGACGGGGCGAAGATCGCGGTGGAGGCCGCGCGCATCGCCATGATCACCCGCCGCTCCGCCCATGACGAGGCCCGGCGGGACGGGGAGGCGCGCCGCCGACGCATCGCCGATGCCACGCGCGAACTGGGAACATGGCGCGGGCGTCTGGATACCGCGCAGGGGCGGGCGGGCGATCTGGCCCGCCGGCAGACCGAAGCGCAGGGCGAACTGGTGGCGGCGCAGGCTCGCCCGGCCACGCTTGCCGCCGCGCGCGCCGGGCTTGCGGACCGGCTGGAGGAGGCGGAGGCGAGGGGCGCGCGCGCTCGCGCTGCGCTGACCGCCGCCGACGATGCGCTGCGCCGCGCGCAGGACGCCGAGCGCACCGCTGAGCGTGCCGCCGGCGAGGCCCGCGAGGACCGCGCCCGCGCCGAGGCGCTGCGCGATGCCGCCGCTGCCGCCCTCCGCGCCGCTGCCGAACGTCTGCACGAGGAGACGGAGCGCAGCCCCGCCGCGCTTCTGACCGCGCTGGGCGTTGCCGCCGAGGACATGGCCGATGCCGCCACGCTGGAGGAGGAGATCCTGCGCCTGCGCCGCGCGCGCGACAGCCTCGGCGCCGTCAACCTGCGCGCCGAGGAGGATGCCGCCGCCATCGGCAGCGAACACGCCGCCCTTGCCCGCGACGCGGCCGACCTCGAGGAGGCGATCCGCCAACTGCGCGCCGGCATCGCCGCCCTGAACCGCGAAGGGCGCGAGCGCCTTCTGGCCGCGTTCGAGGAGGTGAACCGCAGCTTTGGCGCACTGTTCACGCATCTCTTCGGCGGGGGGGAAGCGCGGCTGGTGATGGTCGAATCCGATGATCCGCTGGAGGCGGGGCTGGAAATCCTGTGCCAGCCGCCGGGCAAGCGGCTGTCCACCCTGTCGCTCCTGTCCGGGGGGGAGCAGACGCTGACGGCGATGGCGCTGATCTTTGCGGTGTTCCTTGCCAATCCGGCACCGATCTGCGTGCTGGACGAGGTGGATGCGCCGCTGGACGATGCGAACGTGACGCGTTTCTGCGATCTCTTGGACGAGATGACCCGCCGCACCCGGACGCGTTTCCTGATCATCACCCACCACGCGGTGACGATGTCCCGCATGGACCGGCTGTTCGGCGTGACGATGGTGGAGCAGGGCGTCAGTCAACTGGTCAGCGTCGATCTGCGCCGGGCCGAGGCGCTCGTCGCCTCCGGCTGACGCAGCACCCTATTGCGCGGGGCCGCAAGGTCCGCTAAACACCCCTCACTCTTGGGCGACGGCGGGTTGGCGGAGAGGTTACGCAGCGGATTGCAAATCCGTGAAGACCGGTTCGATTCCGGTACCCGCCTCCATTTGAAATCAAGCACTTACATCACTCCTTTCAGTGTAGCGGCCTAGCCGTTTACAGTTGCGTTTACACTTATAACTGCTGAGTACGCGCTTTTGCAGCTTCCAGACGCGCCAAAACCAAGTCGCTCTCGTCCGGACTTACACGGGCGTAGATCTCGATAACTTGCGCGGCATAACGTACTGACCATCCCATGAGCGTTGCAATCTGACGCAGCGACAGGTCCGCGTTGAGCAAACGCGTTGCTGCCGTACCTCGCGTGTCCGCCAGTGTTTTTTCTCGCCCATCCTCCCAAGAGGACACCTTTGCTTCACGCCGCCATTTCGTGATTTGGTTTGATGCCCATCGGGATTGAAGGGGATCACCAAGCTGCCCTACCAAAAGCGTTTCCTGACTTTCAGGCGTCGCATCCAAGAGCGACTGAAGACCATTTGTTACAGGGATATATGCAACACGCCCACGTTTGCCGGTCTTGAAGCGCAGCCGCTTCCCGTGGGCTGTGTCTTCAAAGTGGTCCTTCCGAACCTCCACCAAATCCGACACGCGCAACCCCGTCTCACAGCCCAGCATCAAGATGCGCTGGACCCATTGAGGCGCAACTTTGTTGAACGCCTTGATATCAGCTGGCGTCCATACAATCTCGCTGCGATCGGCCACATAGAGCTTCTTGAGCTTATGGCAGTAATGCTCCTTAAGCCGCCCCTCGCCGACAGCCCAGTTCAGTAATTTGACAGCGTGTGTGCCCGCCATATCGTACTGTTTTGGTGAATTAATCCAGCGCTTGCGCCAAGTATTAAGTTCAGCCCGAGAAGCAGCTTCTTCAAACATCGCCGTTGGGTCTGAACCAAATTCGTCTTGAAACCTCTTGACCCAGAGCTCGACATCCTTCCGCGAGCGAGCCCGAGGCGGCATGGCATCACTGCTCAGAAAATCTGTTACCAGATCATCGACTAGATTGGCGCTGGATTTCTGTGGAGCTGTGCAAGCAGAGAACGCTTGGAAAAACTCAGGCTCCACGGGGTAAGGTATGACAGCCTCCCAGAACTTAGGGCCGCCTCGCCACGCGTAGAAGTGGTATTTTGCTCCGCACTTAAGTTTCCGACGGACCCTGTGGACTCCTTTGGGAAGACTACGCTTTACCAAGGCGGGCTCTCCTTTCTGCAACCAAATTCCGAGAGCGAGTGCTCACATTGCTGGAGATCTGATCCACGCCTTGCGCCTGATCCAGCCGCGAACGCACCAACTTGGGGTCGTACCACCCTCTCCGACCAGGCACTGGTGCTATGCGAAGATGACGGCAGAATTCATAGAAAGAAGTCGAGGCCGTATCGTAGCCAAGATGCTCTGCCAATTGCTGAGTGGAAATCAGCTGGATATCTCGCAGCATAACTTAACCTCCTACAGCGCCATCTTAGTTGCATCTTTAGCCGAGATAGACTGGCTGGGGCAGGCTTCGCTCGAGGGAGAGTTGCCCCGCATATGCAACGGGCTTCGCATTATCCGACAGTGAAGAGACTGATCAGCCACGCTCATGATTGGTCCTCACGCTCGTGCAGAGCCACTGGGACAATCATCTTCCGCTCGATAAATTCGTCGAGGGCTCCATCGGGCACGAAGAACCGATTATTCAAGCGAAGATGGCGTAGCTCATTGGATGCAATGAGGCTGCGGATCGTCTTTTCTGGCCACCCAGATGTAGTGGCGAGCTCACGTGGAGTCTGAAATCCTTGCAAAACGCTCTCCATTTTCTTGGCGAACTAGGAACGATCAGCTACGGTTGGGAATGAAGCGGCACGATTGTGACTCGTTCGCAAATATAGGTAACAATCGATACCATAGGGTAACAATGAGCAGTCTGCAAGAGCGTTTATCGGCAATCAGAAAGGCGACTGGGCTATCTCAGGCAGCTTTTGGAGCCGAATTCGGCCTCTCTGATCGTGCTTACAAGAACTATGAACTCGGGATTCGCGAACTTCCGTTGGCCGTCGCTCTTGGCATCGCTGACAAATACGACGTGAACATCTCTTGGCTCCTGACCGGCGAAGGGGCCAGAACCGGCCCTGAGACGCGCGACGCGCTCAAAGCAGCAGTGATCGCTGTGCGCGAGCACTTCATCGAAGAGGGGCAGACCCCTAGCCCGGACTATGAATCAGACGTCGTACAGTACGTTTTTGACGAAATACTGCGCGAGGGAGGGATCAACCCTACCCGCATGGATGCGTATTTCAAGACATTGAGGAAGGATTCGTGATGCAGAACATCATCTTAGCGGAAGCGCGCAAGGTTCTCGCCCAAGCTCGGGCTCAATCCAGTGGACGGCGCCTGGATCAGGCTCGCAATCGGTGCTTTCAGCTCGCTATCGCAGCCTGTGCAGTTGCCGGACTTGGGTGGGCAGGTTTTGGCATCGTCTTCCTAAAAGAAGGCCCTCAACTGGCAGCGGCGGCCTTCGGGGTCATTACCGTACTGAGTATCGTCGTCTCATGGACGTCAGCCGCCTGCATGTCCTTCACGTCAAAGCCGAAGATCGAGACAATCCGATGAGCGTGCAAACGTCCGACTTGGGCTTCGAAGCCGACCTTTTCAAAGCTGCAGACCGACTTCGCGGCAACTTAGAGCCATCGGAGTACAAGCACGTCGTGCTTGGTCTGGTCTTCCTCAAGTACATCTCTGAAGCCTTTGAAACCTATCACGCTCAGCTGGTCGCCGATGAGTACGCGGATGCGGAAGACCCTGAAGAGTATCTTGCAGAGAATATTTTCTGGGTGCCAGTCGAAGCTCGCTGGACCCACCTTCGAGACAAGGCGCGCGATCCGAATATCGGCAAGTTGATCGATGACGCCATGGAGGCCATCGAGAAAGTACCAGCCAACGAGAAGCTTAAGGGTGTTCTCCCCAAGAACTACGCCCGCGCCACACTAAACAAAGAAATGCTGGGCGATCTGATCGATCTGTTCTCCAAGATCGATATGCGTGGGGACGCTTCCGAAGCCCGCGACCTCCTTGGCCGGGTATACGAGTACTTCCTGTCCGGCTTCGCCTCTTCAGAAGGTAAACGCGGCGGCGAATTCTTCACGCCGCGTTCCGTCGTTCGCACGCTGGTGTCCATGTTGGAGCCGAAGAAAGGCCGCGTCTATGATCCCTGCTGCGGATCGGGCGGTATGTTCATCCAGTCCGAGAACTTCATCGAGGATCACGGCGGCCGCCGCGATGACATCTCGGTCTATGGACAGGAAATCAACCATACGACCTGGCGTCTCGCGATGATGAACCTCGCCGTGCAGGGCATCGACGCCGAGATCAAGTGGAACAACGAAGGCTCCTTCATCCGCGATGAACTGCCCGACCTGCGCGCCGACTACATCCTCGCCAACCCGCCCTTCAACATTTCCGACTGGGGACAGGAACGCCTCATCGACGACGCGCGTTGGAAGAAATACGGCACACCGCCCAAAGGCAACGCCAACTACGCCTGGCTGCAACATATCCTGCACCATCTGGCCCCGCGCGGCACGGCGGGCGTGGTGCTGGCGAACGGCTCAATGTCCTCGCAACAATCGGGCGAGGGCAACATCCGCCGCGCCATGATCGAGGCCGACAAGGTCGATTGCATGGTCGCCCTGCCGGGGCAGCTCTTCTATTCCACGCAGATTCCCGCCTGCCTGTGGATCCTGGCCAATGAAAAATCCGCAAATGGCCACCGTGACCGGCGGGGCGAGGTGCTGTTCATCGACGCGCGCCAGATGGGCCATATGGTCGACCGGGTGCGCCGCGACTTCGACGATAGCGAGATCGACAAGATCGCCGACACCTACCACCGCTGGCGGGCCAAGGCGCCGGACCAGCCCTACAAGGATGAACCGGGCTTCTGCGCCAGCGCCGATCTCGACGCGATCCGTAAACATGACTACGTCCTGACCCCGGGCCGTTATGTCGGCGCTGCGGATGAGAAAGACGACGGCGTACCCTTCGACGAGAAATTCGCCGCCCTCGCCGCCCAGCTTGACGCGCAACTGACCGAAAGCGCCCGCATGGCCGATCTGATTCGCTGCACACTGTCACGCATCCCGGGAGGGCCGCAATGAAGCTGGAGTTGTCATCGTTTGAAAAAGCCCTCGCCTCGCTGGACGAGGCGCTGGCGGAGTTCGACCGCACCCAAAGCCAGTTCGTCAAGGATGCCTGCATCCAGCGGTTCGAATACACCTACGAACTGGCCCACAAGCTGCTGAAGCGACAGTTGGAGGCGATGTCGCCCAACCCGTCCGAGATCGACCAGATGAGCTTTCCCGACATGATCCGGTCTGGCGCGGAACGCGGGCTGTTGGCTAATGGCTGGGATGAATGGCGGCGCTTTTGCGATGCGCGCAACGCCACCAGCCATGCCTATAACGAGCAAAAGGCGAACGAGGTTTTCCTGCGCATCCCCGCCTTTCGGGATGAGTCGGCGTTCCTCCTAGCGCGTCTGCAAGAGCGGAACGCGGAATGACGGGGAAGATCGACATCAGCCCGGAACAATTGGCCATCGTGCAGGGCACATTGCGGGATCACCTTCCCAAGGGCACGCTGGCCTGGGCCTTTGGCAGCCGCGTGACATGGACCGCGAAACCCTTTTCCGATCTGGACATCGCGCTGGAAGGGGCCGCGCCCTTGGACCCCGATGTGCTGATCGATCTGGAGGAGGCGTTCGAGACCTCGGACCTGCCATGGAAGGTGGACGTGATCGACCTTAACGCTGTGACGCCGGAGTTTCGGGCGATCGTGGAGCGGCAGAGGGTGCCTGCGGATTGGTGTGACCTTCAGCTCCATGAAGTCGGAAAGATTGTCACAGGGAAAACGCCTCCAACGTCCAGCCCTGATTTCTACGACGGATATATCCCGTTTGTGACGCCCTCGGACATGGACGGAAAGCGCCGGATCGAGACTACAGCAAGAAACCTCACAGCTGATGGTGCGAAGAAAGTTGGGTCCTCCTATGTTGATCGCCCAGCCATTTCTGTTTCCTGCATCGGCTCAGACATGGGAAAAGCGGCCCTAGTGGCCCCCCCCTTTGTCACAAACCAGCAAATAAATTCGATCATCGTTTCCGATGACTTCGAAAGGCTCTTTGTCTACTACAACCTTTCAGCCCGCAAAGAAGAGATACGCAATCGGGCGGGCGGCGCTGCGCAACCAATTATGAATAAGTCAGACTTTGGAAAGCTGAGTATTTTTGCGCCTTGCAAGCCAGAGCAAACAAGAATTTCGAATATATTGGGCACCCTCGACGACAAGATCGAGTTGAACCGGCGGATGAATGAGACGCTGGAGGCGATGGCGCGGGCGGTGTTTCGGGATTGGTTCGTCGATTTCGGCCCTACCCGTCGCAAGGCCGCAGGCGAAACCGACCCCGCAGTCATCCTCGGCGGCCTCCTTCCCGACCCGACCCAAGCCGCTCCCCTCGCCGCCCTCTTCCCCGACCGCTTCGGAGCAAATGGCCTGCCGGAGGGGTGGGAGCTTGAACGCTTGGACAGCTACCTTGAGCTTGCCTACGGAAAGGCCCTGACCAAAAAGGACCGAGTAGAAGGCGACTATCCCGTATACGGTTCGGGAGGCATCAGCGGGACGCATAACGCGCCATTGGCAAAAGGTCCCGCCATCATCGTTGGACGTAAGGGCACCGTTGGGAGCCTTTGCTGGGAAGACCGGGACTTTTTTGCAATCGACACGGTTTTCTATGTCGTCCCGAAGACCCGCCTGAGCTTTCTTTTCTATATGCTCGAAACACTTGGCTTGGAGCATATGAACACAGACGCCGCGGTGCCGGGGTTGAACCGTAACAACGTCTACAGGTTGGAGCGCGCTTTCGGTTGCGAAGCGACCCGGAATGCGTTTGCCGATTTGGCGGACCAGTTCAGGGTAATGATCCGCAACAACGAACAAGAAAACCAAACCCTCGCCGCCATCCGAGACCTCCTCCTCCCGAAACTCATGTCCGGCGAGCTCCGCCTGACCGGCGCGGAGGGTGTTGTGTGAGGGGTTCGCTGCTACACAGCTTGCTGGAATTGGCCCATGCGACCTCGCAAAACCTTGGGTTCGCGCATCGCGACGATGTGCATGTCAGCTATGGCGAGGAAACGATTACCGAAACCAACCTGCTGGAACTGCGCCGCCGCCATCCGGCCATCATCACGCTGAATACCTTCGGCAAGAAGAAAGAGGCCAAGAACGGCGCGGATTGGGAATGGCACATCATCGGGCGGCGCCGAAAGTTCAGGATGCGGGTGCAGGCCAAGCGTCTTCAAAAGGACGACAAGCTAAAGATTCCCCACGAGGTGAAGTCAACAAAGAAACAGCAGATCGACCTGCTGATCGAAGATGCCAAGAAATATCGCCTGAAGCCAGTCTACTGTTTGTATTCCGCCGAGCAACAGCGGGATCACTGGAAGAAGGAAAACGTCGGCGGAGGCTATGAGGCCTTCGAGGCGGGCTGCCTTCTGGCCCACGCGCAGACAGTGAAGGCCAAGATGCCAAAGACGCTCGGCGATATCGAGCAAGCCTGCGTGCCCTGGCATTACCTGGTGGAACGGCAGGACTACGCCCAAGCGAGCCTGACTGACGTGTTGGACATAGACGGTAGCGTTCTGCGGTTCGTGGTCTCCTCTGCCGATATGAGGGTCGCGACCGCCTCTGACCGTTCCCGGGACACCGCGGCTGCACAGGGTTTTCCCACGCTCGATGAATTGAACGCCTCGGAACGCCCGAAACGGGACATCGAAGGTCTTGTGGAAGTTGACGAGCCGGAATTTGAGCGCCGCAGGAGCGAGGCAGAATACCGTGACCGCGGGATCGGGCGGCTGGTCGAGATAGATGTTCGCGAGTTTCCGGAGCGTCCTCAGCCAAGGGACCTGCCAGATGAGTAATGCGAAACTCTCTCCCGAAGAACTGCGCGCAAAGTTGGAGTCGTTACCGGTCTGGCCAGACTTCCGCGAAGGCGATCCCGATGTCGACGGGCTGATCCCGACCTGCCGGGTCGAGAGTTGGGACAAATTCATCGAGGCGATGCGCGATCCACAGCACAACCGCGCGGCGAGCGAGTGGGTCTATCGGGGACAACGCGGGGGCGACTGGCCGCTTGCCTCGACCCTTGGCCGCAAGTTCGACGGTGGCAGCATCCCCGCCGACAAGCGCCAGCAGCTTTTGTCGCAGTTTGAACTTGCTATGCGCGGACGCGGTTATGACCTGAGCGCGTTTAACGGCGACGACGCCGAAATTGAGAAATGGGCTATCGGGCAGCACCATGGCTTATTGACGCCTCTACTGGACTGGACGCGCTCGCCCTTCATTGCGTTGTTCTTTGCCTTTAGCAGTCCGGACGATCAAGAGAAGAACCCCTCTCGTTCCGTCTATTGCGTGAACATGTCCGCATTGCGGAATGCGCTTGGTGAGCAGACTCTGTTCCGCGATCCGATGGGTCACAACAACAGCCGCTTGGTGAACCAGGCGGGTCTCTTCACAATGATCCCAGATGACGACGACAATTTCGCCAGCTACGTCATCAATACACTCCAAGAAGAGGGGGTTGTAAGTGCGGAACCTGTTACCCAGACGGCGACCGTCGAAAGTTCTGGCTCGGAGGTTCCTGAGGTCGAATACACGATCACGGACAACCTTTCAGACCAGCTGAAGCAGTATATCCAAAAGATTCACATTCCAAACTCCGGTAGGATGGACTGCCTCGCAACTCTGAGGAAGATGAACATTCATAACGGAACTCTTTTCCCGGATGCCCAAGGCGCTTCACTGTACTGCAATGATTGGCTTGAACGTATCTTGCGGGAGGAAAAGGACGAACGCGCACGGGCAGCCGAGCGAGGTGCCCGTATGACCTCAACAGCGGCTGCAAAAGAGGCGATCGCAGCCGCGCCTGATGCATTGGCAGCAGTTAAGGCAATCTTGGGTCAGTCACTTGGAGAGGAATTTTCGCAGCAAGAGAAGGATGATATTGCCGAACGCTTGTACGAGCGCTTCCAGCAAGATCAGTCGTTTGACTGGCACCTGTCTGACAGCAAGACTGCCAAGGTTAAGACCGGGCAACGACGGCTGGCCGCTGCATTTGGCTTCTCAGACACACTTCGCGAACAAGTAACGGATCAACTGGTCGAATTTTACAAAGCGGCGGCGAGTGGAGTTTCAGACGCATGATCAACGAAGACCTGGTTGAACAAGCCGCGCTGGCCATTCTGCAGAATAGCGGAATTCCGTACCTGGGCGCCGATGTCATCTCGCCCGACGGTACAGAGCCTGAACGGGCGTCCTATGGCGAGGTTTTGTTGAGAGGGCGGCTGGAAGCAACTGTAGCCCAGCTCAACGACCATATCCCTGAAGATGCACGTAGCGACGCTCTGAGGCAGATTTCCGGCTCTACCTCGCAAAGCCTGATCGAAGAGAACAGGCGGATTCAAGGGTTGCTAGTCAATGGCGTGGATGTTGAGTTTAAGGCTGATGACGGAACGATCCGAGGTGACAAGGTTTGGCTTGTCGATTTCGAGGATCCGCAGGCCAACGACTGGTTGGTGACCAACCAGTTCACTGTGATTGAGGGGAAGCACAAGCGCCGCCCTGACTTGGTTGTTTTCCTAAACGGCTTACCGGTGGCGGTGATCGAGCTGAAGAACGCTGCAAGCGAGGCTGCTACGATCGAAGATGCCTTCGCCCAGCTTCAAACCTATAAGCAGCAGATCCCATCACTGTTTCGTACAAACGCTGTTTTGATCAGTTCAGATGGTTTGCTGGCGCGGATCGGCTCACTGACGGCCAATGAAGAGCGTTTTATGCCATGGCGCTCTGTAACTGGTGCCGCGGAGGACTTTACCCCTGAAGGCCCTCAGGAGATGGAGACGCTGCTGAAGGGCGTTTTCGACAAGGCCCGCTTCTTGGAGCTGCTACGGGATTTTACCGTATTTGGTGACACAGGCGACGGCCCGTTCAAGATTATCGCCGGCTACCACCAGTTTTTCGGCGCACGAAAAGCCTTGGTGAACGCAGTCGAGGCTTCAAAGCCTGAGGGTGATCGTCGCATCGGTGTAATCTGGCATACTCAGGGCTCCGGGAAGTCGCTGCTTATGGCCTTTTTTGCGGGATTGCTGGTTCGAAGCCCCAAGCTTCAGAACCCTACCCTGATTGTACTCACGGACCGAAACGACCTCGACGACCAACTGTTCCAAACGTTCGCGACCACTAAGGACCTGATCCGGCAAACCCCAGAACATGCTGAGAGCCGGGATGAGCTACGCGAGCTTTTAGAGCGCCAATCCGGCGGGGTAATATTCACGACTATGCAGAAATTCGCTCCCGAGAAGGGGGAGGAGCGCTTTCCTACATTGACTGATCGCCGCAACGTCATCGTGATCGCCGATGAAGCGCACAGAAGCCAATATGGACTGAATGCCAAAGTGAGCGCCAAGACTGGCGAACGAAAGTACGGGTATGCTCACTACGTCCGGCAGGCACTTCCGAACGCCTCATTTGTTGGCTTTACCGGCACTCCAATTGAGACTGCCGATGTAAACACACCTGCAGTTTTCGGCGGCTATGTTGATATTTACGACATCACGAGAGCGGTCGAGGACAAAGCTACGGTTCCCATCTACTATGAAAGTCGCTTGGCTCGCATCGAGTTGGACGAAGACGAAAAGCCCAAGATTGATGAAGAAATCGCCGCCATCTTGGAAGACGATACCATATCGGAGCAGGAAAAGGCTAAAGCCAAGTGGAGCACGGTTGAAGCGCTCGTCGGCGCAGATAAGCGCCTGAAGCAGATCGCCGCGGACTTGGTCGAGCACTTGGAGGCTAGGACAGCTGCTTTAGGCGGCAAAGCCATGGCGGTTTGCATGAGCCGCCGTATCTGCGTTGCCCTTTACAATGAAATCGTCAAGCTGCGTCCGGAATGGCACTCGGACGCTGATGAAGCTGGAGCCGTAAAAGTTGTTATGACCAGCTCAGCATCCGATCCTCTGGAATGGCAGGAGCACATCGGCAACAAGAAGCGCCGAGACGACTTGGCCAAACGCGCGCGTACGCCGGATGATCCGTTGAAGCTTGTGATCGTGAGAGACATGTGGCTAACGGGTTTCGATGCACCAAGTATGCACACGATGTATGTCGACAAGCCTATGCGCGGGCACAGTCTGATGCAGGCCATTGCGCGCGTAAACCGAGTTTTCAGAGACAAGCCGGGCGGGCTGGTGGTCGATTACATCGGCATCGCCCAGAACCTTAAGGATGCGCTTTCGCAGTACTCTGATGCGGATCGAGAGCGAACCGGAATTGACGAAGAGCAGGCGGTCGCCTTGCTCGCGGAGAAGCTCGATGTAGTGCGTAGCATGTTCAACGGCCACGACTACAGCCTGGGGCTCAGCGGCAGCGCACAAGCCCGATTGAAGGCCCTGGGCGATGCCGTTGACTGGATCGTTGGGCAGCAGACCAACAAGGCTCAAACCGCGTCGACAGAAGCTGAAAAGAAGAAGCAGCTATCACGCTTTCAGGATGCCAGTCTTGAGATGTCACGTGCTTTTGCGCTGGCATCTTCCAGCGACCTGGCAAAATCTGTGAAGGACGAAGTAGGGTTTTTGCAGGCTGTTCGCGCGGCTATGGCGAAGACATCAGCCAAAGGCAAACTATCCTCACGGGCAAAGAACTTTGCGATAGAACAACTTGTCAACAAGGCTGTCGCCGACGCCGAAATCGTCGATATATTGAAGGCTTCCGGTATCAAGACCCCAGATATTTCCATCCTGTCAGATGACTTCTTGTTGGAAGTTCAATCTATGGAGCGAAAAAACCTCGCTCTGGAAGCGCTCAAGAAGCTGCTCAACGGAGAAATTAAGAGCCGAACCAAGCGCAACGTTGTTGAAAGCCGGGCATTCAGCCAGCGACTTGAGGAAGCCGTCGCTCGTTACCATGCCAATGCGATCTCGACCGTTGAGATGATTCAAGCTCTTATTGATATCGCTAAAGACGTCAAAGCCTCCGCCATGCGCGGTGAAGCTGAAGGGATGTCAGATGATGAGCTGGCATTCTATGATGCCTTGGCACAAAATGACACCGCCGTAGAAGCAATGGGGAATGAGCAACTACGTATCATTGCTCATGAATTGCTAGATCAAGTGCGCCGCAACGCTACGGTCGACTGGCACAAGAAGGAGAGTGCGCGGGCTAAGATGCGGATTCTTGTACGCCGCATCCTTCGAAAATACGGCTATCCTCCTGACCTATCAAAAGAAGCTATTCAAACCGTCCTAGAACAGGCCGAAGCGCTGCTGCACGAGATCACATGACGCAGAACTTTGCCGCCCTTGGCGGCAGCCGCCTTTCCGTCCCCTGCCTTGTGGGGGCGATGTCCTCCAAGGCGGCGGGCACCAGGCCCGGCCCGCTCGCATCTCGACGGGCCGTAGGGACGGGTCTGGGGCCCGCTTAGGCCACCAGAGGTTCGATGTTGGACACATCAATCTGCTGGATGGCGGCATGCATGTCGAAATTGGTCTGCATATTCATCCAGTAGTCCGGGGTCGTGTTGAACACCCGGGCGAGGCGCAACGCCGTATCCGGGGTCATGCTCGTCGCGCCCTTCACCAGCCGTTCGATCCGCGTCCGGGGGACGCCGAGACGGCGGGCCAGCGCGATCGCACCGATCTCGAGCGGGTCGAGATACAGCTCCTTCAGGACTTCGCCGGGGTGCATCGGGTCTTGAAGCAGGCTCATGACGTCTCCTTTCAATGATAATCGACGATCTCGACCTCGGCTGGTCCTTTCGGTGTCCAGACGAAGCAGATGCGCCATTGGCCGTTGATCCGTACCGAATGCTGCCCGGCGCGGTCACCCTTAAGCTCTTCGAGGTTATTGCCGGGAGGGAAGCGCAGGTCTTCCACCGCAACAGCCGCGTGCAGCGCCGTGAGCATTGCCCTCGTGCGCTTCACGAGATCGGCGGGAAACCCTTTACCGTACTTGCCTTGCAAGGCGTTCGTGGCAAGTTTGCCCTTGGCGCTCTGGATCATGAAAGATATGTATCACGGCGCGATGCATGTGTCAAGGTGTGATACATTTGCGCTGCGCCCCTTCGCGCCAGATATTTCGATTTGTCTCCAGACGGGCCGCCGTCGCAGCCAGCGCTCGACCGACAGCGCCTTCGGGTCCCGGGATGTCTCCGACCGCTTCGCACACAGCACCAAGCCGATACCAGCGGCTGAAAGATCGAAGCCAACCTTTCGAAGTGCCGAAATCGTAATGGAAACCGATCACTGGTGAGGTCATGACCCATGGATCAGAAATCGTTGGGTGGCCGCTCAGGTCTCCTTCAGCGCGGATGGCGTCACCCTCGCGCTTGATAAAGAACCAGTTCTGAAGGAGCGGAGCATCTTCCAAGTCGAAAATCTGCGGCCCCGCTTCCGCGGCTTCGATGACGAGGAGCAGGGCCTCTGGGGGAACCTGACCAATCATATCAATCCGATTCTCCCTTGCCGTAGAGCCTTTCGATTTCAGCAAAGAAAGCTTCTTCGTCGAGTTCGAACTCCATGCGTTCCATGGGGCACAGATCATAGGCCAGCACTTTCATGATCACCATGTTGATCGAGAGAGCGTGCTCGTAGCAGCGTGCCGACGGAAGCTCCACATGAAGGTCGTAAGTTCCGTCATCTCGTGCTGCGATGCGGATTGATCCCTCTTGGGCCTCGCTATCGAGCACCACCGATCCGTCCCTTTTCAGAGCTTTGCAGCGTGTGACGGTCCGGCAATGTTCAAGGACCGGCGGCAATGAGTCCAGAAGCAACTCCAGCGCATCGGATTTTCCGGGCGGATTGAGGTGGTGCGCACGGGTGTTCTCGATGAGGAGAAAAGTGCTGCCAAAAATCTCTCGGATCGCGTTTTGTGTCGTCCGTGCCTCTTGAGCACGTCTCGCTGACTTGGTTGACCTGACCATGAAGTGGCCTCCTTGCTGGTTTTAGGTGACTAAGGCCCATCTTGAGGCGAGTTGCTTGGGCTGGGGGTGCGCCGCCTTGGTGAGGTGAGGTCCTGATCGACCTTCACCTCCTGAACCGGAACCCGCGCGGCTGTTTTGCCCCCGGCTCCGGTTTTGCCTCCGGGGCCTGCAAGGACTGCTCCAAGCCGTTCAAGGACTCGTGCAACTCCTTCTGCAAGCGCGCGAGCGATCTCTCTTGCTCGATCAATTTCGTCATGCAGTCTTCCACGCCTTTGCCGAGCTCTTCGACGCAGGACAGCAACTCGCGCTCCAAGTTCGTCAGGGTCATCCTCTACTCCTCTTGATGAAGACAGATGCGTCCAGCCCCTGTCCCCAGCGGACAGCGTGTCAGCACGAGGCCAGGCGGCAGGGCGATCAGTTCTCCAAGGCCGCCCATGCCCCGGATCGTCCTGCTGCCTTGCAGCGCCTCGGGTGGTTGCGCCAAGCGCGGGGGCCGCGTGGGCTGATTGCTGGCGATCATCAACGTCACCGCCAGGAATGACCCGCTGAGCGTCAGCCCGGCCATCGCTCCGCCTACCAGCGCCACCCGCGCCAGCGTGTGCCGGGTCAGCAGCCTGTTGAGCCGCAGGCTGCGCGCTTGGAGCGCTTCGATCCTCTCCTCGATCGCGTGCAGGGTCTCGGGCGTCTCGCGGTTCAGGCTGCGCAGCCGCTTGCGGGTCTGGCAGCGATGGCCAACGTATCCAGTCGGTCGTAGACCCCCAGCTTGCGCGCCGCGTTAAGAGCACGGGCGATCTGGTTGAGGTTGGCCCCGATGCGCGACAGGGCGACCAGCAAATCCGGATCGGCCTCCGGGACCACTTTCCGATGGCCTGAGCGCACCAATGGCAACCGCTCGCGGAGTAGCTCGGCCAGCGGACGCCGGGCGCGGCGGGCTTCCACCTCAAGGCGCGCCTTCTCCGAAGCAGAGCAGCGGAACGCGATGGTTTCGGTCAACGGCTCGGCGTATTTGGGCGTCCTGCTCTTGGCGGGGTTCGAAGGGGCGGCAGGCCCCTCGCATGGTCCCGTGTGCAACACGGGTGACCTTGCTGTCTGTCGATCAAAGCGGACACGTTGCTGTGGATCTGTCATATCACAGCTCCTGCGCAGGCAACAAAGCGGCGAGGCGCAAACTCTTCATAGCCCGGGCTGGCGAAGGTCAGATGAGATCGGCCTTCCCTGCGGATCAAGTCACGCAGGGATTGGAGCTGCTCCCGCCATCGAGCGCTCCCTTCCGGCGCGGGCGTCCGACCTGGGAGCCAGAAACCTCGGTGACGCCCGTGATCTGATATCGGGAGACATCGCTCCAATGAGGCCAAGCCCTCTCGTGACAGGCGGTCATCCCAATCGCGCGCAAAGCATATGTCGCGAGGAACGAACGTCAGGCCACCCGTTGCGGCGTCTGCCTTGCCGGATTGCCCCCTCTCAGGCAAATCCGGCGTGGCAGCACGCTGCGGTTCTTTTCTAAATTCTTGTTCTCTGTTCGGGGGACATTTCTGTCCCGCTGTGACGGACAGGTCTGTCCCCCTATCAGGACAGGAATGTCCCCCTTTGCCCTGCTTTAGAGGGACAACTTTGTCCCCCTCACGACGTCGCTCGGCAGCTCGACACATGACCGCTTCTGTGGGGCGATAGCGAGAAGACGAACCCTTGTTGGTTCCTCTCTGAACGATCAGGTACCCGGCAGCTTCAAGAGCGTTGATGGCACGCTTCACGCTCTTGGCGCATTTGCCAATTGCGCTGCCGATCGTGGCGAATGTCGGGAAAGACTCGCCTGTGTCATGATCGGCATGTGAAACGGCCAGATAGAGCGCCACCCTCAGCGCGCCATCGCTGATATCGTGGTCCAAGACAAGCTCCTGGAGGTATTGCAGCTTGATCGTACAGAAGCGCGGCAACTCAGACATGGCGACCTCCCGAGATTGCTCTGAGAGGGAAGCTCTGGTAGGGTGCTCTGAAGAAGACGTTCCAATTGCCGTTGAGATGGGTGGCCGCCCCCTCAACGGTTTTTCTTTGCCCTGTCTTGATCCCCGAACGGTTTACAGACGCCCCGTAACCCATTGATACTAGGGCGTGAACAAACAGGGTACGTTTACACAAAAAACCTTTACTTTCAAGGACACCAGACGGATTGCAAATCCGTGTAGACCGGTTCGATTCCGGTACCCGCCTCCAATAAAATCAAAGACTTAGGCTCAGGATCCATTAATCCGCTTGCGGTGCCACGGGCGGCGTGATTCACGCTATCCAGCTATAGGAGGGTGTGGTGAGTAACCTTTCCTGGCTGAGCGACGAGCAGATGGCACGTCTCGAGCTATTCTTTCCAAAGAGCCATGGCCGCCCACGGGTCGATGATCGTCGTGTTCTGAGCAGGATAATTTTCATCAACTGTAATGGTTTTGCTGGCGGGACGCACCGAAGGAATACGGTCCACCCAAGACGCTCTACAATTGCTGGAAGCGGTGGAGCGAGATGGGGGTATTCGCCCGAATATTCGAGAGGCTGGCGGCCGAAGTGGTGGAGCCGACGACGATCATGATCGATGCGACCTGCGCGAAAGCGCACCGCACGGCCTCAAGCCTGCGGAGTAAAAAGGGGGATGCGGGCGCCTGATCGGTCGCACTAAGGGGGGATGAGCACCAAGCTCCACGCGATGACTGACACGAAGGGACGCCCGATCAGGGTTTTCATGTCTGCCGGTCAGGTGAGTGATTGCACTGGCGCGGCGGCCCTTCTGGGCGGTCTGCCAACTGCACAGTGGCTACTTGCTGACCGAGGCTACGACGCCGATTGGTTCCGCAAAGCCTTGCAGGACAAGGGGATCAGGGCCTGTATTCGAGGTCGCAAGGCGCGCAAGATCCCAGTCAAATACGACAAGCGGAGTAACTGCATCGAGATCATGTTCGGTAGGCTCAAGGACTGGTGACGCGTAGCGACCCGCTATGATAGATGCCCTAAGGTCTTCCTCTCAGCCGTCGCTCTTGCCGCTACTATGCTGTTCTGGTTATGCGTCCTGAGCCTAAACGACGATGGCGGAGCGTCTGAAGCCGGAGGCAAGAACCAGCAAGCCCCCGGATCAACGGCAACGATACGTGTCTTCAGGACCGTTTGTGGCTGGTCGGTGTCCGCGCGTACAGACTGCGTTGATGCCAGAGATGGTGCATCAATCCAAGACTGGCCAAAGCAAGTCCGAACATGGCCATGCCGTGCCATCCGGCAAAACTCATCACCTTGACACCGACTGCAGACCCAAGTGCTGCGGCAATGTAGTAGCCCAGCATGTAAACGGCGTTCATTCGGCTTTGTGCGTCTGGGTCGATCGAAAAAACCCTCACCTGGTTCGGGATCTGGGCGCCAAAGACGCCAAGGTCCAGCAAGACGATTCCGATCACAAGGCCCGCCACGCTGTCCCCCCAGATCGCGAGCACCACAAAGGAGGTCACCACAAGGCCAAGAGCCACGGCAATGATCCGCGCAGGGCCATGCGTATCGACAAGCCGACCGGCCAGTTTCGCACCGAGGATGCCCGCCATGCCGACAAGACCAAACAGACCCGCTTGCTGAACGCTGAAGTCGAATGGCTCTCCGGTGACGTGGATGGCAAGCGTCGCCCACAGCGCATTGAAGGCCGCAAACCAAAGCGCGCCGGTCAATGCGCTTTCGCGCAGCAAGCGGTGTTTGCGCAAAAGTTCGAACATCGACCCAATCAGCGCGGGATAGCTGAGCGACACCTTTGGCTTGTTGTCCGGTAGGTTCATGCGTAGCAGAACGCCGAACAAGGCAGCCAGTCCTGCGGCGACCAAGAACACGGCACGCCAGCCGAAGTATTCGGCGATGGTCCCGCTGACCGTGCGGGACAACAGGATCCCCACGGTCAGGCCAGTCATCAGCGTGCCCATTATGGCGCCCTTGCGTGCAGGTGCCGCCAGTGACGCCCCGATCGGCAAAAGCTGTTGCGTGATGTTCGCGCCCAACCCCACGCCAAAGAACGCAACGGTCAAAACGGCAAACCCTGGAGCCGCGAAAACGGCAAGCAGGGATAGCGTCAGAAAAATCGACAGATAGCTGATAAGACTTCGGCGGTTCATCACGTCACCCAATGGCGAAATCAACAAGATGGCGGCCGCATAGCCCAGCTGCGTGGCCGAGGGGACCAGCCCGACCGCCCCGTCATTCAGCCCGAGGCTGTGCTGGATTGAAGGAAGAAGTGGCTGATTATAGTAAAGATTTGCCGCTGTCGCTGCGATGGCTGTCGCCATCAGCAGTAAAAGCGGCCGCGATAGCGGTGTCGGCGTGGATGTGTCGGACAATTGGACTACCTTCTGCTTTGGGCTTGAGCCGCTTTCGGGGCAGCTTTGAGATCATCCCCTGCGGCGTCGAGAGGTTGCCAAGCAAGATCGATTGCCTGCGACATGCTCTGACTTCGAGATATATGAACCGCCGTTTGGCGTGACCTTATCTTATTGGATCCAATGTAGTCGGAGTGGATACATAAGAGAAATGCTTATAATTGATTTTAGCTATACGCTCGTGGTATAAGTGAGCAAATGGAGATCAGAACCCTTAGAACCTTTGTCGCCGTGGCCAACCTCAAAGGTTTCTCTGCCGCCGCGCGCGCGCTGAACACGGTGCAACCTGCGATCAGCAGACAGGTATCCGATCTTGAGGAAGAACTGGGCGTGCGCCTGTTCTGGCGTTCCACCCGCGACGTCAGGATTACCATCGCCGGAGAAATCCTACTGCGCGAGGCGACGGAGATACTTGCCCACGAAGAACGCGCTCGGCACCTTGTGCAACGCGCTGGCGAAGGCCGGTTGGGTCAGCTTCGGATCGGCTTTCTCAGTTCAGCCGCGCAAAAATTTTTGCCCAGCCTTGTTCGAAAATTTGCGCAAGCCTATCCGCAGGTGCAGGTCTCTCTTTCCGAAATGACGGCTGCAGAACAGATTGATGCCCTTCAGGCCGGGCAATTGGACGTTGCCTTGTCCCGCCCTCTTCCCTCATCGGCGCCGGACTATCTTGAAAGTCTGAATATCTACTCTGATCATGTGGTGGCCTTCTTTCCGAAAGGAAGCATATTTGAATCGAAGCCGCGCGTGTCGCTCCGTGACATGTCGACATGTTCATTCGTTTTGTTCAAACGCGAGGGTGCCCCGGATCTGTTTGATCAGGTGGTTAGCGCCTGCCTCGACGCCGGGTTCTCACCGAAAATCGTCGCACAAGCCAATTCGATGCAAGCGGTGCTGACGTCGGTTGGCTCGGGCCTTGGCGTCACGCTTGCACCAGCCTGTATCCGACATCTGGATACAAACGGGTGTGTCTCGTGTATTCCAATTGAAGAAAAAGCTTCCATCCCACTTCAGCTGCACTTTCATGGAAGTCGTAGTGAAGCAGCAACGCAAGCTTTTGTGGCGCTGGTCACGGAAGAACGAAAAGCAATTCGCGCGACCATGGAAACCGAAACCCGCCTTGCTTCGACTTGAACAAAAATTATGTGGTGTATCGGGAGGTCTTAAAACCTTTGCGCTCAGCCGTTTGCGAATAGTTTGACGCTGACTGACCTACCATTGAACTTTCATCCAGCCGCGACCGGAGCCCGGTTGGTATTTACGCCAGTTGGCGCGGGTCGAGCAATCGCCCGACGCGCGGAGCTTTCATCTGGCGCAGCGGGGCGGGCGATTGCGGTGGTAAGGGCCAGCGCGTAGTCAGCCGGGGTCTGGTAATTCAAGGCCGAATGCGGGCGCTCGGTGTTGTCGTCGGCGGCCCAATCAGCGATCATAACACGCGCGTGAGCCAGGTTGCGGAACATGGTCTCATTGAGCAGCTCATCGCGCATCCGACCGTTGAAACTCTCGACGAAGCCGTTTTGCATCGGCTTTCCCGGCGCGATGTAGTGCCACGCGATCCGATGCTCGGAACACCACCGTAGGACGGCGTTCGAGGTCAGTTCGGTGCCGTTGTCTGAGACAATCATTCCAGGATTTCCTCGACGCTCGATCAGGGCCGATAGCTCTCGTGCGACGCGTCGTCCGGATATCGAAGTGTCCGGGATTGCCGCGATGCATTCTCGGGTGACGTCGTCGACCACGTTGAGAACCCGGAAGCGTTGGCCATTGGCAAACTGGTCATGAACGAAATCCAGCGACCAACGTGCGTTGGGCCGCGCCTCGACCAGGATCGGGGCCCGCGTGCCGATCGCTTTGCGTCGGGCCTTCCGCTTGCGCACCGTCAGCCCCTCCTCGCGATAGATCTGATTGATGCCTGAAGGCTCCCCCTTGCGGCGCAAGAGAACGAAGAGCCGGCGATAACCGAAGCGTCGGCGTTCGTTGGCCAGCTCTCGCAACCGATCGCACAGCACCGTGTCCGGCGCACGCTGCGCCTCGTATCGGACCGTCTTGCGATCCGCTTTGACAATCCGGCACGCTCGCCGTTCCGAGAGCCCGAGCAGGGCCTTCAGATGCGCGACCGCCTCGCGCTTCACGGCAGGCGCTACCACTTTTTTGAAACCAACTCCTTCATCGCAGCCAGATCCAGCATCTGCTCGGCCAGAAGCCTCTTCAGCTTCGCGTTCTCATCCTCGAGCGTCTTCAGCCCGCTTGGCCTCCGACACCGTCATGCCGCCGAACTTGGCCTTCTAGTTATAGAAGGTGCCTTCCGACATGCCGTGCTTGCGGCACAGGTCAGCGCACTTCGCGCCGTCGACGTATACGTCGACCGTGCTCGCCAAGGATGCCGATGATCTGCTCATCCGTGAATCTTGTGCGCTTCATTGTCCGTCCTCAAGTTGGGGCGGACTCTAATCGCCGGTGGAGGAAAAATCCCGTGGCAGGTCAGGCGACCTGAATCGTGCGGAGGCTCAACTCTTGATCCTGAACCAGCTGCGACAGCCACTGAAGCTAGATTTCGCGGAAGGGACGCGGCGCACTTATGCTGCGATTTCCTTGAAAATCTCAGGGGTATCATGTTCCCAAGCGGTTCGGGCTTTGTCCTGATACTCGGTAAAGACTAAGTCGTTGATTTTGTGTGTGGTAAAGGCGGATTGCAAATCCGTGAAGACCGGTTCGATTCCGGTACCCGCCTCCACAGAGTTTCCACCGACATGGCCGCTTTCGTATCTGGGGCGCTGCGCTCCGTCAGGGCGTTGGCGGTGCCGCCAAGAGGCGTGCCGCCTCCATGAGGCCGTCCCAGACGATGTCCAGAGCCTCGCGGAGCGACAGGTCGTCCTCATGCTCCCACAGATGGATCGTCCGCCCGATCGCGATGGCGGCGGTGCTGGCGAGCGCGGCTGCGGTGGGGCGGTTCTTCACCCGGTGGCTTAGGCATTCGGCAAGCGCGTCGCGCTCCGCGATCAGAAAGCCGTTGAGGATGACCTGCGCCTTCTCGTTCGATCGCAGGATGGTCCCGACCATGCTGAGGATCGGCTCATCCTCTTCCAGACGTTCGAAATGCCGGTCCAGAAACCGCTTCAGATCCTCGGCCAGCGGGCCGGTTCCCGCGCGCAGGGCGTCCTTGTCGTCCTGCCCGAAAGCGGGCGGCGTTCCGACGGCAGCGCTCTCCTTGTTCGTATAGTAGTTGAAGAACGTGCGTGTGCTGACGCCTGCGGATGCGGCGATCTCTTCGGTGGTGATGTTTTCCAGCCCGCGCTCGACCGCTAACAAAAGGGTTGCCAGCTGAATGTCGCGTGCGGTCTGCTGTCTTCGTTTTTCGCGTAGCAAGGCGGCTATGCCCTCAATCGTTGCACTGTGTGCAATATTTGCGTAATAGGTATCAAAATTGATGCTTCGTCAAGGATCGGGAATCGGATGAAAGTCAGCGTTTTGAGAATGTTGGTAACGGCGTGTGCGCTGACTGGGTCCGTGGAGGCTGTCAATGCACAATTCGGCCCCCCCGGCGGCATGGAGATGGGGCCAAAGGAGGTTGGCGTCGTCGAGATGCGCCTCGAGGACGTTCCCCGCATCGTGACCTCGCCCGGCCATGCCGTCGCGTTCCAAGAGGTCGAGGTGCGCCCGCGCGTGGGGGGCGTCATCGAAGAGGTGCTCTATACGCCGGATCAGCGCCTCGAGGTCGGCGATCCGCTGTTCCGCATCGACGATTCCTCCTATGTCGCGGCGGAAGCTGCGGCGCGGTCCGACGTTGCGACCGCAGAGGCCAATCTGACCCTGTCGCAGGCCGCGAGCGATCGGGCCGAACAGCTGTCGGGCAGCGGCTACACCCAGGCCGAGGTCGAATCCGCCCAAGCCACGCTGGCCGAGGCCAAGGCGACGCTGGAATCAACGCAGGCGGCCTTGGAATATGCCCAGACCGAACTGTCATGGACGACCATCCGCAGCCCGATCGCCGGGCGCGCCGATGTCTCGACGGTGTCGGTCGGCGATCTGGTGACGGCGGGGCAGAGCGATGAGTTGACCACCATCGTGCAGTCCGACCCGATCTATGTGGACATGGTCGAAGCCAGCGCGCGCATCCTGTCGGTGCGCAAGGGCATCACCGATGGCACGATCAAGCAGAACGACACGCTCGAGGCGACGCTGACCCTCGAGAACGGCGATGTCTTCCACGGCACCGGCCAGTTGGTCACGGCGGGCAACACGACCTCGACCACGACCGGGACCGTGACGATCCGGTTCAAGTTCGACAACCCGGACCATGTGATCATCCCCGGCATGTTCGTGCGGGGGCAGGTGAACATCGGGACGGTGCAGGCCTTCCTCGTGCCGCAGCGGGCCGCCACGCGCAGCAATTCGGGCAAGCTCACGGCCTATGTCGTCGGCGATGACGGCAAGGCCAAGCAGATCACGCTGGAGGATGACGGCAGCTACGACAATTCGTGGATCGTGCGCACGGGCCTGAACGAAGGCGACCGTCTGATCGTGGACGGGCTGTCCTCGCTGAAGGCGGGTCAGGACGTGACACCCGTGGCGGCGATCATCGACGAAGACGGCATCGCGCGCGACGCCGACACCGCCGCAGCGGAGGACTGATCCATGGCCTCCTTCTTCATCCACCGCCCAGTCTTCGCCTGGGTGCTTGCCATTGCGACCATGCTGCTGGGTGCCTTCAGCATGAACAGCCTGCCGATCTCGCAATATCCCAACATCTCCCCGACGACGGTGCGGATCAGCGCGAGCTATACCGGCGCGTCGGCCGAAACGGTGGAGAACTCGGTCACATCGGTGATCGAGGACGGGATGACCGGGCTCGATGGGCTGACCTATATGATCTCCTCCTCCAGCGAGGGGTCGGCCAGCGTCTCGCTGACCTTCGACGATTCCATCGATCCCGACATGGCGCAGGTGCAGGTGCAGAACAAACTGCAACTGGTGGAATCCCAACTGCCGGATACGGTGACGAACAACGGCGTGTCGGTCACGCGTTCCACGAGTTCGATCCTGTTGGTCGGGGCGCTGGTCAGCGAGGATGACAGCTATTCCTCGCTCGAACTGGGCGATCTGCTGAGCAGCACCATCGAAGATGCGGTGCAGCGCACCGACGGCGTCGGCTCGATCAACAGCTTCGGCACGGAATACGCCATGCGCATCTGGCTCAACCCCGAACGGTTGTACCAGTACCAGCTGACGGCCTCCGACGTCACCTCGGCGGTGTCGGAGCAGAACACCAACGTCACCGTGGGCAGCCTCGGGGATCAGCCGGTCACCAAGGGCCAGCAGTTCACCGTGTCCCTGTCGGCGCAATCGCAGCTTCAGACGGTCGAGGATTTCCAGAACATCCTCCTGAAGACCGAATCCGATGGCTCGGCGGTCTATCTGGCCGATGTGGCCACGGTCGAACTGGCCGAGGAAGATTACGGCAGCGTCAGCCGCTTCAACGGGCATCCGGCGGCGGGCTTCGCCGTCAACCTGTCCACCGGGGCCAATGCGGTCGATACCGCCGCGCGCGTGCGCGGGGTGATGAGCGATCTCTCCTCGGCGCTGCCCGAGGGCGTCAGCATCGAATACCCCTACGACACCTCGCCCTTCGTCGAACAATCCATCGATCAGGTCTATGAGACGTTGATCGAGGCCATCGTCCTCGTCTTCCTCGTAATCTTTCTGTTCCTGCAAAGCTGGCGCGCGACCATCATCCCCACGATCGCGGTTCCGGTGGTTCTGCTGGGCACGTTCGGGGTGCTGTCGGCCTTCGGCATGTCGATCAACACGCTGTCGATGTTCGCGCTGGTGCTGGCCATCGGCCTGCTGGTCGACGACGCGATCGTGGTGGTGGAAAACGTCGAACGCGTGATGGAGGAAGAGGGCCTCGATGCGAAGGCCGCCACCGAAAAGAGCATGGGCGAGATTTCCTCCGCGCTGGTCGGGATCGTCACGGTGCTGTCGGCGGTGTTCCTGCCGATGGCGTTCATGGACGGCTCCACCGGGGTGATCTACAAACAGTTCTCGGTCACGATCATCTCGGCGATGGTGCTGTCGCTCTTCGTGGCGCTGATCCTGACGCCGGCGATGTGCGCCCAGCTTCTGAAGCCCGGACATGGCAAGACGCCGGTGGCGCCGCTGCGCTGGTTCAACACCGGCCTCGACCGGCTGAACGGCGGTTACAGCACCACCGTCGGGCGGCTCGCGCGCCGGCCCTTCCGCATGGTGATCGTGCTCCTTCTGGTGGGGGCCGGGGCCTATTGGGTCTATGACCGTCTGCCCAGCTCGTTCCTGCCGACCGAGGATCAGGGCGTTCTGATGACCATGGTCGAACTGCCCACAGGCTCGACGGTGCAGCAGACCCAGTACACGATCGAGCAGATCGAGAACTATCTGCTTACCGAGGAAAGCGACGGGGTCGACAGCGTCTTTGCCAATGTCGGCTTCAGCTTCAGCGGTTCGGGTCAGAATTACGGCATCCTGTTCATCAAGCTGAAGGATTACGACGACCGCCCCGGCATCACGGCGGGGGACATCATGATGCGGGCGAACCAGAAATTCGGCCAATCGCGGCTGGGCAGCATCTTCGTGCTGCAACCGCCGGCGATCCCGGGGCTGGGCACCTCTTCGGGCTTCACCATGTATCTGGTCGATCAGGCCGGCGCCGGTCAGGACGCGCTGAGCACGGCGGCCGATCAGCTGGTGGAGCTAGGCAATCAGGACGGGCGGGTCACCAACCTGCGCGGCAATGACGATGCCACCGAACCGGCCCTCAAACTGCGGATCGATCAGCAGCGGGCCGAAGCCCTCGGGGTTTCGCTGTCGGATGTGAACAGCATGCTGACGACGGTCTTCTCGGGCTCTTATGTCAACGATTTCCCGCTCGGCAACGATCTGCGCGAGGTGATCGTTCAGGGCGGCGCCGACTGGCGGATGCAGCCTGCCGACATCGATCAATGGTATGTGCGCAACGACAGCTCCGAAATGGTGCCGCTCACGGCGTTCATGAGTCAGGAATGGGAGACGATCACCCCGAAGCTGGCCCGATACGGCGGCACGCGCGCGCTCGAAATCTCGGGCGAGGCGGCAAGCGGCACCAGTTCGGGCGATGCGATGAACCTGATGGAAGAGCTGACGGACCAGCTCGATGGCTCCTACTCCGCCGCGTGGACAGGGCTGAGCTATCAGGAACGTCTGTCGGGCGATCAGGAGGTCATCCTCTATACCATCTCGGCGCTGGTCGTCTTCCTCTGCCTTGCGGCGCTGTACGAAAGCTGGGCGGTGCCCTTCGCCGTCATGCTGTCGGTTCCGGTGGGCATCCTCGGATCGCTGCTTGCCACATGGGCGTTCGGGCAGTCGAACGATGTCTACTTCAAGGTGGGCCTTCTGACGACCATCGGCCTTGCGGCGCGGAACGCCATCCTGATCGTGGAATTCGCGGAAACGCTGCGCGCCAAGGGGCTGAGCCTGATCGAGGCCACGATCACGGCGGCCCGCCAGCGTCTGCGCCCGATCCTGATGACCTCGCTCGCGTTCGGGTTCGGGATCCTGCCGCTGGTGCTGGCCTCCGGGGCAGGGGCCAATGCGCAGAAATCCATCGGCACCGGCATGCTCGGCGGGATCATCTTCTCCGCCGTCATCGGGATCCTGATGGTTCCGGTCTTCTATGTCGCGGTGATCAAAACGACCGAACTCGTCGGCAAACGCAAGAAGGCTGCATGATGAAAGCACGTTTCCTATGTGTCGCCCTGCTTCTGGCAGGCTGTGCGGTCGGCCCGGACTATCAACGCCCCGAAGTCGCCCTGCAAACCCGCTTTGCCGATGGCAGCGCGGGCAGCATCGGCACGGTCGCCGCGCAGCGATGGTGGCTGGACTACAAGGACCCCGTCCTGACCGGTCTGGTGACGCGCGGCCTTGCCCAGAACCTTGACGTGATGGCCGCCATCGAGGCCATCCGGCAGGCCGAGGCGGAACTGCGCGAGACGGGCGTGAATGCGGCCGTCGACGGCTCGCTCTCGGCGGCGAGCACCACATCCGGGGGCGATGCGGTGGACGGTTCGAGCACCCTCAACAGCGGAGAGTTGGACGCCTCGATGGTCATCGACCTGTTCGGCGGCATCCGGCGGGAACGCGAAGCGGCCAGCGCATCGCTGACCGCCGCCCGCGCCGAGGCCGAAACCGTCCGGCTGGCATGGCTGGCGGAACTGATCTCCGCCTATGCGGATGCGCGCTATTATCAGGAGGTTCTGGCGCTGAACCGCGCAACGATCCGCACGCGCACCGAAACGGTGGAGATTACGCGCAACAAGTTCGAGGGGGGCGCGGCGACCGATTACGAACTGGCCGAGGCGCAGGCCCTCTTGTCGACGGCAAAGGCGACGCTGCCGGAATATGCCGCGCTGTTCGATGCGCAGGTCTATGCGATCGCAACGCTGCTCAACGAACCTGCCGGGCCGATCATGGCGCAGATGCAAAAGGGCGCGCCGCAGCTTTCGACCCCCGGCGGCGACAGCACGGGCGTGCCCGCCGATCTGTTGCGCAATCGCCCCGATGTGCGCAGCGCTGAGGCCGACCTTGCCGAGGCGGTGGCGACGGTCGGCGTGGCCGAGGCCGCGCTCTATCCCTCGCTGTCGCTGAGCGGCAGCGTCGGCCGCTCGGATGGCAGCGACAGTTGGAGCTTTGGCCCCGCGCTTTCGCTGCCGGTGCTGAATCAGGGGCAGCTTCGCGCCAGCCGCGATGCAGAGATTTCGGCGGCGAAACAGGCCGAAATCGCGTGGCGCAGTGCCGTGTCCTCCGCCGTGGAGGATGTGCAGGTCGCCCGGTCCAACCTTTCGCGCTATCGCCAGCGGGCGGCTTTGCTGCGCACGGCGGCCGACGATTACGACCGCGCGCTGACATTGGCGCAGGGGAACTATCGCAACGGGGCCATCACCCTTCTGGACCTGCTCGACACCGATCGAAGCGCCGCGTCGGCGCGGATTTCGGCGGCCTCTGCGGTGAACGACGCGGCGCAGGCATGGGCCACATTGAAGATCGCCACCGGATCGGGCGCGGCCGTGACCGGCCAGGTCGGTGGATGAGCCGTATTCGACACATTCAGGCGGTGAAAGGCCTTTGATCATGAGACATGCTGGAAAGATTGCGCTTCTTGTGGCCGTGCTGGGCCTGTGCTGCGCCGCGCTGATACTGTGTGGTGCGCGGCTGGGGCTGTGGCTGCCGGTCACCGGCTTCGGGCTCTATCGCACCTATTTCAACACGCTGGCGCTGATCGTCGCGGCGGTGGGTGCGGCCGCGCTGGTCATCCATGTCCTGCGCCGGGAGCGTGGCGGCATGCTGGCGGGCGGGGCCGCGATGGTGATCAGCCTTGCCCTTCTTGCGCCGATGGTGATCGCCACGATCAAGCCCGCACCGCGGGCCGCGCCGATCCACGACATCTCCACCGATACGGCCAATCCGCCCATGTTCGAGGCGCTGGACGACACCCGCGAGGGGGCGAGCAACACGCTCGATTACGGCGGGCCGGATCTCGCTGCGGCGCAGGCCGCCGCCTATCCCGACATCGCCCCCTTGGAAGCCGATCTGTCCGCGGCGGCCGCGTTTCAGCAGGCGCTGGATATCGCGCAGCAGATGGGCTGGGAGATCGTCGCCTCGGACGCCGAGCGGCTTCGCTTCGAGGCCGTAGCCCGGACCTCCGTCTTCTATTTCGCCGATGATGTCGTGGTCGTCGTGACGGCCCAAGACGCAGGAAGCCGCGTCGACATGCGCAGCGTGTCGCGCGTGGGGCGCAGCGATCAGGGCGTCAACGCCGCCCGCATCCGGGACTTCCAGCAGCGGTTCGGCGCATGATGTCCGCGGCCCTTGCGGGCCGCGGATCCGATATCAGTCGCGGGACAGGTTCACCGCCCGCAGACGCAGCGCGTTGCCGATCACCGACACGGAACTGAGGCTCATCGCCGCGGCGGCCACCACGGGCGACAGCAGCACGCCGAACATCGGATAGAGCAGACCCGCCGCCAGAGGAATGCCCGCCGCGTTGTAGACGAAGGCGAAGAACAGGTTCTGGCGGATGTTCGACATCGTCGCCCGCGACAGACGGCGCGCGGTCAAGATGCGGGTCAGATCGCCCTTCACGAGGGTGATGCCCGCGCTTTCCACGGCCACGTCGGCCCCGGTGCCCATGGCGATGCCGACATCCGCCGCCGCCAGCGCTGGCGCGTCGTTCACCCCGTCGCCGGCCATCGCGACACGGTGGCCGGCGGCCTTCAACTCGGCGACCAGTGCGCCCTTATCCTCGGGGCTGACCCCGGCGCGGACCTCGTCGATGCCGAGTTCGGCGGCAACGGCGAGTGCGGTGGGTTCGGCATCGCCCGTGGCCATGACGATGCGCAGACCGGCCGCCTGCAGATGCGCGATCGCCTCGGCGGCGCCCGGTTTCACCTTGTCGGCCACGGCGATGAGGCCGGCCGCGTGTCCGTCCACGGCGAGGAACATCGCCGTGCGCCCTTCGGCCTGCAACGCCGCAGCGCGGTCCGCCAGCGCGCCGGGATCGACGCCCTGATCGGCCATCAGCGCGGCATTGCCCAAGGCGGCGGTCCGCCCCGCGATCGTGCCGGTCACGCCTTTGCCGGTGATGGCGGCGAACGCGGTCGCCTCCAGCCGCGCGGCCCCGCGGGCCTCGGCACCTGCGGTGATCGCCTCGGCCAGCGGGTGTTCGGAGCCCCGCTCCAGCGCGGCGGCATGGGCCAGCACCGCGCCGTCATCCAACGCGCCCGCCACCACCTCGGTCAGGGACGGGCGCCCTTCGGTCAGCGTTCCGGTCTTGTCGAGGACGAGGACATCGACCCCGGCCAACCGCTCCAGCGCCTCGGCGTCGCGGATCAGCACACCGGCATGGGCCCCCCGGCCGGTGGCGACCATGATCGACATGGGCGTTGCAAGGCCAAGGGCGCAGGGGCAGGCGATCACCAGCACACTCACCGCCGCCACGAAGGCATGGCCCAGCACCGGCGCCGGCCCCAGCAGCCACCAAAGCGCGAAGGCCAGCACCGCCGACGCCACGACCGCCGGCACGAACCAGCCCGCCACGCGGTCCGCCATCGCTTGGATCGGCGCGCGCGAGCGTTGGGCCTGCGCCACCAGCCCCACGATGCGCGACAGCACCGTATCCGCGCCCACACGCTCGGCCCGCATGACGAAGCCGCCGGTCCGGTTCATCGTGCCGCCGGTGACGGCGGCGCCGGTGGTCTTCTCCACGGGCACGGGCTCTCCGGTGACCATGCTCTCATCGACGCTCGACCGGCCTTCGACGACCGAACCGTCCACGGGCACCGCCTCGCCGGGGCGCACGCGCAGCAGATCGCCCACCGCCACATCGTCGAGGGGGACATCTTCGTCCGCGCCGCCACGCACGCGGCGCGCGGTGCGGGGGGCCAGATCCATCAGGGCGCGGATCGCATCGCCCGTGCGGTCGCGGGCGGCCAGTTCCATCACCTGCCCGACCAGCACGAGGATCAGGATCACGGCGGCGGATTCGAAATAGACCGGGATCACCCCGTCCTGCCGGATGCCCTCCGGGAACAGCCCCGGAAAGAGCAGCGCCACCATCGAGAACAGCCACGCCGCCCCCGTCCCGAGGGCGATCAACGTCCACATGTTCGGACTGCGATTGACGATCGAGGACCATCCGCGCCGGAAGAACACCCGCGTCAGCCACAGAACGCCGGTCGCCAGCACCGCCTGCACCCACAGGAACAGCGTCGTCCCCATCCCTTCGCGCAACGGCAGGCCGAGGTGGTCGCCCATCTCGAGGATCAGCACCACGGCGGCCATCGGCGCGCCGATGGCAAGGCGGCGGCGGAAATCGATCAGCTCGGGGTTCGGGCCGCTATCGGCCACCGGCATCGCCGGTTCCAGCGCCATGCCGCAGATCGGGCAATCGCCGGGGCCGTCCTGAACGATCTCGGGGTGCATGGGGCAGGTCCACTCTGCGCCGGGCGGGGCCTCGGGCACCGGGCGTTCGCCCAGATAGCGGTCCGGATCGGCCCCGAACTTCGTCCGGCACCCTTCGGAGCAGAAGTGATAGGTCTGCCCGTCATGATCGAGTTGCGGCTTGCCCGCGTCCGGGTCCACGGTCATGCCGCAGACGGGATCGCGGGGAAGCGCGGTTTCGGGTTCGTGATCCGTAGGCATGTGCCCCTCCTTGCGGTGATCGTCGGCACGAGGGAAGATAGTCGTTCCAGTCGCTGGAAGGTCAAGGGATGAACATCAAGGAAGCGGCGGATCGCAGCGGCCTGCCCGCCAAGACGATCCGCTATTATGAAGAAATCGGCCTAATCCACCCCAGCCGCGCCGCGAACGGCTATCGCGATTTTTCCGAGCGGGAGACGGCGAAGCTCGTCTTTCTGGCGCGGGCGCGGTCGCTGGGGTTTTCGATCCCCGACTGCCGGGCGCTTCTGTCGCTTTACGAGGATCGGGACCGGGCCAGCGCCGATGTGAAGCGGCTGGCGGGCGAGCGTCTGGCCGAGATCGCCCGCAAGATCGCGGAATTGCAAAGCCTTCGGGCCGTGCTCGAGGATCTGGTGGAGCGGTGTCAGGGCGATGCCCGCCCCGACTGTCCGATCCTGACCGACCTTGCCGGGGCCTTCACCCCTCTGGATGCGCCTTAGGTCCGCGCGATGGACGGATCGAGGATCCATTCCGCGCTGTCGTTCCAGACATCCGTCTCGACGATGAGGCCGTCCCGCACCACGAACCGATCCACATAGCGGTTGTGATCGAAGGGCGTGCCATCGGGCCATTCGCCGTAGAGATGCCCGATGCTGTAGATGATCGTCTCCTCCGCGCCGGGGACGACGTCGTAGCGGTCGATCCGCTTCTTCACCCAGCGGTAGCGGGCGGCGTTGAACGAGGTCGGCCCGTCCGGCGCGTCGAACCGCCGATTGCCGGTGAAGCGCACGAGGAAGGGCGATGCGACATAGCGGGCCGCGCGTTCGGGGTCGGGCGCCATGGAGGCGTCGAGGTAGTCCTTGACGGCCTGCAGATCCCGGTCGCTGCGTGCGGTCATGGCGAAATCCCCTTTGCTGCTGCCATCTGCATACGAAAGGCGCATGCAGATGGTCAAGGATGGTGGCCGTCACTCCGTGATGTCGAAATGCGCAAGATGGCGGTCGGTGATGCTGATCCCGAGGCCCGGACGCGCGTCGTCGAGGCTCAGGAAGCCGTCCTCGGCGGCCACGTCCCCGTCGAAGATGTAGTAGAACAGCTCGTTCCCCACCTCCACGTCGAAGACGGGGAAGTATTCGGACATCGGGCAGTTCGTATTGGCCATCGTGACGTGGTAGTTGTGCATCTGCCCGGCATGGGGGATTACCGGGATCTGCGCCGCCTCGGCGATGGCGTTGATCTTCTGCGCCGCCGTGATCCCGCCCACGCGGTTGGTGTCGTATTGCAGAACGCTGACGGCCCGGCGCTGCACCAACTCGTTGCACCCGATCACCGAGAACTCATGCTCCCCGCCCGAGATGGGCACGATGTTCATCGCGTTGAGCTCGGCATAGCCCGCCACATCGTCGCCGATCACCGGCTCCTCCAGCCAGCGCAATTCGTAGGGCGCAAGCTTCGGCAGCATCCGTTTCGCATAATCGAGGTTCCAGCCCATATAGGCATCGGCCATCAGGTCCTTGTCGTATCCGACTACCTCGCGCACGGCCTCCACGCGGCGCAGGTTCTCGCGCATGCCGGCCATTCCATCCTTCGGGCCCCAGCCGAACCGCATCTTGAACGCCTGATAGCCGTCCTTCAGCGCGGCCTCCGCCTCGGCCTGCATCACCTCCACCGGGCCGGAATAGAGTTTGGAGTAATAGACCGGGATCTTCTCCTTCGTGCGGCCGCCCAAGAGTTTGAAGACCGGCTTGCCGACCAGTTTGCCCATCAGATCCCAGATGGCGATGTCGATGGCGCTGATCGCGGTCATGCCGATGCCCTTGCGGCCCCATGCATGGCTGCGGCGGTACATCTTCTCCCAGATATAGGCGTAATCGAACGGGTCCTCGCCGATCACCAGCGGGGCGTACCAATCGTCGATGGCGCGCTTCACCACGGTCGGGGCAAGGGCGGCGTTGCCGATGCCGATGGTGCCGTCCTCGGTCTCCACCTCGCAGGTCAGCCATTGGTGGAACCGGAACGAGGCCATGGCGTCGCCCTTGATCCAAAGCGCGTCCGAGGCGTTGGTGCAGAAGTTGCCCGAGGGCGGGACCGTCGGGCCCTTCCAGGTCCAGACGCGGGTGCGGATGGATGTGATCTTGGTCATGGGTCTTTCCTTTCAGGGGGCCGGGCGTGCGGCCACGGGCCGGAACGCGGCGGCGTTCAAGGGGCGGCGCGTGTCCGCGCCGGGTGCGGGTGTCGGTCGGGGGCGGGCGTCAGGCGGGCGCGGCGGCCCGTGTCCACGGTTCGGCGCCGCAGATGTCCACGAAGGTCGAATAGACGGAGGTGGTGCCGGTCATGAACAGCCGATGCCCGCCGAAGCAGAGGTTCGACACCTGTTCGGGGATCAGGATCTTGCCCAGCAGCGTGCCGTCCGGCGCAAAGCAGTGCACGCCGTCCCCGGCCGAGGTCCAGACATTGCCCTCGGTGTCGGTGCGCAGCCCGTCGGGATAGCCGGCATCGAGCGTGCAGAAGATGCCCGCATCGCGCACCTCCGTGCCCTCCACATCGAAGACGCGGATGACCGGCGCGATGTCCAGATCATGGCTCATCCCGCTTTCGGCGACATAGAGCCGCCGTTCGTCCGGCGAGAACGCAAGCCCGTTCGGTTGCAGGAAATCGGTGATCACCGCCGTCAGATCGCCCGTGACCGGATCGATGCGGAAGACGTTGCGCTGCGCCAGTTCGGGGATGCCGCGATGCCCCTCGAAGTTGGAGATGATGCCATAGGTCGGATCGGTGAACCACACCGCGCCGTCCGATGTCACCACCAGATCGTTGGGCGAGTTCAGCCGCCGCCCCTCGTGATGCGCGGCAAGCACCGTCAGCGCGCCGCAGGGTTCGGTGCGCACCACGTCGCGGGTGCCGTGGCGGCAGCCCAGCAGGCGGCCCTGCCGGTCGCGGGTATTGCCGTTGTTGAAATGGCTGTCCCGGCGGAACACCGTCAGGCCCTCGGTCTGGGACCAGCGCATCAGCCGCTGCGAGGGGATGTCCGAGAAGATCAGACAGTCGTGGTCGCCGAACCAGACCGGCCCTTCGGTCCATGTGAAGCCGGTGGCGATCCGGTCCAGCCGCGCCGTGCCGTGCACGAGGCTGCGGAACCGCGGATCGGCGGAGTGCAGATGGGGGGGCAGGGGGGTCACAGGCGGGTCCTCCGCAGGCTGGCGGCAATCACGATGCCGATGATGATCACCCCGGTCAGCACCATGCGCAGCCCGGCATTCGCGCCGTAGGAATTGAGCATGGAGACGACGAGGAACATGAAGAGCGAGGCGCCCCATATGCCGGGGACATTCGACAGCCCTCCCGCGATCGACGTGCCGCCGATGACGACGACGGCGATGGACATCAGAAGGTACTCGGCCCCCATGTTCAGCGCCGCCCCGCCCGAGAAGCTGGCCAGAAGATACCCGGCAAGCGCCGCGAGCACCGAAACGGTGACATAGGCCACAGCGCGCACCGCCTCGACCGGGATGCCGGCAAGGCGGGCCGCCCGCGCGTTCTGTCCGGTGGCCAGAAGCCAGCGGCCCCAGAGGCTGCGCTCCAGCACGATCCAGACGAGGATCGACAGCGCCAGCGCCACCCATGCGACATTCGGCACCCCGAGCGAGCGGCCGGTCGCGAAGGCCGCAAGATCGGCCGGGGGCTTCACCCGCAGGCCGCGGTTCGACCAGATCGCGATGGATTGGTAGATCAGCGAGGCCGCGAGCGTGGCGATGATGGGGGGCAGGCGCAGCAGATAGATCAGCGCGACATTGGCGCAGCCCGTCCCGAGGCCGATCAGCAGCGCCACGCCCAGCCCGAGCCACACCGTGCCGGGCGCGCTGTTCATCACCTTCAGCCCCACCGTCGCGGCCAGCGTCATCGTCGCCGGGATCGACAGATCCACATTGCCGGGGCCGAGGGTGATGACCACCATCTGCCCCAGCCCCACGATCGCGGCGAAGGCACCGAAGCCGAGCGCGGCATAGGCCAGCTCCCCCGCGCCGCGCCCCTCGGTCCAGATCAGGGTCAGGCCGAAGACCACCGCAGCGGCCAGCCAGCTCCACAGCCAAGGCTGCGAGATCAGTCGTTTCGCGCCGGTCATGTGCGTGCCTCCCGCCGGGTGAAGATCAGGCGCGCCATCAGCACGAGGATCAGGATCGCGCCCTGTGCGCCGATCTGCCAATCCGGGCTGAGGCGCATGAAGTTGAGGATCGAGGCCGCAAGCGTCAGCGTCAGCGCGCCGATCACCGCCCCCGTGGGCGAAACGCGCCCGCCGATGAACTCGCCGCCGCCAAGGATGACGCCCGCGATGCTGAGCAGCGTGTAGCGCAGCGCGATATTGGCATCGGCCGCCGTGGCCAGCCCGACCAGCGCCAGCCCGGCAAGGACCGCGAACAGCCCCGCCAGCCCATAGGCCAGCGCCTTCAGCGCGATCACGGACCATCCGGCCCGGTGCACGGCGCGCGCATTGCCGCCCACCCCGCGCAGCACGGTGCCAAGGCCGGATTGCACGATCAGCAGATGCGTGGCGACCGAAATCACGATCGCCGCAACCACCGCCATCGGCACCAGCGGCGGCTTCGTCGTCATGATCCCGCGCAGCCAGCCCGGAGAGGCTCCGCCCGGCGTCGGCAGGATATAGAGGGCCATCCCGCCCCAGACGAAGGACATGCCCAGCGTCACGACGATGGCCGGTAATTCCAGCCGGTGGATCAGCGCCCCCATCCCGGCATAGGCCGCGATCAGCGCCAACAGCATCAGCGCGCCCACCAGCGGCGTCTGTTCGAGATAGGTCGCCGCGATGCACGCCACGAGGCTGACGAAGGCGCCCATCCCGAGGTCGATGTCGTTGACCATGATGATCATCATCTGCGCTACCGTCGCCAATGCGATCGGCACCGCGAGGTTGAACAGCAGGTTGACCCCGAAATAGCTCATGGTGCGGGGCTGCATGTAGAAGGTGGCCGCCAGCAGCACGGCAAGCGAGACCACCGGCAGCAGTATTCTGTATCGGGACTGCACGGTTATTCCTCCTGCATCTCGAACGACGCTTCGAGGATGCGATCCTCGGTGATGGCATCGCCCGTCAGTTCCGCCGAGATCTCTCCGTTGCGGAACACGAAGACCCGGTCGCATTCGCAGACCTCCTCGGTCTCGGTCGAGTACCACAGGAAGGTGCGCCCCTTGGCGGCCTCGGCCCGGATCATGCCGTAGACGTCGCGCTTGGTGCCGACATCCACGCCGCGCATCGGATCGTCCATGATGACGATCTCGGCCTTGGTCGCCAGCGCGCGGGCAAAGAGCACCTTCTGCTGGTTGCCCCCCGACAGCGACAGGATCGGATTGGTCACATCGTCGGTGCGGATGCCGATCCGCGTGCGCCATTCCTCGGCCATCTGCGCCTCGGCGCCGCGATTCAAAAGCCAGCGCCCCTGACCCAGCACCCCGATGGAGGCGTTGCGCAGGATCGACCACAGCGGCAGCAGCCCGTCGCGGCCCCGGTCCCCGGCGACGAAGACCATTCCCGCCCCGCCGCGCGCCGCCCGCCAGCCCGAGGTGGCCCCGAGATAGAGCCGCGCCAGCGCCTCGGCCTGACCGTGACCGGCCAGCCCCGACAGGCCGACGATCTCCCCCCGGCGGGCGCTCAGCCCTTCGGGGGTGCGCAGAACCTCGCCGCCGATGGCGCGGGCCTCCGCCTCGGTTGGGGTCTCCGCTTCGGCGGCGACATGGCCCATCGCCTCGACAAGGCCGTGGCGGGTATAGCCCGATACCGGACGGTCGCCGACCACGGTGCCATCGCTCATCACCACGATCCGGGTCGCGGCGGCGAAGATCTCGCCCAGCATGTGGCTGATCAGCAGGACCGCCCCGCCCGCGGCGCAAAAGGCGCGCACATGCGCCAGAAGCTGCTCGGCGATGCCCGCATCGAGCGAGGATGTCGGCTCGTCCAGCACCACGAGGCGGGCCTCGGTGCCGCGCGGGGCGAAGCCGATCGCGATCTCCACCATCTGGCGTTCGGCGATGCTCAGATACGCGACCTCGGTATCGACATCGATCCCATGGCCGGGAAACACGGTGTCGAGCGTCTGGCGCATGATGCGCCGCGCGCCGCGCCGCCAGCCCAGCCCGCGCAGGCCACGATGGGCGATGCGCAGATTCTCGGCCACCGTCAGGTTCGGACAGAGCGAGAGTTCCTGAAAGACCGACCGCACACCGGCCTCGGCCGCCGTCGCGCCGCCGGAATAGGCGACATCGCCCGCGCTGGGCCGCAGGCCGCCATTGATGAGATTGACGAGCGTGGATTTGCCCGCGCCGTTGTGACCGACGAGGCCGAGGCACTCGCCCGCCGCGATGCTGAGGCTGACCCCGCCAAGCGCCCTGACCGGGCCGAAATGCTTTTCGACATCGGTCAGGGTCACGATCGGGGCGCCGTCCGGGACTGCGCTGATCATGGGGCTTACTTCGCGGCCGCGATCAGCGCCGCCGCATCGTCCGGGGTATAGGCGACATCGGCGACCGAACCCGGCTGCGTATTGGCCAGCGCCTCGTCGAGGGTGTCGGACGTGATCTTCAGGAACGGGATCGTCAGATCCTTGGGCACATCCTCGCCATCGAGGATCTTCTGCGCGACCCACAGCGCCATGGAGGCGATGCCGGGGGCGATGTTCAGCGACATCGTCTCATAGCCCGTCGCATCGCGCTGCTGCGCCCACCATTCCAGCTCGTCGTGGCGGTTGCCCAGAACGATCAGCGGCATGTCGCGGCCCGCAGCGGCAAAGGCCTGCGCCGCGCCGTAACCGTCGCCGCCCTGCGCGACCACGCCTACCACCGGCGGCAGCGACGGCAGGATGCCCGCCACGGCCTTTTGCGCCACGTCCTGCGCCCAGTCGCCATGCACCGCCCCCGCGATGGAGAATTGCGGATGCTCCTCAATGCCGCGATGGATGCCGGTGCTGATCGCGACATCGGTGGACACGCCCGCAAGGCCCCGGATCTCCAGCAGCTTGCCGCCTTCGGGCAGGCGCTCGGCCATGTACTCGACCTCTTGGCGGCCCATCTCCTCGAAATCGACGGCGATGCGCCATGCGCAAGGCTCGGTCACGATGCTGTCGAAGCTGACGACGACCACGCCCGCATCGCAGGCCTCCTTGATCGCGCCGTTCAGCGCCGTCGGCGAGGCGGCGTTCAGCAGGATCGCGTCATAGCCCTGCAGGATCATGTTCTGGATCTGCGCGGCCTGTTCGGTCGTCTGGTTTTCGGAGGTGGTATAGGCGTCGGCGGCGGCGATCACGCCGTCATCCACCGCCTGCTTGGCCACCTCCTGAAAGGTCTGGAGCATCGACTGACGCCACGAGTTTCCGGCATAGTTGTTGCTCAGCGCGATGCGTTTGTCCGACGTGTCCGCAAAGGCACCGCCCGCGCAGACGGCTGCGACGGCTGCCGTCAGCAGCAGTATGTTCTTGTTCATTTTTCCTCCCTTGGCACCCGGATGGGCGTCCTCCCCAATGGCTGCGCCTTTCGGCGGCAGTGGGATGAGCATGATGACCGGTCCGCGGGCTGTAAAGTGCATGGTCCGCACAAGTTATGCGGGAACCCGCAACTGCGGCGCGGGCCTCGCCCTTCCCAACCCGAAGCGCCCGGTGCTAGGCTTCGGGCCAAGCCGTCAGGAGGATGCCGTGCACACCGTCTTGCCCCGATCCGTCTCCTCGGCCGATGACGCGCTGTGGCGGATCTGCGGCCATCTCGCCGAGGAAACGGAGATCCGTTCCGCCCTCGATGCCGTCGCGGCCGAGATCGCCGAACTGATCCCGTTCTCCCATGTGGATGTCTGCCTGCTCGAATCCCCGAACTGGGTCTCGAGCTACGAGATCGGGATCAAGACGCGCTGGTCGCGCACGCGCACGCAGGTGAAATGCTCGCCCGTGCGCGACATCCTGTCGGGGCGGACCGATACGCTGCTGACGGACAACGCGATGGAGGATCCGCGCTACATCTATCCCGGCGCGCGCTGCGGCCCGATCCTCGAACAGACCCTGCGTTCGCGCGTGAGCGTGGTGATGAAGGCGATGGGGGTGATGATCGGCTCTCTCAACGTCTCGCACACGCAGGCGGGCCTCTATGATGCCGACAGCGTGGAGACGGTGCGCCGTCTTTCGGTCGTGCTCTCGCCGTTCTTTCACGCGCTGCACAGCGCCGAGCGCGTGCACCGCGCCGCCCATCTGAGCGCGGAGGCCATCGCCCGCGAAGAGGGGCTGCGGCGCGGCGCCCTCGGCCTGACCCAAGCGATGGAGAGCGAGCGTCAGCGCATCGGCATGGACCTGCACGATCAGACGCTGGCCGATCTGACGCGCATCCTGCGCGATCTGTCGGGGGAATATCCCGTGCCGACCGCGCCGGTGCTGGCGGCCAAGGTCGGGTCCTGCATCAACGATCTGCGCCAGATCATCGACATGGCGGTGCCGACGCTGCTGCAACTGTTCGGGTTCGTGCACGCGCTGCGGGTGCATCTGGAACGGGCCACGAGTTCGCAGACTATCGACACCCATATCGCGGACCGGACCGGCGGGCATATCGACACGCTGGACCCGACCACGCGCACCGCGCTGTACCGCATCGCGCAAGAGGCGATCAACAACGCCGTCCGCCATGCCCGCGCCGGAGAGATAAGGGTGTTCATCGAGATGGACGTGCAAGGCAATCTGATCCTGACCATCCGCGACAACGGCACCGGGTTCGATCCGGGGCGCGACAGGCTGCCCTCGGGGCTGCGCCATATGCAGACGCGGGCGCGCCTGATCGCGGCGCAGTGCGACATCTTCGCCCAAGACGGCACTTGCGTCACCGTATGCCTGCCGCCGACCGGCGAGGTGCGGGCATGAAGATCCTTGTCGCCGAGGACGATCGGTTCCACGCCAATTACATCCTCGATGCCATTTCCGACGCCCTGCCCGAGGTGACGGAGACGGTCCATGCCCTGAACGGCGCCGAGGCCGAGGCCGAGGCCCTTGGCGGGGCCTATGACGGCATCGTCATGGATTTGCAGATGGACGGGCGCAACGGCATCGACGCCGCCCGCACGATCTGGTCCCACCGCCCGGACAGCCGCATCCTCTTCTGGTCGAACTATGCCGATCAGGCCTATCTGCGCGGCATCGCCCGCATCGTCCCCGAGGCGAGCGCCTATGGCTATGTGCTGAAGACCGCCAGCCGCGAGCGCCTGACCCTCGCGCTGCGGGCGGTGCTGCTGGAGGGGCAGATCATGGTCAACCATGAACTGCACCAGCTTCAGCGCAAGGGGCCCTATGACAGCGCGCTGGACGAAAGCGAATACGCCATCCTGCTCGATCTTGCGCTGGGGCTTCAGGACAAGGCGATCGCAAAGCGGCGCAACATGTCATTGCGCACGGTGCAGAACCGGCTCTTGTCCATCTATGACAAGCTGGGCGTGGAGGATGCCGGCGGCGAGATGCTGAACAAGCGCGTGCGCGCGCTGAACTGCGCGATCCGCAGCAAGGTGCTGAACCTGCAGGTGTTGGAAAGCGCCAATGCCGAATACGAACGCTGGCGGCAGCGCGATTAGCGCCGTGCGCATCTTTCACTGGCCGTAAGCCTTCGGCGGTTTACCTTTCCCACCGATCACAGAACCGAGAGGTGCGGCATGTCCCTTGTCCGAACGTTCATCCTTGCGCTGGCCCTGTCGGGCGGCGCGGCGCAGGCGCAGGTCGTGGTGTCGTCGAAGATCGACACCGAAGGCGGCGTGCTCGGCAGCATCATCCTTCAGGTCCTGGAGGAGGCGGGCATTCCCACGCAGTCGCGGCTGCAACTGGGCGCGACCCCGGTGATGCGGCAGGCGATCACGGCGGGGGAGATCGACCTCTATCCCGAATATACCGGCAACGCGGCCTATTTCTTCAACCGCGCCGAGGATCCGGTCTGGAAGGACGCCGAAGGCGCCTATGAAACCGCCCGTGATCTGGACCGCGAGGCGAACGACATCGTCTGGCTGGCGCCCGCGCCTGCGAACAACACATGGGGCATCGCGCTGCGCGACGATGTCGCCCAAGAGGCCGGGGTTTCCACCCTGACCGAATTCGGCCAATGGATCGCCGGGGGCGGGGATGTGAAACTCGCGGCCTCGTCGGAATTCGTGAACTCGGCGGCGGCGCTGCCCTCGTTCCAAGAGACCTATGGCTTCGAGCTGTCGGCCGCGCAGATGGTGGTCCTGTCGGGCGGCGATACCGCCGCCACCATTCAGGCGGCGGCCAATGGCACCAGCGGCGTGAATGCGGCGATGGTCTATGGCACCGATGGCGCGATCCCCTTCGCGGGGCTGACCGTGCTGGAGGATGACCGCAAGGTGCAGCCCGTCTATCAGCCCGCGCCGATCATCCGCGCCGCCGTCTTGGAGGAGCATCCCGAGATCGCGGACCTCCTTGCCCCCGTCTTTGCCGAACTGGATCTAGAGACGCTTCAGACGCTGAACGGCCGGGTGCAGGTGGAAGGCGTGCCCGCCGCGCAGGTCGCGACCGATTTTCTGGCCGAGCACGGCCTGACCGGGGAGTGAGGCGGCCCGACCGCCTCGGCCTCGTCTGCGCGGTCCCGCTGATCGCGGGGCTGCTGCTGCCCTTTGCCGGGCTGCGCCCCAACCGGATCGCCGCGCCCGATGCGTTGCATCTGCCGGACATCTTCGGCTGGCCTGCCGCCGCGCTGGTGGGTCTGGTGGCGGTGGCGGCGGTCTTGGGCGGGCGCGGGCGGGCGGTGCGGGCCGGGGCGGCGCTGACGCTGTGGCTGGCGCTGATGGGGCTGGGGGCCACGCGCCTCTCGGCAGAGGCGTCGGCGCTGGCGCGGGTGTCGCCGGGGGCGGGTTTCTGGCTGGGCGGCCTTGCATTGGCGCTGCTGCTGACGGACGCGCTGGCGCGCTGGCGGCCCACGGCGGTGATGCGGCTGGGGCTGCTGGCGGCGGCGGTGATCCTGCTGGGTCTGATCCTGACGCTGTGGGGCGATACCTCCCTCCTGAAGGAATACGCCAATCGCCGCACCATCTTCTGGACCGAGGCGCGGCGCCATATGGCGCTGGCGGGCGGCTCGTTCGTGGCGGCGGTGGCGGTGGGGGTGCCGCTCGGCATTCTGGCGCAGCGGGGGGCGCGGCTGCGCGGGCCGCTCCTCGGGGCGCTGACGGCGGTGCAGACCGTGCCCTCGATCGCGCTCTTCGGGCTGCTGATCCTGCCGCTCGGTTGGGTGGCGGCGACGCTGCCGGGGGCGGCGGCGCTGGGCATCAGCGGCATCGGCATGGCCCCCGCCTTTACGGCGCTCTTCCTCTATGCGCTGCTGCCGATGGTGGTGAACACGGTCGCGGGCCTCGATGCCGTGCCCCCCGCCGTGACCGAGGCCGCGCGCGGCATGGGCCTGACCCCGGCCGGGCGGCTGGCGCGGATCGATCTGCCGCTGGCCTTGCCGGTCATCCTGACGGGCGCGCGGATCGTCTTGGTGCAGAATATCGGCCTTGCCACGGTGGGCGCGCTGATCGGGGCGGGGGGCTTCGGCAGCTTCGTCTTTCAGGGGCTGGGCCAGACGGCGGCCGATCTGATCCTTCTGGGCGCGCTGCCGACCGTCGCGCTGGCCTTTGCGGCGCAGGTCGTGTTCGACGCGCTGATCGAACTGATGTCGAAAGGGCGGCCATGATCGAGATCCGCAACCTGTCCAAGCATTACGGCCCCACCCGCGCCGTGGACGACGTGTCGCTCGTGGTGGAGGAGGGGACGATCACCGCGCTGGTCGGCACCTCGGGGTCGGGGAAATCGACGCTGCTGCGGCTGGTGAACCGCTTGATCGAGCCGACATCGGGGCAGGTGGCGATCAACGGGACCGATACGCGGCAGGTGCCGACGGCCGATCTGCGGCGGCGCATCGGCTATGTCATCCAGAACCACGGGCTGTTTCCGCATTGGACGGTGGCGCGCAACGTCGCCACCGTGCCGCGCCTTCTGGGCTGGCCGAAGGCCAAGACCGAGGCGCGGGTGGCGGAACTGCTGAGCCTTCTGTCGCTGGACCCGGACACGATCGGGCCGCGCTTTCCCCACCAGCTTTCGGGCGGTCAGGCGCAGCGCGTGGGCGTCGCCCGCGCCCTTGCGGCCCGCCCGGAGCTGCTGCTGATGGACGAGCCGTTCGGCGCGCTCGATCCGGTGCTGCGCGGCAAGGCGCAGGCCGATCTGCGGCAGATACAAGCGGCGCTGGGCACCACGGTCATCCTCGTGACCCATGATATGTCCGAGGCGATCGGCCTTGGCCACCGGATCGCCGTGATGCGGGCGGGCCGATTGGAACAGCACGGCACCCCGGCGGAGATCCTGTCCGCCCCCGCCACCGATTTCGTCCGCGACCTCGTGGGAGAGGGGGAGCGGGCCTTCCGCTATCTCGCCCTGTCCTCCGTCGCCGATCTGACCGAACCCGGAGAGGCCCCCGGCCCGCCCATCGCGCCGGACCGCACGGCGGCGCAGGCGCTGAACGCGATGATCTGGACGGGGGCCGAGGCGCTGCCCGTGGCGGGGGGCGGGCGCATCACCCGCCATGCCGTGCTGGCGGCGGGCCATCCATGAGGCGGCTGCCCCTGATCCTGCTGGCGGCGGCGATCCTCGTGTTCCTGCTGCGCCCGGCGCTGTTCGTGCCGCTGCTGGCGCCGCTCGGCCCGCCCGGCGCGCCGGTGATCTACGACCGTGCATCGCTGGCCGCGCTGACGCTGTCGCATCTGGCGCTGGTGGCGGCGGCGATGGTTCCGGCGACGCTGGTGGCGGTGACGCTCGGCATTCTGGTGCAGCGACCTGCGGGGGCGGCCTTCCTGCCGCTGTCGCGGGCGCTGGCGGGGTTCGGGCAGACCTTTCCGCCGGTGGCGGTGCTGGCGCTGACGGTGCCGGTCCTCGGCTTCGGGATGGGGCCGACGGTGCTGGCGCTGTTCCTCTATGCGCTGCTGCCGGTGTTCGAGAATACGCTGACCGCGCTGTCCACCCTGCCGCCCCCCGTGATCGAGGCGGCGCGCGGCATGGGCCTGACCCCGCGCCAGCGTCTGTGGCGGGTGGAACTGCCGCTCGCCTTGCCGCTGATCCTCGAGGGGGTGCGCACGGCGACGGTCATCTCCCTCTCGACGGCGACGATCGGCTCGGTCGTGGCCGCCCGCGGTCTGGGAGAGGTGATCGTGGCCGGGCTGACATCCCAGAACACCGCCTTCATCGCGCAGGGCGGCATCCTCGTGGCGGCGCTGGCGATCCTGATCTCCGGCCTGTTCACCCGGCTGGCGGCGGCGCTGCGGGGCTGACGCGAAATATCCTTGTCATATCCCAGAAGTGCGGTAGACCCCTGTGTAACATGTCCGTGATCATCGGGGGAGGGGACGTATGATGCGCTTTCAACGAGGGGGCGGCGCATGAGCCGCCGCACAAGTCTGGGCCTTGTCGGCGTGCTGGTCGTTCTGGCCTATGCCGTGCCCTATACGCTGCTGCGCTCTGTGTCGGCATGGTATGGAAGTTTCCTGTTCTGGATCGTGCTGGGCGTGGCCGTGATCGGCCTGAACGCCGCCGCGATGCGCGGCTTCGGGGGGCGGCAGGATGACTGAGACCCTGATCTGGACGGGCGTCGCCATCTATCTGCTCATCTCGGGCGGGGTGGCCTTCCTTGCGCGCAGCGGCGCGACAGGCGGCATGGCGGGCTATTTCATCGGCGATCGGCGCGTGGGCGGGATCATCTCCGCGCTCAGCTATTCGGCGACGACCTATTCGGCCTTCATGATGGTGGGCCTTGCGGGGCTGGCCTATCGCGGCGGCGTCGGCGCGCTGGGCTTCGAGATCGTGTATTTCGCCGGCGTCTCGCTGGTGGCGGTGTTCGGGCCGCGCTTCTGGGCCGTGGGGCGGCGCTACGGCTTCGTCACCCCGTCGGAGATGCTGGGCCACCGCTATGCCAGCCCCGCCGTCGCGGCCACCGCCGCGATCGCGAGCTGTCTGTTCCTCATCCCCTATTCGGCGGTGCAGCTGTCGGGCATCGGCTATCTGATGTCGGGGATGACGGGGGGCGGCATCTCCTTCGGGACGGGTGTGGTGCTGGCGACGGCGATCGCGCTCCTCTTTTCCTATGTGGCGGGCATCCGGTCGGTCCTGTGGACGGACAGCCTTCAGGCGCTCCTGATGATCATCGCCTGCAGCCTCGTCGCCATCGTCGTGGTCGAAGGGTTGGGCGGGTTCGGCACCCTCTTCGGCACCATCGCCGCGCAAAGGCCGGAGATGCTGACCGTGCCGGGGCCGGGGCTGTTCAGCTTCGTCACCTTCCTTGGCCTGACGATCCCGTGGTTCTTCTTCGCGCTCTCCAACCCGCAGGCGAGCCAGCGGCTCTTCATGCCGGCCTCGCTCGGGGCGATGCGGCGGATGCTGCTGATCTTCCTGTGCTTCGGGCTGATCTATACCGTGGTGTCGGTGCTCTGGGGCTTTTCGGCGCTCGTGGCCTTTCCAGGGCTGGAGCGGCCGGACCTTGCGACGGCGACGCTGCTGGCCTCGGACCATGTGCCCCCGGTGCTGGGCATGATCGTGATGATCGGGATTCTGGCGGCGGCCATCTCCACCATCGATTCGATCCTGCTGACGCTGTCGTCGATGCTGGCGCGCGATGTCTATGCGCCGCTGTCGGGGGCGGGGGATCAGCGCCAGCTGTGGCTGGGCAAGCTGGTGATCCCGGTGATCGCGGTGCTGTCGCTGATCTTCGCCGCGCTGGAGCTTGATCTGATCGCGCTGCTGTCGGTCGCCGCCTCGGCGGGGCTGATCGTGGTGGTGCCCTCCATCGTCGGGGCCTTCTTCTGGCGGCGCGGAACGGCGGCGGGGTCCATCGCCAGCATGGCGGGGGGCGGCGCTTTCGTGATCGCGATGTATGCCACGGGCAACAGCCTGATGGGCCTGCCGGCGGGGATACTCGGCCTGCCGGTCGCCGCCGCGCTGTTCGTCGGGGTCAGCCTTGCGACGCGCCCGCCGCAGATCGCGGCGGATTTCATCGCGACGGCCGATGCCGCGCTCGCGCCCCGGCCCAAACGGGGGGCGGTATGAGCTATTTCCCGCGCTGGACGATCGCGCAAGGCGCCGTCGTCCAACCCGAGGAGCGTCTGGGCTGGAGCACGACGACCCGCGCAACCTGATCACCGTGGGGGTGACGCTGGTCTTCGGCGCAGGTGATTTCAGCGTGACGCTGGGCGGTTTCGCGGTGGGCGGCATCGGCACGGCCACGCTGGCGGCGATCCTGCTGTATCAGCTTCTGGGTCTGCGCCGCCGCGATCCGGTGACGATGCCGCTGGATGGCGGATCAGGACGGCACTGATCGCTTGCGGATCAGCATCACGAGGGCGGCGCAGCACAGCGCCGCCACCAGCCCGGCAAAGACGAGGCTGGTCACATGCAGCCCGATCGCCCCGCTGAGAAGGCCAACCCCCACCACGGGCAACGAGATGGCGATATAGGCCACGATGAAATAGCTCGCCGTCGTGGCCGCGCGCCGATCCTCGGACGTGGCGCCGACCACGGCCGCCAGCCCCGCGCGGAAGGCGATGCCCTGACCGATCCCCGCGATGACCGCGCCCGCCAAAAGCGGCGCCAGCATCCGCAGGCCGAGCGCCATCGCCACCACCAGCACCCCCGCCAGCAGCACCGCCGTGCCCACCGGCAGGCGGCGTTTCTCGGGAATGCGGTCCAGCACCGCCTGCCCAAGGGTGGAGGCGAGGAACAGGATCCCCGCGACGAGCCCGATCAGCGCCGGGTTCGAATAATTCAGATCGCGCGTCATCACCCCCGGCGCGACGGCCGTGAAGAAGCCGCAGACCATGAACCCCGCGAACGCCGCCACCGCCGCCGGCACGAAGACCGAGGCCGCATCCGACGGCAGCGCCGGACGCTGCACCCCCAGATCGGGCGAGGGCTTGCGCTCCACCGTCTCGTTGGCGCGCAGGACGAAAACCACGGCAACGACCACCAGCAAAAGATGCAGCGCATAGGGCCAGATCAGCGGCTGCGGCAGCAGCGATGCGATCACCCCGGCAAAGATCGGGCCGAGGCCCAGCCCGCCCATATTGGCGGCGGTGGCCGCCAGCGTTCCGGCGCGGCGCTTGCCCTCGGGGGCGGCCTCCATCACCGCGACGCTGGCGGTGGTGGTCAGGATCCCGGCCGACAGCCCCGACAGAACGCGCGCGGCAAGGATCGCCATCAGCCCGTCCGCTTGCAGGAACATGAGGTCCGTCGCCGCCGAGAGCGCCAAGGCCGCCAGCAGCATCGGACGGCGGCCCAACTGGTCCGACCAGCGCCCGAAGATCAGGAGCGATGCCACCACCCCAAGCGCATAGACCGCGAAGATCACCGTGATCGTCAGCTGCGAAAAGCCCATCGCCTGCTGATAATCGGGATAGAGCGGGGTTGGCAGCGTGGTGCCGATCATCCCGACGGCGAAGGCGAGGGCAAGGCCGATGAAGGCGGCGGACGATGTCATGGAAGGCTGTCTCCGGCAGGGCCGGCGACGAAGGTCGCAGGCGGGGTGCGCGTTTCGGTCGCAGGCTCGCAAATGTCCGGTGGGGGTGCAAGGGCCCTTCGCCTTGCACCCCGGCCCCCGCCGCGCCATCTTCGCAGCCGAATACTGGAGGATGCGCGATGGTGATCGATTCCGTGAAACTCGACCGGCTGGCGGAAGTCGCCGTGAAGGTCGGCCTGAACCTGCAACCAGGGCAGGACCTTTTGCTGACCGCGCCCGTGGCGGCGCTGCCGCTGGTGCGGCGGATCGCGGCGCATGCCTATGCGGCGGGGGCGGGCGTGGTCACGCCGCTTTTCTCCGACGAAGAGGTGACGCTGGCCCGTTACGCCCATGCTCGGGAGGAGAGCTTCGACCGCGCGGCGGACTGGCTCTATCGCGGCATGGCCGAGGCGTTCGGCGCGAACACCGCCCGTCTGGCGGTATCGGGCGAGAATCCGGCCCTGCTGGCGGGGCAGGATCCGGCCAAGGTCAGCCGCGCGGGCCGCGCGCAGTCCCGCGCCTACAAACCGGCGCTGGAGAAGATCTCGGGCTTCGACATCAACTGGAACATCGTGAGCTATCCCAACCCGTCTTGGGCGCGTCAGGTCTTCCCGGACCTGCCCGAGGACGAGGCCGTGACGCGGCTCGCCGAGGCGATCTTCGCCGCCAGCCGCGTGGATGGCGACGATCCGGTCGGGGCGTGGCAGGCGCATAACGACGCCCTGCGCAGCCGCTCGGCTTGGCTGAACGAGCAAGGCTTCGCCGCGCTGCACTTCACCGGCCCCGGCACCGATCTGACGGTGGGCCTTGCCGACGGGCACCGCTGGATGGGCGGCGCGTCGGTGGCGCGCAACGGCATCACCTGCAATCCGAACATCCCCACCGAAGAGGTGTTCACCACCCCCCACGCCCTGCGCGTGGAGGGTCATGTCAGCGCGACCAAACCCCTTGCGCATCAGGGCACCCTGATCGACGGCATCCGCGTCACCTTCAAGGACGGTGCCATCACCGAGGCGCATGCCACCAAGGGCGAGGATGTGCTGCGCAAGCTGATCGACACCGACGAAGGCGCGCGCCGTCTGGGAGAGGTGGCGCTGGTGCCCCATTCCTCGCCGATCTCGGCCTCGGGGCTCCTCTTCTACAACACGCTCTATGACGAGAACGCGGCCTCGCATATCGCGCTCGGCCAATGCTACGCCAAATGCTTCGAGGGCGACCCCACGGCCGAGCAGGTCCGCGCGCAGGGCGGCAATTCCAGCCTGATCCATGTGGACTGGATGATCGGCTCGGGGCAGATCGACATCGACGGCGTGCATGCGGATGGCCGCCGCGTGCCGGTGTTCCGCAAGGGCGAATGGGCCTGAGAGGGCGGCGCGGGGGCGAAAGGCGCTTGTCTTTCGTCCCCGCTTCGGGCAATCACGATCTGTGCGGCCGGATCGCCGATACGCCTTTGGCGGATGCGCCATTCGGCTGCACTTATTGAAACGGGTCCGCTGCCGGACCCCGCCCTGCAGCGTCGCAGGCGGACATATCCTTCACAGCTTATCCGCCGATATGCAGGCGGGACACGGGTGCGCGGCCACAGTCAGGAAATGACATGGTAACGGAAACCCAGACGGTGCCGCAGAACGGCACGAGCGATTCACCCGGGATCGTGGACGTGGTGCGCCAGCCCCGCGTGCTGACGCGCGAGGTGCTGGCCGGCGTCGTCACGGCGCTTGCCCTCATCCCGGAGGTGATCTCCTTCTCCTTCATCTCGGGGGTCGATCCCAAGACGGCGCTCGTCGCCTCCATCGTGCTGTGCTTCGTGATGTCGGTGCTTGGGGGGCGTCCGGGCATGGTCACGGCCGCGGCCGGGTCCATCGCGCTGGTGATCGGGCCGATGGTGCGCGAATACGGGATGGAATACATCCTGCCGACGATCCTGTTGGCGGGGGCGATCCAGATCGCCTTCGGCTTCCTCGGTCTGGCGCGGCTGATGCGGTTCATCCCGCGATCGGTGATGATCGGCTTCGTGAACGCCTTGGGGATCCTGATCTTCTTTGCGCAGGTGCCGCATATCATCGACGTGCCGGGGGCGGTCTATCCGCTGTTCGCGCTGACGCTGCTGATCGTGATCGTACTGCCGCGCCTGACGACGGTGGTGCCTTCGGCGCTGGTGGCGATCGTGGTCGTCACGGCGCTGGCGATGATCTTCGGGCTGAACGTGCCCAATGTGGGCGGCGAGGGCGAGATGTCGCCCGGCCTTCCGGGCCTGACCCTGCTGAACGTGCCCCTGAGCATGGACACCCTCGCGATCGTCTGGGGTCCGGCGCTGAGCGTCGCGTTCGTCGGCCTTCTGGAGTCGCTCCTGACGGCCAAGCTGGTGGACGAGATCACGGATACCCGGTCCCACAAGGGGCGTGAAAGCTGGGCACTGGGCGTTGCGAACATCGCGGCGGGCTTTTACGGCGGGATCGCCGGCTGCGCGATGATCGGGCAGACGGTGGTGAACGTGAAGATCGGCGGCGCCCGGTCGCGCGTGTCGACGCTGGCGGCGGGTGCGGTGCTGCTGATCCTCGTCACCATCCTGTCGGGCGTGATGGCGCAGATCCCGATGGTGGCGCTGGCGGCGGTGATGATGGTGGTGTCGGTGCAGACGGTGGATTGGCATTCGGTCCGCCCCAGCACGCTGCGCACCATGCCCATTCCCGAAACGCTGGTGATGGCGGTGACGGTCGGGCTGACGGTGCTGACGCACAACCTTGCCATCGGCATTGCGGGCGGCGTCGTTCTAGCGGTCTTGTTCTTCGCGCGCCGCGTCGCCCATGTGATCGAGGTGCGGCGCACCCTGTCCGAGAGCGGCCATCACGCCTTCTACGAAGTGGACGGCCCGCTGTTCTTCGGCTCCAGCAACGATCTGTTCGAGCGGTTCCGCTATGCGGAGGACCCGGCCGAGGTCACGATCGACTTCGCCCGGTCGCAGATCTGGGACGCGTCCACGGTGGCGGCGCTGGATTCGATCCAGACCCGTTATGCCGCGCATGGAACGACCTGCCACTTCACCGGCCTCGATGCCCGCAGCGGCGCGTTCCACGCCCGCCTGACGGGCCGCTTGGGCGACTGATCCGGGCCGATGGTCCGCTTTGCAAAGCGTATGGCCGCAGCGGGCCGACCGGTCCGCTGGGCGGTGCTGGTGGCGCTGGCGGGGGCGCTTACCGCGGCGTTGGAGCTGGGCGGGCTTCCGGCGGCCTTCCTTCTGGGGCCGATGATCGCGGCCATCGTGCTGGCCGTCGCGGGCGGCACGGTCGCGATCGACCGGCGCGGCTTCGTCGCGGCGCAGGCCGTGGTGGGGCTGATGATGGCGGGCAGCATCCCGCATGACATCGGGACCGAGCTGCGCAAGGACTGGCTCCTGTTCGTCCTTGGCGTCATGTCCACCGTCGTGGCGGCGGCGGCGCTCGGCTGGTCGATCTCGCGCGCGCGGCTGTTTCCGGGGTCGACGGCGATCTGGGGATCGGCGCCGGGGGCGGCCAGCGTGATGACGATCATGTCCGAATCCTTCGGGGCGGACATGCGGCTGGTGGCCTTCATGCAGTACACCCGCGTGGTGTGCTGCGCGGTGGTGGCGATGCTGCTGACGCGCTTTCTGGGCGCGGGGGGCGAGGGCGTCGCCGTGCCGACGGTGCATGCGGCGCTGGCCACCGGGCCGCTGATCGGTACGCTGGCGGTGGCGGCGGCCTGCGGGCTGTTGGCAATGCGCGTGCGCTTGCCGGGCGGGGCGCTGCTGCTGTCGCTGATCGTGGGGCTGATCCTCAGCTTCACCGGGGTTCTTGCGATCACGCTGCCCTTCTGGCTGCTGGCGATCTGCTATGTGGTGATCGGACTGACGGTGGGGATGCGCTTCACCCCGGCGGTGGTGCGCCATGCCGCCCATGCCCTGCCGCGGGTGCTGATGTCGGTGGTCGCGCTGATAGCGGTCGGGGGGCTGTTCGCGCTGGCGCTGGTGCGGTTCGCCGGGGTCGATCCGCTGACGGCGTATCTGGCCACGACGCCGGGCGGGGCCGATACGGTGGCCATCATCGCCAGCGCCTCGGACGTGGATGTGCCCTTCGTGATGGCGATGCAGATCGCGCGCTTCTTCTTCGTGCTGCTGACCGCGCCGACGCTGGCGCGGTATCTGTCGCGGCGGATGGGGGCCTAATCGGCCGTCCAATAGGCGAGGGCGTGCAACTCGCCCCGCTTCAGGCCAAGCGCCGCGCCATGTTCGCGCGCGGCGGCGGCCTCGGCCTTCTCGGACGCGAAATAGACATAGCGGGGGCCGTCGGGCACGCGGGCGGCGCGGAAGGCGTCGATCAGCGTGTCCCCCCGCTCGCGCAGCGCCCAACGCAGGGTGATGCCCGGCGGACAGGCGACGCGTTGAATATCGGCTTCGGTCGGAACGAGGATCACGGCCTCGCCCACCGTGCCCTCGGGCGCGCCGCGGATCATGCGGATGACGGCGGGCAGGGCGGTTTCGTCGCCGAACAGGCCGATCCATGGGGCTTCGGACAGGCCCGTGCCGCCGGGACCGGTCAGCCCGACCTCCTGCCCCGGCGAAAGCGTGCCGGACCAGTCATGCGCGCGGCCGCCTTCGTGGCGGAAGAGGTCGAAATCGATCCACCGCCCCTCGGGGCAGATGTCGCGCACGGTATAGGCGGGGCGGTGCCATGCCTCCACGCCGCCCGGCCAGACGGTGCCGCCGGTGTCGTCGGCGGTGGGCCAATCGGCGCCCTCGGGGCCGATCAGCAGGCGGAAATGCAGCCCGCCGTTCAGAAAGCGCGTGTAATCCCCCGCAAGGCGGATGCGCCGGAAATTGGGCGAGATGTCGAGCACCCGCGCCACGCGGCCCAGCGCCATGTTCGCCGGATTGGCCCCGACGCGCATCTTGGCCCATGTGACGCAGTGATTCAGCCCGGCCTGATCCAGATGCCAGCTGAGCGTTTCGCGCAGGCTGACAAGCTGGGCCCCATCGGCGGAGGTCAGTTCCACCGTGGTGCTCGGGCCGGTGTCGATCACCTCCAGCGTGCCATAGAACATGTTGACCGATTTGCCGCGCGGCGTGTCGCTCACGGCCAGTTCCAGTTCGGTCGCGCGCTGGATCAGGCCGGGAAGGAAGGTGGCGGCGGGTATGGCAAGGAAGGCGGTCGTCCGTTGCATCGGTCATCTCCTGTCGCGCCGGCAGCACCCCTTGGGGCCCCGAGTCCCATATCCATACCAATTCGATCAGGTATCACGCAAGCACGCTTTGCGAGCGCCGGCGGGATATCACCAGCGGTAGGAAACGTCCGCGATCACCGTCCGCCCCGCGCCATAGGTGCAGCCGAAGCTGCCGCATTGGGCAAGGTATTCCTCGTCCGTCAGGTTCTGCACCGTCACCCGCGCGGTGACGGCCTCGTGGACATAAGAGACCGAGGCGTCGAGCAGCGTTTCCCCGTCCATCCGGTAGGTGTTCGCCGCATCGCCGAAGCGCGCCCCGAAATACCGGATGCCCCCACCGAGGTTCAGGCCCGCAAGCGGCCCCGCCGGATCGAAATCGTAGCCGACCCAGAGGCTCGCCACATCTTCGGGCGTGTTTTCGGGAACGAGGCCCGCGTAATCGTCGCTGACCGTTTCGGCATCGGTGTAGCTGTAGGCGGCGCGCAGTGTCCAAGCCGGGCTCAGTTGCGCCACACCTTCCAGTTCCAGCCCCTTGGAATCGACCTGCCCGCGCTGCCGCGACGTGACGACGCCGCTTGCGCTGTCGAGGACGCTGACCGTGACGTTCTTCTGTTCAATGTCGAACAGCGTGGCGGTGAAGAAGCCGTCGAACCCTGCGGGCTGATATTTCACGCCCACCTCCCACTGCCGCCCCGAGGTCGGATCCAGCGGATCGCCCGTCAGCTCGTCCGTGCCGACGACCGGATCGAAGGTGGTGGCATAGCTGACGAAGGGCGCAAACCCGTTGTCGAAGACATAGGACAGCCCGGCGCGGCCGGTCGTCTCGCTCGTATCCTCATCGACATCGGTGGTGCCGGCGAAGTTGGAATAGGTCGTGCCCTCGCGGCTGGACCAATCATGGCGCAGGCCCAGCGTCGCGCGCCAGCGATCGACGCGCAATTCGTCCTGCGCATAGATGCCCGTCTGCCGGTAGGTCAGGTCGTTCTCGGCCTCGTACCAGATCTCGGGATCGACGGTGGCGCCGTATTGCGGATCCGATGCCGAGAGCCCCGGCACCCCCCGCCCGAAGGCGGTCTGCGTCAGTTCGTCGTAGCGGCGGATGTCGAGCCCGAAGAGCAGCGTGTGATCCACCGCGCCGGTGCGGGCATGGCCCGTCAGGCGGGTGTCGAGGTTCACCGTTTCGGTATCCTCGTCCTGTTCGATCGCGCCCCGATTGATCGTGTCCCCCGTCAGCGACGAGAAATAGAGCCATTGGTAATCCCAATCGAAGCTCTGATACCGCAAGCCTTGGGTCAGCGACCAGTTGTCGTTGAACCGGTGCTGCCATTCGACGCCGAGATTGACCTGCTTGCGGTCGGAGTGGTTGTAATCCTCCTCGCCGATATAGGTGTCGCGGCCGATCGCGTCGCTGCCCCCGATCAGCGCGTCGGTGGAGACCGAGGTCGGCTGTTCGGGGTTGTCCCACTGATAGCTGCCGAGGAAGGTCAGCGTATCCTCGCCGTTGATCTGCCATGTGACGCTGGGCGCAAGGTAGATGCGGTCATCCTCGATCTCCTCGGCGGCGCCGGTCTGGCTGCGCAGCACGCCCGTGAATCGATAGGCGACATCGGTGCCGACGGTGCGGTTCAGATCGAAGAACGTCTCCGCCCGGTCATCGGTGCCGAAGGACAGGCCGACCTCGTTGAACGTGTCGAACTGGGCGCGTTTCTGGATCATGTTGATCATGCCGCCCGGATTGCCCGCGCCATAGAGCACGCCCGCCGGGCCGTGCAGCACCTCGATCCGCTCCAGCCCGTAGGTCTCGAACGAGGGGGTGGTGTTGCTGCGCAGCAGTTTCAGCCCGTTCAGGAACTGCGAATTGCCGCCGTCGAAGCCCCGCAGGCGCGGGGCGTCGCCGCGCGAATCCTGACCATAGGGCTCGCCGAAGGTGCCGGCGGAATAGTTCAGCGCCTGCCCCAGCGTCCGGGCACCCTGCGCGGTGATCTGTTCGGACGTGACGACCGACGTGGTCTGCTGCGTGTCGATGCGGGCGGTGCCGGTCTTGGTCGCGCTGGCCTGACCCGTGGCGACGAAGCCGCCCGCAGGCGCGGTCGGATCGGGGGCGCCTGTGACCACGATCGCCTCCAGCGCGGTGGCGTCGTCTTGCGCCTTGGCGGCAAGGCTCAGCGCCAGAAGGCTGGTTCCGGCAACGAGGAGGGTTCGGTGAAGGCGCATGGCAGGGCTCCGGGGATTCGAGGGACGCAATCTGCTACCAACATTTCCGTGATCCGCAAACATTGTTGATGGAAATAATCGGGAATCGGCCGCGTTTGCGACATTCCCGCCGCAGGTTGCGGCCCCCGGCCGGGCGGACGTAGAATAGGCCCGAACAAGCTGGGGAGCCGTCCATGACCGTCTTCGATACCCTGCGTGCCCGTTTCGGCGCGCGTTTCTCCACCTCGGACGCGCTGCGGGTGCAGCATGCGGGGGGTGAGGCGCATCACCGGATCGCAGCTCCCGATGCGGTGGTGATGGCCCGATCGACCGAAGAGGTTCAGGAGGTCGTCCGCCTGTGTGCCGCGGCGGGCATCCCGGTGATCGCCCATGGCGCCGGCACCTCGCTGGAGGGGCATCTGTCGGCGGTGCGCGGCGGGGTGTCGCTGGATCTGACGGGCATGGACCGGGTGCTGCGCGTCTCGGCCGAGGATATGGATTGCACGGTGGAGGCGGGCGTCACCCGGGAGGCGCTGAACAGCTGGCTGCGCGATCAGGGCCTGTTCTTTCCGATCGATCCGGGGGCGAATGCGACGCTGGGGGGCATGGCCTCCACCCGCGCGTCGGGCACGAATGCGGTGCGCTACGGCACCATGCGCGAGGCGGTGCTGTCGCTGACGGTGGTCTTGGCGAATGGCGAGGTGATCCGCACGGGCGGGCGGGCGCGCAAATCGGCGGCGGGCTACGATCTGACGCGGCTCTTCGTCGGGGCGGAGGGCACGCTTGGCATCATCACCGAGGTGACGCTGCGCCTGCACGGCATCCCGCAGGCGATTTCGGCGGCGGTGTGCCGGTTCGAGGATGTGGAGAGCGCCGTCGCCGCCGCCACCGCCGTCGTGCAATACGGCATCCCCGTCGCGCGGATGGAGCTTATGGATCGCGGCCTCGTGGCGGCGGTGAACGCCCATTCGGGGCTGGATCTGCCGGTGGCCGACATGCTCGCCTTCGAGTTTCACGGATCGGATGCCTCGGTCGCCGAACAGGCCGCCCTCGTGGGCGAGATCGTGGCCGAATTCGGCGGGCAGGGCTTCGAGGCCGCCCATGACGCCCCGGCGCGGGCGCGGTTGTGGAAGGCGCGGCACGAGGCGTGGTATGCGATCCTCGGCCAGCGGCCGGGCTGCCGGGGGTGGGTGTCGGATGTCTGCGTGCCGGTCTCCGAACTTAGCGGGGCGATCCATCATGCGCGGGGGCTCTTGGCCGATTGTCCGGTGCCGGCGGTGATCCTCGGCCATGTGGGGGATGGCAATTTCCACGTCGTCTTTGCCATGGACCCGGAGAGCGAGGCCGAGGCGGCGGCGGTGAAGCAGGCCAATGCCGCCATGGTGCGCCACGCGCTGTCGGTGGGCGGCACCTGCACGGGCGAACATGGCGTCGGCATCGGCAAGGCCGATTACCTGACCGAGGAATACGACCCCGGCGCGCTGGCGCTGATGGCGGCGCTGAAGGCCGCCGTCGATCCGCAGGGCATCATGAACCCCGGAAAGATCCTGCCCGGGGCCTGATGGCCCCCCTAGTTCGGATCGGTCAGCATCCATTCATGCGCCGTGCCCTGAAGGGCGCGGGCTAGATCGTCGTAATTGGCGACCAGATCGCGCAGGCGTTCGGGGTTCATCTTCAGATTGTCCGGCTGGCTGCTGGCTTCGGGGATGTCCATCATCCGCGCGGCGAGGCGGCGCACGGGGGGCTGGAAATGCCCCTCGGCATCGAACATCTCGTCATAGAAGACACGCTCCACCTGCGGGACGGCATCCAGAAGGGCGCCGACGCGGCGGTCCTGCTGCAAAAGCGTGCGGATCGCCGTGACGGCGCGCCGCACGTCGATCTCCAGCGCGGGTTTGCGCGTCACGAGATCGCCCGCCGTTTCCGCCGACCAGCGCCCGGTCATCGTCGCCATCTCTTCGGAGACGAAGATGCGCAGCTTGTTGCGCCGCACGAGATGCACGACATGGGCCTGCGATTCCTGCAGGAAGCTGACGATGAAGGGGCTGCGGCTGTCCACATCCTCGCGCTGGGGGATCAGGTTCAGGCCGAAATACTTCACATCCATCGCCAGCTTGCGCCCGGCCGCCACCTCGCGCTGCCGCTCGATGTATTTGCGGAACAAGAAGGCGTGATGCTCGGGATGCACCATGGCCGGATCCTGCGCGGCGCGGTCGCGGACGAAGCCGTAGAACCGGTGCCGGGCGTTCAGATTCCCGTGGAAGATCTCGTCGCAATCGAGCGCGCCATGCCGGGCCAGAAGGCGGCGGAACACGGTCGTGCCGCTGCGCTGCCGGCCAATGATGAAGATCAGATCAGACGTGGGCACCGAATTTTCCATGCAGTTCAGGATGTTTCGGCGGATCATGACGCGGCGCGCGGGCCGCGGCAAGCCTCGGCGTCAGCGGCGGCGACGCTTGTTGCCGCCCCGCTGGCCCGCGCGCCCGGCGGTGGAGCGCCCCGATCCGGCCAGCGCCGCCTCCTGCGCCTCCTCCACGGCCGATTGGCGGGTGAGGGGGTCGTCCGCCACCGCCAGCTCGACCGCTTCCAGCCGCTTCACCTCGTCGCGCAGACGGGCCGCCTCCTCGAATTCGAGGTTCTCGGCGGCTTTGCGCATCTGAACGCGCAGCGCATCGAGATGCGCCGAAAGGTTGGAGCCGACCATCGGCTTGTCCACCTTGGCGGTCACGCGGCTCTGGTCCGTGTCGCCCTGCCACAGACCGGACAGGACATCCTCCACGTTCTTCTTCACCGTTTGCGGGGTGATGCCGTGCAGGGTGTTGTAGGCCATCTGCTTTTCCCGGCGCCGATCGGTCTCGCGCATGGCGCGTTCCATCGATCCGGTGATCCGGTCGGCATACATGATGACGCGGCCTTCGGCGTTGCGCGCGGCCCGGCCGATCGTCTGGATCAGCGAGGTTTCGGACCGCAGGAACCCTTCCTTGTCGGCATCGAGGATCGCCACCAGCCCGCATTCGGGAATGTCGAGGCCCTCGCGCAGGAGGTTGATGCCCACCAGCACATCGAACGCCCCAAGGCGCAGATCGCGCAGGATCTCGATCCGCTCGATCGTGTCGATGTCGGAATGCATGTAGCGGATGCGGATGCCCTGTTCGTGGAAATATTCGGTCAGATCCTCGGCCATGCGTTTGGTCAGCACGGTGACGAGGGTGCGCAGCCCGGCCGCCGATACGCGGCGGATCTCGTCCAAGAGATCGTCCACCTGCATATCGACGGGCCGGATCTCCACCTTGGGGTCCAGAAGGCCGGTCGGGCGGATCACCTGTTCGGAAAAGACGCCGCCCGCCTGCTCCAACTCCCACGCGGCGGGGGTGGCGGAGACGAAAACCGATTGCGGGCGCATCGCGTCCCATTCCTCGAATTTCAGCGGGCGGTTGTCCATGCAGGAGGGCAGGCGGAAGCCATGCTCGGCCAAGGTGAACTTGCGCCGGTAGTCGCCCTTGTACATCGCGCCGATCTGCGGGACCGAGACGTGGGATTCGTCGGCGAAGACGATGGCATTATCGGGAATGAACTCGAACAAGGTCGGAGGCGGCTCTCCGGGGGCGCGGCCGGTCAGATAGCGCGAGTAGTTTTCGATCCCGTTGCAGACGCCGGTCGCCTCCAGCATCTCGATGTCGAAGGCGGTGCGCTGCTCCAGCCGCTGGGCCTCCAGCAGCTTGCCCTCGCCGACCAGTTGATCGAGGCGCATCCGAAGCTCGGCCTTGATGCCCTGCACGGCCTGCTGCATCGTCGGGCGCGGCGTGACGTAGTGGCTGTTGGCATAGATGCGGATCTGCGCAAAGCTGTCGGTCTTGGCGCCGGTCAGGGGGTCGAACTCCACGATGCTCTCCAGCTCTTCGCCGAAGAAGCTGAAGCGCCATGCCCGATCCTCGAGGTGCGCGGGCCAGAGTTCGATCGCATCGCCGCGCACGCGGAAGCTGCCGCGCGCGAAGGACTGATCGTTCCGGCGGTACTGCTGCGCCACCATCTGCGCGATCACGTCGCGCTGGTTGTAGTTCTGCCCGACGATCAGATCCTGCGTCATGGCCGAATAGGTCTCGACCGAGCCGATGCCGTAGATGCAGGACACGGAGGCGACGATGATCACATCGTCCCGCTCCAGCAGCGCGCGGGTGGCCGAGTGGCGCATCCGGTCGATCTGCTCGTTGATCTGGGATTCCTTCTCGATATAGGTGTCGGACCGCGCGACATAGGCCTCGGGCTGGTAGTAGTCGTAATAGCTGACGAAGTATTCCACCGCGTTGTCGGGGAAGAAGCCCTTGAACTCGCCATAGAGCTGCGCCGCCAGCGTCTTGTTCGGGGCGAGGATGATCGCCGGGCGCTGCGTCTCTTCGATGATGCGCGCCATGGTGAAGGTCTTGCCGGTGCCGGTGGCGCCCAGAAGGACCTGATCGCGTTCCCCGCCGCGCACACCGTCCGACAGTTCGGCGATGGCCTTTGGCTGATCGCCCGCCGCCTTGAACGGCGTTTCCATGACGAAGCGCCGCCCGCCTTCCAGCTTGGGCCGCGTCAGCACCTCGGGACGGAACATCGGCATGTTGGAATTGTTGTGCGGCATGGGCGAATCCTTTGTCGGACCTCTATCTGATCGTTCTTTGTTCCGGATCAAGATGGTGGCTTGCGACGGGCCTCGCCTTTTCGGTAAATGGGGGCGACTGGAGGACGACATGCGCGCACGAATCTACAAGCCGGCCCGGAATGCGATGCAATCCGGCCTCGCCAAGACGAAGGAATGGGTGCTGGACTTCGCGCCTGCCACGGCGCGCGAGATCGATCCCCTGATGGGTTGGACATCGTCGGACGATACGCAGCGGCAGGTCCGCCTGCGCTTCGACACCCGCGAGGCCGCCGAGGCCTATGCCCGCGAACATGGGATCGATGTGGATGTGCAGCCGGCCCAAGGCCGCAAGCCGAACATCCGCCCCCGCGGCTATGGCGAGAATTTCGCCAGCGACCGCAAGGGCGCTTGGACGCACTAAGGTCGTCCGGGGGCCTTAGCCCCCGAAGGTGATCTGCACCTTCACCGAACGACTGCGATCGGCGGCCGCGGCAAAAGCTGCCTCGGCCTCTTCCAGCGGGAAGGTGGCAGTGATCATACGCTCCACCGGGATGGCTCCGCTTTCGATCAGGGCGACCGCTTCGGCGAATTCGCCGTCGAACCGCTGCGAGCCGTGAAGACGGATCTCCTTGCCCACGATCATGTTCAGCGGCACCGTCACATCGCCGGTGACGCCGACTTGCACCAGCGTGCCGCGCGGGCGCAGCGTTTCGATCGCCATGCGGATCGCGGGGGCGGCTGCGGAACATTCGAAGGCGACATCGAACTGTCCCTTCTCGGCCATGTACTCTTCCATCCGGGCGGCATCGCGCGCGACGTTGACGGTGCGGGTCGCGCCCAGACGGGCGGCGATGTCCAGCGTGGCGTCCTGAAGATCGGTCACGACGATGTCCGCCGCGCCCGCTTCGGCCGCAAGGGCGGTGCAGAGCGCGCCGATCGGGCCGGCCCCCGTCACCAGCACGCGCTTTCCCTTCAGCGGCGGGGCCTGATTGCGGGCGTGCAGGCACACGGCCAGCGGCTCGGCGCAGGCGGCGGAGGAAAGCGGGACATGATCGGCCACGGGAAGGCATTGCGCGGCCGCGATCGTCAGGCGGTCGCGGAACATCCCCTGTTCATGCGGCAGGTACATGGCCGAGCCTTTGAACCGCATGTTCAGGCAGTGCTGATGCACCCCTTGGGCGCAGAAGCGGCAGGTGCCGCAGGGCTGGCTCGGGTTCAGTGCGACGCGCATCCCCGGCACAAGGCCCGTCACCCCATCGCCGAGCGCGAGCACCGTTCCCGCCGCCTCGTGCCCGAGGATGATCGGTTCGCGCACGCGGATCGGGCCGAAGCCCCCATGCAGCAGGTAATGCAGGTCCGATCCGCAGATGCCGCCCGCGCCGACGGCGACCAGCACCTCGCCGGGGCCGGGTTCGGACAGCGCCACGGTTTCGAGGCGCAGGTCGTTTTCGCCATGCAGGCGGCAAACGCGGGTCGTCATCGTCTCAGTTCTCCAGAATCGAGGGCAGCCATGTGGCCAGCGGCGGGAAGTAGGACACCAGCAGCAGCACGATGATGTTGGTCACGATGAAGGGCGCGATGGCGCGGATCACCGGGGCCAGCGGCAGGCGGGCGATGTTGGCGCAGATGAAGAGGCACACGCCCACCGGCGGCGTCGTGAGGCCGATCATCAGGTTCAGGACGGCGAAGGTGGCGAAATGCAGCGGATCCACCCCGACGCCCTGTGCCAGCGTCATCAGCGGCACGAAGAGGATGATCAGCGCGGCGATCGTTTCCATGAACATGCCGACGAACAGCAGGATCAGGTTGATCAAGAGGATCACCACGAAACGGTTGTCCGTGATCGACAGCACGCCGCTGGCGATGGCCTGCGGAATGCGCTCGGCCACGAGGATCCAGCCGAAGACGTTGGCAAAGCCCACCAGCACTAGAATTCCGGCGGCCGAGACGGCGCTGTCGATGACGATCTTGGGCACCTGACGGATCGGCAGGTCGCGATAGACGAAGGCCCCGACGACGAAGGCGTAGATGCAGGCGACGATGGCCGTTTCGGTCGGCGTCGCAAGGCCCGACAGAAGGCCGCCGATGATCAGCCCCGTCATCGCCACCGCCCAGAACGCCCCGGTGAAGGAGCGCAGCAATTCGCGGAAGCCCTGCCACGGCTGGCGCGGGAAGTTGCGTTTGCGCGCGATCAGCCACGCCGTGACCATCATCGCGACGCCCATCAGAAGGCCCGGAATGGCCCCGGCCATGAACATCTGCCCGACCGAGATGCCCGACAGCGCCCCGACGATGATCATCGGCACCGACGGCGGAATGATCGGCCCCACGGTGGAGGAGGCGGCCGTGATCGCGGCCGAGAAGTCGGCCGGATAGCCCGCCTTCTTCATGCCCGGAATCATCATCCCCCCGATGGAGGCCGCATCGGCGACCGCCGTTCCCGAAATGCCGCCGAAGAGCATGGAGGCCGCGACGTTGGTCAGCCCCAGCCCGCCGCGCATCCAGCCGACCATGGCGCTGGCCAGCCGCACGATGCGTTCGGTGATGCCGCCCATGTTCATCAGGTTGCCGGCGAGGATGAAGCCGGGGATGCAGAGCAGCACGAAGCTGTCCATGCCCGCGAACATCTTTTGCGGGATCACCACCAGCGGCAGCCCGGCATAGAGGACATAGGCCAGCGACGAGAGCGCCAGCGTGATGGCGACCGGGATCCCGACCACGAGGCCGGCGATGAAGGTGCCCAGAAGGACGAACAGGTCCATATCAGATCTCCTCTTCGGGCCGGTGCGGACGGCCGTCTTCGCTGCCGCGCAGCATTCCGATGATGCGCAACAGCGCGAACAGGGCGAGACCGACCATCACCACCAGCACCGCGCCATGCACGAGGTCCATGCGGATGCCGCTGGCCGGGGCGGTCTGCCGCGCGCCGATGGAGGTGAAGCGCCATGCCGGCGCGATCAGGGCGAGGGTTCCGACCAGCGTCGCCACCGCGCTCAGCAGGCGCAGCACCCAAGGGGCGCGTCCGGGCAGCGATTCGGACACGAGATCGACGTTCACCATGTCGCCGCTGCGAAAGGCGAGGCCGGCCCCGAGGGCGGCGATATAGAGAAGGGCGAAGCGCGAGATTTCCTCGGTCCAGACGACCGAGGTCATCAGGCCGTTCCGGCCCATGAGCTGCAGGACGACGGCCACGCCGATCACAGCGAAGGACAGGCCGGTAAGGGTGCGGAACACATGTTCGGTGATGCGGGTCAGGCGGTGCATGGCGGTCCTCCGGGAAGGGATCGCGCCGCCCGGGTGGGGGCGGCGCGATGTCCGATCAGTGCTGCATGGCGAAGATCTGTTCGACCGTCGGACGCAGATCGTCCGACACGCCGCCGATCACCGCGTCGCGGGCCTTCGCGGCGAAGGCCGCTTCGTCCACCTCGTGGAAGGTCACGCCCTTCTGCTCCAGATCGGCGCGGATTTCGGTCTCGTTTTCGAGGAACAGGCTGCGCTCGTAGGTCTGGGTGCGCTTGGCGGCCTCGGCGACGACCGCTTGGTCCTCCTCGCTCAGCCCTTCCCAAGTCAGTTCGGAGATGGCGAGATAGATCCACGACCGGACGTGGTTGGTCAGGTTGATCGTGCTCTGCACTTCGTTGAAGTTGGCGCTGCGCACCAGCGAGAGCGGGTTTTCCTGCGCCTCGATCGTGCCGTTCTGCAGCGAGGTGAATACCTCCGAGAAGGCCATCGGGGTCGGCTGTGCGCCCAGCGTCTGCCAGACCTTCAGGAACAGCGGCACGTTCGGCACGCGCAGCTTCAGCCCGTTCAGATCGTCCGGGGTCGTGATCTCGCGGTTGGCCGACAATTCGCGCGGGCCGCGGGCGAAATAGGCCAGCGGACGGACACCGGCCTTTTCGATGATCTGCTGCTCGATCTCCTTGCCGATGGGGCCGGATGCGACCTCGTCCATCTGCTCCAGCGAGGTATAGGCATAGGGCAGCGCCAGCAGCGCGGCCATCGGGGCCCAGTTCTGCAGCGTCTCGCCGGTGATGGTCATGTCGGCGGTGCCGAGCTGCATGCCGTTGATCAGATCGACCTCGGAGCCGAGCGTGTCGTTCGGATAGACCTCCACCGCGATGCGGCCTTCGGACAGTTCCGCCACTTCGTCGGCGAATTTCATCGCCGCCTTGTTCCAGATGTTCTGTTCATTGGCCAGATGGCCAAGGCGCAGCACCGTGTCCTGTGCAAAGGCGGCGGTGCCGGTCAGGGCACCTGCGGTGATGGCGGCAGCGAGAACGGTCTTGAAGTTCATGATCATGGCTCCTCCCAGTAATCCATGTCGGTCCGCGTCAGCGGCCGGGGTCTTCGAAAAGGTCGGGTCGTGCCTGCCGTATGATCGGCAGATCGTTGAGGATTTCGCGCAGGTGCAGGCGCATGGCCTGACCGGCGGCCTCGGCATCGCCGCCGCGGATCGCGTCCACGATGGCGGTGTGGTGGTCGATCAGCTTGCCAAGGGCCAACTGCTCGGTCGAAAGCTGGCGCACGCGGTCCATCTGCGTCTTCAGCCCGTCGATGACGCGCCAGACGTAGGGAAGCTTCGCGCCCTCGGCCAAGGTGCGGTGGAACAGATCGTCGAGCTGGCGGAACTCGGTCGGATCGACCAAGGCCCGCTGCGCCGCAAGCTGCGCCTCCAGTTCGCGTACGAGGGCGGGATCGGGATCGGCGGCCAGCGCGCGGGCGACATCGGCCTCCACCGCCTCACGGATGAACCGTGCATCCATGACGTTTGCGGTGGAGATCTTGCGCACATAGGTGCCGCGCTGCGGGCGCACTTCCAGAAGGCCTTCTTCGGCCAGCTTGATGAACGCCTCGCGCACGGGTTGGCGGCTGGTGCCGTAATGCAGCGCCACCTCCGCCTCCGACAGGCGTTCGCCGGGCGCGATGAGGTTGCGCACGATCCGTTCGCGCAGAATGCGCGTCAGCTGCGGCCCGACGGCAAGGCCGGTATCAACGGTGGTGGTGTCGGCATTCGGCATGATCGTCCCCCCGCGGCGGATCTATCACCATACTTCCATACTAGTCAACTCCGTGTGTAGCTGCTATGTTCGTTCCGACGCAAGGGAGAATGACGATGCGGCAAACTTGGAGATGGTTCGGCCCGAAGGATCTGGTGTCGATCGACGCCATGCGGCAGGCGGGCGTGGAGGGGGTCGTGTCGGCCTTGCATCATGTCCCGACGGGCGTCGTCTGGACGCCCGACGATATCGCCGAACGCCAGCGCCAGATCGGGACGATGCAGGATGGATCGTCCTCGGGGCTGACATGGGATGTCGTCGAGAGTCTGCCCGTGTCGGAGGACATCAAGAAGCAGAAGGGCGATTGGCGCGACCACATCGCCAACTGGAAGACCAGCATGCACCATCTGCGCGATGCGGGGGTGGAGGTCATCTGCTACAACTTCATGCCGGTTCTGGATTGGACGCGCACGGACCTGTCGTGGCGCCGCCCGACGGGCGCGACTTGCATGCGCTTCGATTTCACCGATTTCGCGGCCTTCGACATCCACATCCTAGAGCGCCCCGGCGCGGCCGAGGATTTCCCCGAGGCGATCGTGGACGCCGCCGCCCGCCGATTCGCCGAGATGTCCGGCGATGAGCGGGCGCAGCTTGCCGGCAACGTGGTGTTCGGCCTGCCCGGCGCGGCCGAGAACTTCACGCTGGAGGATGTGCGCCGCCATCTGGCCGAATACGACAACATCCGCGAAGAAACGCTGCGCGGCCATCTCGTCGATTTCCTGTCCGAGGTGACGCCGCTGGCGGAGGAACTGGGACTGCGACTGTGCTGCCATCCCGACGATCCGCCCTTCCCGCTGCTGGGTCTGCCGCGGATCATGTCCACCGAGGCCGATTACGCCGCGATCATGCAGGCGGTGGATCTGCCGGCCAACGGCATCACGCTGTGCACCGGCAGCCTTGGCGCGCGGGCCGACAACGACGCGCCCGGCATGATGCGCCGCATGGGCGAGCGGGTGCATTTCCTGCATCTGCGCAACGTCACGCTCGACACGCCCGAAGAACCGCGCGGGTCGTTCTTCGAGGATGAGCATCTGGCCGGGCAGACTGACATGGTGGAGATGATCTCGGCCGTGCTGGACGAAGAGCGCCGCCGCAAGGCCGCGGGCCGCGCCGATTGGCAGATCCCGATGCGCCCCGATCACGGGCAGGACATCCTCGACGATCTGGGCCGCAAGGCGCAGCCCGGCTATCCCGCGATCGGACGCCTGAAGGGGCTGGCCGAACTGCGGGGCATCATGACCGCGCTGAACCACCCGCGGGGCATGGCGGGGGCATGACGCAGGGTCCGATCCAGCCCGCCTATGATCCACAGGCACATGGCACGGGGATCGTCCATCTGGGCCTCGGCGCGTTCCACAAGGCGCATCAGGCTGCCTGCACCGATGCCGCGCTTGCGGCCTCGGGCGGGGATTGGCGCATCATCGGCGTGTCGCTGCGCAGCCGCGCGGCGGTCGATGCGCTGAACGGCCAAGACGGGCGCTTCACCCTGATCGAGCGGGGGGAGGGCGGGACCGCCCGCATCATCGCCTCGATCGCGCGGGGGCTGACCGGGGCGGACGGGATGGGGCCGATCCTCGCGGCGATGACTGCGCCGGAGTGCCGGATCGTGACCCTGACCGTGACGGAAAAGGCCTATGGCCTCGACCGGGCCACGGGCGGCTGCGATCCGGCGCATCCGGCGGTGGCGGCGGACCTGCGCGATCCGGCGCATCCGACGGGCGTTCTGGGCCTTCTGGTGCGGGCGCTTTCGGTGCGGCGGGCGGCCGGAACGGCACCCTTCACCGTCCTGTGCTGCGACAACCTGCCGTCGAACGGGCGTCTGCTGCGCGGTGCGGTCGTGGATGCCGCGCGCCGCACCGATCCGGCGCTGGCGGACTGGATTGCGGCGAAGGTGGCGTTCCCCTCCTCCATGGTGGACCGGATCACCCCCGCCGCCACCGCCGAGACATGGGCCGAGGCCGCTGCCCTGACGGGACGGCCCGACCCCGCAGCGGTGGAGACGGAGGCCTTCCATCAATGGGTGATCGAGGATGACTTCCCCCTCGGACGCCCGGATTGGGAGGCGGGCGGCGCGATCTTCGTGTCCGACGTGACGCCCTATGAGGATATGAAGCTGCGCATGCTGAACGGCGCGCATTCGATGCTGGCCTATGCCGGGTTCCATGCCGGGCACCGTTTCGTGCGCGACGTGATAACCGATCCGGCGCTGTCGCGGCTGGTGCTGCGGCATCTGCGGGCGGCGGGGGCGACGCTCGGCCCTCTGCCGGGGATCGACATCGACGCCTATACCGATCGGCTGATGCGGCGCTTCGCCAATCCCGCCATCGCCCATGAGACGTTCCAGATCGCCATGGACGGGACCGAGAAGATGCCCCAGCGCATCTTTGCCCCGGCCCTTGCGGCGCGGGCGGCGGGGCAGGACTTGCGTCCCTTCGCCTTTGCCGCCGCCGCATGGATGCGGCATGTGGCGGGCGCGACCCATGACACCCCGCCCTATGATCTGCGCGATCCCCGCGCGGCAGAGATGCGGGCCGCACTTGGTGCGGGCGGGTCCGTGGCGGCGGCGCTGTCGGCGCTGCCGGGGATCGTTCCCCCGGCCCTTGCCGCCGATCCGGCATGGCAGGCCCCGCTTCGCGAGATGCTGGAGGCGATGCTGACCACCCCGATGGCCGAGGTGCTGCACCGCGAGGCCGCCGCCATCTGACCGTTTTGCGGCCCCGTCGTGAAAGCTTCATCGACGAGACATGTTCCTGTTTCTTCGGCGCGTCAGACGCTCCGGTGAAACAGGAGGGAACATGCGTCAGTCACTCGACCTCTCGGGCATTCGCAAGGGCTTCGGGCCCTTGCAGGTTCTCAAGGACATCGATCTGTCGGTGCAGCAGGGAGAATTCCTGTCGCTGGTCGGCATGTCCGGCTGCGGCAAGTCCACCCTTCTGCGCATCATCGCCGGGTTGGAGATGCCGGATGCGGGCGCGGTGCGGATCGGCGGGCGGGATGTGACGGCGGCCGATCCGTCGGATCGCGACCTTGCGATGGTGTTCCAGTCCTACGCGCTCTATCCCCATATGACGGTACGGCAGAACATCGCAACGCCCCTGCGGATGCGCCGCTTGCCCTTCTCGGGGCGGCTGCCGCTGATCGGGCGGCTCGCTGCGCCCCGCGCGGTTCTGGACGAGATCGCGGCCGAGGTGGCGACGGCGGCGGATACCTTGCAGATCACCCATCTTCTGGACCGCAAACCCGCGCAGCTTTCGGGCGGGCAGCGGCAGCGCGTGGCGCTGGCGCGCGCGCTGGTGCGCCAGCCCGCCGCGTTCCTGATGGACGAGCCGCTCTCGAACCTCGATGCCAAGCTGCGCGCGCATATGCGCGACGAATTGGTCGCGCTGCACCGCCGCCTCGGGGCGACCTTCGTCTACGTCACCCACGATCAGATGGAGGCGATGACCATGTCCGACCGCATCGCCCTGATGATCGACGGGCGGATCGAACAGCTCGGCACGCCCGAGGATCTCTATCGCCGCCCGGCCACGCTGGCGGTGGCGCGGTTCATCGGCTCCCCCACGATCAACCTTCTGGCCGCCGAGGTGATGCCCACGGGCGCAGTTCATGTCCATGGCAGCGCCACCGGCCTGATCGCATCCCCCGGTCCCGCCACGCTGGGCATCCGGCCCGAAGGCGTCCGCATCGTCGCCCGCGGCATGCCCGCGCGCATCCTGCGCGAAGAGACGCATGGCCCCGACCGCTACCTGACCTGCCTGCTTTCGAACGGCGACGGCGATCAACTGACGCTGCGCCAGCCCGCGGGCGAGGCGACGGGCGCGGATGCGGAGGGCCGTCTGCATCTGGCGATCGACGGCGCGCAGGCGCATCTGTTCGGCCCGGACGGCGCCCGGCGCGCGCTGCGCACCGCCGAGCAGGTGGCCGCATGACGGCCGCGCTCGCGCTCCCCGCCCGGCGCCCGGCGCGCACCCGCACCGCCGTGAAGGGGCTGGCCTTCGCCGCCCCGGCGATCCTGCTTCTGGTGGCCATCTATGCCGTGCCGATGATCGTCCTGACGGGATTTTCGGTGACGGACTACCGTCTGGGCGCGCTGGACTGGCATTTCATCGGCCTGCGGAACTTTGCGGATGCGGCCAGCGATCCGGTCTTCGTCCGGGCGCTGGTGAACACGCTCGTCTATGCCGCGATCGTCATTCCCGCCGGCGTGTTCCTCGCCCTTGGCGTGGCGCTTCTGGTGCATGGCCGCCGCCGCTCGCGCGCCTTTTGGGAGACGGCCTATTTCCTGCCGGTGACGGCGACGCTGGTTGCGATGGCGACGGTCTGGCAGTTCCTGCTGCACCCGACATTGGGGCCGGTGAACGCGCTGATCACGTGGCTCGGCTTTGCGCCGGTGTCCTTTCTGGGCAATCCGGCGCTGCTGATCCCGACCATGGCGCTGATCGGCGTCTGGCAGGTGCTCGGCTTCAACATGGTGCTGTTCCTTGCGGGCCTGACGGCGATCCCGAAGGACCTGCACGAGGCGGCGCGGATCGACGGCGCGCGCCATCCGATCGACCGGTTCCTGACCGTCACATGGCCGATGCTGGGGCCGACGACGATGTTCGTGATCGTCACCACCTCCATCAGCGCGTTCAAGGTGTTCGAGACGGTGGCCGTGCTGACCAAGGGCCGATCCGGCTCGGAAACCCTGCTCTACAGCCTGTATCTGGAGGGGTTCGAATACGCCAATACCGGATACGCCGCGGCGCTGACGCTGATCTTCCTCGGCATCGTGCTGATCCTGTCCGTCGGGCAGACGGTGCGGATGGAACGAAAGGTGCATTACTGATGCGGCGCTTTTTCCCCCATGCGGTGCTTGGCCTCGGGGCGGCGATCATGCTGCTGCCGTTCTACTGGATGGTGCTGACCTCCCTGCGCGCCCCGTCCGAGATCTTCGACATCTCCCTCTGGCCGATCCCCAAGGCATTCCACGGCGATGCGAACTACCATCAGGCGGCCACCTCGGTGCCGATGGCGCGCTTCATGCTGAACGGGGTGATCGTCTGCGCCGGGATCCTGATCGTGCAGGTGCTGACCGCCGTGCCCGCCGCCTATGCGCTGGCCAAGCTGCGCTTTCCGGGGCGCAGGCTGCTGATGATGCTGGTGATCGGTGCGCTTTGCGTGCCGATGCAGGCGCTGGCGCTGCCGCTTTTCGTCGGACTGGCGAAGGCGGGCCTTCTGAACACCTATTTCGCGCAGATGGTGCCGTTCTTCCTGTCGGTCTTTGCCATCTTCCTGTTCCACCAGTCCTTCCGTTCCTATCCCGACGAGATCATCGAGGCCGCCCGCATGGACGGCTTCACCGAGATGGAGATCTGCTGGCGGCTGGTGCTGCGCGGCTCGCTTCCCTCGCTCGCGGCCTTTGCCGTGTTCTCGGTGGTGGCGCATTGGAACGATCTCTACTGGCCCATGATCGTGGTCAGCGACACCGCACTCGCCCCGCCGCCGCTCGGGATGCTCTTCTTCTCGGATGCGGAAACGGGCGCGAATTACGGCGCGCTGATGGCCGGGGCCACCCTCATCACCGCCCCGATGCTGGTCTGCTTCCTGCTTGCACGGCGCAGCTTCATCGCGGGCATCACCATGACCGGGGTCAAATGAGGCCCCGCCCTTCACGGAGAGACGATATGACCATGACACGTCGCTTTGCCCTTGGCGCGCTTGCGCTCGGCCTGTCGTTGCCGGGCATCGCGCTGGCGCAGGATGTCACGCTGAACGTGCTCTACAACCTGCCGGGGTTCACCAAATTCCACCAGCCGCTGGCGGATGCCTTCATGAAGGACAATCCCGGGGTCACGATCAACTTCCTCGCCCCCGCCGCCGGGTATAACGAAGGCCAGCAGCAGGTGCTGCGCGCCGCGGTCACGGGCGATCTGCCGGATGTGTATTTTTCGGGCTACAACCTGACGGCGGAACTGGTGCACACGCTGGCGCCGCGCGGACAGATCGCCGATCTCGGCCCCTTCATCGAGGCCGAGGGCGGGCAGGAATTCCTCGATGCGAACTTCACGAGCAACATGGTCGCGCTGGGCAATGTGGATGGGCAGCAATACGGCCTGCCGGTGAACGCCTCCTCGCCGATCATGTTCGTGAACGCCGATCTGGTGCGTTCGGCGGGCGGCGATCCGCAGAACATGCCGACGACCTTCCCCGAACTGATCGAGCTGGCCGCAAAGATCCATGACGCCAATCCGGGCGTCGCGGGGATGGCCTACGACATCTCCGGCTGGCCGGACGACTGGCTGTGGCAGGCGATGATCACGCAGCAGGGCGGTCGTCTGGTCGATGCCGAAACGGGACGCGTCGGCTTCGACAACGAGATCGGCCTGAACGCCCTGCGCCTGATCCGCCAGATCGCGGTGGAAACGGGCGCGCCGATGATGGACTGGGATCAGGCGCGCCAGCAGTTCGGCGCGGGCATGACCGGCTTCATGTTCACCACCCCCGCCCATGTGCAGACGATCGAGGGCCTCGTCGGCGACCGGTTCGAACTGACGACCGCGACCTTCCCCCTGCAGGATAAGGTGAATGGCGGCGTGCCGACGGGCGGCAATTCGGCGGTGATGCTGACCCAAGACCCGGCCAAGCAGCAGGCGGCGTGGAACTACATCAAGTGGATCACCGGCCCCGAGGCGCAGAACGTCATCGTGCGCATCACCGGCTATCTGCCGACGAACATCCGCGCCACGGGCGAAGACTACCTCGCCCCCTATTACGCCGAGCATCCGAATGTCGCGACCGCCGCCGCGCAGGTGGACCGCTCGCTGCCGTGGGCTGGGTATCCGGGCGGCGATTCCGTCCGCATCTGGCGCACGCAGCGCGACATCATCGGCACGGTGATGCGCGGCGAGACCACCCCCGAGGACGGGCTGGCGCAGATCGTCGAGGCGACGAACGGCCTGATGAACTGACCCGGCCGCACGGCCGGACCGGTGCGGGGGCCAGCCCCCCGCATCCCCATTTTCGGAGACGGACATGAAGATCATCCAGCTGACCGACACCCATCTGATGCCGCCGGGGCACCCCGCTTACGGCGTCGATCCCGAAGCGCAGTTGCGCGCGGCGATGGCGGACATCCTCGCCGATCACGCCGATGCCGATCTTCTGGTGATCACGGGGGATCTCAGCGATCGCGGCGATCCCGAGGCCTATGCCTTGCTGCGGGACATCCTTGCGCCGCTGCCGTGCCCGGTGCGCCTGATGCTGGGCAATCACGATCACCGCCCGGCCTTCCTCGAGGCGTTCCCCGATCATCCGCGGGACGAGGGCGGCTATGTGCAGTCGGTGCTCGATACGCGCTGGGGGCGGCTTTTGTTCCTGGACACGCACGAGGCCGGGGTGATCGGCGGCATCTATGGGCCGGACCGCTTGGCATGGCTCGATGCGGCGCTGGCGGGGGCGGGGGATCGGCCGGTCACGGTCTTTCTGCACCATCCCCCCGTATCCGACGGCATCCGCCATTTCCGCGACATCGGCCTGCATGACGATGGCGCGGTGCTTCGGCGGCTTGCGGCGCATCCGGGCGGGGTGCGGCACATCGTCTTCGGCCATATCCACACGCCGCTGACCGGCACCACGGCCGAGGGCATCGCCTTCAGTTCGGGCCAGTCCTGCACCCATAGGTTCATCACGAACATCGATCTGCCCGATCCTTGGTGGACGGGGGGCAATCCCTGCTACCGGATCCTGACGCTAGACGATGGGGGCTTTCGCGCCTATGGCGTCGAGGTGGGGCAGGTGCCGACGGGCCGGTCGGAGCCCTGCGCCGGCCCCTGACGCCAAGGCCGATCCCGTGCCTTTGTCTTGACGCGGGCCTCTGCCCGCGCGACTTAGCGGCAGCAGCTTGCGCGCGATGCCGCAGGTCTTTCGGAGGCAGAGATGAACACCACACGGGAATTCGGCCTTTATGCGCTTCTCGGCGCCCTGATCGCGGGGGTCTTCGCCGTCGATCTGATGGTGCCGCTCGGGATTGCCATCTGGGTCATCTATCTGCTGCCGGTGGTGCTGGCCTATCTGGCGCCGCGCCCGGTGGTGCCGCCGCTGACGGCGGTCGTGGTCTTCGTCACGATGGTGATCGGCCTTTTGAACGCCCGCGCCGGCATCGATCCGACGCTGGCCGCGACGAACCGGGCGATGGCCATCGTCGTCATCCTGCTCTTGGGTCTGTCGGGCTTCACCTTCGTGCGCAACCGCATCGCGCTGCGCCAGCAAAGCTGGCTTCAGCAGGGCGATATGGAGGTGAGTCGCGCCTCCGAAGGGGAGGTGGACCTTGCCGTCATGGCCGATAACGTGCTGGCCGCGCTGGCGGACCGGCTGGGCGCACGGGCGGCGATCTTCTATGTCCGCGACGGCGGAGAGTTTCGTCAGGTCGCCGGGCGCGGCCTGCCGCCGGGGGAAACCCCGCGCGCCTTCCGCAGCGGCGAAAGCCATCTGTGGGATGCGGTGGAAAAACGCACCGTCCTGACGCTGGACCGCCTTCCGGGCGAGGCGCTGGCCTTCGGCTCGGGCCTCGTGCGCGGGCGGACGGCGCAATCGGTGATCGCCCCGCTCTATGACGACCGGCGGATCAACGGGGTGGTGGAGTTCGGCTTCGACACCCCCGTGCGCCCCGAGGGGAAGCTTCTTCTGGAACGCGTCGGCGCGGCCATCGGCATCGCCGTCCGGTCGGCCAACGACCGCACGCGCCTGCGCGCCCTGCTGGAAGAGACGCGCCATCAGGCCGAGGAATTGAAGGCCCATGGCGAGGAACTGGCCGCCTCCAACGAGGAACTAGCCGAGCAGACCCGCGCCCTTCAGGACAGCCAGAGCCGCCTCGAGCATCAGCAGGCCGAGCTGGAGGAGCAGAACGCCCTCTTGGAGACCCAGACGCAGGAACTGGAGGTGCAGCGCGACGCGCTGGCCCGCAGCCAGAGCCTGATGGAGCAGCAGGCCCAGCGTCTGGCCACCGAAAGCCGCTACAAATCCGAATTCGTCGCGAATATGAGCCATGAGCTGCGCACGCCGCTGAACGCGCTGCTGATCATGGCCCGCCTTCTGGCCGAGAATCGCGGCGCCACCCTGACCGAAGAGCAGGTGGGCTGGGCCGAGACGATCGAAAGCTCGGGCCGCGATCTGCTGGCGCTGATCAACGACATCCTCGATCTGGCCAAGATCGAGGCCGGCAAGCTGGATGTCACCCCCGAGATCGTCCGCCCCGAGGATGTGGCCCGCAAGCTGGAACGGTCCTTCGCCCCGCAGGCGCAGGGCAAGGGGCTGACCTTCCGCGTGGAGGTTCCGACCAACATCCCCGACCTTCAGACCGACCCCGCCCGGTTGGAGCAGGTGCTGCGCAACTTCCTCTCCAACGCCATCAAGTTCACCGAGCGCGGCAGCGTCACCCTGTCGGCCCATCGCGATGGGGATGGCGTCGCCTTCGCCGTGCGCGACACCGGCATCGGCATCGCCCGCGAGGATCAGGAGGCCGTGTTCGAGGCCTTCCGGCAGGCGGACGGCACCATCGCGCGGCGCTTCGGCGGCACCGGCCTTGGCCTCTCGATCAGCCGCGAATTGACGGAGCTGCTCAAGGGCCGCGTCTCGCTTCAGAGCGATCTGGGCAAGGGCACGACCTTCACGCTGCATCTGCCGGCGCGCCTTGGCGATGCGGCCCCCCGCCCGGCGCTGCCCGCCGCCGCCCCGCCGCCGCCCGCGCCGATCCCCGCCGCCGCCCCGCCCGCCGCCGATGTGTCCGATGACCGCGAGGTGCTGGACGGCGACAAGCGCCTGATCCTCGTGGTGGAGGACGATCCCGCCTTTGCGCGCATCCTGATCGATCTGGCGCATGAGCTGGGCTTCCAATGCCTCGTCACCGGCACCGCCGAGGACGGCGTTCTGGCCGCCCGCCAATACATGCCGAGCGCGATCGTCCTCGACGTGGGCCTGCCCGATCATTCGGGTCTGTCGGTTCTCGACCGGTTGAAGCGCGACATCCGCACGCGGCACATCCCGGTGCACATGGTCTCGGGCGATGATTACACCCGCGAAGCGCTGGCGCAGGGCGCGCGCAGCTACATGCTGAAGCCGGTGAAGCGCGAGGCGCTGGCGCAGGCGCTGCATTCCATCGAAACGCGGCTGGATCAGCGGATGCGCCGGGTCCTGATCGTGGAGGACGATCCCGCGCAGCTGGAGGGGCTGAAGGCCCTTCTGGGCAACAAGGACGTGGAGACGGTGGGCGCCGCCACCGCCGCCGAGGCGCGCGAGCGCATGGCCGGCGGCACCTTCGACTGCATGGTGCTGGACATGACGCTGCCGGACGCCTCCGGGTTCGACCTTTTGGAGGCGCTGGATTCCGACGAAGAGGCGGCCTTCCCGCCGGTCATCGTCTACACCGCCCGCGCGCTGAGCGAGGCCGAGGAACTGCGCCTGCGCCGCTATTCCAAATCCATCATCATCAAGGGCGCGAAATCGCCCGAGCGGCTGATCGACGAGGTGACGCTGTTCCTGCATCAGGTGGTGACCGACCTGCCGGAGCGGCAGCAGCAGCTTCTGGCGGCCTCGCTCAACCGCGATGCGATGTTGGAGGGCAAGCGCATCCTCGTGGTGGAGGATGACATCCGCAACGTCTACGCCCTGACCGCCGTCTTCGAACCGCACGGCGCCGAGGTGAAGATCGCCCGCAACGGGCGCGAGGCGCTGGAGGCGCTGGGCCGCGTCGCCGACAGCGGCGCGCCGGGGGTGGATCTCGTGCTGATGGACGTGATGATGCCCGAGATGGACGGCCTGACCGCCACGCGCGAGATCCGGGCGCAGGAACGCTGGAAGAACCTGCCCATCATCATGCTGACCGCCAAGGCCATGGCCGACGATCAGGAACAGTGCCTTGCCGCCGGGGCGAACGACTATCTGCCCAAGCCCCTCGACGTGGACCGCCTCCTGTCGCTGACGCGCGTCTGGATGCGCCGATGAGGGAGAGCGTCGGAAGCCGCCCGGTCGAGGAGATCGAACTCGACCTGTTCCTCGAGGCGTTGCACCAGCGCTGGCATTACGATTTCCGCGCCTATTCGCGCGGATCGCTGATGCGGCGCGCCGATCTGGCGCGCGAACGGCTGCATTGCGCCACCCTGTCGGAGGTGCAGGCCAAGGTGCTGCACCAGCCCGAGCTTCTGCCCGAGGTCATCGATTGCATGACGGTGCAGGTGTCGGAGATGTTCCGCGATCCGGCCTATTTCGCCGCGATCCGCACCCGCGTCATCCCGCATCTGCGCACCTTCCCTTCGCTGAAGGTGTGGGTGGCGGGCTGCTCGGAGGGGGAGGAGCTCTACTCCCTCGCGATCCTTTTCCGCGAGGAAGGGCTGTTCGACCGCACGATGTTCTATGCGACCGAGATCAACAGCCGTGCGCTTGCCAAGGCCGAGGCGGGGATCTATCCTCTCGATCGCATGGCGCTTTTCACGGAAAATCATCAGAAATCCGGCGCGCGCAGATCGCTGTCCGATCATTACACCGCCGCATATGGCGCGGCCGCCATGGATCGCGGCCTGCGCTCTCGCATGGTCTTTGCTGAACACAGCCTTGCCACCGATCAGGTCTTTTCTGAGATGCATCTCATCTCCTGCCGCAACGTGCTGATCTATTTCGACGGCAACCTTCAGGACCGGGCGACGGGGCTGTTCCGCGATGCGCTGGTGCGCGGCGGCTTCCTCGGCCTCGGCGCGCATGAGACGATGCGTTTTTCCGGGCATGCGGGCGCGTTCACGGCCTTTGCGGAACCCGAGCGCATCTGGCGCCGCAACTCGGAGGCGGCGCATGGCTGATCCTGTCCATTTCCTTATGGTCGACGACCTCGATCACAACCTGTCTGCGCTGGAGGCGCTGCTGCGGCGCGACGGGCTGGTGTTGCACCGCGCGCGTTCGGGGGCCGAGGCGCTGGAGGCGATGCTGCATACCGATTTCGCGCTGGCGCTGCTGGATGTGCAGATGCCGGGCATGGACGGCTATGAACTGGCCGAGCTGATGCGCGGGATCGAGCGGACGCGCAAGATCCCCATCATCTTCCTGACCGCCGCCGCCTTGGACGAACGCCGCCGCTTCCGCGGCTACGAGGCGGGGGCGGTGGATTACATCACCAAGCCGATCGACCCGATGATCCTGCAATCCAAGGCGCAGGTCTTCTACGAGATCGGCCGTCAGGCACAGGAACTGGCCCGCCAGCGCGACGAGATGCGGGCCGTGTCGCAGAACCTGACGGCGGCACTGGCGCGGCTGAACGCCCATGCCGACAATTCGCCGCTGGCCATCGTCGAACTCGACGCCGATCTGGTGATCCGCCAATGGTCCAAGGGGGCGGAGCGGATGTTCGGCTGGCCTGCAGCGCAGGTGCTGGGCCGAAGCGTCGCCGCATCGGGCTGGCTCGACGAGGCGACCTCGGCCGAGGTTGCGGATTGGCTGCACCTTGCGAGCTGCCCCAATGACGGGCAGCGCGGGGCGCTTGCGATCCGGGCGGCGACGGTGGCCGGGGGCGAGGTCGATTGCGAATGCTATGGCTCCGTCGTGCCGGCGGGCCATGGCGCGCCGCGCACGATCAACCTGCAGATCCTCGATGTGACCGAACGGCGCCGCGCCGAGGAGACGCGGTCGATCCTGATCGGCGAATTGAACCACCGGGTGAAGAACATGCTGGCCAATGTGCAGGCCATCGCCCGGCAGACGGCCCGCCATGCCCGCGATCCCGATCATTTCGCCAAGACCTTCGGCGGGCGGCTTCAGGCGCTGGCCCGCGCCCATTCCATCCTGACGGCGGAAACGTGGTCCGGCGCGGATCTGCGCGAGCTTCTGGCCGAGCAGATGAGCGTCGGCGCCTTGAGCGAGGACCGCGTGCAGCTGTCCGGCCCCGATCTGCGCCTGTCGCCCAGCAGCGCGCTGCGCATGGCGCTGACGCTGCATGAGTTGACGACGAATGCCGTGAAATACGGCGCGCTTTCGGGCACCGAGGGGCATGTCGCCCTGAGTTGGGAGGCCAAGGGCGACGTTCTGTCCTTCACATGGCGCGAAGAAGGCGGCCCCCCCGTCGTCGAGCCGGACCGCAAGGGGTTCGGATCGACCCTGATCATGGCCAGCGACGGCGGCGAGGCCAAGGTGGACTGGCGCCCCGAGGGGGTGGTCTGGACGCTGCAACTGCCGCTGGACGGCGCGAACGAGGACGAGGACGGGTAGGCGCAGCCTTCAGCCCCGTTTAAGGTTGGTGGGCCAAGGACGGGGCGCATCAACGAACGAGGCCGATCCATGACCCTGACCCGCCGATCCCTTTTCCTGACCGCCCTTGCCGCGCCCGCGCTGATGGCGGCGCCGCTTCGCGCACAGGTGGCGGGGCCGCGCGCCAACATCTCCAGCTTTCAGATGCAGGATTGGCGCGACCATTTCGACAGCATCGGCAAGGGGGCGATTCTGGCCGACCTCACCTCGCGGGCGCTGCATTACTGGGGCGCGGATGGGACGTACCGGCTCTATCCCAGTTCGATCCCGCTGACCGAGGCGCTGACGCGGCGCGGCCATACGGAGATCGTGCGCAAGCGGACCGATCCCGACTGGCGCCCGACCGCCGATATGCTGCGCCGCGATCCGTCGCTGCCGCGCTATGTGCCGCCGGGGCCGGAATGTCCGCTCGGCACGCGGGCGATGTATCTGTCATGGCCGGCCTATATCATCCACGGCACCCATGACACGCGCAAGATCGGGCGGCCCTCGTCCTCGGGCTGCGTGGGCCTTTACAACGAGCATGTGGAGGAGCTTTACGAGATGGCGCCCGTCGGCACACAGGTGCTGCTTCTCTGAGGGGATCCATGCGGATACTGATCGTCGAGGATGATCCCGTGCTTCAGGACGGGCTGGGCGTGGGGCTGAGCCTTGCCGGATTTTCGTCCGAGGTCGTGGAAAACCTTGCCGATGCCCGCGCCGCGCTGGCGGTGGGGGGCTTCGACGGGATCGTTCTGGATGTGATGCTGCCGGATGGGTCGGGCCTCGATCTGTTGGCCGAATGGCGGGCGGCGGACATGGCGCTGCCGGTGCTGGTGCTGACGGCGCGCGATCAGGTGGGGGAGCGGATCGCCGGGCTGGACGGGGGCGCGGACGATTATCTCGGCAAGCCCTTCGATCTGGAGGAACTGGCCGCCCGGCTGCGCGCCATCCTGCGCCGGGCCGAGGGGCGCGCCGCACCCGCGCTGTCGTGGAACGGGCTGGTGTTGGACCCGGCGCGCATGACCGGCACTTTGGATGGGCGGCCCGTCGGATTTTCGCACCGCGAATTCGGCATCCTGCATGCGCTGATGGAACGCCCGGGCGCCATCCTGTCGCGCGCGGCCTTGGAGGAGCGCCTCTATGGCTGGCAGGAGGATGTGGAGAGCAACACCGTCGAGGTGCATATCCACAAGCTGCGCGCCAAGCTGGGCGCGGCCTTCATTCAGACGGTGCGCGGCGCCGGGTATCGGCTGGCCGGGCCATGATCTCGCTTCGGCTGCGGATGTTCGTGATCCTGCTGGCGGCGACCTGCGCGGTCTGGGCCTCGGCCTTCGCGTGGATCCATCATTCCACTGCTGCGAAGGTGGACCGGGTGCTGGATGCGCGCCTTGCCGAGGCGGCGCGCATGGTCTCCTCGCTCATGTCGGACCGGCGGATCGACGTGGATGCCGCGATCGCGCTGGCCGCGCCCGCCCCGGCGGGGGAGGATTATTTCCGCCAACTGTCCTGTCAGGTGTGGCGGCTGGATGGCGCGCGCGTCGCCGGATCGACCTTTGCGCCCGAAGCCAAGCTGGCGCAGCAGGACGGGTTCGGCACCAACACCGTGGACGGCATCGCCTGGCGGGTCTTTGCAGTCACGAATGTCGAACGGGGCGTGCGGGTGATGATCGGCGACAGCCTCGCCATGCGCGAGCGTCTGATCGGCGATGTGACGCGCGGGCTGATCCTGCCGTCGCTGGCCGTGCTGCCGGTGCTGGCGGGGCTGATCTGGTGGGGGCTGAGCGGTGGCCTGCGCCCGCTGCGCCGCTTGGCCGGGGATCTGTCGGTGCGCGACGCCGAAGAGCTTCGCCCGCTGGACCGCCGCCTGCCGACCGAGCTTGCGCCCATCCAGTCGGCCATGAACGATCTCTTCGCCCGCGTCGAAGCCGCGCGCGAGCGCGAGCGCAGCTTCACCGCCTTTGCCGCGCATGAGTTGAAGACGCCGCTGGCCGGGCTGAAGACGCAGGCGCAGATCGCGGCGCGCGGCGATGCCGGTCAGCGCGCCCGCGCCCTGACGCAGATCGAGGCGAGCGTGGCGCGCACCGACCGCCTCGTCCGCCAGCTTCTGGATATGGCGGCGGTGGATGCGCGCCCGGGGGGCGAGGATCGGGTGCCCATCTCGGTGATCCTGCGCGACTGTGTGCAGATGACCGAGGCGCTGGCCCGTGGCCGGGATGTGACGGTAAGGGTGCGCATCGACGGGGACATGCCGCAGGACCGGCTGCTTCTGGGCGCGGCGCTGCGCAACGTGCTGGAGAACGCGATCCATGCCTCGCCCGCCGGGGGGGTGGTGCAGATCCGCGCCGGTGCGGGCCGCATCGAGGTGACGGATGCCGGCCCAGGCATCCCCGCCGAGGACCGTGCCCGCATCACCGAACGCTTCTTCCGGGGGCGGCGACCGACCTATGGCGGTAGCGGCCTCGGCCTTGCGATCGCGCGGGCGGCGATGGTGAAGCTGGGCGGCGATATCGACCTGCATCCGGCCGAAGGCGGCGGAGAGGTCGCGGTGCTTCGGCTGTCTTGATGGCGAAGCCCCCTCCCGCGCAGGGCGGGAAGGGGCGGCGGGCTCAGTTGCCCGAAAGCTCGCGGCGGACGATCTCCGCACCCGCGCCGAGGGCCTGCAACTTGCCGCGCGCAACGCTGCGCGACAGCGGGGCCATGCCGCAGTTGGTGCAGGGGTGCAGCTTGTCGGCATCCACGAATTGCAGCGCCTTGCGCAGCGTGTCGGCCACCTGCTCGGGCGTCTCCACGGTGTTGCTGGCCACGTCGATGGCCCCGACCATGACCTTCTTGCCGCGGATCAGTTCGATCAGATCCATCGGCACATGCGAGTTCTGACATTCGAGCGAGATCATATCGACCGCCGATTCGCGCAGCTTGGGGAAGATCTTTTCGTACTGGCGCCATTCATGGCCCAGCGTGGCCTTCCAGTCGGTGTTCGCCTTGATCCCGTAGCCATAGCAGATATGGACCGCCGTCTGGCAGTTCAGACCTTCGAGCGCGCGTTCCAGCGTGGCGATGCCCCAGTCGTTCACCTCGTCGAAGAAGACGTTGAAGGCGGGTTCGTCGAACTGGATGATGTCGACGCCTGCGGCCTCCAGCTCCTTCGCCTCTTGGTTCAGGATGGTGGCAAATTCCCAAGCCAGCTTTTCGCGGCTTTTGTAATGGGCGTCGTGCAGAGTGTCGATCATCGTCATCGGGCCGGGCAGGGCCCATTTGATCGGACGCGTGGTTTGCGAGCGCAGGAATTTCGCATCCTCGACGAAGACGGGCTTCTCACGCGCGACCGCGCCCACCACGGACGGAACGCTCGCGTCATAGCGGTCGCGGATGCGCACCGTTTCGCGCTTTTCGAAATCGACGCCGCTCAGATGCTCGATGAAGGTGGTGACGAAATGCTGACGCGTCTGCTCGCCGTCGCTGACGATGTCGATCCCGGCAAGGCACTGTTCGGCCAGCGTGACGCGCAGAGCGTCATGCTTGCCCTCGATCAGTTCTTCGCCCTCCAGTTTCCACGGGGACCAGAGTTTCTCGGGCTGGGCGAGCCAAGACGGTTTGGGAAGGCTGCCGGCGGTCGAGGTGGGAAGAAGCTTGTTCATGAAGCGGACCTGCGTGCTTTCGTTCAGTTGGAATACCGGGCCGACCATTCGTCCAGAATGGCGCGGTGCGGCGTGATGAAGTGGTCTTGGGCGAATTTGCCCTGCGTGGTGGCCAGACGGCTGCGCTCCTCGCGGTCATAGACGATGCGGGTGAGGGAGTGATCCTCGTTGCGCAGGCTGGGCCGGAAGGCGGCGGAGGCCGCGGAATTGGCGTTGTAGATCTCGGGGCGGTAGATCTTCTGGAACGTCTCCATCGTGCTGATGGTCGCGATCAGTTCCATGTCGGTGTAATCGGCCAGAAGATCGCCGAAGAAGAAGAAGGCCAGCGGCGCCTTGCCGTTCGGCGGCATGAAGTAGCGCACCTGAAGGCCCATCTTGCTGAAGTAGTGTTCGGTCAGCGAGGTGTCGCTCGGGGTGTATTCCGCGCCCAGAACCGGGTGGCGGTTCGCCGTGCGGTGATAGGTCTTGTTGTCCGACACGCTGAGGCAGATCACCGGGCGCTTGGCGAAGCGGCTGGTATAGGCGTCCGAGGCGATGAAGGATTTAAAGAGTTTGCCGTGCAGATCGCCGAAATCCTCGGGGATGCCGAAGGACTCGCGCCCCTTGTTGTAATCGGGCAGGCGCACGCTGAAATCGTAATCGCGCACATAGGAGGAGAAGTTGTTCCCCGTGATGCCGTCCGTGCGTGTGCCCGCCTTGCGATCGACGATCGTGGTCTTCAGGATCTCGATCGCGGGGAAGGCGTCGCCCTTGCCCTCGATGTCCAACTCGACCGAGACGATGTCCAGCTCTACCCCGTAGCGGTCCGCGTCGGGGTTGTCCCAGCAAGCCAGCTCGTTGCAGCGGTTGTCGATCATCCGCAGCGCACGGCGCAGGTTCTCGCGGCGGCTTTCGCCGCGGGCGAGGTTGGCGAAGTTCGTGGTGATCCGCGTTCCGTCGAGGGGGTGATACTCCTCGTCGAAGGGGATGCTCTTGATCGAGAAGGTGAAATCTTTGGTCATCGTGATCCGTGTCCTTGGCTCCAGAGACGGAGCCAGAGGCCATCTCCCGTAATCTTCGTGCACTGTCCGGGGGCGGGCCGGGGCCGATGCACGACCTCGGCCGCCTCCGGGCTTCGTTGGCCGTATGCCAAAGGGCGGCCATGAATGGAAATGAAAATAACTTCTCAATCGATGATGGCCACTCATGATTGGCTTCCATCGTCATGCACCGATGGCGAAAGCGCGCTCCGATACCCCTTGCATGAGCGGTCCTTCTCAGTTTTTAGATTGTCCGATGAGTGCCCCCTTTCGTGCCAAATATTCGGGCATGGGGGCGGGCGTCCGATGGGGCAGGGGCAGCGCATGGTATCTTCCGGCAGGGAAACATTCGTCGAGGTCGGCGCGCGGCTGCGGGCCTACCGCCTTGGGCGCGCGCTCTCGCCCGAGGAATTGGCGTCCCGGCTCGGCATCTCGCGCGCGGCGCTCTACCGCGCCGAAAAGGGGGAGATCGCCAAGATCGAGATGCTGACCGCCATCTCGGACGAATTGCACGTCTCGCTCCCCTCGCTGCTGGGGGTCGGCATCGAATATGTGGACAACGCCGTCAGCTTCTTCGAGCGGATGCGCCAGATCGAAGAGGATGCCGACCAGATCATCGGCCTCTTCAGCCCCATCTCCTATCTGCTGACGACGGACGGCTACGATCATGTCCTGACCGATGTCCTGCACGAAGGCGGCGCCTCCGGGCAGCCCGAGGATGTGGCGCAGATCCTGTCGATCCTATTGGCGCGCAAGGCTCGTTTCGCCAAACGTCGCCCGCTTCTGGCCTCCATCATCTCGGATGCGGATATCGAGCAGTTCTTGCGCGAGGGGCTGGTGGGGCGCATGGGCCTTTCGCCCGAACTGCGCGATGCGCGTCGGCGGATGGCCCTTGCCGAGGCGCGGAATATCTCCGCCTTGCTGCGCGATCCGGGGATCGGGATTCAGGTCGGCGTCGCGTGCGAGCCGATCCCGTCCACCTCGTTTCAGATCGTGCGGCGGGGCGCGGATTCGACGCTGACGATCAGCCCGTTCCGCCTTGGCTCGAACCCTAACATCCGCATCGGCGTCGGCATGATCACCTCCGCCCCCGAGGCGCTGGAGCTGCATGAGGGAATCGCCGAGCGGCTTTGGGCGACCTCGCTGAAGGGGCGCGATGCGGCCGATCATGTGGACGAGTTGATCGCGCGCCACGGCATCCAGCTTTCATAAACCGCCTGATTTTTCATCAAGCACCCGCCTGGGGGATCGGAAAATACTCCATCGTCTCAATTTAGAGACATTGCGTGTTGACGCGGCGTAACCTCCGGCAGAGGCTGACCCCACAGAACATGACAAAGACCATGGGGAGTGTTTCATGCTCAGGACGTCGATCCTTTCATCCGCCTTGGCCATGCTCGGCCTTGGTGTCGCCATGCCCGCCGCGGCGCAGGACTACCTCGCCAAGATCGGGCATCTGGAAAGCACCCAGCAGAGCCGCCACATCGCCCTCGAGAAGGTGGCCGAAGAGGTGAAAGAGCGCACCGACGGGCATGTGACCTTCCAGATCTTCCCGCAGGGGCAGCTTGGCGGTCAGCGCGAGATGAACGAGGGCGTGCAGCTTGGCACGATCGAAGGCACGGTCGCGCCGGCCGCGTTCCTGGGCGGGTTCAATCCGCTCGTCTCGATCCTCGACATTCCCTACTTGCTGCCGGAGGATGCCGAAAAGGCCGAGGCGCTGCGCGAAGGCCCCTTCGGGCAGCAGCTTCTGGACAGCTTCTCCGATCGGGGCATGGTGGCGATCGGCCTCTGGCCGAACGGGCGCAAGCAGTTCACCTCCAACAAGCCAATCGGCGACATCGCCGATTTCGCGGGCCAGAAGTTCCGCGTCATGGACAGCGCGATCCTGATCGAGCAGTTCAACGCCCTTGGCGCATCGGCCATCGCGCTGCCCTTCGGCGAGCTTTACACCTCGCTTCAGACCGGCGTCGTGGACGGCGAGGAGAACCCGCTCGACACGATCCTGTCGATGAAATTCTACGAGGTGCAGGACCATCTGCTCGTCTCCGACCATGGCGCGATGGAGGATGTGATCCTGTTCAACCCGGCATGGTGGAACAGCCTGCCGGCAGAGTATCAGGAAATCATCACCGACAGCTTCCGCGAGGCCGTGCCCGAGCTGACCGCCCATAAGGCCGCCGCCGTCGAGGCCGCGCTGGAGGAGATCAAGGCCAGCGGCACCGATGTCCACATCGCCGATGCCGACGAACGCGCCGCCCTGCGCGCCGAGATGTTCGAGCCTGCGGTGGAGACCTACCTCGCCAAGACCGGCGATGCCGGCAAGGCGCTGATGGACACCTACGCCGCCGAGATGACGGAGCTGCAATAAGCGCCGCCGAACCGCCATGGGGCCCGCCGGTGCGCTGGCGGGCCCTGCCTTTTCGTTTCAAGGACAGCCCGATGAAAGCCCTCGCCCTGCTGCGGATGATCGAGAGGACGCTCCTCGTCGCCCTCTTTCTGATGATGGTCCTGCTCTATACCGGCTCCGTCGTCACGCGGGAGATCGGCGGCACCTTCGCCAGCAACTTCGCTTGGATCGAAGAGGCCGTGCGCATGATGAACCTCTTTCTCGTCTTCCTCGCCCTCGGCCTTGCGCTGGAACGGGGCAAGCATGTCGGGATCACCAATCTGCGCGGCAAGCTGCCCCCGGCGGTGCAGGGCGCGGTGCTGAAGCTGGTGGATGCCGTGGGCCTTGCCTTCAGCCTCTATGTCGCGTGGCTGTCCTTCGGGCTGGTGCAGTTCGTCGGGCGGATGGGGCAGACCTCGCCCACGCTCGGGGTGCCGATGTACATCGTCTATCTCGCGCCGCTGCTAGGCTTTCTGCTGCTGGGGCTGCGCTACGGCCTCAGCCTCTTCGGCGTGATCGACCGCCATGCGGATGCCGAAGGGGAGGCCGCCTGATGCTGCTGATCGCGATCCTTCTTCTGGCCGTGGCCCTGCTCTTTGCGGGCTTCGAGATGCTGCTGGTTCTGGGCGTGCCCGCGCTGGCCTACAAACAGGGATTCTGGGCGCAGCTTCCCGATGCCGCCGTCGTTCAGAAGATCGTGGGCGGGGTCGATCATTCGACGCTCTTGGCCATTCCCTTCTTCATCTTCGCGGCGAACCTGATGGGCTCGGGGCAGATCGCGCGCCAGCTTCTCAGCGTCGTCACGGCGCTGGTGGGGCATGCCAAGGGGGGCATCGGGCATGTCGTCGTCGGCGGCTCCATGGCCTTCGGCTCGGTCTCCGGCTCGGCGCCCGCGACGGTGGCCGCGATGGGCCGCATGGTCTATCCCGAGATGCGCAAGGCGGGCTATTCCGAGAAATTCAGCTTGGGCCTTCTGGTCGCTTCGGCCGAAACGGCGCTGCTGATCCCGCCCTCCATCACGCTGATCGTCTATGGCTGGATCACCGGCACCTCGATCGCCAAGCTGTTCGCGGGCGGGCTTGCGGTGGGTCTGGTCTTGGGGCTGGCGCTGGCGGTCTTCGTGCGCATTCAGGCGGGGCGCGACGGCGTGGCGACGACGCCGCGCATGCCGTGGGCCGACCGGATGCGCGCCATCTGGGCCGCGAAATGGGCGCTCGGCATGCCCATCATCATTCTGGGCGGCATCTATTCCGGCGTCATCACCCCGACCGAGGCCGCCGCCGTCAGCGTCGTCTATGCCATTCTGGTGGAGATGGTCGTGCTGCGCACCCTCGATTGGTCCGGCCTTGCCCGCATCACCGAGGCGAGCGCCATCAACACCGCCATCATCTTCGTCCTGCTGGCGATGGGCGGGCTGATCAGCTTCTTCGTCACGCTGGCGCAGGTGCCGAGCAGCATCATCGACCTGCTGCACGCGGTCGATGCGGGCTGGATCACCTTCCTGATCGTGGTGAACATCTGCTTCTTCATCGCGGGGATGTTCGTCGATCCGAACTCCACCGTGCTGGTGCTGGTGCCGCCGCTCTATCCGGTGGCGATGGCCTTCGGCATCGACCCGGTGCATTTCGGCATGATCGTCACGCTGAACGTCTGTCTTGGCATGATCACACCGCCCTTCGGGCTGGATATCTTCGTAGCGTCCTCCACGCTGAACAAGCCGGTGAACGAGATCATCCGCGGTGTCTGGCCCTTCGTGCTGCTGAACCTGATCGTGCTGTTGCTGATCACCTACATCCCCCAGATCTCGCTGTTCGTGCCGCGGCTGATCTACGGCTGAGAAGGATCCCCCCGTGACCTTATCCCCATCCGTCCTGTCCGTTCCCATGCCCGCCGGCCTTCGGGCCCGCTGCGCCGAGGCGCGCGCCATCGTGCGCGCCAACACCCCGGTGAACGGCGAATACCGCCTTCTGACGCTGGATGCGCCCGCCGAGGTGCTGGATTGCCATCCCGGCCAGTTCTTTCAGCTTCTGTGCCCCGAACCCGAGGGCGAGCATCCCTATCTGCGCCGCCCCATGAGCATCTATGGCTACGACGCCGAGGCCGGGCGTCTTCAGTTCCTCTACAAGGTGGCCGGGGCGGGCACGCGGGGCCTTGCGACGCTGGTGCCGGGCGATGCGCTGAACGTGTTGGGGCCGCTGGGGCAGGGCTTCACCATGGAGGAAGGCTGGCGGAACCTGATGCTGGTCGCGCGCGGCGTCGGCCTTGCGACGCTGGCGCCGCTGGCCCGGATGGCGCAGCAGGAGGGCCGCCGCCTGACCGCCGTCTGCTCGGCCCGCCGGGCCGATCTGGCGATGTCGGTCGATCTGTTCCGCAGCTTCGGCGCCGAGGTGATCGTGGTGCATGACGAAGACGGCTCCTCCTCCCCCGAGGCGCTGGAGGCGCTGATCCGCGCCCGCATCGCCGCGGGCGGCGTCGATGCGTTCTACACCTGCGGCTCGTCCCGGTTGCTGCGCCTGCTTCAGACGCTGGGCGCCGAATACGGCATCCCCGGCGAGGTCGCGATGGAGCAGCAGATGGCCTGCGGGATCGGCATGTGTCAGGCCTGCGTGCGCCCCTTCCGCGAAGGCGACCGCCGCGTGCAGCGCCGCGTCTGCCGCGAAGGCCCCGTATTCCCCATGGCAGAGGCGATCCTGTGATGAAGGACATTCGTTCCAAGGCCGATCTCGGCGTGACCATCGGCGGTCTGCGCCTCGCCAATCCGATCATGCCCGCCTCCGGCACCTTTTCCGAGGATCTGTCGGATGTCTTCGATCTCGACGTGCTGGGCGCGCATGTGCTCAAGACGATCATGCATGAAAAGCGCGGCGGCAATCCGGTGCCGCGCGTTTGCGACCTGCCGGGGGGGATGCTGAACGCGATCGGCATTCCGTCCAAGGGGATCGACGATTTCCGGGACAGGATGCTGCCGTGGTGGGAGCGGTATGCCGCGCCGCTGGTCGTCTCCATCTCGGCCCATTCGGTGGATGCCTTCGCGCGCCTTGCCGCCGAGGTCAGCCTGCCCGGTGTCGCCGCGATCGAGGCGAACATCTCCTGCCCCAATATCGAGGCGAACGGCAATGCCTTCGCCATGCGCCCCGACACCACCGAAACGGTGATGCGCCGCCTGCGCGCGGCCACGGACCTGCCGCTCTGGGCCAAGCTGACCCCGAACACCGGAGAGCCGGTGGAGGTCGCGTTGGCGGCGGAATCGGCGGGGGCGGATGCGCTGGTCGTGGCCAACACGGCGCTTGGCATGTCCATCGACATCGCGGCCCGGCGTCCGCGTCTGGGCAATGTCATGGGCGGGATGTCCGGCCCGGCGATCAAGCCCATCGCCCTGCGGATGACCTATCAATGCGCCGGGGCCTGCCGCATCCCCGTCATCGGCTGCGGCGGCATCGCCACGCTTCAGGACGTGCTGGAGTTCATGATCGCCGGGGCGCGCGCGGTGCAGGTCGGCACCGCCACCTTCCGCTCGCCCACCGTGATGGCCCGCCTCGTAGCGGAGTTGCAGGACTGGGCGGATGCCGAGGGCGTGGCCTCGATCGAGGAGGTCATCGGCACCGTGATCCGGCCCGAGGGGGCGGGGGCATGAGGGATCTGCACAGCGAGGAGGCCGCCCTTGCCGCCCTTGCGGCCGAGGTCTTCGATGGCATTCGCGCCCTGTCCCCCGACGCGCGGGGCGTCAGCCGCCCCGCCTTTTCGGCGGTGGAGACGGCGACGCTTCATTGGTTGGCGGAGTTCGCCCGCCGCAACGGGCTGCATGTTTCGCAGGATGCGGGGCGCAACCTCGTCTTTTGCCTGCCGCAGGATGCCGATGCCGAACGCTGGGTGCTGATCGGCAGCCATGTGGACAGCGTGCCGATGGGCGGCAATTACGACGGGCTGGCCGGGGTCGTGGCCGGGCTGATCGTGCTGATCCGCGCCGCGCGGACGGGCGCGCGTTTTTGCCGCCCGGTCAAGTGCCTTGCCATGCGCGGCGAAGAGAGCGCGTGGTTCGGGGCCTGCTATCTCGGCTCCAAGATGCTGACGGGATTGCTGCCGCCGGCGGAACTTGCGGCGACGCACAAGGGCGATGCGCGCCCGCTTTCGGCGCATCTGGGCGATCTGGGGATCGACACCGCGCCCCTGTCGGAAGGCCGCCCGATCACCGATCTGTCGCGGATCGAGGCCTATCTGGAACTGCATATCGAACAGGGGCCGCTTCTGGTGGAACGCGGCCTGCCTGCGGCGGTCGTGTCGGGCATCCGGGGCAATTTCCGCCACCGCGAGGTGCGCTGCATCGGGCAGGCGGGCCATTCGGGCGCCGTGCCGCGGGCCTATCGCCACGATCCGGTGCTGGCCTTCGCCGAACTGATGCACCGGCTGGACGACACATGGGACCACCTGCTGCGCACGGGGCGCGATCTGGTGCTGACATCGGGCATTGTCGGCACGGACCCTGCGGGCCATGCGATCTCGCGCATTCCCGACAGCCTCGGCTTCTCGCTCGACATCCGCTCGCAGGAGGTGGAGGTGCTGGACCGGATGCGCGCCTATCTGCGCGCGCAGATGGACGACATCGCCCGCAGCCGCGGCGTGCGTTTCGAAACCGGCCCCGAGGTGGCGGTCGCCCCCGCGCTGATGGACCCGGCGATCACGCGCGGGCTGGAGGCGGCGATGCGGGCGCGGTTCGGCGATGCCTTCACCATGGCCTCGGGCGGGGGGCATGACGCGGCGATCTTCGCGCAGGCGGGCATTCCTTCCGGCATGGTCTTCGTGCGCAACCGCAACGGCAGCCACAACCCGGACGAGGCGATGGAGCTGGAGGATTTCATGGTGGGCACGGCCGTGCTTTCCGCCTATCTGGAGGGGAATTCATGAGCGGAGCCCTTCCCATGCCGCTGACGGCCGAAACCCGGCGCGACATCGCAAGCCGCACCGCGCGCCTGCTTTTGCAGATCGGCGCGGTGGATATCGCGGGCGATCGCCCCTTCATCCTGTCCTCGGGCGTGGCCAGTCCCGTCTACATCAACGTGCGGCGCGTCATCTCGCATCCCGCCATCCGCGAAAAGCTGATGCATTTCGCGGCCGAGATCCTCGATGCCGAGATCGGCCGCGACCGGATCGACGCCATCGCCGGGGCCGAGACGGCGGGCATTCCCTTCGCCGCCTTCCTTGCGATGCGGACCGGCCTGCCGATGCAATATGTCCGCAAGCGGGCGCAGGGCTTCGGCCCCGGCGCCATGATCGAAGGGGACAGCCATCCCGGCCAGCGCGTGCTGCTGGTGGAGGATCTGACCACCGACGGCGCCTCGAAGATCCGTTTCTGCGAGGCGATGCGCGCCGCAGGGGTCGAGGTGTCGGATGTGCTGATGCTGTTCCAATACGACATCTTTCCCGAATCGCGCGCGGCGCTTCGGGCGCATGGGCTGCGGCTGCATGCGCTGGCGACATGGGCCGACATCCTGCGTGTCGCCCGCACCGATGCCACCTTCGACCCCTGCCGACTGGACCGGATCGAGGCGTTCCTGAACGCCCCGCTTCTGTGGTCGGCGGCCCATGGCGGTGCCAGCCGCCTGACCTTCTGAGAGGACACGATCATGTTCACGACCATTCTCGACATCCTGCAGGACAAGGGCCGGGGCATTCACGCCTATGCGGCCGTCGCCCGGACCGCGATGAAGATGGCGGCCCTGCATCCCGAACAGGCGGCGGGCTTCTACGTCCTTGCGACCACGGCCGAAACCTTCGTCGATCTGCACGAACGGATGCCCGTCTCCAGTCAGGAACTGGCGCAGGCCTTCGCCGCGTTCACGGACGATGTGACCGCCCTGCAAGAGGCCTATGAGGGCGGCGATCCGGCGACGATCCTCGCGGCGCTGAACCGCATCGCCGCCGCCCGCGCCAAGGGCGAAGCCTGAGCGCGGTTCACTGGATCTCGTTGATATAGACATCCTGCGCCGTATTGGCGCGGTGGCAGTTCAGCAGCAGCGGGCGCGCCTGTTCGTCATAGGCGATCTCGCTGATCACCAGCACGGCGGCGGGGGGCGCAAGGTCCAGCAGGCGGCAATCCTCGGGGGTGGCGACTTCGGCGCTGATCTCTTCGCGGATGGCGGCGATCTTCTGGCCCCAGACCTCCCACAGCGCGGAATAGAGGCGTTCGGGAATGGCCTCGGGCGCAAGGTCGATCCCCGGCACCAGCCCGGCGGCGATGACCAGCGTTTCATGCATGACGCGGCGGCCCTTCACGATGCGCAGGCGGTGGATCTCGATCACCGCGCCCCCAACCTCGATCGCGAGTTTGGTCGCTTCGGCGGGCGTGGCGGGGCGGCCCACCGCGTGCAGCACCTTCGTCAGGGAGTTCTGAAGCGTGCCGTCGCGCCCGTGCAGGCGGAAATACTGGAAATAGAATCGCAGGTTCTGCCGCGGCGGGCGTCCGGTCACCACGGTCCCCGTCTTGCGGCGGCGGGCCAGAAGCCCTTCGGAGGTCAGCTCGCTCAGTGCGCGGCGCATCGTGCCGACCGACACGCGCCATTCGGCCGCCAGCGCGGTTTCGGATGGCAGGACGGTGCCGGTGGGCCATTCCCCGGAACTGATTTTCTCGGCGATTGATTTCGCGAGTGACTGATATATAGGCATTCCTGAAGATAAATTGTGCAAGTTTCGTGTGCCTTTATCCGCTGCGCCCGCATCCCCTCTTGTCGCCGCACCGAAGGGTTGACGCAAGGCGGTGTGGTGGGTTCTTTTCTATATAGTTTAGAGAAGAGCAGTCGAGTGCCCACCTCCACCGTGACAGATCCGGCCATCGCAGCGGCCCTTGCCGCCATCGCGGACGATGCCGACACCATGGTGGCCGAGCTGGGGCGGATGGTGGCGGTCGACACCACCTTTCCGCCGGGGCGCGGCTACGGGGCGTTCGCGTCCCTCGTGGAGCCGATGCTGCACGAGGCGGGCCTTGCGGCGCAGCGCGTGACGGTGCCCGAGGATCTGTGGCGCGTCCCCCGCGGCCCCGCTGCGGGCGAGCGTGTGAATGTCGTCGCGGAGTGCGTGGACGCCGATCCGGGTCTGCCGCGGTGCAGCCTCTATTTCCATGTCGATACCGTCTGCGCCGCCCCCGGCTGGCAGCGCGATCCCTTTCGCCTGACCGAAGAGGGGGGGCGTCTTTACGGCCTCGGCACCGCCGATATGAAGGGGGCGATCGCGGCGGCGCTGGCCGCCCTGCGCGCCGCGCGCCGCTCTGGGGTGCGTCTGGCCTATGCGCCGCAGCTTCTGCTCTGCACCGACGAGGAGGGGGGCCTCTATCCCGGCATCCGCTATCTGGGGGAGACGGGGCATGTCGCGGGGCATCTGCTGAACTTCAACGGCTCGGCCGAGGCGCGGATCTGGGGTGGCTGCTTCGGCAGTTTCAACCTGCTGGTCACGGTCACCGGGTTTGCGGCCCATGCCGCCGATGCGGGCCGGTCGGGGCGCCCCGGCGTCAACGCGATCGAGGCGGCGCTGCCGATGATGCAGGCGGTGCAGGACCTGCGCCCCGCCATCGCCGCGCGCATCTCGGCGCTGCCGGTGCGGGCGGGGCAGGCGCCTTTGGCGGCGCAGATCGCCATCACCACCGCCGCGGGCGGCACCTGCGGCGGGCAGGTGCCCGACCGCTTCGCCTTCCAAGTCTCGCGCCGCTATGCCCCCGAAGAGGATTTCGCCGCCGCCCGCGCCGAGATCGAGGCCGCTTTGACCGCCGCCGCCCCGGCGGGCGCCGAGGTCGCGGTGGATCTGGTGGGCCATCTGATCCCCACGGCCGATCCCGAAGGGCCGCACAGCCCGCGCTGGAACCGCGCCCGCGCCGAGGGCTTCGGCTATCGCATCGAGGATTTCGCCAAATGGGGCGCGGCCAGCGGCTCCGACTCGGGCTATCTTCAGCGCGCGGGCATCCTGCGCGAAGTGCAGCTTGGCGGTCTGATCCGCCCCACCTCCAACGCCCATGGCGCCGAAGAGCATACGACGCGCGATGACCTCGTGGCGCTGGCCCGCAGCATCCTGTGCTACCTCGCGGCCGATTTCGAACCCGCGCTGAACCCCGATCCCATCCCGAACCGCTGACCTTCATCCCGGAGACAGACCTTGCCCCTGAATCGTCGTGCCTTCCTTTCCTCCACCGTCGCCCTTGCCGCACTGGCCGGCACCCTGCCCAGCCTTGCCCGCGCCGCCACGCCCGAAGCGGGCGGCACGCTGCGCGTCGCGCTGGATCAGGCGGTCAGCGTCCTGCATCCGCAACTGAGCCGCGTGAACCCCGAATACCTCGCGGCGGAGCTGCTCTATTCCAGCCTGACGCGGCTGACGCGCGACATGCAGGCCGAACCGGACCTCGCATCGGACTGGACCTCGAACGACGCGCTGACGGAATGGACCTTCACGCTGCGCAGCGGGGTCACCTTCCATGATGGCGCGCCCTGCACGGCCGAGGATGTTGTCGCCTCGTTCACGGCGATCCTCGATCCCGACATGGCCTCCCCTGGGCGCAACAATGTCGGCCCGATCGAGACGGTGGAGGCGATTGATCCGCATACGGTGAAATTCACGCTCAGCACCGCCTATGCCGACCTTCCGGTCGCGCTGGCCTACAACAATGCGCGGATCATCCCGGCATCGGTCGCCACCGGCGATTACGCCAGCCTGCGCGGCATGGCCAACGGCACCGGCCCGTTCCGCCTCGTCTCCTACGAACCCGACCGCCTCGTCGTCGTGGAGAAGAACCCCGATTACTACGACCCCGCGCGCCCGCATCTGGACCGCGTGGAACTGCGCGTCTTCCCCGATCTCGGGGCGCAGGTTTCGGCGCTGCTGGCGGGCGATATCGACATGATCGCGACGGTGGATGCCAACGACTACATGCGGCTCGACGGGCAGGACGGCATCGACCTTCTGCGCGCCGCCTCGGGGCAGTTCTGCAATGTGAACTTCGGCACCGACATCGCCCCCTTCGACGATCCGCGCGTGCGTCAGGCGCTGGCGCTGACGGTGGACCGGGGCACGATGGTCGATTTCATGACCGAAGGCTTTGGGACCAAGGGCAACGACACGCCGCTGAACGCCTCCTACCCCTATTTCAAACCGGTGGAGCAGCGCGAGAAGGACATCGCCAAGGCGAAGGCCCTTCTGACCGAGGCGGGGTTCCCCAATGGGCTGGAGGCGGAACTGATCGCCTCGGACCGCCCGGCGATCCGCGGCAAGCTGGCGGTGGCGCTGCGCGAGATGGCCAAGGAGGCTGGGATCACGATCAACGTCACCACCATGCCCCATGCCACCTATCTGGAGCAGGTGTGGAAGAAGGGTGCCTTCTATATCGGGTTCTACAACATGCAGCCGACGCCGGACGGCATCTTCAAGCTGCTCTTCACCTCGGATGCGGCGTGGAACGAGACGCGCTGGAACAACCCCGATTTCGACGCGCTCGTGGACAAGGCCCGCGCGGTGACCGATCCCGCGACGCGCACGGACCTTTATACGCAGGCGCAGGCGCTGATGAACGCCGATGTGCCCGCCCTGATCCCGGCCTTCTTCGATGTGCTGGGGGCCAAGCGCACATGGCTTCGGGATTACGACATCCATCCGCGCGCCTCTCTCTACCGGCTCGATCACGCTTGGCTGACCGCCGAGGCCCCGACCCGCGCCGGTTGATCCGACCGTCCCGGCCCGCATCGCGCGGGCCGGGCCGCCCTCCGTTCCCCGGCGGCCCCATCCGGGCGGTCGGCACAGACACAAGGATCCCGCCACCGTGTCGGCGAGCTACCTTCTCAAACGTCTGGGACTGATCTGCTACACGCTGATCATCGTCTCCCTTCTCGTGTTCGGCATCACGCAGGTGCTGCCGGCCGATGCCGCCGTGATGATGCTCGGCGAGAACGCGACCCCCGAGGCGCTGTCGGCGCTGCGGGCACAGATGGGGCTGAACGATCCGATCTGGATGCAGTATCTGCACTGGATCGGCGGCGTGCTGCGGGGCGATTTCGGCACCTCGCTGCGCACCGGGCAACCGGTGGGTCCGACGCTTTTGTCCGCACTCGGCACGTCGTTGCAGCTGACGGTCCTGACGCTTCTCTTCATGCTGATGCTGGCGATCCCGATGGGGATCGTGGCGGCGGTGCGGCGGGGGCGGATCGCCGATCTCGCGGTCAGCCTCGTCTCCTATATCGGGGTTTCGCTGCCCGAATTCGTGACCGCCACGATCGCGGTGCTGCTGGTGGCGGATTGGTGGCAGCTTCTGCCCCCCGTCGGCTATGTGCCCTTTTCCGAGGATCCGGCCGAATGGCTGCGCCATCTGGTGCTGCCGGTGGTGGTCGTGTCGTTCATCCTGATCGCCCATGTCTCGCGGATGGTGCGCTCGGAACTCGTGGATGTGCTGCAGACCGACTACATCCGCGCCGCGCGGCTGAAGGGGCTGCGCCCGCGCCGGGTGTTGATCCGCCACGGGCTGCGCAATGCGCTGCTGCCGACGATCACCATCGTGGCGCTGGATGTCGGCTATCTCTTGGGCGGCGTGATCGTGGTGGAGGAGATCTTCTCCATCCCCGGAATCGGCCGTTCGCTGATGTCGGCGGTCCAGTCGCGCGATCTGCCGGTCATCCAGGCGGGGGTGCTGATCATGGCGGCCACCTATTCGATCGCGAATTTCGCGGCCGATCTTCTCTATGCCTGGCTCGACAAGAGGATCCAGTATGACTGACTTGCTGCGCCGCCTCGGGCGGACCCCGCAGGGCCTTGCCGGGGGGATCATCGTCGCGCTGATCCTGCTGGCGGTGATCTTCGGCGCCTCGCTGGCCCCGCACGACCCCGAGGCGATGTCGCCCCTTGCCCGCTACAAGCCGCCGAGCGCCGAATTCTGGCTTGGCACCGATCAATTCGGGCGCGACACGCTGAGCCGTATCCTGTCGGGCGCCCGCGCCACGGTGGTGATGGCGGTTCTGGCGACCCTTCTGGGAACGCTGCTGGGGGCGGTGCTGGGCACGCTGTCGGCCTTCCTTGGTGGGCGCTGGGACGAGTTCATCATGCGTACGGTGGATGCCGTCATGGCGATCCCCTCGCTGCTGCTGGCGCTGCTGGTCGTGTCGCTTCTGGGATCGAGCGAGGTGAACGCGCTCTTGGCCGTGGCGCTGGCCTTCATGCCCGGCATGGCGCGGATCACGCGGGCCGTCGCGCTGACGGTGCGCAAGCAGGATTACGTCAGCGCCGCGATCGCGCGCGGCGAAAGCAGCGGCTACATCGTCCTGCGCGAGATGCTGCCCAACGTCGTGGCCCCGATCGTGGTGGAGATGACGATCCGCGTCGCCTTCGCCGTGATGCTGTTCGCCACGCTGTCCTTCCTCGGCCTCGGCGCGCAGCCGCCGGCGGCGGAATGGGGGCTGATGGTGTCGGAGGCGCGGCAGTATCTGCACCGCTCTGCCTGGATCCTCATCTGCCCGAGCGCCGCGATCGCGCTGACCGCGATCGGCTTCAACCTGCTGGGCGACGGTCTGCGCGACGCCCTGAACCCCAAGACATGAGGCCCGCCATGACCGGACCCACCGCCGCAGATCCGGCGCCCGTGCTGCGCGTGACGGATTATTCGCTGTCCTACCGCGTGCCGGGCGGAACGCTCGATGTGCTGAAGGGCGTGTCGCTGGCGATCGGGCGGGGGGAGATCCTCGGCCTCGTCGGGGAAAGCGGCTCGGGCAAAAGCTCCATGGCGTCGGCGATCATGCGCCATCTGCCCGGCAACGCGCAGGAGGCGGGGGGCGGGCTGCATCTGGGCCGCACCGATCTGCGCGCCCAATCCGCCCGCGCCATGTCCGACATCCGGGGCCGCCGGATCGCGATGGTGTTTCAGGACCCGGCGACCTCGCTGAACCCGACGCTGACCTTGGGCGAGCAACTGGCCGAGGTGCTGATGCGCCACCGGGGGCTGAACCGTGCGCAGGCTTGGGCCGAAGGGGCCGACCGTCTGGCCCGCGTCGGCCTGAAGACCCCGGCGCAGATGATGCACCGCCTGCCGCACGAAGTGTCGGGCGGCGAGAAGCAGCGCGTGGTAATCGCCACCGCCTTCGCCTGCAATCCCGAACTGATCCTGTTCGATGAACCGACGACCGCGCTGGATGTGATCACCGCGCGTCAGATCCTCGATCTCTTCCGCGATCTGCAGGCCGAAACCGGGGTCGCCTCGCTCTATATCTCGCACGATCTGGCGCTGGTGGCGCGCACGGCCGACCGTGTGGCGGTGCTGGAAAAGGGCCGCATCGTGGAGGAGGGGCCGACCGCGGCCCTGTTCCGTGCGCCGCAGCATCCCTACACGCAGGGCCTGATCCGCGCCGTTCCGGTGCCCGAACGCCGGCTGGTGCGCCGCGATCCCGATCCCGCCGCCGCGCCGCTGGTGCAGGTGCAGGGCGTCGGCGTCACCTATGGGCGCCGTCCGCTTCTGTCGACGCTGCTGCGCCGGCCCTACACCCCCGTCATCGGATCGCGCGATGTCCGCCTGGACATCCGCCCCGGAGAAATCCTCGGCATCGTGGGCGAAAGCGGGTCGGGCAAATCGACGCTGGCCAAGGCGATGACGGGCCTCAACCCCTTCACCGGCCAGTTCACCTTCGACGGGCGCCCGATCCGCGGGCCGTCCGACATGGGGCGCACCTATCGCCGCGATGTGCAGATCATCTTCCAGCATCCCGACGCCTCGCTGAACCCGCGCCAGCGCATATCCGAGATCCTCGGCCGCCCCGTGCGCCTTTACGGCGAGGGCCGCACCCCCGCCCGCGCCCAGATCGAGGCGATGTTGGAGCGCGTCCGTCTGCCGACATCGTATATCGACCGCTTCCCCCACCAGCTTTCGGGGGGCGAAAAGCAGCGCATCGCCATCGCCCGCGCCTTCCTGTCGCGCCCGCGCCTCGTGATCTGCGACGAGGTGACATCGGCGCTCGACGTCTCGGTGCAGGCGTCGGTGATCGAATTGCTGATGGACCTGCACGAAGCGACGGGGACGGCCTGCGTCTTCATCACCCATGACATCAACCTGATCCGCCAGATCGCCCACCGCATCGCGGTGATGTATCGCGGCGATCTGGTCGAGGTCGCGCCGGTGGAGCGTATCGCCGACCCGGACCGCGCCCCCTACACCCGTGAATTGCTGGCGGCGGTGACGCCCCCGGCTTCGCTCCAATCGGCGTGAGAGTCACGATCCCCCGAACAACGACCCAGAGGACGACCCAGATGGACCGCAAGGCGCTGCTCGATAGCGTGGATGAGAAAGCCTGCCTCGACTTCGTGTCGATGATGGTGCGCCACAAGACCTATTCCGAGACGGAGGGCGAGACGATCCTCGTTCGCCGCATGGTGGAGGAGATGGCGGCGATCGGCCTTGAGGCCGAGGTGCGCGGCTTTGGCGAAAAGGGGCGCTGCAACGGTGTCGGCACGCTGCGCGGCAGCGGCGGAGGCCGGAGCCTGATCTTCAACGGCCATCTGGACACCAATCCGGTGACCGAAGGCTGGACCGTCGATCCTTGGGGCGGGCTGGTGGATGACCGGTTCATCTACGGCATCGGCGTGTCGAACATGAAAGCGTCGGATGCGGCGTATTTCTGCGCGGTGAAGACGCTGATCGATGCCGGGGTGCGGCTGAAGGGCGATGTCATCCTGACTTATGTCGTAGGCGAGTTGCAGGGCGGCGTCGGCACCGAGGCGCTGCTGAAGGATGGGCTGAAGGCCGATTATTTCGTCAATTGCGAACCCTCGGATCTCGTGGCGGTGACGATGCATTCGGCGGCGCTGAAGTTCCAGATCGAGCTGACGGGCAACACGCGCCATCTGTCCAAGCGCGAAGAGGCAGTGGACGCGCTGGTCGCCGGCTGCGATCTGGTGAGCCATCTGAACGCGATGACCTTCTCCGGCGCGGCGGGGCCCGAGCATGAGGGCGTGAACCGCTGCCATGTCGGCACCTTCCGCGCCGCGCTCGGCCGCGATTTCGAGGAATGGCGCCCGCCGCAGGTGGCCGATTTCTGCATGCTGAAAGGGTCGGCCCGCTATGCCCCCGGTCAGACGCGCGACGGGGTTCTGGCCGATATGGAGGCCGAACTGACCGCCCTGCGCGCCCGTTTTCCGGGGCTGAAGACCAAGCTCATCTCCATGGACACGATGGAGGAGAAGGGCCTGTCGCTGATGCCGCCTTTCGAGGTGAAGCGCGACAGCGCCATCGTCACCGCGATCAACACCGCCTATCGCGCCGTGCGCGCAGAGGAGCAGCCGACCGGCGCCATCACCCCCACGCGCTTCTACGGCAGCGATGCGGGCCATCTTTACGAACTGGGCGGGATGGAGGGCATCGTCTGCGGCTGCGGCGGGCGCTACAACACCATGCCGGACGAGCGTGTGGACATCGTGGACTATATCGACATGATCAAGGTCTACATGCTGACGATCCTCGAAATCTGCGGCGCAGAGGGCGAGGGGGCCTGAGCGGCGCCCCGCGCCTTGCCCCCCGGGGGGGGCTTGGCGCGGCGGCGAAAACGGATCATCTCTATCCTTGCGTGGAACGCGGCGGGCCGAACGGTTCGTCTTGAGGCAGGTGAAAGGCCCCGACCTGATGAGATATACCGGAACTCTTGCAATGATCGTCGCCGTGCTCGGCGTGATCGCCGTGGCGCTGATGCTCTTCGGCGCGCGCTTCGGGCTGTGGCAGCCCATCACCGGCTTCGGCTTCTACCGGACCTACATGACGCCGCTGGGCGCGATCGTCGCGGCGATCGGGCTTCTGGCGCTGATCGTCCACATCTCCCGCCACGAGACGGGCGGCATGGTGGCGGGCGGCGTCGCCATGATCGTGGGCCTGGCCATCCTGACCCCGACGATCATCGCCAAGATCAATCCGCCGCAGCGCGCGGCGCCGATCCACGACATCACCACCGATACCGCCAACCCGCCCGCCTTCGAGCTTTTGGACGACAGCCGCAAGGGCGCGAGCAACACCCTGACCTATGGCGGGCCGGAACTGGCCGCGGCGCAGGCCACCGCCTATCCCGACATCGCCCCGCTGGAAACCGACATGCCCGTCGACGCCGCCTATGAGCGCGCGCTGGCCGTCGCCGGAGAGATGGGCTGGGACATCGTCGGATCGGACCCCGCCCGCCACCGCTTCGAGGCGACGGCCCATACCGCGGTGTTCCATTTCGCCGACGATATCGTGGTCGTCGTGTCGGGCACCGCGGGGGGCAGCCGCGTCGACATGCGCAGCGTATCCCGCATCGGCCGCAGCGATCTCGGCGTCAACGCCGCCCGCATCCGCGATTTCCAGGAACGCTTCGGCGGCTGATGCGCAAACGGCACCGCTTCGCGTTCTCGCATGGCGGTGCTTCGGTCCGGCCCGCGCGCCGATCAGCAGGGGGTGATCATGCTCGCCGAATATCTCTCGCGCCTTGCCACGGAGTATACTTATGAACGTGGTAAAAATTTCACCAATTCGGAGTTCGCCAACTTCGTAAGACGCGACATTACCAGCGAGGTGCGAAAGCGTCTGTTGCTCTGGCCCTTCGACGGGACGGTAAGGGCCAGCGTGGGGCAAGGGGGGTGGGCGGCCGTGCCCTGGATCGCGTTCTTTGATCCTTTGATCACCGAGACGGCGACGAAAGGGTTCTACGTCGTTTATCTCATTAACCCAGATAAGCAGACGATCAGTCTTTCGATGAATCAAGGCACGACTGCGATATATAATGACTACGGTCAAACGCGCGGGCGAGATGTTCTGAGACGCCGGGCGCGTGATATGGCAGATCGCGTTCCTGAGTTTGCAAGCCGCTTCTCCGAAGCCGCTATCGACCTTGGATCGACCGCAAGCCTCCCCGCCGGGTATGAGGCAGGGCATGCTTTCGGAAAGGTGTATCAGGCGGGCGCATTTACCGATCAGGAGCTTTCAGACGATTTGCACCTGATGCTTCGTGCCTATCAAATGCTTATCAATCGCGGCGGCACAACGCCGAGTGAGGTGATGCAGGAAGAAGCGAATGGAAAGACGATCGAGGAAACGCGGCGATACATTCTGTCTCAGCGCATCGAGCGGTCGGGCAAAGTGAGAAAAGATGTACTCAAGGTAAAGCCCCCGATTTGCGAATGTTGCGGTCTTGATCCAAAGCTTGATTATGGCTTCAAAGGGCCCCTGCATGAGGTGCCGTTAGATGTTCATCATGCGGTGCCCCTGCATGGATTGGCGGAAGGAGAGATGCGCCGGTATAAGGTGCCGGACGACTTCATGGTCCTCTGCCCGACCTGCCACCGCATGATCCACAAGACGGACAGGCCATCCGATCTGGAGAATTTGAAGAGGACGCTGCGGTTCAAGATCGCTCGGGAAATGAACTACTTCGTTCCGTGACGCCTTCCAATCCCGATGGTGACCCCGGCAGGAGTCTGCGCATTGTTGAAAATCAAGGGGTTACACTGGCGAACCCCTAGAACAGCCCCTTTGATTTCGTTGACGAAATTCAGGGCCTGACGAATCGTCCGGACGCCCCCGGAGCCCCAAACAAAATTGCCGGGGGAGCTGGCACTCCACCCGACAACAAAGAAAGTCTTTCGACACCAACAGCCTACGCCCCCTCCGCCACTGGCGCAAGCTTCACGGAGGACCGGTCATGAGCTACGTCGTAGAGGCCCATTGCCATGAGCGCCGTTTCGGCAGTGCCGTCCGCAAGCAGATCATCATGTTCCTGGCCAACAAGGCCAGCGATGACGGCTCCGGCATCTGGTGCTCCAAGGGGTTCGTCCAGCGCCACACGGAGCTGAGTGAGACCAGCGTCAAGCGGACCATCTCGGAGTTCCTCCGCGAAGGCATCCTGGTCCAGACCGGACAGCAACGGCCCTGCAAGAACGGCTTCACCGTCGTCTACCGGATCGACATGGATGTCGTGGCGCAGTTGGAGTTGATTGGTGCCCCGGCAAGGCCCCCCGCACAGACGGGGTCCTCAGAGGACGGGGTGCGTCCTGACCCCGGTACCGGGTCCCCTGAGGACGGGGTACGGGGTCCTCAGGGGACCCCAAACAATCCTAAAACAACCCCTAAACCTCCTACGCGCGCGCAGGAGCCGGGGGAGGAGGATTTGGGCAAGATCTGGGATGCCTACCCCGAGGACCGGCGACGGGACCGGCCGACCTCGCTCAGGCTGGCCAGGGATGCGCTGTCCGAGGCGACGGCGGCCGAGCTGCTGACGGCGGTGAAGGCCTACGCCCTGCACTCGGCGGGGCACACCCGATCGAAGGTCAGCTTCTCGGACAACTGGTTCAGGCTGGGGAAATGGCGGCCCTTCGTCGAGGCGGCCCGGGCCGAGGCGCACAGGCCGCAAGAGATCGCCGAGAGGCAGCTCAGCGACGCAGCCAAAGCGATCCGCGAGCGGAAGGACTGGATGTACCGGCACCTGCCGGAGGCCAGGGTATTCCAGGCGGTGCAGCGGGGGCTGATCACGCGGGAAGAAGCCAAGGCAGCGGGGTTCCTGCGATGACCAGACCCGGCATGATCTCGGCCCCCGGCTGGCCAACGAACGCCGCGCCGGTGCAGCCCGCGCTCCCGGGACACCCCGCAAAAGCCTGCCGACGCGCCACCCCCATGGCTGGCGGAGAAGGGCTTTTGCAGCCGCCATGGGCGGCTTCGATCCGGGACGGATCGGCGGCACAGCCGCCTGGCTGGGTGCAGGGGCGCAGCGCCTTGCCCGACGTGTTGCTTGCCAACACAGTAGTCGGTCAATATTGCGTTTCCTGGGGAACGGAGGTCGCACGATGAGCGGCCCCCAGTTCTTCCACCTCCAGAACTTTTCGCGCAAGGCCAACCCCGCCGGCCAATCGGTCGAGCAGGTGCTGGCCGAAGCAGCCCGTGTCCCGCGCTTTTCCACCCACGTCCCCTCCCCTCGTTCGCCGCGCGTCGTCGCGGGTCTGCACCCGGCGCGGATCAAGGAGCGCCATGATGCGATGGTGGAGGCCGGGCGGATTACCGTGACGCTGGCCGACGGCTCGACCAAGGAGCGTGGCATCCGCAAGGACCGTCACACCCTGCTGACCTGCGTGGCCTCGCATCCGCTCCTGTCCAGCCACGTCGAGGCGGACGCGGAAGCCCGGCGGAAGTACGAGACCTGGGTCGAGTACAACCTCGCCCATTTCCAGCGGATGTTCGGCGACAAGCTGATGGGCGTGGTCGAGCACCTCGACGAAGAGCACCCGCATCTGCACGCCTTCGTCCTGCCGACGGATGATCCCACCTGCTCGGCTCGCGATCTGAACCCAGCCTGGGCCGCGAAGGCCGAAGCCGAAGTCGCCGCCCGCGAGGCCGGTCAAGACTCAAAGGCAGCGGTGAAGCTCGGGAACGCGGCCTACAAGGCCCGGGCGCGGGAGCTTCAGGACGAGTACCACCGCGAGGTCGGCATCGCCGCCGCCCTGACCCGGCTGGGTCCGAAGCGGGAAAGGCTGTCCCGGGCGGAGTGGCGGGCACGCAAGGCGGCTGCGGAGCAGGATGCGCTGCTGCTGCGGGAGATGGAAGATCGTGTCTCGGCGCTGGCAATCCACGAGGAAGAACTCTCTGCCACGGAAGAGGAGATCACGTCCCGGCTCGCGGAGCAGCTGGAACAAGCCGCCCTCTTGGACGCAGAGGCTGCGGCGAAGAGGCAGAGCGCCTCGACCGAGAGCGACGCGCTGCTCGAGGCGGCCCGCCGCGATCGGGAGGCGGCGGTGGCCAGGCTGGCCACCGCGGAGGCGGAGGCAAAAAGGCTGGAAAACCGTGCCCGAAAGAAGGTCGAGGAAGATACCGCCGTGGCCGACGCCTACCCCCGGGACACTAAGCGCAAGGCCCGGCAGCTACGGCTCGACGCCGAGCGCAAGATGGAAGAGGTCCACTCTCAGGCCGATGCCTACCGCCGGGACGGGGTGCGCGAGGCCTTCGAGCTGGCCCGCAAGTTGATGATCGGCGTGCTGACCGGTGAAGTCGTGTCGGCGCCAACGGGGGAAGGCTGGACCATCCACGATGAACGCCTGAAGCGTCGGGTCGGAGAGCTGGATGTCGCGAGTTCCCTGAACCGCATCCTTCAGATCGTCTCCCGCTGCTGGGAGCTGATCAAGCGCCACCTGAAACCGGCTGCGGCCGAGGCTGAATTGAGCGACCTGGTGGAGGATCAGCCCCCGGCCGGTCGCGATCAGCTACATCAGTCCGAGAGGGGGATCGAACCGTGACCCGAGAACTGGACGCCCGGATCGAGCAGCTTCGTGCCAGACGAAATGACACGATCCGGAAGACGGAGGCAGAGCTGGCGGAGATGCAGGCAGAGCTCGAGCGGCAGATGACGGCCTTCCGCAAGGAGGTGTCGGCCGAGGCAAATCGGATCGGTGGCGTCATGCAGGTCACTGGCCGAAGGGTTGTTGCCGCGGAAAAGCGGCAGGCGAAGCTCGAGGCAGACCTCGCCATCCTAGGCAAGGAGAGCGGCCTCCTTCTTCGGAGACATAAGAGTCTTGGTCTGGGCATATTGCTGGGAAGCGTCCTGCTGGGCAGCACCTTCATATCCCTGGCGCTCTTGGGGCCACCGTTTTGGCCATATTGATCACCTCGGCGCAGACGGGATCAATCTCGATCGTTACCTCGATTATGTCGCGATGCGCTGTCCAAGGGCACGACCGGCTGGCATGGAACAAGAAGGCCTTAAGAATGCGATACATGAGCTGTGAGGACTTGTTGTCCGCTATCGAGCAGGCCGAGGCTGGGCCGAGCTCAGGTGACATCGAAGGCGCACCGATGATCGACAACTGGTTCCTTGTCTGGCGCGACGGTGATGCCATCCGGGCCGACGGCGACGTGAGCAGCCACCCCGAGGTTTCAGAACCATGGGTGACGACGTCTCCTGTGCTGAGCTTCCAGTACGATTTCGACCTCGAGACAGGCTGGTTGCGGACAATGTCGCGCTGGTATCGCCTTGGTCGGCTGAGGGCTGTTCCGGTTGCGTCACCCGATCCGCAGGCAAAGCGGAGAGAAGCTCTTGATGCCGCGCAGGATCTGCTCAGGCGACATCGGGAGGCTTGGCGCGACCAAATCGAGTCGGGCGGACGACCAGTGGCAACTGATTTGCCAGAGTCGAGTACGGCTCGGATCGATGGGCCGACTGAGCCTCTTGGCCCGGTCACAGGCCTCTTCATCTAGCGGGGGTCAGTTGTGTAGGGAAACATTCGAAAGATCATGGGAAACGCCGTCTCAGATTAGAGGCGGCCCCTGTTCTACCTGTGTGGAAGAAGTGCGAGCTTGGAGAGACGCATATGTCAGAGGTAGGTGGAAAATTCCTTTTCGGAACTTGGCTGAGCGCCACCGAGATCGGCAATCTCGCGGTCTGCGCCAACGTTTCAGAGCGGGGCGATCCGTGGACCACCGAAGCGAAGGACGCCGTCTACAAGCTGCTCAAGCCCACGATATCAACGCACATCAGCCAACGGTCGCGGGGAGGAGCGGGACGGAAGAGAAGCCTCAACCAGGCCTATCAGCTCCTCCTGCTCGACCTGGCCACACACGGAATGGACGCGCCCGAAGCCGTCATGCGGAAGCTCCTGACGATCTGGGCTCTGGAAACGTTTGGTCGCAGCATTGCGCTATCGGGGTTCGATGATGGTCAAGTTCTCGACGCCGTGCTCGAGGAACTCGGCCTGACATCCTAGTTGCACCCAGAAACTGGCTAGGTTCGGCCCGAACTGGTCATGCGGCGGCATAGCAGCCAGGGCCAGCCTCCATGGCGGGCGACTTGGCATTCGGCCCTTGTCTGCCGTTGGTCGGGGTCGTCATCTCTGCAGCGCAGCTTCCCCAAACCGGCCATCGGTGGCATCGCGCAGCATGATCTAGCTCGAGAGCGTCCGGAATGCGGACCTTTCTGACGTTCGCTGCGCATGCAGCGTTGGTTGCGAGCAGCGGCACCTCTGCGCAGGAAGCTGCCAGTCAAAATCGCCCAATCTCTGGTTGCCCCTGAATACAGTCAGCGGCAAGTCATCACCGCGTCGAGCGTAGCGGATCGACGCCATCGTCCCAATCTGACTGCGGGATTTCCTCGGCTGAGGCCACGATCAGCTTCTTCAATCGGCCCTCTTTCGTCTCTACGCGCTGAGTGGTCATTCGCACTATGCCACAGCGCCCTGCCGAATATTGCTGCATGCTTTCGATCAGGATGTTCTTCGTCCCTGCAAAGGGATCGGGGCTAAGGCTAAATGCCACGGTGCTATCTTCGTCAGGGTGATAAAGCCTGCCGTTGCCGGTGAGGAGGTTAAATGAGGTCACATTGGTGTCGAGGTAATAGAACTCGTCTTTGAGACGCGCTTCGAGATAAGACTTGGTTTCTGTATCCATCACGACCAGATCGGTTCTCTTGGCCCGGAGATAAACGGTGGTGGCGGTCTTTCCAATCGCCGCATGCCCACGGGTCAATGGGGGTTCAATACGATGCACAACCTTTTGCAAGTCATCCTCGTTCAGCTTCCTGAAGTATTTTTGCGCTCGCGCAGGAACGTCGCTGGCCACGCCTAGCGCAGAATTGAAAACATGGCCTATCAGGGCGTTGATATAGGGCGTAGCACTGTTGACTGCCCAGCCACCCAATATGAGCGAGATGAATGGGTTGTCTTGAACAAGGATGTTCAATTCATAGAGGACGCTCCCTCGCTTGGGAGGCGAGATATAGACTTTGCATGCACGGGACAGATCGCCGCGCTGGCGGATTTTGCCGGTGACGCCAAAGTTCAGCGTTATCGACAGTGCCCAGATGATCCCCTCCAGAGATTGAGCAGCGGGATAAGCCTCCAACTGGTGCCGGTCGGCGTCGCCACCCTCAAATTTAAGCTTGTAGGTGATAAGGATGGGATCGCGTTTCATTCGAACCTCAAAATCTTTGATACTTTCACCGCGTCACACCTTCGATCAGGGCAATTTCCTCTCGAAGCCTCCTTGCTCTCTGGAGGCACCATTCCGGGCGATGGTAGAAAAAGCAAGACTCGCTTGACTATATCGGGACGCGCTACAACCTGAAGTATAAGCGCGCCCGGAACGGAATATTGTCGCCATCCGATTTCGAACGGCAGCTGAAATTGAGACACGAGGGCGTAGAAGCCCGTTGCTGTCCGCTGAGGGCTGGGAGCGGACGAATGCATCCGCAGCGAAGCTCCGGCTCGATCTCGGTAAGTTTGGGCTCGGAGCAGACCTTCGCGGTGGGCTGGCTTGATGTGGTATACTGTGTCACCAACATGAGGTTGGTGTCGAGGCTGGGCGAGGAGGTTGGAGGACAGAACATGCCGACTGCCAACTTACCTGCCATCCGCGCTTGCCGCCCTGCCTGGAACAAGGGGCGCCTGATCGGTCAGAAACGCCCACTTTTGCCGAAACATGTCTGGGCCATCCGCGTTCGCCTGGAGATCGCCGGGAACCATCGCGACCTTGCCCTCTTCAACTTGGCCGTCGACAGCAAGCTCCGTGGCTGCGACTTGGTGAAACTAAAGGTCGTCGACGTCTACGCTTCCGGCCAGGTCAAGGAACGTGCATCGATCATTCAAAGCAAGACCCAACGGCCGGTCTAGGTTTGAGATCACGGAAGGAACGCGGAAATCGCTATCGCGCTGGATGGAAGAGCCGTTGATGGTCGGCTCGGAATTTCTCTGGCCGGGCCGTTTCCATGAGCGCCTGCACATCTCGACACGGCAGTACGCTCGTCTCGTTCGGGATTGGGTGTCATCCATCGGCCTGGACCCCACATCCTACGGAACTCACTCCATGCGCCGGACGAAGGTCGCGGAGATCTATCGGAAGACGGGGAACCTGCGCGCCGTTCAGCTTCTTCTGGGACACACCAAGATGGACAGCACGGTCCGGTATCTGGGCGTGGACTAGAAGACGCGCTTGCCATCTCCGAAAGTGTTGAAATCTAATGGACCGGGCCGCCGTTACTGGCGGCCCTCAGCCGACCTTCGTGCCACGTCGAACTGACGGCCGCTACCAGCCCGGAAGCGGCCATACCCTTTAGGTACTTAGAAAGGCAGCATCTATTCGCTGCGGTATGAAACAGACGGCAGCTCGGCAGCAACACTCGGTGCACAGAATTGAAGTACTAGCTGCAAGGGTGAATGCAAAAATCAGAAGGAAGGAGCCAAATCTCCTTGAAACCGGCGTGGCCAATCCGCACAAATTCATTCAATAAATGAGCGGCACGCTCAGGTACCTAGCCAAGGACGACATTGATGAAGATCGAATCGAGCGACACCAACGTAGAACGTCTATTCACATCGGATTTCTTAGTCATCCCACGCTTTCAACGCCCCTATTCTTGGGACGACGAGAACCTTGAGGACTTCTGGAATGATGTTGTGCAAGCTGAAGGTGAAGACTACTTCATTGGCTCCATGGTGCTCTACCAGTCAGGCCGACAACAGTATGGGGTGGTCGATGGCCAGCAGCGCTTAACCACAATCACAATTCTTCTGTGCGTCATCCGCAATGCGTTCCAACAACTAGGTAGCGAAAACCTAGCCAAGGGGCTTCACGCACTTATTGAGCGGGGGGACCGAGACAGTGTCAATCGTTACGTCGTAATGACGGAAACATCTTACCCCTTCTTCGCTGAAGAGATTCAGAAATTTGACGAAAAGGACTTTGAGACAGAACCTCAGAGGGAAGAAAAGAGGCTTCAAGCTTCTTACAACTTCTTTGAAAAGAGGGTTCTGGGCATTCTGCATTCAGTGGACATCGATAGCGCTATATCGAAGGATGACAAGCTAGAATCGAAAATCACGCGACTGAAGGAATTGCGTGATTCGGTTCTGTTCTTGAGTCTAATTAGAATTGAGCTGGACAATGAGGATGACGCTTACCTCATCTTCGAAACACTGAACACGCGCGGCAAGGACCTTGCACTATCCGATCTTCTGAAAAACCACTTCCTAAAGACAATGAAAGGAAAGGGTTCTGTGGATAGCGCGAAGGAACTTTGGAATAAAATTTTGTCTACCATAAACGGGAGTGAAGTAGACATAGACCCTGATACGTTCTTCACACATTCGTGGTCTTCCAAGTTTGAGGCTACGACACAGCAAAAGGCCTACAAGAAAATAAAATATGCCGTGAAGGCGAAGAATGCCAAAGACCAGCTCAAAGGATTCGTGACTGACTCGGAGCACTACGTTGCCATTTTCAATCCTGAGCAAGGTTGGGGTAAGAGCCAGAAAGAAATAATTGCCTCCCTGAGGGCAATGAGAATTTTCAAGATTAGCCAACATACACCGGGCGTTCTGTCTCTAGTACGAGCTACCAAGAGCGGGTTGATAAGCGAAAGGACCTTAAAACGTGCACTCAAAGCTATTGAAGACTTTCACTTTCTGTTCACCGCTGTGACATCCTCACGGTCTTCTGGCGGCATCTCTGCTATGTATTCTTCATTTGGGCGGAAATTATTCGAAGCAAGCGACTCCAACGCGGCAGGAGTTATTATCAATGATTTAATTGACAAACTCGAGGAAAGAAAACCTTCGCTATCCGAATTCCTAGCGGGTTTCGAGCAATTAACATTCACAAGCCAGAACACCAAGCAGTCAAGCCTGGTACGGTACATTCTCCAAAAACTTGCCAAACACCAAAAACTCACCTTCTCCGATGATGCCGCCGACCTGACGATTGAGCATATTTATCCGCAGACCAAGATAGATGGCACCTGGACCGCTGATATTGTTGGCAGCTTGGGGAATTTGATTCTTCTGACGCAGAAGGACAATGGCAAACTCAAGGATGACGACTTCGAGAAGAAGGTTGTGGTTCTGAATGCAATAAACAGCTCTGTTCCCGAAGACGTCCTCAATGCACCAGATTGGACTATAGAGCGAGTTCAGTCTCGAACTAAGGAACTGGCCGAAACCTCTTATAATGAAATATGGAAAATCAAGTGACTTTGATTGGTGTTTTGACTAGGGGCAATATCCTTTCTTTACTTGCATTTATCTAGAGCGTCGGGTTCGGGTTGTCCGAACGACTTTTCAGAAGCCGCAATATGCACATAGTGGACATTTGGGGCTGCCCAGACTGCAAGAGCGGTGAAGGGCAGCTGATACAGCAAAGTGTGAGCGCACCAGCTCCAAGACCTCGCAGTCGCAGCGACCGGCAGGAACCGTGGGCTGCGCCACGGCAAAAACGTTCGCTGGCTGCATCAAGCGGCCGAGTTTTCAAAGGACGCTTCTGCGCAGAGCCGCCGCTCGTCCAGAGCGCAGCGAATGACGGTTTCCCGCCCATCGTGTCATCCAGGCGGGTGCCGTCGTGCTGCGGCTCGCTTGAGTGACCGCATACTGCCGACAGTGAGCGTAGGCCATACCAAGAACAATGCGCGTTGGAAGCCGTGCAAGTCCACCTCATCGGCCATGCTGCTTCAGAAGCGCGGCGTTCGTAGCTCACAGAGGCGACCAGCGCCCTTCCAGACCCTCCTCGACGTGCTTCTGCCAAGCCGCTTCGTCCCGCTCATACTGCTCGTACCGATCTTCGCCATATGCCTCAGCGTCCGGCGGCGCCGGGATGTTCTCCGGATGGAACTTGTACACCATCTCGCTGGCGACCACCTCATCGACCAAGCGCTTGTCTATCGTGAGTCCGCGCTCCTGCGCATAGCCGATCGTTTCATTTATGATCTTCTCCTGCCTCGAAAGGGGAATGCCCTTGTAATCGGTCAGGAGAACGCGAAGCATCCAGATCGTCGTGGAAACGACCCGCTCGTACCCCTCGCTTGACGGGCGGCCGGTCAGGATCTCGTTCAGATCAACCCCGGTGTACATGTTGAGGCGAACCAGCGCTTCGGTCGGGATCGATCGCTTCCCGCTTTCATAGGCGTAGTAGCTCCGTGGCGTGATATCCATCATCTCCGCCATCGCAGTCTTGGTGAAGCCGCGCTTCTTCCTGAAGCGTTCGAGGTTAGCGTGAGGTTCCACCGCGAGCGCGGCCGCCAGGGCTTCCTCCTGGCTTTGGGCTTCCTCCTCTTCCTCGAAACCACGGGCATACTCGTCTGAGTCGATCGGGGGAAATTTGAACGCCATTATCACGGCCTCGCAGGATAGGAACGAATGTTCCGGTAATTGTGCCTGAAAAAAGAAAGGCTGTGAAGCCGTGCATTTGGCTGGTAGCATCAACCCGACAGCGTATGAAACCGGAGGCGCCGATGTCGGAACTCTTGATGGAAGGGAAAACCCCGGAGAACTGGGCGAAGCAGTTGCTCGAGCACGGTGTGCGGGTGTCGCCGCGCCTCATCCGCACGAAGGCTCGGGAGACCGGCAACTACTACCAGCTTGGCAACCTGATGCTCCTGTCTCCGGAGCAGATCGAGGCACTGCTGATGCCGGGGCGGCCTTAGGCTGACCAGAGAGCCTGAGGAGGCGAAGATGGCGGCAGAGAAGGCACGCATCACGCAATCCGAGCTGACCCGATACCTGAAGGCGTATCGGGATGCCGGGATCCCCATCGGGCGTTCAGAGATCAGCCGTGATGGCACCGTCGTCATCTACACGGCCACGCCGAAGACGCAGCAGGAGAAGAACCCATGGGATCAGGCCTGAAGCGCAGCCGCCAGTATCCCGGCGCGACTTCCTATTTCGACCGCCACGGCAAGCGCCGCTGGCGCTTTCGCAAGGGCGGCTTCTCGGTCGAGCTTGGATCGGAGTATGGCTCAGAGGATTTCATCGGGCGATACGAGGCTGCGCTGGAGGGGCACCGGACGCGCGGCGGCGTTGGCGCGGGCCGTGCGAAACCGGGCAGCGTCGAGTTGCTCGTCTTAAAATGGTACCGGTCGCAGGACTTCCTGGCGCTCGAGGCATCGACGCAGCGCGTTTACCGCGGTGTGGTCGAGAACTTCCGCCAGCAGCACGGCGACAAGCCTGTGCATCTGATGCAGCTCCGTCATGTGCAGGACCTTCTGGCTGCCAAGGCGGACACGCCGGCAGCCGCCAACAACCTGCGCAAGAGGCTGATCCAGCTTCTGGACTACGCGATCACGTTGGAATGGCGGACCGACAACCCGGCACGCGCCACGAAGCCCTACAAGGTCGCCACGGAGGGCTTCCACACCTGGACTGAGGCAGAGATCGCGCAGTTCATCCGCGTGCATCCGCAGGGAACCGAGGCCCACACCGTGATGACGCTCATGCTGTATACGGGCGCTGCGCGTGTCGATGCCGTGCAGCTCGGACCTTGGAACATCAAGGATGGCCGTTTCCGATACCGCCGCCAGAAGACCAAGAAATCAAACGGCCAGCTGATATCGATTCCTCTGCACCCGGATCTTGCCTCGGTCCTGGCCACCTTGGCGTCGGATCGGCCTTTCATATCCACCAGCCGCGGCACGGCGCGCTCGGTCGGCGGCTTGGGCAACCTCATGCAGCGCTGGACCAAGGAGGCAGGATTGCCCGCCTGCTCGTCGCACGGCCTGCGAAAGGCCTGCGCACGGCGGCTTGCAGAGGCAGGTGCCACCACGAACCAGATCGCGGCAGTGACCGGGCATAAATCGCTGGCGCTCGTGCAGCACTACACTGCTGCGGCGGAACGCGAAGGACTGGCAGATACAGCTTTCGAAAAGCTGATCACCCGTCCGAACGGAGAACAAAACTTGGCGAACCATTCTGGAAGGTTCGCCAAGACGACGAACAAACCAATGAAAGAAAAAAGATAATGATGACAAATGGTGACCCCGGCAGGATTCGAACCTGCAACCTGCCCCTTAGGAGGGGGCTGCTCTATCCAGTTGAGCCACGGGGCCGCCGTCTTCTCTTGTGCGGGGAAACGGGGCGGGCCGCAACCCCGCTTGGACATGGTCGCAGTTGCATGTAACAACGGGAAAACACTTCCGGAGCGTGACATGGCCGACCAGCGCAGACCCCTGACATTGCGTGACGTGTCGGAGGCGTCCGGCGTCAGCGAGATGACGGTCAGCCGTGTGCTGCGCAACCGGGGCGACGTCTCTCCGGCCACGCGGGAACGGGTGCTCGATGCCGCGAAATCGCTGGGCTATGTGCCCAACAAGATTGCGGGCGCGCTGGCCAGCCAGCGGGTGAACCTCGTCGGGGTGATCATCCCTTCGCTCTCGAACATGGTCTTCCCCGAGGTGCTGGAGGCGATCTCGGCGGTGCTGGAGGATACGGGGCTGCAACCCGTCTTCGGCGTCACCGGCTACCGCGCCGAGAAGGAGGAGACCGTCATCTACGAAATGCTCTCATGGCGGCCGTCGGGGCTGATCGTCGCGGGGCTGGAGCATTCGGACGCAGCGCGGGCGATGCTGGGCAATGCCGGCGTGCCGGTGGTGGAGATCATGGATGTGGACGGGCCGGTGATCGACACGGCGGTCGGCATCTCGCATGCGCGGGCGGGGCGGATGATGGCCGAGGCGATCCTTGCGGCCGGCTACCGCCGTATCGGTTTCCTCGGCACGCGGATGGCGGGGGATCACCGGGCGCGCAAGCGGCTGGAGGGGTTCCGCAGCGCGCTGGCCGATGCCGGGGTCGAGGTGCAGGACAAGGAGTTCTACGAGGGCGGCTCTTCGCTGGCCAAGGGGCGGGAGATGACGGCGGCGATGCTCGCCCGGTCGCCCGATCTCGATTTCCTCTATTATTCGAACGACATGATCGGGGCGGGGGGCTTGCTCTATTGTCTGGAGCAGGGGATCGACATTCCGGGGCGGATGGGCCTTGCGGGGTTCAACGATGTCGATCTGCTGGACGGGCTGCCGATGCGGCTCGCCACCATGGATGCCTGCCGGTTCGAGATCGGGCGCCAGGCCGCCGCGATCGTGGCGGGCCGCCACCCCGAGGGGATCATCGGCGGGGAGATCGTCGCGCTGACGCCCCGGCTCAACCCCGGGGACACGATCCGCTAGGGCCGGAATTCGGACAATCGGCGGAGGAGGGGGCGCACCGCCCCGTCCCAGTCGCGCCCGGCCATGTCGGCGCGGGCCTGCGCCGACAGCCGCCGCACCAACCCACCATCGCGGCAAAGTTCGGCAAGGGCGGACATCGCCTCGGGCAGCGTATGGCTTTGGGACAGGACGATGCCGTTCTGCCCCTCGCGCACCACTTCCGTGACCGCGCCCGCATCGGTCACCAGCGGGACGACCCCGGAGCGCATCGCCTCCAGCACCGTCAGGGACAGCCCTTCGTGATGAGAGGGCAGGAACAGCACATCCGCCCATTCGAGCGCACCGGCCAAAGCCTCGGGCGTGCCGAGGGGCGGTTCCAGCAGCGTCCGAAGCGCGGGGGGTAGATCCACCCCCTCGGCCATGGCGGCGGGCTGGCCGGCGATGCGCCATTCCACCGGAAGGCAGGCGCGGCTGGCCTCCAGCACGGGGATCAACCGGTCGATGCCCTTGCGCCGCTCCAGCGGGCCGAGGAACAGCACCCGCAGCGGCGCGGTGGGCGCGCGGGCGGCGCGGCGCGCGGCGATGCGGGCCTCCGCCCCCGGCGGCAGGGCAAAGCCCGGCGCGTTCGGCACGGGGACGATCTTCGCCTCCGGCACGCCCATGCCGTGACACCAATCGGCCAGCCGCTGCGAACAGGGCAGGATCAGATCGTAGGCATCCTCGAAAGCGAGGCCGAGATAGGTGTTGCCGATCATCCGCTGGAACGGGCTGCGGTCGCTGTGATGCAGCGACAGGGCGGTGCGCACGCCTATCGCCTTCAGGCGGCCCATGACGCCGGCGATGGCGCCGCCATGGACGTTCACCACCAGATCGAGCCATGCCAGCATCGCCGTCGCCTGCCGCTGATCGCCATGGCGGGACCATTCGGTGATATCGGTCCCGAAGAAGCGGCTGCTTCCGTCATCCCACGGGGCAAAGGCCGGATCGGCGAGGAAGGTCACGCTGTCGAAGGCCGCCCGCCATTCCGCGCCATAGGGGCAGGACTGGCCGTCGATCACGAAAAGATGGGTCCGCTGCCCCGCCTGCCGCAGGGCACGCGCCGCATTCCGCGCCGCGCGTTCGATGCCCGCCGTATCGTTGAGGGACAGGATGAAGCCGATATCCCGCCCCTCCCGCGCCAGCCGCGGATAGGGCGTGCCGAGCCCGGTGGAGATCTGCGCGATGGCATGGGTGCGCGCGCGCCACGGAATGCCGGGCTGGCGCCATTCCCATTCATGCTCCATCGCGGCGCGATAGGGAGAGGCGCGGTAGCGCGCGGCCAGCGCCACGAGGTCGTGGACGGTGCTATCGAACGCGCCGCCGGGCGGACACAGTTCGTAAGGCAGGCGCAGGCAGACCGTATGCAGCGGCAGCGCGCAGGGTTCGGCCGCGATCCCGCCGATCCAGTTGATCGACGGTGCGCGCATCGCCTCGGTCATCACGCCGGGGCGCAGCATCACGAGCGCGGCGCGGGACGGGCGCTGGCCGTCGATATTCCCCTCGGACCAGTCGAGCCGGTCGGCGGTCTGCGGCTCCATCTCCAGCGCGGCGAAGGGCGCATCCTCGAGCCGCCGCTCCAGCCACCAGAGCGTCGAATGCAGCAGCCCCGCCCCGCGCAGTGCCGCCAGAACCGGGCCTGTCGTCACGACGGTGATGGGTGGGGCGTGATGGCGGCTGCTGCCGGTCTGGGTGCGCCACCACATCGCCTCGTAATCGGCATGGCGGATGCGGCGGGCATCGGAGGCGTCGGGATCGACCGAGAGCAGCACCTCGTCCCGGTCGGTCAAAAGGATGGCATAGCGCGGCGCTTCGGCCTGTTCGGCTGCGGCAAGGCCGCGCGGGCTGAACAGCGCCGCGTGTTTGCGGCGCAGCTCGCGGCGGATCGCCTCGCCCTCGCGATCGGACCGGGCCAGCATGCTTTCGGCGCGTTTGCGATACAGAAAGCCGAAGCTTTCGATGTTGCGCCCGCGAAAGCCCGCCCCGGCGGCGCTGAGAAAGAAATCCCAATCCTCGAACCCCGCACGAAAGGCGGTGTCGAAGAAGATCCCCGCCTCGAACACGCAGCGGCGGATCAGGCTTCCGGCCTCGCAGGTGTTCATCACGGTGTGGATCAGCCGGGAATACTCGCCCCCGTAATCGCCGGCCCAACTCATCCCGAACATGTCGATATTGGGGTGGATCCAAGCGGCGTCCGGGTGGGTGTCCAGCGCGGCCATCGCATGGGCCAGCGCGTCGGGGCGCAGGCGGTTGTCGGCGTCCAGCATATAGACCGCCTCCACCGAGGGCCACGCGGCGAGAGCGTAGCGGATGCCGTGATTGCGCGCATCGCTCAGCCCGCCATGGGGTTTGCGCAGATAGGTGATCCGCTCGGGCGCGGCGCGGGCATGATCGCGGCAGGTGCGGTCCGTTTCGACCTGCGGGCAGCCGTCATTCACCAGAAGGATGCGGATGCCGAAGCCCGCGCGCTGGCTCAGGACGCTTTCGATCGCTTCGGACAGCAGGACGCAATGGCCGTGAACGGGAATGACGACCGCGATCCGCGGCGCGCCGAGGGCCGGGGCCGGGCGGATCAGCAGCGGGACAGGGGCGTTCATCATGGCGTTCCCCTAATGCAGCAGGCCGATATCGGCGAAGGTGGACCAGCCGAAGGCGTTGGAGGTCTGCCCCGCCGGAAGCCGCGTCATGAGGTAGATGTCATGCGCCTCCTCCAGTGGGGCGGGGGGCAGGATATGAAGCTGCCCGGCCTCTTGCGGGGCAAGGCAGACCCAGCCGGAACAGTGGCCGGGCGCGATCTCCGGCAGGCGCCCCGGACTGCGCGGACGCAGCCGGGCGGGGGCCAGGCACATCCGATATTCCACCGGGGGCGCGTCGGGATGGCGCGTCTGGATGCCGGCGAAGGCATGGGACATTCCGGGCAAGGCGGCCCCCGTCAGCAGGCCGCAGGCGGCGGTATCCGGCAGGACATGGACCAAAAGCGCCTCCCCGCCCTCCACCGGGGGGAGGGGGGCGAAGGTGCCTAGATCGAGCGCCGTCATCAGATGCGCGGGATCGACCCGGCGCAGGCGGCTTTGCCCGCCGACGGGCAGGACGGCATCGACCGCCACCGGCGCGCTGACCCCCGCCACCCAGCGCCACAGCCGCAGGGCGGGAATCGTCTCCAGCCGCCTGTCGCGCAGGCGGCCGTGGAAACGCGGATCGGGATGGTGCAGGGCGACGGACAGGGCGATGTGCCCCTCCCCCTGATACCCGACGGCGATCATCAGCCCCACCGGGTCCGGGCCCAGCGCCCGGTCCAGCGCAAATCGCAGCCAGCCGCGTTGCAGGCGCGCGGCCGGAACGCTCCAGATCGCGAGGGTGTCGTGGGTGTCGGGGCTTTGCAGGCTCAGCGTCAGGACACCGCCGGGGCGGGCCGGAACCTCGGCCAGATGCAGGGCGATGTCGCTGAGGCCGCTGCTGCGGCCGGGCAGGCGCTGGATCAACTCCTCCCCGCCCATCAGGGGGATCGGGCGCTGGCCGGACAGGGGCGAGAGCGTCATCGCCAGCGTGCGCGGCTGCGGGCCGTTGTGGTGCACGAAATCTTCGAGATCGCGGAAGCAGGTCTGCGTCGTGTCATGCTGCTGCCGCAGCACCGACAACTCGCGCATCAGGCGCGTGGCGCGGGCGGCGCCTTGGCGTTGCCCGTCGTCCAGCCGCACGATCACCCATGAGAGGAGTTCCGCCCGGTCCGTGGCCACGGCTTCGGCAAGCGGAAGATCGAAGCGCGCACGCCACAGCGCCTGCACTCGTGTCAAACAGTCCCGCCCCGACGCCGAAAGCGGCAGCACGCCAAGCGCCCGCAGCATCGCATCCTCGGCCGAAAGGGGGGTGTTCGCGGCGCGAAAGGTGGTCTCCCCGCCCTCATCCTCAGCCACGATCAGCGCCACGGGAAGCGCCAGTGCCTGCGCCGCCGCCAGATCGTCCGGCGCGACGATGAGAGATGAGAACGGCGCGGCGAGGGGTCCAGTCACGGAAGGGTTCTTCGATGATGTGAAGGGGTTTCTTACCTCTTCGTTAACGAAAAACCCTTAACGAAACATGAATCCCCCCCGTCAGGAGGCCTGCAGAAGCGCGTCGATCTTGGCCACCGCGCTGTCCTCGTCCTCTTGGTAGGAGATGGTGTCCGCAAACTCCCCATCGCGGTCGAACAGCATCACCTTGGAGGTGTGGGACATGGTGTAATCGCCATCCTCCAGCGGTTCGCGCTGGGCAAAGACGCGGAAGGCATCCTCGGCCTTCTTCACCTCGTCCGGCGTGCCCGTCGCGGCGATCGCGCCCGGCAGCCACGAGACGTAATCGCTGAGCATCGGCAGCGTGTCGCGTTCGGGGTCCACCGTCACGAACAGAATGCGCAGATCCTGCGCCTCGTCGCCCAGCCGTTCCTGCCAGCCCATCATGTCGCCCAGCGTCGTGGGGCAGACATCGGGGCAATGGGTGAAGCCGAAGAAGACCGCCGTCACCTGACCGGGCAGCGATTCCTGCGTGAACTCGGTCCCTTCGGTCGTGGATAGGACATACTCGCCCCGGCCGATGCCATCGGCCGCGCGGGCGTTCATCTTGGGCGCGATGACGAAGATCCAGATGGCGGCGATGAAGAGCGCGGCACCGGCGATGCCGGCAAGAACGCGCAAGGATCCGGTGGTCATGGTGTTCTCCTTCTGGTCACGGCACCATCGCGCCGGGGCGGCGCGGTTGCAAGGCCTGGGCCATGCGACCGCATGCCGCCCTTAGGGATAGGCGCCCGCCCCGAGTGCGACCTGCAGCGTCGCCCAGTCCACCGCCTGATCGCGGATCGCATCGGCCAGCGACAGCCGCGCCGAGGCGAGCGAGCGGTCCGTGTCCAGCAGGTCCAGAAGCGACAGGGCGCCGGCTTCGAAGTTCTGCTGCGACAGTTCCAGCGCGCGGGAATAGGAATTGACCGAACGGTTCAGCAGCGAGACCGTCTGCCCGTCGCGGCGCCATGTGCTGTTGGCGTCCTGCACATCCTCCACCGCTTCGAGCACGGTCTGACGCCACGTCACCTCGGCCTCGCGGGCGGTGGCGGCGGCTTCGTCGCGCGTGGCGATCAGCTGCGGGCGGTTCAGAAGGGCCAGCGACAGCGACGGCCCGAAGCTCCAGGAATTGCTGCCGCCTTCGGTGACGGAGCCCGACAGCGTGACGGACGGATAGAGCTGCGCCGTGGCATAGCCGAGATCGGCGACCGCGCTGGCATATTCCCGTTCCGCCTGCCGCACGTCGGGACGGTTGCGCACCAGATCGGCGGGGATGCCGATGCCGCCCGCATCATGCGGCCGCGGCTGCGGGGCACCGGCCTGCATCCGCGTCACCAGCGGTTGGGCGGGTTCGGCCAGCAGCGTCGCGATGGCGTAGATGTTGGACAGGAACTGCGCCTCCAGTGCCGGGATGTCGGCACGGGCATTGTCCAGCAGCGCCTGCACCTGCGCCTCGTCGAGTTCGGTCGCCGCGCCCGAGGCGCGCTGATTGCGCGTGATCTCCAGCGTGCGGGTGCGGGTGTCGATGGTCTGGCGCGTCAGTTCCAGCGCGTTCTGGGCATAGCGTGCGTCCAGATAGGCCCCGATGATCGACGACAGATAGGCAAGGCGGCTGACGCCCATCCCCGCCTCGGCGGCCCCAAGATCGGCGACGGCGGCCTCGCGCTGGCGGCGGACCCGGCCGAAGAGGTCGATCACGAGATCGGCCGACAGCGTGGACGACGTGTTGTAGGCCGCGGCGCTGCTATCGCTGCCCGACCGTTCGCTGGTGGTGCTCAGATCGCCGCTGATGGCATCGCTGACGCCGGTCTGGCGCAGGCTGGCGCGGGCGGCTTCGATCCGCTGGTTCTGGGCGGCGAGGTCGAGGTTCTGCGCCAGACCCCGCTGCACCAGATCCGTCAGCATCGGATCGTTGAACTGCGTCCACCACTGGCGCTTTGCCACCTCTCCGATCGAGGCGGCGCTCGCCTCGTTGAAGGTGGAGGCGACGGGCATGCTGGGCGTTTCGTATGTCGGGCCGACCGCGCACCCTGCCAGGGCCAGAGCGGTCAGAAGGGGCAGGGTACGGCTCATGCGGATTTCCTTGCGAAGATGCGGCGGACACTGACGAAGAAGGCGGGTACGAGGAATATGCCAAGCGCGGTGGCCGCCGTCATCCCCCCGAGGACACCGATGCCGATCGCGTTTTGCGCCCCGGCCCCGGCCCCGGTGGCGGTGGCCAGCGGGACGACGCCCAGAATGAACGCGAAGGAGGTCATCAGGATCGGCCGCAGGCGTTGGCGCGCGGCCTCGAGCGTGGCGTCGATCAGGCTTCGGCCCTGACGTTGCAGATCCACCGCGAATTCCACCACCAGAATGGCGTTCTTCGCCGCAAGGCCGATGGTCGTCAGCAGGCCCACCTTGAAATAGACATCGTTCGCCTGTCCCATCACCAGCGCCGCCGCCAGCGCCCCCAGCACCCCGACGGGCACCGCCAGAAGAACCGCGACCGGAATGCTCCAGCTTTCATAGAGCGCGGCAAGGCACAGGAACACCACCAGCACCGAAATGGCATAGAGGAACGGCGCCTGATTGCCCGACAGACGTTCCTGATAGCTGAGCCCTGTCCACGCCGAGCCGTAGCCCCCAGGCAGTTCGGAGACCAGTTCCTCCATCCGGGTCATGGCCTGCCCCGAGGATACGCCCACCGCCGGATCGCCCGTGATCTCGATCGCCGAAGAGCCGCCATAGTGATCGAGCGTCGCGGGGATCGTGTCCCAGCCCAGCGTGGCGAAGGAGGAGAAGGGCACCATCTCGCCATCGGTGTTGCGGGCGCGCCAGCGATAGACGTCGTCCGGCTGCATCCGGAAGGGCGCGTCGCCCTGCACGATCACCGGGCGCAGATCGGCCCCCATCTCGAAGTCGTTCACATCGCGGCCCGAGAAGATGATGCTGAGCATCGCGTTCACTTCCGACAGGCTCAGCCCGAAGCTCTGGGCCTTCTGGGCGTCGATGTCGATGCGCAGGGCGGTCTGGTCGCTGTCCTCGTTGCCCTGAAGGCCGGTGACGCTGCCATCGGCCGTCGCGGCGGCCACCAGATCGTTCGCGGCCTTGCGCAGCGCGGTCTGGCCCAGACCGGACTGGTCGATCAGATACATGTTGAACCCCGAGGAGTTGCCCATGCCCGGAATGGCCGGGGGCTGCGTGACGATCAGACGCCCCTGCCGGTTGATCTCGCGGAAATGGGCGTTCGCCCGCTGCGCCACCGCCGAGGCCGAGAGTTCGGGATGGCCCGCGCGTTCGTCGAAATCCTTCAGGCGGACGAAGACGATGCCGGCATTCTGGGAGTTGCCCCCGAAGCCGAAGCCGAGCGCGGCGAAGGTGGAGGCGACGGCGTCGCCCTCCTTGTCCAGAAGGTAATCCTCCACCTTGCGGACCACGGCGTCGGTCTGCGTGCTGGTCGATCCTTCGGGCAGCCGCACGATGACCATCAGAAGGCCCCGATCCTCGTCCGGCAGGAAGGAGGAGGAGATGTTGCTCGCCATGCTCCAGATCAGCCCGACGACCACCGCAAGCGCCGCAAGCGCGGCGAAGGGACGGCGCAGGATGCGGCTGTTGGTGCGCACATAGCCGCGGGTGAACCGTTCGAACCCGCGGTTGAACCAGCGCGCGGCGGCGTTGCCGCCATCGTGCCGGCGCGGGCGCAGAAGCGTGGCGCACAGCGCCGGCGTCAGCACCAGCGCCACCAGCACCGACAGTACCATCGCCGAGATGATCGTGACCGAGAATTGCCGGTAGATGATGCCGGTCGATCCGCCGAAGAAGGCCATCGGCAGGAACACCACCGACAGGATCATCCCGATGCCCACCAGCGCGCCGGTGATCTGGCCCATGGATTTCTCCGTCGCCTCCACCGGGCCGAGGCCGTCCTCCTCCATCACCCTTTCGACGTTCTCCACGACGACGATGGCGTCATCGACCAGAAGGCCGATCGCCAGAACCATCGCGAACATCGTCAGCGTGTTGATCGAATAGCCCAGCACCGACAGGATGCCGAAGGTGCCCAGCAGCACCACCGGCACCGCCAGCGTCGGGATCAGCGTGGCGCGCCAGTTCTGCAGGAAGATCAGCATCACGATGAAGACGAGGACGATCGCCTCGATCAGCGTATGCTCGACCTTCTCGATCGACAGCTGCACGAAGGGCGAGGTGTCGTAGGCGTATTCGATGTTCACGCCTTCGGGGAAGGCGCCTGCCATCGCATCGAGGGTGGCGCGGACATTCGCCGCCGTCTCCACGGCGTTGGCGCCGCTTTGCAGGTTCACGCCGAAGCCCGCCGCCGAATGGCGCGAGAAGCGGCTGTCGCGGCCGTAATCCTCTTGGCCGATCTCCACCCGGGCGACATCGCCAAGGCGCACGGCCGCGCCGTCATCGCCGGTCTTCAGCAGGATGTTGCGGAATTCGTCCACCGTGGTCAGCTGGCTCTGGGCCGTGATCTCGGCGGTGAACTGCTGTACATCCGATGTCGGTTGATCCCCGAGAGAGCCGACCGTGACCGTGCTGTTCTGCGCCGAGACGGCGTTCGTCACGTCCTGCGGCGTCAACTGGTACTGCACCAGCCGGTCGGGATCGAGCCAGATGCGCATGGCATAGCCCGAACCGAAGATGTTGATGCCCGACACCCCCGGCGTCCGCTGGATCGGCCCTTCGACCGTCTTTTCCAGCATGTCGGCCAGTTGCAGCGGGGTGAAACGGTCGTCCGAGCTGACCAGCGCGCCCACCATCAGGATCGAGGTGGTGGACTGGCGCACCGTCACGCCGTTGTCCTGCACGGTGTCGGGAAGCTGGCTCAGCACCCGCGACAGCTGGTTCTGCACATCGACCTGCGCATCGTCGCCGTCCACGTCGTCGTCGAAGATCATCGTGATCGACGAGCTTCCCCGAGAGGAGGCCGAGGTCATGTAGAGCAGCCCGTCGAGGCCGGTCATGGCATCTTCGATGACGGTGGTGACGGAGTTCTGCACCGCCTCGGCGGATGCGCCGGTATAGCTGGCGGAGATGCGGACCGTGGGGGGCGACACCTCGGGATATTGCGAAATGGGAAGGGTGGAGATCCCGAGCGCGCCGAACAGCATCGTAACGATCGCGAGAACCCAAGCGAAGACGGGGCGGTGAATGAAAAAGCGTGCCATCAGCCGTCGACTGCCGTGATGACGCCGCGGTCGCTGATGGTGACGGGCTGGGTCTTGATCTCCGCGCCCTCGGTCAGGTTGTCGAGGTTGTCCACGATCAGCTTCGTGCCATCCTCGAGGCCCTGCGGCACGATCCACGCGGTCGGGGTGTTACCGATGGAAGAGAGCGTGACTTGATGGGCATGCCCGTCCTCGCCCACGGTCCAGACCCGGAGCGAGCCGTCCGATTGCAGATCCGCCGCAAGCTGCGGCACGAGGAAGGCGTTGGCCGTGCCCAGCGTCACCGCCGCCCGCACGAACATGCCGGGTAGGATCAACTGCTGGGGATTGCCGAACTCCACCCGGATGCGGACCGTGCCCGTCGTGGTGGACACGGTGGAGGAGATGGCCCGCACCGTGCCGGTGCCGTCATAGACCTCGCCATTCTCCAGCGTCAGGGCGATCTGAAGCTGATCGCCGGCCTCCATGTCGCCACTGGCGATGCGGGCCCGGAATTGAAGCATCCGCGCGCTCGATTCCGACAGATCCACGAAGATCGGGTCCAGCGTCGTGACCGTGGTCAGCGCATCGCTCTGCCCCGAGGTGACGAGATCGCCGATGGAGACATCGGGAATGCCCGCCACTCCGTCGATCGGGCTGGTGATGGTGGTGCGATCGAGGTTGATGCGGGCGGTTTCCTCGGCGGCCTCGGCCTGACTGATGGCGGCGCGGGCCTGCAGCAGCGTGACCTGCGCCTGATCCAGATCGGCCTGCGTCACCCCGGTGCCGGCAAGGCGCTGATAGCGTTCGGAGGTCGCTTCGGCGGCGGGTAGGGCGGCACGGGCGCTTTCGAGCTGGGCCGCAGCGGAATCGAGATCGGCCTGATAGGTGCGGGGGTCGATGCGGAACAGCGGATCGCCTGCCGCCACTTCCGATCCCGAGTCATAGAGGATTTCGGTGACGAGACCATTCACGAGGGGACGGATCTGCGCCTCGCTGCGGGCGGCGGCCTGTCCGGTCATCGGCACGGTCACGGGAACCTGATGACGCTCCAGCGTCGTTATCCCGACGGAAAGCGGCCCCTGCGGGCCACGGGGGCCGCGCTGCTGCGCCCCGGCGGCGGTCGCAAACGCACATATGATGGCCACTCCGGCGGCGATCCGGCCCCATGATCTCATTCGGTCGTCCCTCGCTTTGGCGCATGTTCCCGCTCTTAATACGGGTATGCGGGCAAATTCCGTCGTGTCAAATGCGCGCGCTCGGCGATGTCACGCCTTCTTGATCGCCGTCGTTTCTGTTCCCATGTGCGGCAACTCGCGCTAGAAGCATGAAAACCGAAGAAAAGCGGAGTTGCCGATGCGTATGGCCGATGTGGTCCTCAAACCCATGCATCCCGAAGGGTGGCGTTTCGTCGGCATCTTCGCGGTCGTCACGCTGGGACTGTTCTTCCTGTGGGAGCCGCTGGGCTGGCTTGGCGTCGTTCTGACGGTCTGGTGCTATTACTTCTTCCGCGACCCTGTCCGACAGGTTCCGCTGGACCCGGATCTGATCATCAGCCCGGCCGACGGCATGATCTCCCTCATCGAACCGGCCATTCCGCCCGCCGAACTGGGCATGCCGGCCGAGCCGCGGATGCGCATCTCCATCTTCATGTCCGTCTTCAACGTCCATGTGAACCGCGCGCCCGTTTCGGGGCGGCTGGTGAAGATGGCCTATCGACCGGGCAAGTTCTTCAACGCATCACTCGACAAGGCGTCCGAACATAACGAGCGCAATTCGCTGCGCATCGCGCTGGAGGACGGGACCGAGATCGCCTGCGTGCAGATCGCGGGCCTCGTGGCGCGGCGCATCCTGCCCTTCGTAGCCGAAGGGGAGATGCTGACGGCCGGGGCACGGTTCGGGCTGATCCGCTTCGGCTCGCGGCTGGATGTGTACCTACCGCCGGGGACCGAGCCGCTGGTGGCCGTGGGGCAGACCATGATCGCCGGCGAAACGGTTCTGGCCGAGCTTGGGGCCGGTGCGCAGCGGCTGGCGCGGACGGACTGACATGCCCGAATCCCGCAGCCGCCGCCTGACGTTCCTGCAACTCCTTCCCAACATCATGACGCTCGGCGCGATCTGCGCCGGCATCACCTCCATCCGCTTCGCCACCGAGGGGCGGGTGGATCAGGCCATCGCACTGATCATCCTTGCCGCGATACTCGACGGACTGGATGGCCGCGTGGCCCGGATGCTCCGCTCCGAGAGCCCGATCGGGGCCGAACTCGATTCCCTTGCCGATTTCGTCAATTTCGGGGTGGCGACGGGGCTTCTCGTCTATTTCCCGCTGCTGCATGGCGAAAGCCGCCTCGGCTGGGTGGCGGTGCTGATCTATGCCGTCTGCTGCGTGATGCGGCTGGCGCGGTTCAACGTCGGGGTCAAGACGCCCGATGCCGGGGCGGCGCCGGGATATTTCACGGGCGTTCCCTCGCCCGCCGGGGCGCTCTTGGCGCTGCTGCCCATCGCGCTGGACCGGGCGCTCGTCGGGATCGAGGTCGCGCCCGCGCTGGTCGCGCTGTGGCTGGTGGTGGTGGGGCTGCTGCTGGTCAGCCGCATCCCGACGCCCTCGCTCAAGCAGTTGCGCATCCCGCGCGAGAAGTCCCGCTATGTCGTCATCTGCGCGATCGGCTGCATCGCGCTTGTCTTCACCTGGCCGTGGGAGGCGCTTTTGGCGGCCGATCTGGCCTATCTGGGCGTGATCCTGTGGGCCATCCGCACACGGGCGCGTCATGAAAAGCCGGAGGGCGCATGAAGGCCGAAGCCGTCACCACTTCCTACCGCCGATGGGCACCTGTCTATGATGCGACCTTCGGGCGTGTGACGCAGGCCGGTCGGGATCGCGCCGCCCGCCATGTCAGCCAGCGCGGAGGCCGCGTGCTGGAGGTCGGGGTGGGGACCGGCCTCGTGCTGCCGCTCTATGCCCCCGAGGTGCGCGTCACCGGCATCGACTTTTCCCATGACATGCTGAAAAAGGCGCGGGCGCGCGTGGCCGAGCAGAAGCTGACCCATGTAGAGGCGCTGCATCAGATGGATGCCCAGCACCTCGATTTCCCCGATGACAGCTTCGACACCGTGACGGCCATGCATGTGCTCTCGGTGGTGCCTGATCCGGCCCGTGTACTGGATGAGATGGCGCGGGTCTGCCGCCCCGGCGGGCAGATCGTCATCGTGAACCACTTCTCCGCCACGCGCGGGCCGATGCGGCTGGTGGAAAAGGCGATCGCCCCGCTGGAGGATCACCTCGGTTGGCAATCCGTCTTTCCGGTGGAAACGATCACCCGCCATGCCCGTCTGCGCGAAGTGGAGCGGGCGAGCCTGCCGCCCCTTGGCCTGATGACGTGGCTCGTGATGGAACGGCTCATGTCCTGAAGGGCGGCCGCCCCCGCAGGGGCGGCACGCATCAACCGGCCAGCAGCGCGGCATTGCCGCCGGCGGCCGTGACATCCACGCACAGATGCCGTTCATGTGCGGCATGCGCGATGTCGGGCTGCGCGGTCAGCAGGGGGATGATCTCCCCCTCTCGGGCGGCAAGGGCGCGGGCATAGGCGCGGCCCGGCTCCTCTTCCCCCCACCACAGCGCCGCCGAGAATGCGCCGATCCCGTCCAATGCGGCGGGCGCGAGGCAGCCATCGGCGACGACCGCAGTGCCGCCAAGCGCCTCCACCGCCTCCCGCTGGGCCTCGGCGGCCTTCGGGCCGGGCCCGAGGCAGAGGATCGGCGCGCGGCTGTGCAGCGACAGGCGGTTCAACTCCCCGGTCGGGCCGGGCATCAGACGCTCGTGCAGCTTGCGCGGCCGGGCGGCGGCGAGCGCGGTGCGCAGGCGGGCCGGATCGGCGGGGGCGGACCATGGCATGGCGCCCGCGCCCGGTTCGGGCGCAAAGAAGCGCGGCAGATAGTTCGGCCCGCCCGCCTTCGGCCCGGTGCCCGACAGCCCCTCGCCGCCGAAGGGCTGGCTGCCGACGACGGCCCCGATCTGGTTGCGGTTCACATAGGTGTTCCCCACATGGACCGCGTCCGTCACCTCCTGTACGCGGGTGTCGATCCGGGTGTGCAGGCCGAACGTCAGGCCATAGCCGCGCGCGTTGATGTCCGCGATGACGCGGGGGATCTCATGGCCGCGGAAGGTTGCGACATGCAGCACCGGGCCGAAGACCTCCCGGTCCAGATCGGCGATGCCGTCCACCTTCAAGAGCGTCGGCGCGACGAAGCAGCCGCCCTCCGGTGCCGGAACGCGGTGCAGGACGCGGGGGGCGTTGGCCTCCAGATAGGCCTCGATGCCCGCCTTGGCCCGCGCGTCGATGACCGGGCCGACATCGGTGCGCAATTCGCGCGGGTTCCCGACATGCAGCTCGTCCATCGCGCCCCGGATCATGGCGATCAGATGGGGGGCGATGTCCTCCTGCACATAGAGGCACCGCAGCGCCGAGCAGCGCTGCCCCGCCGACCGGAACGACGAGGCGACGATGTCGCGCACCGCCTGTTCGGGCAGGGCGGTCGAATCGACGATCATCGCGTTCAGCCCGCCCGTCTCGGCGATGAGGGGGGTGCCGGGGGACAGGTGCTTGGCCATGTGCCGGGCGATGGTCTGCGCGGTGGCGGTCGATCCGGTGAACACCACCCCCCCGATCCGCGGATCGGAGGAGAGCGCCGTGCCGACCACCCCCCCGTCGCCGGGAACGAGCTGAAGCGCCGCCGCCGGAACCCCAGCCTCGTGCAACAGCCGAACGGCCAGATCCGCGACGAGGGGCGTCGCCTCGGCGGGTTTGGCGATCACGGCATTGCCCGCCATCAACGCAGCGGCGATCTGCCCGGTGAAGATCGCGAGAGGGAAGTTCCACGGGCTGATCGCGGCGACGATGCCGCGCGGGGCGCGCGTCGCCCCTTCGCCCTCGGCGGCGTAATAGCGCAGGAAATCCACCGCTTCGCGCAGTTCGGCGATGGCATCGCCCAAGGATTTGCCCGCCTCGCGGCAAAGGATGTCGAAGATGCGGGCGTGGTGATCCTCGAACAGATCGGCCGCGCGGCGCAGGGCGGCGGCGCGCTCCGGGGCGGGGGCCTGCCAGATGCGGGCGGCGCCGATCGCCCGGCCCACCGTTTCGGCATCGGCCATCAGCGCATGGCCGATCACCGCGCCGGTGGCAGGGTTGGTCACGGCGCGGCGGGTGCCGGTAGCGGGGCCGATCATGCGCGGGGCGACATCCTCGGCCGGAGCTTCCGGTCCGGGCTGGATCGCCGCCAGCGTCCGTTCGTCCGAGATGTCGAAGCCGGTCGAATTGCGCCGCCCCTCGCCGAAGATCGCGTCGGGCGCCACGAGTTGCGAGGGCACATGCGCATCCGGCAGCAGGGCGAAGGGGTCCTGCGCCACCTCTTCGGCGGGGATGGAGGTGTCGACGATCTGGTTCACGAAGCTGCTATTGGCCCCGTTCTCCAACAGGCGCCGCACCAGATAGGCCAAAAGGTCGCGATGCGCGCCCACGGGGGCATAGATCCGGCAACGCCCGCGCGTTTCCTTCAGGACGATGTCATGCAGCCGTTCGCCCATGCCGTGCAGGCGCTGGAACTCGAACGGCACATCGCCGACCATTTCGAGGATGGCGGCCACGGTCTGGGCGTTGTGGGTCGCGAATTGCGGATAGATGCGGTCCGCATGGCCGATCAGCTTGCGGGCATTCGCGATATAGCTGACATCGGTCGCGGTCTTGGAGGTGAAGAGCGGGAAGGCGGGGTGCCCCTCCACCTGTGCGCGCTTGATCTCGGTATCCCAATAGGCGCCCTTCACGAGGCGGACCATGATGCGCCGGTCCAGCCGCGCGGCCAGCGCGTGCAGCCAGTCGATCGTGGCCCCGGCGCGTTTGCCATAGGCCTGCACCACCACGCCGAATCCGTCCCATCCGGCCAGCGAGGGGTCCGACAGCACCGCCTCGATCACCTTCAGCGACAGCACGAGGCGGTCCTGCTCTTCGGCGTCGATGTTCAGGCCCATATTGGCGGCCTTGGCGGATTGCGCCAGCCGCAGCACCACGGGCACCAGTTCGGCCATGACGCGGGCCTCCTGCGCCACTTCGTAGCGCGGATGCAGCGCCGACAGCTTGATGGAGATGCCGGGATTGGTCTGCACCGACCCCTTGGTGCAGGCCTTGGCGATGCGGGCGATGGCGGCGGAATAGGCCAGATCGTAGCGGGTGGCATCGGCGGCGGTCATCGCCGCCTCGCCCAGCATGTCATAGCTGTAGGTGAAGCCCTGACGCTCGCGGCTCTGCGCCCGCTCGATCGCGGTGTCGATCGTCTGGCCCAGCACGAACTGACGGCCCATCTCCTTCATGGCGCGGGACACGGCGCTGCGGATCACCGGCTCTCCCAGACGGCGGACCATGCGGCGCAGGGTGCCGGCCTGATCGTCGTCCAGCACCTTGCCCGTCAGCATCAGCGCCCAAGTGGAGGCGTTGACCAGCGAGGAGGTCGCCTCGCCCAGATGGCGCCCCCAATCGGACGGCGCGATCTTGTCCTCGATCAGCGCGTCGATGGTGATGCGGTCGGGCACGCGCAGCATGGCCTCGGCCAGGCACATCAGGGCCACGCCCTCGCGGGTGGACAGGCCGTATTCGGCTAGGAAATGCTCCATCAGGGTGGGCTTGGCTTCCTGCCGGATGCGGCGGACCAGCCCGGCCCCGCGCGCGCTGATCCGCGCGCGGGTGGCATCGTCCAGATCGGCCTCGGCGATCAGCGCGCGCAGGATATCGCCCTCGTCGCGGAATTTCGCATCGGTGGAGAAAATCGTCGTGGTAACACTGGACATGGCGCATTCCTTGTTCGATCCATGGCCTGTAGCAGATCGCACATGGGCGGTGGGATCATTGATGCCCGCTGCGCTAGGCGAAACGCCCATTTTGGAAGGCTGTTTCAGATGGAAGAGAAGCTGGACGGATACGACCGCAAGATCCTTGCCGAACTGACACGGAACGCGCGCATTCCCATCGCCGAACTGGCGCGGTCGGTCGGCCTGTCCAAGACCCCGATCGCCCACCGCATCCGCCGGATGGAGGAGATGGGCCTGATCACCGGCTACCGCGCGATCCTCTCGCCGCTGAAGCTGGGCCTGACCCATGTCACCTATGTGGAGGTCAGCCTCGCCGATACGCGCGAGCAGGCGCTGCAGAAGTTCAACGAGGCGATCCGCGCCGTCCCGGAGGTGGAGGAATGCTACATGATCGCGGGGGGCTGCGATTATCTGGTGAAGGTCCGCTCGCGCGATATGGCCGATTTCCGGCGCATCATGGCCGAGAAGATCTCGGTCCTGCCGCATATCCACAACACATCGAGCCATGTGTCGATGGAGGCGGTGGTGGAGCAGACCTACACCACCCTGTAGGTGGCCCGCCCCGATGGGGGCGGGCGGCGGGGCTCAGCCCTCGAAGGGGCGGTCGCCCTCGGCGTCGCGGATGCGCGTGGGCAGGCCCATGCCGTTCAGCAGCGTCAGGAACGGCTTGGGGTCCAGCTCTTCGACATTGACCATGCGCGCCACGTCCCATGTGCCATTGGCCACGAGGATCGCGGCGGCCACCGGCGGCACACCGGCGGTGTAGCTGATGCCTTGGCTGCCGGTCTCGTTGAAGGCGTCCTTGTGGTCGGCGACGTTGTAGATGAACGTCTCGACTTCGGCGCCGTCGCGGGTGCCTTTCACGATGTCGCCGATGCAGGTCTTGCCGACGTAATCGGGGGCGAGGCTGGCCGGATCGGGCAGCACGGCCTTCACCACCTTCAGCGGCACGACCTCCAGCCCCTCGGCGGTGGTTACCGGCTGTTCGGACAGCAGGCCGAGGTTCTTCAGCACCGTGAAGACGTTGATGTAGTGATCGCCGAAGCCCATCCAGAAGCGCACATCCGCCTGCGGGTAGTTGGCCGACAGGGAATGCACCTCGTCATGGCCGGTCATGTAGGCCTTCTGCTTGCCCACCACCGGCAGATCGAATTCCTGCCCGACCTCGAACATGGCGTTCGACTGCCATGCGCCGTTCTGCCACGAATAGACCGTGCCGGTGAATTCGCGGAAGTTGATCTCCGGGTCGAAGTTCGTGGAGAACCAGCGCCCGTGCGATCCGGCGTTGATGTCCACGATGTCGATGCTGGTGACGCTGTCCATCCCGTCCGCCGCAAGCCGGGCGTAGGAGTTGACGACCCCCGGATCGAAGCCGACGCCGAGGATCGCCGTCACCCCGGCCGCGGCGCAGCGCTCGCGCCGTTTCCATTCGTAGTTGCCGTACCACGGCGGCGTCTCGCAGATCTTGGCCGGATCCTCGTGGATCGCGGTGTCGAGATAGGCGGCCCCCGTCTCGATGCAGGCCTCCAGCACCGTCATGTTCACAAAGGCCGAGCCGACGTTGATCACGATCGCGGCGTCCGTCTCGCGGATCAGGGCGGCGACGGCGGCGCTGTCCATCGCGTCCACGGCATGGGCCTCGAACACGCCCGGCCCTTTCATGGAGCCTTTCTCGTTGACCGACGCAAGGATGGCCTCGCATTTCGCGACCGTCCGGCTGGCGATGTGCAGATCGCCCAGAAGATCGTTGTTCTGCGCGCATTTATGCGCCACCACTTGCGCGACGCCGCCGGCGCCGATGATCAACACGTTCCGTTTCACTTCGAACCGTCTCCTTCAAGGACAGAGGGAAGGGGGGTCAGCCGAGGCTGGCCTCGTAATCGGCATAGCCGAACTCGCGCGCGACCCGCTCGGTGCCGTCGGGGTCGCGGATGACGATGGACGGCATCTTCACGCCGTTGAACCAGTTCTTCTTGACCATGGTATAGCCGGCCGCATCCGCGATCGACAGCCGGTCGCCGACCTTCAGCGGCTCGGGGAAGTCGAAATCGCCGTAGATGTCGCCCGCAAGGCAGGACTTGCCGCAGATCTGGTAGCTGTGGGGGCCGGAGGTCAGCATCTTGCCCGGAATGCGGTAGATCAGCAGATCGAGCATATGCGCCTCGACCGAACTGTCGACGATGGCCAGCTTCTTGCCGTTGTCGAGGATGTCGAGCACCGTCACCTCGAGGCTGGCGGTGCCGGTGATCGACGCCTCGCCGGGTTCGAGATAGACCTGCACGCCGAACCGCTCGGCAAAGGATTTCAGCCGCGCCGCGAGCGCGTCCACTGGATAATCCGCCCCGGTGAAATGGATGCCGCCGCCAAGGCTGACCCAGTCGATCCGGTCGAACAGATGGCCGAACCGCTCTTCGATATCGGTGAGCTGCCGGTCGAACAGCGCGAAATCGTCGTTCTCGCAGTTGTAATGGATCATGAAGCCGGAGATGCGGTCCAGCACCGTCTCGATCCGCGCCGCATCCCATTCGCCGAGGCGGGAGAATTTCCGCGCCGGGTCCGCAAGGTCGAACCCCGAGGTGGAGATGCCGGGATTGAGGCGCAGGCCGCGCGCGATGGAGGCCGACTGCCCCTCGAACCGCTCGAGCTGGCCAATGGTGTTGAAGATGATCTTGTCGGCGTATCCCACCGCCTCGTCGATTTCCCCGTCGCTCCATGCGACGGAATAGGCATGCGTCTCCTTGCCGAACTTCTCGCGGCCGAGGCGCAGCTCATAGAGGCTGGAGGAGGTGGTCCCGGCCATATGCGGGCGCATCGTATCGAAGGCGGGCCATGTCGCGAAGCATTTCAGCGCCAGAAGCGCCTTCGCCCCGGAGGCGTCGCACAGACGTTCGATCACCTTCATGTTCCGCGTGATCGCGGCGCTGTCGATGAGGTAGTAGGGCGTCTGGATCATCGCGTCCCCCCGCAGGATCAAAGGGAAATTGAAGGCGCACACATAGGGGCGGCACCGCACGGGTGCAAGCAAATTGGCCGGTCCGCGTGACAAGGGCGTGACATGGCGCTATGGCTCGCGGCATGGATCAACTGCCCGATTTCGAACATGAGAGCGCCGCCCGGCTGCAAGGGTTTTCCTGCATCGCCGGGGTGGACGAGGTGGGGCGCGGGCCGCTGGCCGGCCCGGTGACGGCCGCTGCCGTGATCCTGCACGGGCCGGTGCCGAAGGGGCTGAACGATTCCAAGAAGCTGACGGCCGCCCGCCGCGCCGCCTTGGCCGAAGAGATCCATGCCGTGGCCGATGTCTGCATCGGCCATGCCAGCGTGGAGGAGATCGACACGCTGAACATCCTTTGGGCCAGCCATCTTGCGATGCGCCGCGCGGTGGCAGGTCTGGCGCGCGTGGCCGATTGCGTGCTGGTGGACGGCAATCTGAAGGTGCGGGATTTGACCTGCCATTGCGTGCCGCTGGTGAAGGGGGATGCGCGCTCGCTCTCCATCGCGGCGGCGTCGATCGTGGCGAAGGTGGCGCGCGACCGCATCATGTGCGATCTGGCGCTGGCGCATCCCGGCTATGGGTGGGAGCGGAACGCCGGCTACGGCACGGCCCAGCATCAGGCTGCGCTGCAAGATCTGGGGATAACTCCGCATCATAGGCGTTCGTTCAAAACTATCCACAACATCTTGTATCAAGCTGAATTCGTAACTGTCTGATTCATTAATCGAATTGACGTTACCCCCAATTCTGTCCCATGATTTATCCACAATACCTCCGGCGCCAAGCCGGGAATCATGAGGCAGCATCATGGCGAAGACCGGCATCAGGGCAGCGAAACCGCTGCCGCTGAACGATATACTTGCAGGCGACTGCATCAAGGCGATGAACGCGCTTCCCGAAGGATCGGTCGATCTGATCTTCGCCGATCCGCCGTACAATCTGCAGCTTCGGGGTGAATTGCACCGGCCCGACAACAGCCGCGTCGATGCGGTGGATGACGAATGGGATCAGTTCGCGTCGTTTCAGGCCTATGACCGTTTCACGCGCGCATGGCTGCGCGCTGCCCGCCGGGTGCTGAAACCGAACGGGGCCATCTGGGTCATCGGCAGCTATCACAACATCTTCCGTCTGGGCACGGCGCTTCAGGACCAAGGGTTCTGGATGCTGAACGACGTGATCTGGCGCAAATCGAACCCGATGCCGAACTTCCGCGGCAAGCGTCTGACCAATGCGCATGAGACGCTGATCTGGGCGTCGAAGTCGCAGAATTCGAAATACACGTTCAACTACGAGGCGATGAAGGCCCTGAACGAGGGCACGCAGATGCGTTCGGACTGGACGCTGCCGATCTGCACCGGGCACGAGCGTCTGAAGGACGCCGAAGGGGCCAAGGCCCATCCGACGCAGAAACCGGAATCGCTGCTGCATCGGGTGCTGTTGGCGACGACCAATCCGGGCGATGTGGTGCTGGACCCGTTCTTCGGCACCGGCACGACGGGTGCCGTGGCCAAGATGCTGGGCCGCAACTTCATCGGCATCGAGCGCGAGGAGTCCTACCGCGCCATCGCCGCCGAGCGGATCGCCCGTGTCCGCACGCTGGATGCCGCCGCGCTGGAAGTGACGGGATCGCGCCGGGCCGAACCGCGGGTGCCCTTCGGCACCTTGGTCGAACGCGGGATGCTGCGTCCGGGCGAGCAGCTCTATTCCACCGGCAACCGCCACAGCGCGCGGGTGCGCGCCGACGGCACGCTGGCCTTTGCGGATGTGAAGGGGTCGATCCATCAGGTCGGGGCCAAGCTGGAAGGCGCGCCGTCGTGCAATGGCTGGACCTATTGGCACATCCAGCGCGAAGGCAAGCTGATCCCGATCGACACGCTGCGCCAGCAGATCCGTTCGGAGATGGCCTGACATCATGCCCGCGCCGCAGCGCCTGCCTGCCTGCGGCGCGACTTGCCCTGCCGGATCCCGGCAGGGCCTTTTGCATCCCGATCAGCTGTTGCGCGGCAGGGGCATGGCGCCCGTGTTGTAGGGTTTCCAGTCGGTGATGTCGGGATAGTACTGCCGCCGCCATGCGCGCACGCGGGGGTTCATCACCCGCCGCCACACGGGCGGGATCATCGCCACCGCCGCCATCAACGGATAGCCGAAGGGAAGCTGCGGGGCGCTGCCCTCGTCATGCGTTTGCAGCAGGGGAAAGCGGCGGTCGGGTTTCCAGTGATGGTCCGAATGGCGCTGCAGGTTGATCAAAAGCCAGTTCGAGGCCCGATGCGCCGCGTTCCAGCTGTGGCGCGGGCCGACGGGTTCGTAGCGCCCATTGCCCATATGGCGGCGCGTCAGGCCGTAATGCTCGATATAGTTGGTCAACTCCAGCTGCCAGACGGCGATCGCGGCCTGCCAGACGAAGAGCGCCAGCCCCTCCCAGCCGCCCAAGGCCAGCGCCAGCAGCACCATCCCCCCCTGCAGCGCGGCATAGAGCCAGAAGGGATTGCGGCGGCTGGTCATGGGCAGACCGGCACGGGCCAGAAACGCCCGTTCCGCTCGCCATGCCGATGGGGGGCAGGTGCGCAGGACGCGCCAGAAATAGCGGTGAAACCCTTCGTTGTAGCGGGCCGAGACGGGATCGCGCGGCGTAGCTACCCACAGGTGATGAACGCGCAGATGTTCGGATCGGAAATGGCTGTAGAGCACGCTTGCCAGCAAGAGATCCGCCAGCCCCCGTTCAAGGCGGCTCTTCTGATGCAGCAGTTCATGGGCATAGACGATGCCGACCACGCCGGAAATCACGCCCATGCCGAAGAACAGCGCCGTCTTCTCGGCCATGCCGAGATGGGGCGCGTGCGTGACGTACCAGATCAGCCAGAAGGTCAGCGCGAACTGGATGGGGAACCAGATCAGCGTGATCAGGCGGTACCAGAACAGATGCTCCTCGCCGGTTTCGGGATCGGCATTCGCGGTGTTGAGGCCGGCCAGCAGGTCCAGCACGTCGAACAGCCCCCACGCGAACAGCGGCAGCGCGATCACCCACCAGCCGCCCCAGACCGCCCCCGCCACGGCAAGCGGCACGGTCAGCAAGGACAGCCAGAAGGGCAGGGCGTGGCGCAGGCGCGCCATTTCGGGGGCGGTGTTCATCGGCAACCTCCGCAAGGTCTCAGGATAGGGTCGCCAGAGCATAGCCCTTGCGCATCACGGTGGGAAGTTCCCGGCCCGTCAGGGTGCGGAACTGGCCGCGTTCGGGGTTGGCGCCCTGCGGCACCTCGGCGAAGAGGACCTGCAGGCGCAGGTGGAAATGGCTGAAGGTGTGGCGCACCTCGCCCAGATCGCGCCAATCGGCGGTCAAGGGCGCGGCGCCGCCGCCGCCGTCCCACGGGCTGCCGGGCCAGCCCCACATGCCCCCCAAAAGCCCGCGGGCGGGGCGATCCTCCACCAGCCATGCCCCGTCGGCGCGGCGGGCAAGCCAGATCACCCCCTCGCGCAGGGGTTTGGCAGTCTTGGCGGCCTTGCGCGGCAGGGTGGCGGCGATCCCCTCGGCGCGGGCGCGGCAGGGGGCCATCCATGGGCAGATGCCGCAGGCGGGATTGCGCGGCGTGCAGATGGTGGCGCCGAGGTCCATGATCGCTTGGGCATAATCGCCCGGCCGGTCCGCCGGGGTGATCGCCTCGGCAAGCCGGGTGATGCGCGGTTTGGCCGCAGGCAGCGGATCTTCCACATGGCGCAGGCGCGCGATCACCCGTTCGACATTGCCATCGACCACCGTCGCCGCCTCGCCAAAGGCGATGGCCGCGATGGCAGCGGCGGTATAGGGGCCGATCCCCGGCAGCGCCAAGAGCCCGTCCCGCGTTGCGGGAAAGCGCCCGCCGTGATCGGCCATCACCGCCCGCGCGCAGGCCAGCAGGTTGCGTGCGCGGGCGTAATATCCAAGGCCCGCCCATTCGGCCATCACGTCGGCATCCTCGGCGGCGGCAAGGTCGGCCACGGTCGGCCAGCGGGCGGTGAAGCGGTGGAAATACCCCTGCACCGCGGCCACGGTGGTCTGCTGCAGCATCACCTCCGACAGCCAGATGCGATAGGGATCGGCCGCCCCGCCGCCCGGGGGGATGCGCCATGGCAGCACGCGGGCATGGGCATCGTACCAGGTCAGCAGATGCTCGCTCAGTTCTTCGTCACGCAATATTTATGCAATCCTTCGCAGCCTGCGTCTGGTATCCGGGGCGGTGCCCTTCCATAAGATAGGCACGATCATGATGAGGAGCCAGATGGCCAAAGCCCCGCCTCCCAGCGGTCAGAGACGGTTCCGGGGGTTCGAGCCCGCGTCCAACCTGCTGCGCGACCGCATCCGGTCCGCAGGGGAATCGCGCGGCTTTGCGGTGACGCGGCTTCTGACCGGCTGGACCGAGATCGTGGGAGAGGATCTGGCCCGGCTGACGCGGCCGGTGAAGATGTCCTATCCGCGCGACGGGTTCGGCGCGACGCTGACGCTGCTGGTCCGCTCCGCCCATGCCCCGATGGTGGAGATGGAAAAGCCCCGCCTGATCGAGCGGGTGAACGCCTGCTACGGCTATGCCGCTATTTCCCGCATCGCGCTGACACAGACCGCGCCCACCGGCTTTGCCGAGGGGCAGGCGGAGTTCGCATCCCGGCCCGCCGCCCCGCCCCGGCCCGATCCGGCGACCGAGGCCGATGCCCGGCGCACCGCCTCGGGCGTGGCCGATGACGGGCTGCGCGCCGCGCTCGAAAACCTCACACGCAATTACCTGACGCGCTCGGCGTCCACGAAGAAAGGTTCATGACGATGAAGAATGCGATCGCATCGCTGGCGCTGGTCGCCGCACTGGGCACCTTCGCCGCCACCGCCGCCAGCGCGCAGGACACCCCCGCCCCGGCCGCCGACGCCGCCGAAACGCCGGCCATCACCGTGCCCGACATGGCGCTGGGGCAGGAGGATGCGCCGGTGACGATCATCGAATACGGCTCGTACACCTGCCCGCACTGCGCCGATTTCCATGAGAACGTCATGGACAAGCTGAAGACGGACTACATCGACACGGGCAAGGTGCGCTTCATCTTCCGCGAGGTGTATTTCGACCGCTATGGCCTCTGGGCGGCGATGATGGCCCGCTGCGGCGGCGAGATGCGCTATTTCGGGATCGCCGACATCCTCTATGACACGCAGCGCGACTGGGCAGGGTCCAACGATCCGGCGGTCGTGGTGCAGAACCTCAAGCGCATCGGCAAGACCGCGGGCATGGACGATGCCACGATCGATCAGTGCATGCAGGACGGCGCGATGGCGCAGGCGCTCGTGGCCGAATACGAAAAGAACGTCGCGGCCGATGGCGTCGAAGGCACGCCGACCCTGTTCGTGAACGGCGAGAAGCATTCGAACATGAGCTATGACGATCTCAAGAAGCTGATCGACGCGGAGCTGAACTGAGGATCCGGTCCAGCGCCGCATCCAGCGGCGCCGGATCGTCCAGCATCAGCCGGACGGGAAGGGTCAGGACATCCTGACGCAGGGACGCGGGCAGACGCACCGCGTCCTTTTCCGTCGTGACGAGCTGCGCACCGCATTCCGCCGCGCGGCGCTTCAGGCGCGCCAAGAGCGCCTCGGTCAGCGGTTGGTGATCGGCCAGCGCCTGCGTGCCCGCGATGTCCGCGCCCAGATCGCGCAGCGTGGCAAAGAACTTCTCGGGATGGCCGATGCCGGCAAAGGCCAGAACCCGCGCGCCGCGCCAATCCATCCCCGTCGCCAAGGGGGCAAGCCGGCCTGCCACATGCGGCAGGCCCGGGGGCGCGGCGAACCCCGCCGGCCCGATCGACAGCAGAAGATCGGCGCGCGCCAGCCCCGCCGCCACAGGCTCGCGCAACGGGCCGGCGGGCAGGCAGCGGCCGTTGCCGAAGCCGCGCGCCGCATCCACCACCACGATCGACAGATCCTTTTGGACCGAGGGGTTCTGGAACCCATCATCAAGCACCACCACATCCGCCCCCGCCGCCACGGCCGCGCGCACCCCGGCGGCCCGGTCCTTGGCGACCCATGTCGGCGCAAAGGCCGCGAGCAGCAGCGGTTCGTCCCCGACAAGGGCGGCGGGCTGGCCGTTCACCCGCACCGGCCCTTCGAGCCGCCCGCCATGCCCGCGCGAGACGACATGCGCGCACCGTCCCCGCGCGGCAAGCCGCTCCAGCAGCGCGATGGCGGTGGGCGTCTTGCCGGTGCCGCCGGCGTTGATGTTCCCGATGCAGATGACGGGCACCGGGGCCTGCCAGCCGGGGCGCGCGACACGCCGCGCCGTGGCGCGAGCATAGGCCGCCCCCAGCGGGGCCAGCAGGCGCGCGGCGGGGGCGGGCGCATCGGGCGGGGTGAACCAGAAGCCGGGCGTGCGCATCAGCGCTCCTCCATCAGACGTTCGACGAGCGCGAGGACGCGGTCCGTCACCTCGCTTCCATCCGAGGCGACATCCCACGCCTCGCCCGCCAGCCGCGCCACCCGGTCGGGCGACAGAAGATCCGCCAGTGCATCGCCCAGCGTACGCCCATGCGGAACCGGCAGCGTGGCCTTGCGCGCCAGCAGCCGGGCGAAGATCGGGCCATGGGCCCCGCTGCGCGGCCCATGGATCAGGGCCGAACCGAGGCTCGCGGCCTCCAGCGGATCGCGGATCGCCCCGACGGTCAGGCTGCCGCCCGCAAAGCAGATCGGGGCAAGGCGGTACCACAGCCCGTATTCCTCGGGGTTATCGGCGATATAGACCTCTGTTTCGGGCAGGATGTCCTCTTCGCGGGCGCGGATGGCCACGGCAAGGCCCAGATCCTCCATCCGGCGGGCAAGGGCGGGGCCGCGATCGGGCACTTCGGGAACGACGATCAGCAGCAGGCGATGCGACAGATGCAGGGCGGCGCGGTGGGCGGCGATCACCGCCTCCTCCTCGGCCTCGGGCAGGGCGGCGGCCAGCCAGACGGGGCGCCCGGCGATGGTGCGGGTGATCTCGGCGCGCTCGGCCTCGGTGCAGGGCAGCACGAGATGCGGTTCCTCCATCCGGCCCGCGACCTTCACATGGTCCGACACGCCGGCGCGGCGGAAGGCGCGGGCCGCCGCCTCGTCCACCGTCAGGATATGGGCGAACCGATCCAGCGTGCGGCGCATCAGGCCGGGCCAGCGGCGCCCGCCGGGCGGCAGCACGGGCGCGCGCGCCTCCACCATCATCATCGGCACCTTGCGGGCGGCCAGCGCATCCACGAGGACGGGGCGCACCTCTCCTTCGGCAAAGACGGCCAGATCGGGGCGAAGATGATCGAGGAACTCCGCCACCTCGACGGGGGTGTCACCGCCCAGCGGCTGGTGGGGCACGTTCAGATGCGGCGGCGGCTCCATCCCCGAGAGGACGGCGGCAAGGCCCAGTTCCTCGTCGATGCGGCGGGCCAGTTCGGCCATGGTCCGGGCGCTGGCCGCGCCCGGCGCATGCAGCCACACCACCGGCCCCTCGGGGCGCGGGGGGCGGGGCAGGGATGCGGCCTCGCGCCGCGACGCGAGCGTATAGAGCGTGAGGCCGAGCGAATACGCCATTTACTCCGGTATCGGTTCAGACGCCCAGCTCTTCGGTGGGCGATGCCGGCTGTGCTTCGTCGCGCAGCCGATGGATGTGCGCGATATAATAGCGGACATGCGCGTCGTCTACCGTCCGCTGCGCCGCCGCCTTCCACGCCTTGAACGCGGAATCGTAGTCGGGGAACATGCCGACGATGTCGATGTTCGTCACGTCGCGGAACACGTTGCGGGACGGGGAGACCAGCTCGCCCCCGAACACGAGGTGAAGTCGTTGCGCCATGATGCCTCCTTGATGTGCCGACGTGGCGCGACGGTATCGCAGCGCGCCGGTCGCTTCAAGAATGGGCTGCGTCGCAGGTCGGAATCGGGGCTGTACATTCCCGAGCGGTGCCGTTAGAAGCCCATCTTCGGCCAAAGGTCCGACGCGGTGGAATTGGGCCACCGCCACGGGGATGGCAGGCCGGTGAACCGGCGGCATGGCCGCCCCCTGCGGAAAAGTTACATGACGGATATGACACAGATCGCCGCGCCGCTGGCCGCGGCGCTGGATGCCAAGGGCTATTCGACCCTTACTGCGGTGCAAGAGGCGGTGATCGCACCGGAACTTGCGGGCCGTGACGCGCTGGTTTCGGCGCAGACGGGTTCGGGCAAGACGGTGGCCTTCGGCCTCGCCATCGCCCCCGAGATTCTGAACGGCGCCGACCGGCTGCTGTTTGCGGACGTGCCGCTGGCGCTCGCCATCGCGCCGACGCGCGAACTGGCGCTGCAGGTCGCGCGCGAACTCGAATGGCTCTATGCCGAAGCGGGCGCGGTGATCGCCACCTGCGTCGGCGGTATGGATTACCGGACCGAGAAGCGGGCGCTGGACCGCGGCGCGCATATCGTCGTCGGCACGCCCGGCCGTCTGCGCGACCATATCGAACGCGGATCGCTGGATCTGTCGGGCCTGCGCGCCGCCGTCCTCGACGAGGCCGACGAGATGCTGGACCTCGGCTTCCGCGACGATCTGGAGTTCATCCTCGAGGCGGCTCCCGAAGATCGCCGCACGCTGATGTTCTCGGCCACCGTCCCGCGCGAGATCGCGGCCCTTGCCGAAGATTTCCAGAACGATGCCCTGCGCATCCAGACGGCCGGCGAGCAGAAGCAGCACAGCGACATCGAATACCGCGCCTTCTCCGTCGCCTCGCGCGACAAGGAGAATGCGATCTTCAACACCCTGCGCTTCTATGAATCGCAGACGGCGATCGTCTTCTGCAAGACGCGTGCGAACGTGAACAACCTGATGGCCCGCATGGGCAATCGCGGTTTCCAAGTCGTCGCGCTGTCGGGCGAGTTGAGCCAGCAGGAACGTACCCACGCGCTTCAGTCGCTGCGGGACGGGCGTGCCCGTGTCTGCATCGCGACCGACGTCGCCGCGCGCGGGATCGACCTTCCGGGGCTGGAACTGGTGATCCATGCCGACCTGCCCTCGAACTCGGAAACGCTGCTGCACCGTTCGGGCCGGACGGGCCGGGCCGGGGCGAAGGGCGTCTCGGCGCTGATCGTGCCGCAGGCGGAGTTCCGCAAGGCGCAGCGTCTGCTGCAAGGTGCCAAACTGGTGGCCGAATGGGGTGCGCCCCCCTCGGCCGAAGAGGTGCAGGCCAAGGATGACGAGCGCATCCTGACCCACCCGGCGCTGGTTCCGGCCGGCGACGATACGCCCTTGGCCCAGACCCTGATCGAGAGCTTCGGCGCCGAGACGGTCGCTGCGGCCTTCGTGCGCCTGTGGCGCGAGGGGCGTTCGGCGCCCGAGGTTCTGACGGACGTGTCCGCCCCCCCGGCGGCGCGCGAACCGCGCCCCAAGGGCGAGTTCGGCGAATCGGTCTGGTACTCGCTGACGGTCGGCCATACCGGCCGGGCCGAAGCGCGTTGGCTGCTGCCGAAGCTGTGCGAAGCGGGCGGCATCACCAAGAACGACATCGGCGCGATCCGCATCCAGCAGGACCGCAGCTTCGTGCAGATCGCCAAGGCCGCAGCGCCGCGCTTTGGTGATGGGCTGACCGTCGAGGACGGGATCGACATGGCGCGGATGGAGGGCGAGCCGTCCTTCGAACGCCCCGAGCGTCCCCGCACCCCGCGCGGCGAGCGTCCGTTCCGCGAAGATCGCGGCCCGCGCCCCGAGCGTTCCGAGCGCCCGGCCCGCCCGCCGCGGGCAGACCGCCCCGCGCGCGAGGATCGTCCCGCACGTCCGCCGCGCGAAAAGGCGCCCTATCAGCCGAAGCCCTCGCGCTTCGTCGAGGATGAGGCCCCGCGCGCCGAACGCGCCCCCCGCGCGCCCTATCGCCGTGACGAGGCCCCGGCGGGCGACGCGCCGCGCACCAAGAAACCGCGCTGGTCGCCCGAAGACCGCGTGCAGCGCGAAGATGCGCCGCGTCCGCGTTCGGCCGGATTCAAGACCCACGGCAAGGATGACGGCAAGCCGCGTTCGGCGGGCTTCAAATCCCACGGCGGTGGCAAGCCGGGTGCCAAACCTCGGGCGGCGGGCTTCAAGACCCACGCGCCCAAGGATGCGCGCGACACCTCCAAGCGGTTCACTCCGCCCAGCAAGAAATGATCGAACGCGGCGGCCCATCGGGCCGCCGTTTTCGTCCGGGCCTTCCCGATCGCGGCGTAATCGCATAAGCCGCGGATATGCTGGAAACGAGGGGCCCCATGTTCACCGCCATTCTGCTGACCGATCCCGGCCGTGCCGGTCTTGATGCCGCGCGCCTCGATGCGCTGCGCGCCAATTGGAACGGCGGCGCGCTGCGCTGGCTGAACCCCGGCATCGCGGTGGAATTCGATCTGCCGCAGCGCCCGGACGATCTGACCGAGGTTTGGCAGGAGTGGCAGGGGCAGGGCGTCGATCTGTGCATCGTGCCGTCGGCGAACCGGCGCAAGCGGCTGCTGCTGGCCGATATGGACAGCACCATGATCCAGCAGGAATGCATCGACGAACTGGCCGCGGAGGCGGGCGTCGGCGCGCGCGTCGCCGATATCACCGCCCGCGCCATGAATGGCGAGCTGGATTTCGAGGCGGCGCTGCGCGAACGCGTGGGCCTTCTGGCGGGGCTTCCCACCTCCATCATCGGCCGCGTCATCGCCGAACGGATCACCTTCATGCCGGGCGGGCGCACGTTGGTCGCGACGATGCGGGCGAACGGGGCCTATGCGGCGCTCGTCTCGGGCGGGTTCACGTCGTTCACGGGGCAGGTGGCCGCGCATCTCGGCTTTGACGAGAACCGGGCGAATACCCTGCTGGAGGAGGACGGCCATCTGTCCGGCCGCGTGGCCGAGCCGATCCTTGGCCGCGAGGCGAAGGTGACGGCGCTGGAGGAGATCACCGCGCGCCTAGGGCTGAGCGAGGGCGATGCGATCGCCGTCGGCGACGGGGCGAACGATCTGGGGATGCTGTGGCGCGCCGGGCTTGGCGTGGCGCTGCACGCCAAGCCTGCCGTGGCCGCGCAATGCGACATCCGCATCCATCACGGCGATCTGACGGCGCTGCTTTACTTGCAGGGGTATTCGGTGGATCAATTCACCGAGTGACTGAGCAGGGACCGCCCATGACCGCCATCCGATCCGACCGTCATCTGGAGATGACGGAACTGATGACCCCCGACATGGCCAATTTCAGCGGCAAGGTGCATGGGGGCGATCTGCTGAAGCTGTTGGACCGTGTGGCGTTCTCGCTCGCCTCGCGGTTTTCCAAGAACTACGCGGTCACGCTGTCGGTGGATCAGGTGGTGTTCAAACAGCCGATCAACGTGGGCGAACTGGTGACGTTCCGCGCGGCGGTGAACTATGCCGGGCGCACCTCGATGGAGGTCGGGATCCGGGTCGAGGCGGAGAATATCCGCACCGGCGACCGGCGGCACACCAATTCGTGCTATTTCACGATGGTGGCGGTGGATGATGGGGGCCGCCCGGTCCCGGTGCCCGCCTTCACCCCCGAGACGGAGACCGAGCGCCGCCGCCACCGCGCCGCCGAACTGCGCCGCGCCCTGCGGCGCGAGCATACCCTGCGCATGACCGAGGCTGCGGCCCGCGCCTAATGCTGGCCCCAATCGGCGTCCTGCATCTCGCGCAGGCGCGAGGCGGTGCGCTCGAACTCGAACGCGCCTTCGCCTTCGGAATAGAGGCGCTCCGGTTCGTCCGCCGCGCTGGCGATCAGGCGCACCTTCGCCTCGTAGAGCGCGTCGATCAGGGTCACGAGGCGTTTGGCCTCGTTGTTGCGGGCGCGGGAAAGGCGGGGGATGTCCTCTAGGATGAGGACACGCACCGCATCGGCCAGCGCCAGATAATCGGCCGGTCCCAGCGGGCGGGCGCATAGGTCGGCAAAGCTGGCCCGGCCGACGCCATTGGCAAAGCGCGGGATCACCACATCGCGGCCATTGACGGTCAGGGAGAGCGGCTCTCCGGCGGCGCCTCCGGTCAGGTCGTTCCAGATCGCGTCCAGTTCCGGCCCGGCCCCTTCGGCGGGGTGGAAATAGACGGGACTGCCCTGAAGCCGGTCCTGCCGGTAATCGTTCGGACTGTCGAGCGGGGTGACCACCAGACGTTCCTTCAGCAGCGCGATGAACGGCAGGAACAGCTGCCGATTGAGCCCGTTCTTGTACAGATCGTCCGGCGCGCGGTTGGAGGTGGTGACGATCGTCACCCCATCCTCGAACAGCTTTTGGAACAGGCGGCCGACGATCATGGCATCGGTGATGTCGGTGATCTGCATCTCGTCGAAGGCCAAAAGGCGCAGACGGCTGGCGATGTCCTCGGCGACGGGGGCGATGGCATCCTCCACCCCGCGCTTGCGCGCTTCGTGCATGCCGTGATGCACCTCCTGCATGAAGGCATGGAAATGGACGCGCCGTTTGGCGGGAATCTCCACCGCGTCGATGAACAGATCCATCAGCATGGATTTGCCGCGCCCGACACCGCCCCAAAGATAGAGGCCCCGCACCGGATCGGGCGCGGAATGCCGGGAAAAGCGAGAAAGGAAGCCGCGTTTGGCCGGGGCGGGCGCCGCCTCCAGCGCGAGGCGGATCCGCTCCAGTTCGGGCAGGACCGCTCGCTGGGCCGCGTCCGGTTTCAGACTTCCGGCGGCGATGCGCGCTTCATAGACGTCGTTCAGGGTCGGCATCGCCCCCTCCTTCCTGCATGTCGCGTCCCGGATTCAGCTGCGGGGCCGTAGCAGCATCAGCGTCTGCCGGGGATATTGCTGCTCGGTGTAGGCGATCTCGTGCGTCGGCTCCAGCCGATCCCGCACGGCGTCCCGCTCATCCTCCCAGACGGTCAGCAAAAGCGAGGGGCGATCGCGCGCCAGAAGGGCCTCCATCCCCTCCAGCACCGCAAGGACGGAGCGCAGATCTATCTTCACCAGATCGACCGGATCGCCGGGCGCGATGCTGTCCAAGCTGACGATGGGCAAACCTTCCGCCGCGCCATCCTCCAGCGGGACCACGCTGGAGGCGCCCCAATTCGCGGCGTTGAAAACCGCGCGGCCGCGCCCCGCCGCCCGGCCAAGCGCGTGATCGCAGTGGCGCAGATCCACCCGGTCCCGCAGCCCGTTGATCGACAGGTTCAGCAAGAGGCTCTTGCGCGTGCGTGGCATGGGTTCGAACACCGTCGCCGTCTCGAACCCGGCCTCGTTCAGAAAGAACAGCGTATGGTTGCCGGTATGCGCCCCGACATCGACGAAACGGCGGCGGCGCGTGGGCAGCAGGCGTTCGATCTTGCGCAGATGCCCCTCTTCGTAGAAGGCGCGGCGGCTGCGCTGCAGATTCTGGATGTAATCGCCCTCTTCGGCGAAAAGATGCGTCAGGCTGCGCCCCTGCAACGTCATTAGCCGCCCATCGAGGGCGTGGGGCATCTCTTCGCGGCGGTCCTTCAGGGCGGCGCGCAGGCGGGCCGTGATCTCGGTCAGGCGGGGGGAGGCGCTGTCATCGCCGGTCAGGGCGATGGCGTGAAGGCGCCGGACATCCGCATCCGTCCGGGCCTTGTCGAAGGCCTTGGTCAGGCGGGTCGCAAGGTGATTGCCGTCGCAGATCGCATGATAGAACCGCCCGTCATACGGCCGCTGCGCCAGCATCCGCGGCGTGATGAACCCGCTGGAGGAGAACGTCTCCTTATCCGTGAAACTGCGCCCGAACTCGCCCAGATTGGCGCAGCGGAATCCCCCGGCCTTCAGGAGCGAGGCCGCCGCCGCCTCGTCGTTGGGCACCATCGCCTTGGCGGGCAGGCGGCGCGACAGCGCGATGCGCGCCTTCATCAGATGATCGGCGGCCCGGCGGTTGATGCGCGTGACGGGGAAAAAGCAGCCATAGACCTCGGGGACGTAGGGTTCCATGCTGGCATGCCAGTGCCATGCCGGGGTCGTCTTGCGAAAGGCGCTGCAGAGGAAATCGACATCCGCCGCCGCCTCATCGAGATAGCGCAGCGGCGCGCTCGGATCGGCGTCATGGACGGCGACATCCGGCTCCAGCATCCACAACTGGTCCCAATCGTCCCAAGCCTTCAGCGCGGCGTAGTAGAAATAGTCGCCGCAGCGCCAGCCCACCATGGGCGGGTGGGACAGCCGGTTGCGGCGGATGAACCCGGCATCGAAGGCAGCCTTCTGATAGGGGGCGGGAATATCGACCGGCCCCTGCGTTTCGTCCACGACGATGCCGAACGCGTATCCGGGCAGGGCGCCGAAGGTGCGGGCCGCCTCGGCGACCCGTTCGTCGAACTTGTTGGTCCGCAGGATGATCCGCGTTCTCAGCATCATAGGCCTTTCCCGCCACCATATCCCACAGGAAACGGAGCAGGCGGGAAAGGCGTTCCGTTGTCAAGGCGCGCCCGGGCGGAACCTAGCCGCCGAAGGCGCGGCGCACGTCGTTCAGGATGCGCTCGGCCATGTTGGGGGAATCGTCCTGCGGGCGGGCCAGCTGCGGATCCTGCGATTCCGGCAGCGGGTTGCCGTTCTCGTCGGTGACGGGACGGTTCGTCGGCTGGCTGGGGGGAACGCGCGGTTCGGGGATGATCTTGCGCAGCGGGGTGGAGGGCAGGCCATCCTCGACGCGGGTCATCACCTCGTGCCAGATCTCGGCCGGAAGGCCGCCGCCCGTCACGCCCGTCAGCGGGGTGTTGTCGTCATAGCCCATCCACACGCCGGTGACGTAATCGGCGGTGAAGCCGATGAACCACGCATCCCGCGCCGCCGAGGTGGTGCCGGTCTTGCCCGCCGCCTCGTGGCCCGAAAGGCGGGCGCGTCGGCCGGTCCCGTTCTCGACCACCTGCGTCATCATGTAGGTCAGAAGCTGCGCCGCCCGGTCGGAGATCACCCGTTCGCCCATGCCGCCCTGCGCCCCCGACATCAGCGGGCGGTCATCGCCCTGAAGCCGCAGGTCCAGCACGCCGTAGGGATGCACGGATTGCCCGCCGTTGAGGATGCCGGCATAGGCGCCCGTCATCTCCAGCAGCGTCGCCTCGGACACGCCGAGCGCGAGCGAGGGGCTGTTCACGAGGTTCGAATGGATGCCGAAGCCCTGCGCCACGCGGATGACGTTCTCGCGGCCCATCGCCTCGGAGACGCGGACGGCGGGAATGTTCAGCGAATTGGCCAGCGCCTGCGTCAGCGTCACGATGCCTTGGAAGTTCCGCTCGTAGTTCGAGGGGGTCCACGGCCCCGATCCGGGGATGTTCAGTGTCAGGGGGGTATCCTCGACGAAATCGGCGGGGCTGAAGCCTTCGTCCATCGCGGCGGCATAGACGAAGGGCTTGAAGGCCGATCCCGTCTGGCGCAGGGCCTGCGTCGCCCGGTTGAACGAGCCCTGCGGCTCCACCGTGCGGCCGCCGACCATGCCGCGCACCGCGCCGTCGGCGGACATCACGATCACCGCCGTCTGCGCCTTCGATCCGCTGCTGACCTTCTCCTTGAAGACCTTGGTCACGGCGGCCTCGGTCGCGGCCTGAATCCGCTGATCCAGCGTGGTACGGATCACCACATCCTCGGTCGTGTCGCGGGTCAGGAAATCGGGGCCGGATTCCATCACCCAATCGGCGAAGGCGCCGCCCGAACGGCTGCTGGCCGCGGGGGACAGGGCGGCGGGATGGGCGATCGCGTCTTCGGCCTGCGCATGGGTCAGGTAATGCTGCTCCTCCATCAGGCCGACGATGACGTTGGCGCGGTCGATCGCGCGTTGCAGGTTGTTGGTGGGCGCATAGTAGGAGGGCGCGCGCAGCAGGCCCGCCAGCATCGCCGCTTCGGCGGGGGAGACATCGGCGGCGGATTTGCCGAAATAGCGTTGCGATGCGGCCTCGAAGCCGCGGGCCCCGGCGCCCAGATAGACGCGGTTGAAGTAGATCGTCAGGATGTCCGACTTGGAATACTTGGCCTCCAGCGCGAGGGCGTAGGGCACTTCCTTGATCTTGCGCCACAGGGTCGTGGTGCGGCAGTCGGATTCGTAATCGGCTTCGGATTTCCAGACGGAGGAATCGTATTCCACCCCGAGGCAGAGCAGCTTGGCCACCTGCTGCGTGATGGTGGAGCCGCCATTGCCCTCGAACGGGCCGCGCCCGGCGCGCACGTTGATCGCGATGGCCGAGGCGATGCCCCGCGGGCTGACGCCGAAATGGCGGTAGAAGCGGCGGTCTTCGGTGGCGACCACGGCATTGCGCAGGTTCTCGGAGGCGTCGGCGGCGCGCAGGGTGCCGCCATAGGTCTCTCCGCGCCATGCGAAGGTGTCGCCGTTCACGTCCTGCATCGTGACCGAGCCCTTCACCCGCGCATCGAGCAGTTTCGACACATCCGGCAGGGTGGAGGCGAAATAGAGCGTCGCGGCCCCGAGGATCAGCGCCACCGCCAGCGCCCCGCGCCACGTCACGCCCCAGATGACGCGTCCGATCAGTCCGAAGAGGCCGGCAAAGAGCGCGACGATCGGGTTCCGCCGCCGCTTGGGGCTGCGCGGTTTGCGCGGGGGGGAGGGTTTGCGCGGACCGCCCCCACCCGAGCCGGCGCCGCCGCCCCGTCTGCCGCCCGATGCCTGCGCATAGCGCCGCTCTGCCACCAGAGGACGTTTCCCAGAACCGCTCATGCCCCAATGCCCTTTTTCTGCCCGGCCCGTTTCCGGCCTGTTGGCGGAGAACATAGCGGAGTTCGCGTCCGATGTTTAGGGCAAGCCTGCGTGACATGCGTTGCCGATCTGCCTGCCGGATAAGCATTCCGCCCAACATTGCATCAGGATTCCGCAGGAATCGCGCAGGTGCTGCTTGATCCTTCGGCGAAAGATTGCCGGTAGCCTGAAAAAACCGCCTTCTGCCCGCAATGGCCTGTCAGGTCATCAGCAACGAGGGGATGCACGGTGAAACTTATCATTGCAGCCATCAAGCCGTTCAAGCTGGAGGAGGTCCGCGAGGCACTGACCACCATCGGCGTGCGCGGAATGATGGTGACGGAGATCAAGGGATTCGGGTCGCAGTCGGGCCATACCGAGATCTATCGCGGGGCCGAATATGCGGTCAATTTCGTGCCGAAGGTCCGGTTGGAGATCGTCGTTCCCGACGCGCTCGCCGAACCGGTGGTGGAAACCATCCGCAGCACCGCACGGACCGACAAGATCGGCGACGGCAAGATCTTCGTGCTGGATGTCGGCCACGCCGTGCGCGTGCGGACCGGCGAAATCAACGACGACGCGCTGTGACCTGCGCAGCTGAGGGAAAAGAGGGACGATGAAACACTTCACCAAAATCGCGGGCCTCGCGGCGCTGGCGGCGGTCGCTGCCCTGCCGGCGCTGGCGCAGGATGCCGCCGTCGTGGCCGATGCGCCCCCGGCCGAGGTGCCGACCGACGTGGCCTTCATCCTGAACACCTTGCTGTTCCTGATCGGCGGCTTTCTGGTGTTCTGGATGGCGGCGGGCTTCGCCATGCTGGAGGCCGGGCTCGTCCGGTCCAAGAACGTGGCGATGCAGTGCCTGAAGAACGTGGCGCTCTTCTCGATCGCCTGCACGATGTACTACCTCATCGGCTACAACCTGATGTATCCGCTGGGCAGCTGGACGATCGGCTCGGATGAGACGGGCGGCTATCTCGGCGCGTTCAGCGTGGCCGTGCTCGAAGCCGTGGGCGTGACGGCGGATGCCGTGGACGACTATTCCTATGCCTCCACCGGCTCGGACTTCTTCTTCCAGGTCATGTTCTGCGCGACCACGGCCTCCATCGTGTCGGGCACGCTGGCCGAGCGGATCCGCCTGTGGCCGTTCCTTGCCTTCACGGTGGTCCTGACGGCGCTGATCTACCCGATCCAAGCGTCTTGGAAATGGGGCGGCGGCTTCCTCGATGCGGCGGGCTTCCTCGATTTCGCGGGTTCCACGGTCGTGCACTCGGTCGGTGGCTGGGCCGCTCTTGCCGGCGCGCTGATCCTTGGTCCGCGTCTGGGCAAGTATCGTGACGGCCGCGTGGTCGCGTTCCCGGGTTCGAACCTGACGCTGGCGACGCTGGGCACGTTCATCCTGTGGCTCGGCTGGTTCGGGTTCAACGGTGCATCGCAGCTGGCGATGGGCACGATCGCCGATGTCGCCGACATCAGCCGCGTCTTCGTCAACACGAACTCCGCTGCGGCGGGTGGTTCGATCGCCGCGCTGATCCTGACGCAGCTGGTCTACAAGAAGGCCGACCTGACGATGGTGCTGAACGGTGCGCTGGCGGGTCTGGTGTCCATCACGGCCGAACCGCTGACCCCGACGATCGGTGGCGCGCTGCTGATCGGTGCCGTGGGCGGCGTTCTGGTGGTGCTGACGGTGCCGCTGCTCGACAAGCTGAAGATCGACGACGTGGTCGGCGCGATCCCGGTTCACCTCGTTTGCGGCATCTGGGGCACGCTGGCGGTTGTGCTGTCCAACCCCGATGCGACGCTGGGCGCGCAGCTGATGGGGATCATCGTGGTCGGCATCTTCGTCTTCGTCGTCTCGGCCGTGGTCTGGCTGATCCTGAAGGCGGTCATGGGGCTGCGTGCCTCGGCCGAAGAAGAGACGCTGGGCTTCGACAAGGCGGAACTGGGCCTCGAGGCTTACCCCGAGTTCACCAAGCTCTGATCCGGTATTCGGATCGGCAGAAGGCCCCGCTTCGGCGGGGCCTTTTTCGTCAGTTCAGAAGGATCAGCGCGCCGTTCAGGCCAAGGGCGACCGTGATCCACAGCGCATAGGGCACGAACAGCAGCGAGGCGATCTTGTCCGAGGCCCAAGCCCGGCCGATGAACGCGATGATCGTGATCCAAAGCGCGGCCAGAAGGCCCAGCCCGACGGGCATGTTATGCGCGCCGAAGAAGACCGGCGTCCAAGCGAAGTTCAGCACCATCTGCAGCAGCCACAGCACCCCCGGACCGCCGGTCACGAGAATTCGCGCGCCGACGAAGCCGATGATGATGTAGAGCGCCGTCCACACCACCGGGAACCACGCATCGGGCGGGGTGAAGAAGGGCTTTTGCAGCCCCGCATACCACTCGCCCGGGGGCCAGTGCGTCCCCATGAACATGCCGATCCCGGTGACGATCGCGATGAACAGAAGATGGATGATAAGGCTGCGCATGTCCGGCTCCGTCGAAGGTGGCGCAGAACCTCCTCCTCCGGAGCGCGAAGGTCAATGGGTGCCGGGGGCCTCGGCGGGAATTGGCTTGCGCCCGCTTTCGGTCAGAAGGAAGGCCTCCGTGCCTTCGATCACCACTGCCGACAAAGGCCCGCCATAGGCGGCGCTGCTGTCGATGTTCACGCGGTTGTCGTAATGGGTGGCATGGTCGATCGCGGTATGGCCGTGCACGATCAGCGCCTCGAACGGTTCGGCCACGTCGAGGAACCCTTTGCGGATCCAGCACAGATCCTGCTCGCTCTGCGCCGAAAGGGGGGCGGTGGGGCGGATGCCGGCATGGCAGAAGTAAAGGCCGGGGCGGCGGAAGCTGACGGGGCAGCTTTCCAGAAAATCGCGATGCGCCTGCGGTACGGCGGCCACCGCATCGGCATGCACGTCGCGGATCGGCCGGTCGGCCGGGCTGCGCACGCCATAGCTGGCCAATGTGGCCGCGCCGCCGATCTTGGGATGCAGATAGCCATAATCCGGCCGCAGCCCCGGATCGTGCCAGCCCGGATCCTCCAAAAAGCGCGAGAACAGCCGGTCGTGATTGCCCTTCAGGACGACCCACGGCTCCCCCCGCGCGATGCCTTGGCGCAGATGCTCGATCACGCCGGCCGAATCCGGGCCACGATCCACCAGATCGCCGATATGCACCACCGGCGCCGTTCCGTGTTCCGCCGCGTCGCGTGCGATCAGCGCATGTGCGCCGTGCAGCAGGTCGATCTGGCCGTGAATGTCGCCGATGGCATAGATGTGCATGTCGCCCCATGAAGAAATCCGGGGGATGCAGGATCCCCCGGGTCCGATAGGAGCGCGTGCGCCTGTGGTGTCAAGCCACGTCGAAGGCCAGCGGGCGGACCTGCTGGAACTTGCCCGTCGCGCGCAGCGCCTCGATCGCGGCCGGTTCCAGCGGCTCGTCGAGGTAGATGATCGCGATGGCCTGACCGCCCGCATCGGCGCGGCCCAGCGTGAAGTTGGCGATGTTCGCGCCATGCTGGCCCAGCGTCGTGCCCAGAAGGCCGATGATGCCCGGCACATCCTCGTTGGTGGTGTAGAGCATGTTGGCGCCGATCTCGGCATCGACATTGATGCCCTTGATCTGGATGAAGCGCGGTTTGCCATCCGAGAAGACGGTGCCCGCGATCGACCGCTCGCGGTTCTCCGTCACGACCGACACCTTGACGTAGCCGTCGAAGGCGCCTGATTTCTCCTGACGGGTGGTGGAGATCTGGATCCCGCGTTCCTTGGCGATGACCGGGGCGGACACCATGTTCACGTCCGGGTTCGCGACCTTCATGATCCCGGCGATGGCGGCGCAGTTCAGCGCGGCAAGGTTCATACCCGACACGCTGCCGTCATAGAGGACGTTGATCGCCGTGATCGGCTCGTCCGTCATCTGGCCGATGAAGGTGCCGATATGGCTGGCAAGGCGCACCCACGGGCCCATGACCGCCGCCTCTTCCGCCGTGACGGAGGGCATGTTGAGCGCGTTCTGCACGGCGCCCGTCAGCAGATAGTCGGCCATCTGCTCGGCGACCTGCAGGGCCACGTTCTCCTGCGCCTCGGTGGTGGAGGCGCCAAGGTGCGGCGTGACCACGACGTTCGGCAGATTGAAGAGCGGGCTGTCCGTCGCAGGTTCGGTTTCGAACACGTCGAAGGCCGCGCCGGCGACATGGCCGGAGGTCAGCGCCTCGGCCAGCGCCGCTTCGTCCACGAGGCCGCCGCGGGCACAGTTGATGATGCGCACGCCCGGCTTGGCCTTGGCGATCGTTTCGGCGTTCAGGATGCTGCGCGTCTTGTCGGTCAGCGGCACATGCAAGGTGATGAAATCGGCGCGGGCCAGCAGCTCGTCCAGTTCCACCTTCTGCACGCCCATCTTGGCGGCGCGCTCCTCGCTCAGGAAGGGATCGTAGGCCACGACCTTCATGTGCAGGCCAAGGGCGCGGTCGCAGACGATGCCGCCGATATTGCCCGCGCCGATCACGCCCAGCGTCTTGTTGAACAGCTCGACCCCCATGAAGCGGGATTTCTCCCACTTGCCCGAATGGGTAGAGACCGACGCCTCGGGCAGTTGGCGGGCGACGGCGAACATCATCGCGATGGCATGTTCGGCCGTGGTGATGGAGTTGCCGAACGGCGTGTTCATCACGATCACGCCCTTCTTGGAGGCGGCGGGGATGTCCACATTGTCTACGCCGATCCCGGCGCGGCCCACCACCTTCAGGTTGGTGGCCGATTCGAGCAGCTTGGCCGTGACCTTGGTGGCCGAGCGGATGGCAAGGCCGTCATACTGGCCGATGATCCGGGCCAGCTCTTCCTTGTCCTTGCCGAGCTTGGGCATGTAATCGACCTCGATCCCGCGGTCGCGGAAGATCTGGACGGCGGTTTCCGAAAGGGCGTCGGAGACGAGAACGCGGGGCGCCATGGCAGGCTCCTGTCTGTAGAATGAGGGAATGGGGGGAGGGGAGGCGCTTACTGCGCCTCGATCTCGGTCTCGAAGGCGTATTCGATCCACGGCATCAGCGCCGCGACATCGGATGTCTCCACCGTGGCGCCGCACCAGATGCGCAGGCCGGCCGGGGCATCGCGATACGCGCCGACATCGAGGGCGACGCCCTCTTTCTCCAGCCGTTTGGCGACCGCCTTGGCAAAGCCCGCATCGTCCTTGATCCGCGCATCCGTGAACTTCAGGCAGACCGAGGTGCAGGAGGCCGTGGCGGGATCGACCGCAAGGTTCGCGATCCAATCGCGCGTGGCGGCGAAATCGGCGACCGCCTTGGCATTCGCCTCGGACCGGGCGATCAGCGCCGGAAGGCCGCCCAGCGATTTGGCCCATTTCAGGCTGACGAGGTAATCCTCGACGCAGAGCATGGAGGGCGTGTTGATCGTTTCACCCTTGAAGATGCCTTCGATCAGCTTGCCGCCCTTCGTCATGCGGAAGATCTTCGGCAGCGGCCATGCAGGGGTATAATGCTCCAGCCGCTCCACCGCGCGGGGGCCGAGGATCAGGACGCCATGCCCACCTTCGCCGCCCAGCACCTTCTGCCACGAGAAGGTGACGACATCGAGCTTGTCCCACGGAAGCTCCATCGCGAAGGCGGCGGAGGTCGCATCGCAGATGGTCAGGCCCTGACGGTTCGCCGGAATCGCATCGCCGTTCGGAACGCGCACGCCCGAGGTGGTGCCGTTCCATGTGAAGACGACATCCTTGTCGAAATCGACGGTTTCGAGGTCCACGATCTCGCCATAGGGGGCTTTCTTGACCTCGGCATGGATCTTCAGCTGCTTGACGACATCCGTGACCCAGCCTTCGCCGAAGGATTCCCATGCCAGCATCTCCACCGGGCGATCGCCCAGAAGGGACCAGAGCGCCATCTCCACCGCGCCGGTGTCGGAGGCGGGAACGATGCCGATGCGGTAATCGTCCGGAACGCCGAGGATCTCGCGGGTCAGGTCGATCGCCTCGGCCAGCTTGTTCTTGCCCACCGCCGCGCGGTGCGAGCGGCCGAGCGGCGCGTCGGACAGCATGTCGAGAGTGAAACCGGGGATCTTGGCACAGGGGCCGGACGAAAAGCGCGGATTGGCCGGGCGCGCTGCCGGAGCTTCAAAGGCCATTGCTGGTATCCTTGCAGATATGTGCCCTTCGTTGGGGAAGGGTGTCCCGCTGCTGGAAATAGGTCCCCGGCCAAGGCAAGGCAAGCGAAAAAGCGGATCAGGGGGCGGGGCCTGCCAGATGGCCGGCAAAGGTCGCATGGGCGTATTCGCGGCGCAGCAGCCCCGCCTCCGCAAGCGCCGGGCAGAGGCCATCGAGGCAAAGATGCATGCAGCCGGTCGATCCGCCGGGGAACAGGATGAAGCCGTCCATCGCCCCCGCATCCTGCCATGTGCGGATGGCATCGACCGCATGGCCCACCGTGCCGATCACCTGCCAATGGGCCGATCCGGCGACCTCGGGCATCTCCAAGAGGGCGGCAAGGGTGGGTTCGTCGCGCAGGATGGCGCGGCGCAGAAGGGCGGCATGCGTGCGGGAGCGGAGCCGCTGGGGCGTCGGCGGCAGATCCGCCGCACGGATCGGGCGATCCTGCGGCCAATCCGTCAAATCGAGGCCCGTCATCTCCCGTATGTTGGCCAGCTTGCGCCCGGTATCCGCGGCGGCGTGGGTGGCGCGGTGCAGATCGCGGGCCTCGGCCTCGGTCGGGGCCAGATAGAGGCTGAGGCCCGGCATGAGGCGCACGGCATCGGCGGGGCGTCCATGGGCCAGCGCGCGGCGGCGCAGATCGCGGCGCAAATCGATCGCCGCCTCCATGTCGGGGGTGGAGGCGAAGGTCGCGTCCGCAACGCGCGCGGCGAAATCGCGCCCGGTTTCCGACGCGCCGGCCTGCACCAGCGGAATGCGGTTCAGCCCGGTGCCGAAGCTGGGCACGGACAGGGGGCCTTCGACGCTGTGGAACTGCCCCTCGAAGGCGATCGGTCGCACCATCTCGGCATCGACGAAGCGCCCGCTGTCCCGGTCCGGGGCCCATGCGTCGCGGGGGAAACTATCCCAGAGGCGGGTGACGATCTCGGTCACCTCGGCGGCGCGGGCATAGCGTTCTTCGGGGCCGGGCATGTCGCGCAGGGAGAAGTTCCGCTGCCCGTCCAGCGCGGTCACGATGTTCCACCCCGCCCGGCCCTTCGACAGCCAGTGCAGCGACATGAGCATCCGCGCCAGCACATAGGGCGGATAGAAGGTCGTGGAGATGGTGGTCAGAAGGCCGATCCGGTCCGTCGCATGGGCGATGGCCGATAGCAGCAGCGTCGGGTCCAGCCCCCCCATGCCCCCGCCGCGCCCCAGCAGGCCCATATTCACCGCCATCACATCGGGGCGGAACACGAAATCGAGCTTGGCGGCTTCGGCCCGGCGGGCGATGTCGATGTAATAGTCGAAACCCAGAAGCCCCTCCACAGCGCTGTCGGGGCGGCGCCATGCCTCCCCGCTCAGCCATGTGGGGGCCAGCGTCATGCCGATGTGAAGGGGGGCCTTGGGCATGCGCGCTCCTATCGGGATCTGAGGGTGAGGACCCAGAGCAGGTAGGCCCCGCCCAGAAGGCCGGTCATCTGGCCGATCGGCAGGGTCAGGTCCGTGGGCATCCGCTGGCTGGTCAGATCGGCCGCCAGCAAAAGCGCCGCCCCCATCAGGCCCGCCGGAAGGAAGGGGATATGCGCCGTCCCGCAAAGGCGGCGCGCGAGTTGCGGCGCGGCCAGCGCGACGAAGCTGATCGGCCCGGCGGCGGCGGTCGCGATCGCGGTCATCCCGACGGCGGCCAGCACCGCGATGGTGCGCACCCGCTCCACCCCGACACCAAGGGCGGCGGCCCCGTCATCGCCCATTCCGAACAGCGCCAGTCGGCGCGACAGGCCCAAGAGGATCGGGCTCAGCACCAGAAGACCGAGGGCCGCCGGCACCACATGCGCCCATGTCCGCGTGTTGAGCGATCCCGCCAGCCACAGCTGCGCCGCGATCGACTGATCGAGATCGCCCATCACCAGAAAGACGGTGTTCACCCCCGACAGCGTGGCCCCGACGCCGATCCCCACCAGCACGAGGCGATACCCCTCGGACCGCCCGGAGGTCCGCGCCAGCAGCAGGACCGCCAGCGCCGTCATCAGCCCCGAGATGAGCGACAGGGCGGCAATGCGCAGCGGATCGGAATCGACCAGAACGATCTGCACGATGGCCCCCGTCGCCGCCCCGGTGGTGAAGCCGATCACATCGGGCGAGCCCAGCGGATTGCGCGAGACCGTCTGAAACGCGGCCCCCGCCATGCCAAGCCCGTATCCCACGAGGATCGCCGTCAGCACGCGCGGCAGCCGCAGCCGCCAGACCACCCGCGCCGTCAGATCGTCCCCCGAGGGCGCGCCGAGCGCGGCCAGCAGATCGCCCGGCCCGATCCGCAGCGTCCCCGTCACCAAGAGCGCCAGCGACAGCGCCGCCATCAGGATCAGCAGCGCCGCGCAGACCCGGATCGTCCGGGGGTGCAGCGCCAGCGACAGCGAGCCGAGCCTCAGAACCTTGTGCGCGATCACAGCCGCACCATCCGAAACCGCCGCACGCCCAGAATGAAGAACGGCCCGCCGATGATCGTGGCGATGATCCCGGCGGCCACCTCGGCCGGGCTGGCGACGATCCGGCCAAGGATATCGGCCAGCAGCAGCAGCAGCGCCGCGATCCCGGCTGAAAAGGGCAGGATCCAGCGCATATCCGCCCCGGCCATCAGCCGCGCCAGATGCGGCGCGACCAGCCCGACGAAACCGATGGGGCCGACCGCCGCCGTCGCCCCGCCCGCCAGCAGCATCACGCAGAGGCAGGCGAGCGACCATGTCAGCAGCGGCCGCGCTCCGAGCGCATGGCCCACCTCCCGCCCGAGGGCGAGCGCGTTCAGCCCCGGCGCGATGAACGACGCAAGCGCCGCTCCCGCCAGAAGCGCGGCCCCGAGCGCCGGGATCACGCCGCCGCCGCGCCCCGCGACCGAACCTGCGCCCCATTGGCGAAAGGCCTCGTGCACCTCGGGCGGGGCGTTGATCAGCAGAATGCCCGCCAGCGCCCCGAGCATGACCGACAGGCCCGCCCCCGCCAGCACCAGCCGCACGGGATCGACCCCGGCATCGTGCCCACGCCCCAGCACGAAGACCGCAATCCCCGCCAGCCCCGCACCGAGGATGCCGAGCCAGAGATATTGCTCTATCCCGTCCAATCCGAACACCGTCACCCCGATCAGGATGGCCACCGCCGCCCCGGCATTGATCCCCAAAAGCCCCGGTTCGGCCAGCGGATTGCGCGTCACCGCCTGCATCACCGCCCCTGCGATGCCCAAGGCCGCCCCGGCCAGAATCCCCAGAACCGTGCGCGGCACCCGCAATTGGCGCAGGATGATATGCGCGTCGTTGGTCGGGTCGAAGGCGGTCAGGGCGCGCCAGATCTCGGCCGGGGGAATGGCCCGCGCGCCGACCGCCAGCCCCGCCAGCGCCGCCACCGCCACGAGGGCCGCAAGGGCGATCAGACAAAGCGCCCGGTGCCGGAACGGCCCCCTGCCGATCACGGGTGCCATCAGGCCGTCAGCGCCGTTTCCAGCGTGGCGATCATCTCCAGCGCGGAATAGTAATCCACCCGGAACGAGGACAGCCCCATGGGATAGACTTGCCCCTTCTGCACGGCGGGCAGATTGGCCAGAAGCGGATCGGCCATGAAGGCGGCCACGTCGCTGTCATCGGCGCCCAGAAGGATCACCGTGTCCTCGGCGATGGCCGCGCTCAGCGTCTCGCGCGAGATGAAGTCCATGTTCGACACGCGGGTGACCGCGCCGCGCAGCGCTTCGGGCAGGGGGGTCACGGTTAGGCCGAGGGCGCGCAGAACATCCGCCTGCGGGCTTTCGCTGCGCCCGATGGAATAGGTTCCGGCGATGTCGTAGCCAACGATGCTGACCGCCCGCCCGCTTGGGCCCAGCCGCGCCGCCGCCTGCGCCGCCCGGCGGTCGAACTCGGCGATCGCGGTGTCGGCCCCGGCCTCGTGTCCGGTGGCGCGGCCAAGGATGCGGGCAAGGGACTGCCAGCTCGTCTTCGAATAATCGAGGACGAGCGTCGGAAGCCCCTGCGCCTCGATCTCGGCGAGATAGGGCAGCAGGCTGTCCGCCCCGGTGGAGGAGCCGACCACGAGGTCGGGACCGGCGATCAGCAGCGCCTCCATGTCGAAATCGAGATTGGGATAGAGCGTTCGCACCCCGCGCGCATGGGCGATCTCGGCCCATTGGCGGAAGAAGCCGCTCTCGTCGGTCAGCCGTCCGACCGTGGTGGCCGCCGACGCCTCCAGCGGGGCGCCGATCGCCAGCAGCAGCCCCGTCAGGCTGGGAGAGGTGGAGACGATCCGCCCCGGCGCGGCCTTCAGCGTCAGAACCCCCCGGTCATGGTCGGTCTGCCGGGGCCAGTCCGCTTGATCGGCCCGTGCCGCCAGCGCGCCCATCGCGACGGGAATGGCGGAGAGGGAGGTCAGGAACTGGCGACGTTTCATCGGATGCGCTTTCGGGATCGGGTCGGAGGTCCGCGCGGCCGATATTGCAGAATGCGTTCCGCGATGCAATACAGACAAAAACAGTCAGGCAACGAAGGGGGCACCATGCCCGACATGCCCACCCTGGACAGCATGTGCCAAGGCCGACTTCGGGCCGAGGCGATCACCCTTGCCTATGACCGCCGGGAAATCGCGCGCGAGCTGTCGGTGACCATTCCCGACGGCTCGTTCACGGTGATCGTGGGGCCGAATGCCTGCGGGAAATCGACGCTGCTCCGCGCGCTGGCGCGGTTGATGCCGCCCAGCGCGGGGCGGGTCGTTCTGGATGGGCGCGACATGCGCCGCCATGCGCCCCGGCAGGTGGCCCGGACGCTGGGCCTTCTGCCGCAGACGCTGACGGCGCCGGATGGGATCACGGTGGCCGAACTGGTGGCGCGGGGCCGGTTTCCGCACCAGTCCTTCCTGCGCCAATGGTCGCCCGAGGATGCCGCCGCCGTCACCGCCGCCCTGACCGCGACGCGGATGACCGAGCATGTCCACCGCCCGGTTTCGGAACTGTCGGGCGGTCAGCGGCAGAGGTTGTGGATCGCCATGGCGCTGGCGCAGGACACGCCGATCCTGCTGCTGGACGAGCCGACGACCTATCTCGACATCGCCTATCAGATGGAACTCTTGGAGCTTCTTCAGGATCTGCGGGATGCCGGGCGGACGATCGTTGCGGTGCTGCACGATCTGAATCAGGCCAGCCGTTTCGCCACCCATATGATCGCCATGCGGGACGGGCGCGTGATCGCCGAAGGGGCGCCCGAAGCGATCGTCACCGAGGCGATGGTGGCCGATGTCTTCGGGCTGTCCGCCCGGATCATGGAGGACCCGGAAACCGGGCTGCCGATGATCGTGCCGCGCCCGTCGCCGCGCCGGGCATCAGGGAGCGGGCCGCGCGCCTGATCCGCCGGTTTCGAGGTTGATCGCCTCGGCGGCGCGGCGCAGCGCGGTCATCTGCTCGGCCCCCGGCTGCCGCCCAAGATCGGCGACCGAGGTCACGACGCAGGCCAACTCCCCCTGCGCGTCGAAGATCGGCGCGGCCTGCCCGGTGACGTTCGACAGAAGGTGACTGGTCAGTTCCGCCCAGCGGTCCCGGCGCACCTTGTCCAGAAGATCGGCCCTGGGCACCGCGCCGCGAAAATGCTCCGGCTGGTTCCGCCGCGCCCCGGCCACCGCATCGGGCGGCAGGAACGCTTGGCAGACCAGACCGCAGGCGGTGTTGTCGATCGGCAGGATCGCCCCCAGCCCGACCGCCGAAATCGCGAAATAGGCGCTGTTGTGCCAGCGCACGATGGTCGGGCCGCGCTCGGTCCAGATCGCGATCCCGGCGCTGATGGCATGGGTCAGGGCAAGGTCCTTCACATGCCGGCCCGCGATCTCCACCGGATCGACGCGGCGCAGGGCCGCCACCCCGATCGACAGGGAAAGCGTGCCGAGATCGTAATGCCCGCTGACGGGGTCCTGCTGCGCCAGCCCCTCCTTCACCAGCGATTGCAGATAGCGATGCGCCGTGGAGCGGCCGGTGCCGACGCGGTTTGCAACCTCGCCCAAGGGCAGGGCCCGTTCGGCGGCGGACAGAACGCGCAGGAACGCCGCCGCAATGGAGACCGATTGCACCGTGCCGTCGCGCGCGCGGGGCGCGGCCTGTGCATCCTCGGGCAGGGGCATCGGGGGCGGGGCGGGGTGCGAATTGCCTTGCATCGTATCAACGGCCTCGGGGGGTGGGGTCATCTGCGCCGCGATTCATGGCGATTGGGCCACGGGTTACGGATTTACGGACGCCGTTGCAACTCGCGCGTTGACATGCGGAATGCGTAATGCAATGCGGAACACGAAAACGCGAGCCATTTCCCCCAGCCAGCGGCGACACGACAGAACCTCCGAGGGAACATGGCACGATTCCATCCACGCTTCACCCGCAGCACCAGCTTCATCGCGCTGGCCGCGTCCCTTGCGGCGCAGGCCGCCTTCGCTCAGGACCCGGCGGAAGGCATCCTTCTGGATGCGATCACCGTGACGGGCGAGAAGGTCGAGCGTAGCCTTGACGAAACCGCAAGCTCGGTCGTCGTCTTCTCCGGCCGCGATCTGCAGCAGGGCGGGCGCAACGACGTGACCGAGGCCGTTTCGGTCATCCCGAACGTGCTGAACATCGGCAGCGGCATGTCCCCGACCATCCGGGGGCAGGACACGCAGGGGCCGAACACCTCGGCCTATGCCTTCTTCGGGGGCACGGTGCCGCGCACCTCGATCAACGTCGACGGCTCCACGCAGGATTACTTCAGCCTGAACTACGGCAGCGCCTCCACATGGGACGTGGACACGATCGAGGTCTATCGCGGCCCGCAGACCACCTCGCAGGGGGCCAATTCCATCGCCGGCGCGATCATCGTCAACACCAAGGATCCGACCTTCACCCCCGAAGGTGCGGCGCAGGTGGAGGTCGGATCGGACAATCGCCGTCGCGCCTCGCTCGCCTATTCGGCGCCGATCTCGGCCGATCTGGCGGCGCGCATCTCCGTCGATACGTCCTCGCGCGATTCCTATGTGGATTACACCGGGTCGGCCTTCAGCGACGACGAAACGGACTTGAACTACGAATCCAAGACGGTGCGCGGCAAACTGCTGTGGAAGCCGACGGAGCTTCCGGGCTTCGAGGCGATGCTGACCTATGCGCACAGCTCCTCGAACCGTCCGCAGATCGAGGAGGTGTTCACCCCCTACGACGATCTGGAAAACACCGCCGACAGCTATCCCAGCTGGGACATCGACAGCAACAGCGCCATCCTGGATGCGAGCTACGAGTTCCTGAACGGCATGAAGTTGACGAACCAGCTGACCTACACCCACGCCGAGAGCGACCGGGAGATGGAGACCTTCTACAACGGCACCGCCAATATCGACCGGCGGACATGGACCAACGAAACCCGGCTGACCTTCGGCGATGCCGATGCGGTCTGGAGCGGGTTCGGCGGCATCTATCTGTCCCGGACGGAATCGGACGAGACGCTCTATCTCGTCGGCGATTACAGCTATGACGACACCAAGACGAGCTTCGGGGCCTTCGCCGAGACGACCTACCGCTTCACCGACCGGCTGTCGCTGACGGGGGGGCTGCGGTTCCAGAAGGATCACACCGAGCGTGACGGCGCCTATCTGACCTATGATGTCGATTACGACGACACCTTCACCGAAGTGCTGCCGAAACTGGTCCTGACCTATGAGATGTCGCCGCAGGTGACCGTGGGCGGCATGGTTTCCAAGGGCTACAACCCCGGCGGTGTCGGGCTTGGCTTCAACACTGGGCAGTATTTCGAATACGAGGAAGAGACGGTCTGGAACTACGAGCTGTTCACCCGCGCGCGGCTGCTGGACGACCGGCTGGCGCTGACGGCGAACCTCTTCTACGACCGCTACACGAATGCGCAGCGTTCCGTCTCCTTCACCGTCGATGACGAAACGGACTATGCCACGGTCAATGCCGACAAGGCGATTTCCTACGGGCTGGAACTGGGCGCCGAATACCGCCCGGTGGACAGTCTGCGCCTGAAGGCGGGTCTCGGCCTTCTGCACACCGAGATCACGGACTTCTCGGATTCGACGGCCGATCTGGAGGGCAGCGAGTTCGCCCGCGCCCCGAGCTACACCCTCAGCCTCGGGGCCAGCTGGCAGGCGACGCGCCGCCTGACCCTGTCGGGGGACATGCGCTACGTCGACGGCTATTATTCGGACGACGAGAACTACGACGAGTACGAGGTGGACGGCTATACCATCGTGAATGTCGGCGCGAGCTACATGCTGGCCGAGAATGTGCGCCTCTATGGGGCGGTGAACAACCTGACCAACGAAGACGCGGCGACGTGGATCCATTCCTACCGCGGCTATGTGAACGGGGCCGTCACCTCCACCTCTGCCGCGACGGTGGTGGATCCGCGCAGCGTCAGCCTCGGACTCGCCGTCAGCTTCTGAGGCGGTCCGCCCGAACGATCGAAAGGCGCCGGTTTTTCCGGCGCCTTTTTTGTCAGTGCCGCTGCCTTCGCACCGCCCCTTGGCGCGATCATTCCGAACGCGACTGACCTTAACCCGACTTGGCATTGGACCGGCGCGCCCGGTTGCGTGACCCTTGGGTCAGAGCAACAGGGGACGATCATGCAGAACAGCGACCCGATATGGGATCATGTGGAAACGCACCGGGCGGATCTGATCGAACTGAGCGATCGGGTCTGGGGCATGCCGGAACTTCTCTATGGCGAATACCGCTCTTGCGCGGAGCATGTCGCGGTACTGCGCGACAAAGGCTTTGCCGTGCATGAAGAGGTGGCTGGCATCCCCACCGCCGTCATGGGCGAGGCGGGCGAGGGCGGCCCGGTCATCGCGATCCTTGGGGAATATGACGCGCTGCCGGGATTGAGCCAAGTTGCCGGCATTGCCGAACCGCAACCCGCCGATGCGGGTGGCGCGGGCCATGGCTGCGGGCACAATCTTCTGGGATCGGCCGCGCTTCTGGCGGCCTGCGCGCTGAAGGACTGGCTGGCCGAAACCGGCACCCCCGGGCGCGTGCGCTATTACGGATGCCCGGCCGAAGAGGGCGGCGCGGCCAAGGCCTTTATGGTGCGCGACGGTGCCTTCGACGATGTGGATGCCGCAATCACATGGCACCCCGCCACCATGACCAAGGTCGACGAGGCGCAGTCCCTTGCCAATACCCGCATGGATTTCACCTTCACCGGCCGCGCCAGCCATGCCGCCGCCGCGCCGCATTTGGGCCGTTCGGCATTGGACGCAGCCGAACTGATGTCGGTCGGCGTGAACTATCTGCGCGAGCATGTGCCGCAGGAAAGCCGCATCCATTATGCCTACCTTGACGCGGGCGGCACGGCGCCGAACGTGGTGCAGGGCCGGGCCAAGGTGCGCTATGCCATCCGCTCCACCAGCCTGCCGGGGATGCTGGCGTTGAATGAACGGGTGAAGAAGATCGCCCATGGCGCCGCCATGATGACCGAAACGCAGGTCGATATCTCCATCATGTCGGCGGTGTCGAACATGCTTGGAAACACCCCGCTGGAAGAGGCGATGCAGACGGCGATGGACGATCTCGGCGGTGTCGATTTCGATGATGCCGACCGCGCCTATGCCGCCAAAATTCAAGGCACCCTGACGGCCGAGGACATCGCCGCCACCTACCGCGCCAACGGCATGGATGTGCGCGCCGACGAGCCGCTATGCGATTACGTCGTCCCGCGCGAGATGCGGGGTCCGAAGATGATGGGCTCCACCGATGTGGCGGATGTGTCGTGGAAGGTGCCGACCGTACAGGCCCGCGTCTCCACCGTGGCGATCGGAACGCCGGGGCACAGCTGGCAGATCACCGCGCAGGGCAAATCGCCCGCTGCGCACAAGGGCATGACCTATGCCGCCAAGGTGATGGGTGTGGTGGGCCGGATGTTGTTGACCGACGAAGTGCTTCTGGCGCGCGCCAAGAAGGACCATGCCGAGCGGCTGGCGCGCGAACCCTATGTCTGCCCGATCCCCGAAGACGTGCGCCCGCCGCTGGTCCCGCGCCCCGAAGCCGCTGAATGATTGCGGGCCGGATCAACCGGCCCCCGTTCCAACCGACAGGGAATACACCATGACACTTCGCACCCGCCTTCTGGCCGGCGTGGCTTGCCTTGCCGCAGCGCCCGCCGCCCTTTCCCTCGCCCATGCCGCCACGCCCGACAACGCGCTGGTGATGGCATGGAACATCGACGCCATCTCCACCTTCGATCCGGCCCAGATCGGCGAGGTGGTCACCTCCGAGATCATCTCCAACATCTGCGACAGCCTTGTGGATTTCGCTCCCGAGGAGGAATCCAAGGTCATCCCCTCGCTTGCGACCGATTGGGAGGTCAGTGAGGATGGCAAGACGATCACCTTCCATCTGAATCCGGATGCGACGTTCCCCTCGGGGCGGCCCGCAACCGCCGAGGATACGGTCTGGTCCATGAAGCGCGCCCTGCGGCTAGGCTTCGGCAACGCTGCCGCCCTGACCGATTACGGCTTCACCACCGAGAATATGGACGAGCGGATCACCGCCCCCGATGCCCATACGGTCGTGCTGAAATTCGATCTCGTCTATCCGTCGAACCTGCTGTTGCAGGCGATCGGCGCCTACCGGATCACCACCACCCTCGACCGGGAGGAGGTGATGGCCCATGAGGAGGACGGCGATCTCGGCAATGGCTGGCTGAATGCGCACACCGCCTGCGTCGGGCCCTACAGCCTTGTGCAATGGAATCAGGGCGAAGGCGTGGTCCTACAGGCCAATGAGGGGTATTATGGCACAGCGCCGAAGATCCCGCGCATCCTGATCCGTCATGTTGCCGAAACCGGCACGCAGCGTCTGCTGGTCGAACAGGGCGATGTCGATGTGGCGCGCGATCTGACGCCGGACGATCTGTCCGCGCTGGAAGAGACGGACGGCGTGAACGTGGTCTCTACGTTGAAGCCGCAGCTGATCTTCACCGTCATGAACCTTGCCCGCCCGCCCTTCGACAACGAGAAGGTGCGCCTCGCGATGAAGTACCTGATCGATTATCAGGGCCTTGGCGATACGGTGATGCAGTACTTGGGCAAACCGTGGAACAGCTTTGCGCAATCGGGCGCATGGGGCGCGTTGCAGGGCGAAGAGGGCACGCCCTTCGAGCTCGACCTCGAAAAGGCCAAGGAGCTGATCACCGAGGCAGGCTATCCCGATGGGTTCGAAGCGACGCTTCTGATTGGCTCGCTGCCATGGTCCTCGCCGCTGGGGCAGCATCTGCAGCAGAATGCCTCGAAGATCGGCATCACGCTGCATATCGAACAAATGGCCAATGCGCAGTTGTTCGCGCGGGCGCGGGGGCGTGATTTCGACAGCATCATCATGGCGTGGCAGACCGGCATCCCGGATGCGCATGGCAACGCCTCGCGCTTGGTTCAGAACCCCGACAATTCCGACGAAGCGCAGCTGACCCAGTACCCTGCTTGGCGCGCGAGCTATCAGGATCTCGACTATAACGACCGCGTCGCCGCTGCCGTGGCCGAAACCGACGAAGACACCCGCCGCGAGATGTACCGCACCCTGCAACAGGACTGGATGCAGACCGGTGAGATGGCGGTCATGTTCCAGAGCTACAACGTGGCCGCGATCCGCGACACGGTGCAGAACTGGACGTGGAACGGCTTCCGCACCTACTACACCGAGGCGTCGAAGTGACCGCGGCGCCGGTACCCGCACGGCGCCGCCGGCCGGTCCGGGGGGTGCCGGCCCGCGCGCTCGCGCTGATGTCGCGGACGGGATCCGTCCTCGTGACGCTGCTTGGGCTTGCGGCGTTGACCTTCATGATCGGGCGGCTTCTGCCGCTCGATCCCGTGCTCGCCGTTCTGGGCGACAATGCCACCCCCGAGGCCTATCAGCGGATGTATGTCCAGCTGGGCCTCGACCAGCCGCTGATCGTGCAGTTCGGCCATTACTTGTTGGATCTTGCGCGGCTGGATTTCGGCAATTCGCTTCTGTCCGGACGGCCGGTGGCCGAAGAGATCGCCCGCGTCTTTCCCGCCACGCTAGAACTTGCGACCGTGGCGATGATCCTTGGCACTGGGATCGGTGTGCCGCTGGGTGTCGTGGCGGCGGTGAACCGCAACGGCTGGATCGACCATCTGGCGCGCATCCTGTCGCTGGTCGGATATTCGGCGCCGAACTTCTGGCTGGGGCTGATGGGCCTCGTGCTCTTTTACGCCACGCTCGGCTGGGTCGGCGGGCCGGGGCGGGTCGATTTCATCTACGAATTCGATCTGCAGCCCGTGACCGGTTTTTATCTGATCGACGCGGCGCTGTCGGGCAATCTGGCGCTGCTGGGCAATGTCTTCGGGCACATCATCCTTCCGGCCTCGATCCTTGCGCTGTCGGCGCTGGCCTATGTCAGCCGCATGACCCGGTCCTTCATGATCGAGCAGTTGGAGCAGGAATATGTCGTGACCGCCCGCGCCAAGGGCCTTGGCCTGTGGCGCATCGTCTGGCTGCACGTCTTTCGCAACATCGCCGTGCAGGTGATCACCGTGGTGGCGCTGTCCTATGCCTTTCTGCTGGAAGGCGCGGTGCTGACCGAGACGGTCTTCGCGTGGCCCGGTTTCGGCCGCTACATGACGAACGCTCTTCTGTCGGGCGACATGAACTCGGTCGTCGGCTGTACGCTGCTGATCGGCGTGATCTTCGTCGCGCTGAACCTCGTCTGCGATCTTCTCTATCGCATTCTCGATCCCCGCACGCGCTGAGAGGTGAGACCATGACCGCAATTCCCTACACCGCACCCCGCACGCCCGCTGAGGCGCGGATGCATCAGCTGCGCATCACGGTGCTGAAGATGCGCCGCAACGGATCGGCGCTGGCGGGCCTTGTGCTGCTGGTGATCATCTTCACCGCTGCGATCTGCGCGCCGCTGCTGTCCACCCATGACATCTATGCCCAAGATCTGACGAACCGCCTTGCGCGCCCTTCGGCCGCACATTGGCTGGGCACGGACGAACTGGGGCGCGACATCTATTCCCGCCTTCTGCATGGCGGGCGCATCACCCTGTACATCGCCTGCCTGACGGCGGCGATCTCGGCCCCGATCGGGCTGGTGGTGGGGATGCTGTCGGGCTGGTTCGGCGGCTGGGTGGATATGGTGCTGATGCGCCTGACCGAAATCTTTCTGGCCTTCCCGTCGCTGATCCTTGCGCTGGCCTTCGTCGCGGCCCTTGGCCCGTCGATCGAGAATGCCATCATCGCCATCTCGCTTGCGACATGGCCGCCCATCGCGCGCCTTGCCCGCGCCGAAACGATGATGGTCCGCCGATCGGATTACATCGCGGCGGTGCGGCTGCAGGGGGCGGGGGCATGGCGGATCATGGTCGGGCATATCGCGCCGATGTGCGTGCCCTCGGTCATCGCGCGGGTGACGCTCAACATGGCCTCGATCATTCTCTCGGCGGCGGGGCTCGGATTTCTGGGGCTCGGGGCACAGCCGCCCAGTCCGGAATGGGGGGCGATGCTGTCTTCGGCCCGGCAATTCATCCTGTCGAACGGCCATGTGGCGGCGGCGCCGGGCGTCGCTATCCTGATCACCTCCATCGCATTCAACCTCGTGGGCGACGGCCTGCGCGACGTATTGGACCCGCGCCATGACTGATCCCGTCCTGACGGTCGAGAACCTGAACATCCACTTCCATGGTACGGCCCGCACCACTCATGCCGTGCGCGGCGTCAGCTTTGCCTTGGGGCATGAAAAGTTGGGCATCGTGGGCGAAAGCGGGTCGGGCAAAAGCCAGACGGGCCGGGCCATCATGCGTCTGTCGCCGCCCTCGGCGCGGATCACGGCCGATGCGCTGCGCTTTGGGCAGACCGACCTGCTGGCGGCTTCGGAGCGGCAGATGCGCACCCTGCGCGGATCCGAAATCGCGATGATCCTGCAGGACCCGAAATTCAGCCTGAACCCCCTGATGACGGTCGGCCGCCAGATCGCCGAGGCCTACCGCACCCATCACCGCGTCAGCCGCGCCGAGGCAAAGGAGCGGGCGCTCCAGATGTTGGACAGCGTGCAGATCCGCGACCCGGCGCGTGTCTATGATATCCTGCCCCATCAGGTCTCGGGCGGGATGGGGCAGCGCATCATGATCGCCATGATGCTGATCCCCGAGCCGAAGCTGATCATCGCCGACGAGCCGACATCGGCGCTGGATGTGACCGTCCGGCGGCAGGTGCTGGCTGTGCTGGACGAGCTGGTGGACCGCACCGGTGCGAGCCTGATCTTCATCAGCCACGATCTGAACCTCGTGGCCGATTTCTGTGATCGGGTGCTGGTGATGTATGCTGGCCGCATCATGGAGGATCTTCCGGCCCGCGATCTGGGCCGCGCCCGCCACCCCTACACCCGCGCGCTTCTGGACAGTCTGCCCCGGCTGGATCAGCCGCGCGCCGAACTGCCGGTGATCCGGCGCGACGAGGCGTGGCGCATGGGAGCATCGACATGAAGGACACGGTATTGGAGGCGGTCGGCCTGACCATCAGCTTCAACGACGGCGCGGTGACGGCCGTCCGCGGCGCAGAGTTCCGCATCGAGCGGGGCGAATCCTACGGGTTGATCGGCGAATCCGGTTGCGGCAAGTCCACGATCTTGCGCGCGGCGGCGGGCCTCAACCCCGTCTATGACGGCGCGATCCTGCTAGAGGGGCGCGAATTGCCCGCGCGCCGTCGGCGCGAGCATTTCCGCGCCATGCAGATGGTGTTTCAGGATCCCTACGGATCGCTTCATCCGCGCAAGATGGTGCAGGCGGTGCTGTCCGAACCCGTCCGCCTGATGGGCCTTGGCGAGGAACAGCGCCGCATCGACGAGGTGCTGCGCAATGTCGGCCTCGGCCCCGAATTCCGCTTTCGCTATCCGCACGAGCTGTCGGGCGGTCAGCGCCAGCGCGTTGCCATCGCCCGTGCCCTGATCGTGGAGCCGAAGCTGCTGCTGCTGGACGAACCGACCTCGGCGCTGGATGTGAGCGTGCAGGCCGAGATCCTGAACCTGCTGTCGCGCCTGCGCCGCGAACTGGGGCTGACCTATCTGATGGTCAGCCACGACATCGCCGTCATTGCCCATATGTGCGACCGCGTGGCGATCATGCGCCATGGCCGCATCCTCGAGGAAATCTCGGCACCTGATATCCGCGCTGGCCGCGTGCACGAAGATTATACGCGCGATTTCCTTGCGGCCTCCGCCCCTGCCATCACCGTCTGAAGGAAGAATACATGACTGTTCTGGAACAGATCGCCGCCCGCGTGACGGGCGGGTGCCCCATCACGCCCGCCGACCGGCGCGCCGCGATCGAGGCGATCATTGACACGCTCGGCTGCATCGTCGCGGGGCGGGAGGATATCGCTCTGCGCGGCACCGTGGCGGCGCGGCCCCCGATGGGCGGGCCCTGCGATACGGTTGCGGGCCGGGCCGGGCCGTCCGATGCGGCGCTAGTGAACGGCGTCGCGGCCCATGCGCTCGATTTCGACGACAATTTCACCCCAGGGATGAGCCATGCTTCGGCGGTGATGGTGCCGGCGCTGCTTGCGGTGGGGCAGGCGGTGGGTGCGACGGGGCGGCAGCTTGTCGATGCCTATCTCGCCGGGCTGGAGGCGCAGGCTTTGGTGGCCCAAGGTGTGCGCCCGCATCATTACACCGCCGGTTGGCACGGCACCGCCACCGTGGCGCCGATCGGATCTGCGGCCGGGGCGGCCATCCTTGTCGGGGCGGATGTGGTGCAGGCAATGTCGCTGGCCACTTCCACGGCCTGCGGGATGAAGGGGCAGTTCGGCACCTCGGCCAAGCCGTTCCACGCGGGCATCGCCGCGCGCAACGCGGCTGATGCGGCGTTGTTCGCAAAGGCGGGGCTTCGGGGCCGCGCCGACATCCTTGAACGCGCGCAGGGTTTTGGCGATCTGTTCGGCGCAGGTCATCCTGCGCGCTGGGACATCGGGGACGGTCCGCATGTGATCGGCACCGATGGGTTGGCCCCCAAGCTGCATCCCTGCTGCGGCTCCACCCATAACGCGATCGACATGCTGCACGATCTGCGGCAGGCGCATGGCTTCGCCCCCGCGGATGTCACGCAGGTGGAGGTGGCGGTCGCGCTCGCGAATTACCGCAACCTCGCCTTCCCCGATCCGCAGAACGAGATGGAGGCGCGGTTCTCCATGCCGTATTGTCTGGCCCGTGCACTGTGTCAGGATGTGCTGTCACTGGCCGATTTCACCCCGGCCGCCGTGCAGGCGCCGCATATCCGCGCGTTGATGCCCCGGATCAGCATGATCCTTCTGCCCGACGAAGAGCAGCCCGCCGCCCTGAAAGCCGCGCATCGCATGACGGTCCGGCTGACGGATGGGCAGGTGCTGAATGCAAGCCGCAGCCATGCGCGCGGCACCCTTCCCGATCCGCTGACAGAGGCACAGCGGCGCGCGAAATTCGCCGACTGCACCGGGCACCCGGAGGCTTATGACACCTTGATACGGCTGGACGACCTGCCGGATCTGTCCGCCCTCGGGGATCTCTTGGCGGTACGGGCGCTGCAGGCGGCCTGAGGGTCAGTTCGCCTGCCGCAGCGGAGTGACCTTTGCGGCATCCTCGGCCAACAGGGTCTGGGCGGCCTGCCACACCCGGTCGATCACCGGGCGCCGGGTGCGGCGCTGGCGGAACAGCCGGATATCCAGCGCCAGCACCCATTCCGGCCCGCCCGCCTGCACCAGCGCCCCTGACCGCAGGTCGGGCGCGGCCAACGTCTCGGGAATCCATGCAAGGCCGCAGCCGACCTTGGCCAGCGATTGCAGCCCCACGCTCATGGCGTTGGTGGCGGCGACGTTCAGCGCCATCGGCCGCTCGTTCAGCAGCGGTGCCAGCGCCCGGGCAAAGAAGGACGAGGTGCCATAGCTGAGGAAGTTGATGATCCCCGCCCCATCCAGCCGATGCATCGGTTGCCCGTCGGCATCGGGGGCTGAGACGGGCAGCAGCCGGTCATGGCCCAGCAAACAGGATTCGTAGGCGTCATCGCAGAGCCCGTCCGAAACCGCCGGATGGACATAGGTCAGCAAAAGGTCCGATTCGCCGTTGCGGAATTGGCGCAGCGTCTGGGCATAGGCCGCGAAAGAGCCGTTGCTCTCCATCGCGAGGGGGCCGGTCGCGGCCTCGATCCGGCGGCGCCACGGCGGCAGGACAGCCACGCGCAGCGTGTGCAGCGCCGCAAGCCGGATGCAATTGCGCCCCGGCGTCGCATGGGCGCGGATGCCCGCGCGCATCCCCTGAAAGGTCGCCACCAGTTCGCGGGCTTGCGCCACCATGGCCGCGCCTTCGGGCGTCAGTTCGATCGGGTGGGAGGAACGGTCGACCAGCGTTGCCCCCACCCAATATTCCAGCGCGCGAATACGCTTGGACAGCGCCGATTGTGTGACGTTGCGTGCCTCGGCCGCGCGCGAGAAGTTGCGCGTGTCGTTCAGGCACAGAAAATCCTCGAGAAGTTTCAGTTCCATGACATGCCCCCCAGCACCGGTTCCGATGCCGCAAGCAGGCCGTGTGCACGGCCCCGCGTCAATCGCGGGGCGGGGCGGATCGGGGCGCGTGGCGGGCTTTGGCCAATCGCTGTGCGGTGATGACCGCCTGTTGGGCAGCCCGCGCATCGGCGCAGGCGCGCATCACAGGAACTGGGCCAGCCAGTCGGCGATGCGGCCAAAGACGGTCAGGCGGTTCTGAAGGCGGACGAATCCATGGCCCTCATGCTCAATCCGCAGCATCTCCACGGGATGGCCGCGCCCGCGCAGCCGGGCAAAGACCTGCTCGCCCTGTTCGATCGGAACGCGCGGATCGTCCGTAGCGTGGATGACCAGAAGCGGCGCCGCCAGACGGTCCAGATGCCGGACGGGCGACACCTCGGCCAGAAAGGCCGCATCGCGCACCGGATCGCCGTATTCCGCCGCACGCAGCGCCGCGCGCCATGGGCCGGTCGTTTCCAGAAGTGTGGTGAAGTTCGCAACACCGTAGATGTCGATCCCCGTGCGCCACAGATCGGGCGCGGCCGTCATCGCCGCCAGCACCATGAACCCGCCATAGGATTGGCCCATCACCCCGATCCGGGCGGCATCCACATCCGCACGCGCAGCGAAGGCGCGGGCCAGCGCGATCAGATCGCCGACGCTGTCCATCCGCTTTTCCACATCGTCCGCCTCGTGCCACGGGCGGCCATACCCTGTGGAGCCGCGGACATTCGGTGCGACCACCATGATCCCATGCGAGGTGTAGTGGTGGATCTCGGCGCGGAAGGTGGGACGCCATTGCGCCTCCGGCCCGCCATGCACGATGAAAAGGACGGGCCAGCCCTTCGCAGGCCGCTCCCCCTGCGGGGGATAGACGAAATGGGGCACATCGGCCCCGTCCATGCCCGGCAGGCGCGCAACCAAAGGCAGCGGCCGCCCCGCCAGCCGCATCCCGGCCTTCGGCGCCTGTGACAGGTTGCACCAATCGCCCGTATCAGGATCGTGGCGCCACAGATCGGCGGGATCGTTCGCCCCCTCCAGCGTCATCAAAAGGTGCCCGTCCGCCAGCACCTTCAGCGACTGGACGACGCCGTGAAGGGGCAGGGGAATGTCCTCTTGTCCGCCATCCCCGGCCAAGGGCGCGATGAACAGCCGCGAGGCACCTTCCTCGTTCACCGCCACCACGGCCCGCTTGCCGTCTGGATGCGGGGCCCAGAGGTCGATGTCGCACCCCTCTACTGCGATCAGCGGCGTGATCCGGTCCGTAGCAAAATCGAGCCATTGCAGCGCATGGAATTCCCGGTCGCGGTCGCAGATCAGATAGACGCCGCGGCCATCCTTCGCCATCCGGGCCGAGAGATAGCGCGTTCGCCCGGTTTCGGGTGCCAGCGTCCGGGTGGTGCCAGCGGCGATGTTCAGCAGGGCAAGGGTCTGCCGGGTGCTGCCATTGATCGAATCGCGCAGGAGCAGCCCGGTCCTGTCCGGGGTCCAGGCCAGCGCCTCCTGAAAGCCGCGCCCTTCGAGCAAGGTGCGGACTTGCCCCGTCGCGACGGTCATCTCATGGATATCCATGCAGCGCGGATCGCGTGCGTTCGCGGCATAGGCGATCTTCGTGCCGCAGGGCGACCATGCACCCCACAGATGCACCACACCCGGCGCTGCCGTCAGCGGCCGGGCCGGGCCAGAGGCATCGGACAGAAGGTAGAACTGGTGACGTTCGTCGCCGCCGCAATCTGTGGTCAGCAGTAGATCCCGCCCGACGGGGGAAAAGGCGATCTGCACCACCCGCTCGGGCAGGTCCGTCACCCGCCACGCCGCCCCGCCCGCCGCCGTCCGCATCCAGACCTGCGGAAAGCCCGAGGTATTCTCAAGGCTGGCGATCAGGGTTCCATCGGCCGATACCGCTTCGGCGCGGGCCTCGCGCATATGGATCAGATCGGCCATCGCCAGCCCGGTATCGCCGATAGTCTGAAAGATGCGTGTCATGGTGTCGTGCCCCCCGCTTGCCTGTTCGCCGCAGGGTCGGGCCCCCGGCAGGCAAGGGCAAGACCCTCTTCGGAACTGCCAAGTCCGTTTCGGAATGGCGGGGGGGCTTGCCCACGGGCGTGGATGGGTTAACATCTCAAGAGTCGTTGAGGAGTGAGTCCCATGCCCGAAGATCCCGAGATCGAGGACGAGGCCCTTGCCGCCTTTGCCGCGCTGTCCGACCGGACGCGCCTGCGCATCCTGCGCCATCTTGTGCAGGCCGGCCCCGAGGGGCTGGCGGCGGGTGCCGTCGGGCGCGCGGTGGATGCCACCTCGTCCCGGACGGCGTTTCACCTGAAGCAGCTGGAACATGCCGGGCTGGTCCGCTCGCGCCGGGACGGGCGGTTCGCCATCTATACGGCGGCCTATCCGGCGCTGGCCGCGCTCGTCGGCTTTCTCATGCGCGACTGCTGTCAGGGCCGCCCCGAGATCTGCACCCCGGCGATCGACGCGCTGGCCTGCTGCGTTCCCGACCCGAAGGTGTGATCATGGATGTCGTCATCTACCACAACCCGGCCTGCGGCACCTCGCGCAACGTGCTTGCGATGATCCGCAATGCCGGGGTCGAACCGCATGTGATCGAATATCTGAAGACACCGCCCAGCCGCGCGCTTCTGGTGCAACTGATCGCGCGCATGGGCATCGCCCCCCGCGCCCTGCTGCGCGAAAAGGGAACCCCCTATGCCGAGCTTGGCCTCGGCGATGCGGGGCTGACGGACGATGCGCTGATCGATGCGATGATGACCCATCCGATCCTGATCAACCGTCCGATCGTCGTCGGCCCGAAGGGCGTGCGCCTTTGCCGTCCCTCCCAGGCCGTTCTGGATCTTCTGCCCCCGCAGCGGGGCGCCTTCACCAAGGAGGATGGCGAGCGCGTCGTGGACGATGCCGGCGCACCCATCCGTTCCACCTGACCCGCGAGGCCCCAAGATGACATCTGCCCCGGCACGCCGGCTTTCCTTCCTCGATCGCTATCTCACCGTCTGGATCTTCGCCGCCATGGCGCTGGGCGTCGCGCTGGGCGCGGGCGTTCCCGGCCTTTCGGGCGCGCTGGAGGGGATGTCGGCTGGTTCGACCAACATTCCCATCGCCATCGGCCTGATCCTGATGATGTACCCGCCCTTGGCCAAGGTCCGCTACGAAGAGCTTCCGCAGGTCTTTGCCGACCGGCGCGTCCTGCTGCTGTCGCTGCTGCAGAACTGGATCATCGGGCCGGTGCTGATGTTCGTGCTGGCGGTGATCTTTCTGCGCGATCAGCCCGAATACATGACCGGGCTGATCCTGATCGGGCTGGCGCGCTGCATCGCGATGGTGCTGGTCTGGAACCAGTTGGCGCGCGGCGACAATCAGTATGTCGCGGGGCTGGTGGCGTTCAACTCCATCTTCCAGATCCTCTTCTTCTCCACCTATGCGTGGTTCTTCCTGACGGTGCTGCCGCCCCTCTTCGGGCTGGAGGGCAGCGTGGTCGATGTCGGTTTCGCAACCGTGACCGAGGCGGTGCTGATCTATCTCGGTCTGCCGTTCCTTGCCGGGTGGCTGACGCGGCGGGTGCTGATCGCGCGGCGGGGGGCGGAGTGGTATCAGGACGTGTTCCTGCCCCGCATCAGCCCGATCACGCTGGTGGCGCTGCTGTTCACGATCGTCGCGATGTTCAGCCTGAAGGGCGGCGACGTGCTGCGCCTGCCGATGGACGCGCTGCGCATCGCGGTGCCGCTGGTGCTCTATTTCGCGATCCAGTTCATGGTCAGCTTTGCGCTGGGGCGGCTGATCGCGCGGGATTATCCGCGCACCACCGCCATCGCCTTCACGGCGGCGGGCAACAACTTCGAACTGGCCATCGCGGTGGCGATCGCGGCCTTCGGCCTCGGCTCTCCGGTGGCGTTCGCGGCCGTCATCGGCCCGCTGGTGGAGGTGCCGGTGCTGATCCTTCTGGTGCGGGTGGCGCTTCGGCTTGGGCCGCGTTGGTTCGAAAAGGGGGTGCCGGCATGATGGACGATCTTCCGAACCTCGTCCCGGATCTGCTGCCGCGCCCCGTGATCGACGGGCATCCCCCGCGGATCCTGCTGCTTTATGGCTCGCTTCGCACGCGGTCCTACAGCCGGTTCGCCACGGAGGAGGCGGCCCGCCTGCTGCGTCATATGGGCTGCGAGACGCGGGTGTTCCACGCCGACGGGCTGCCGCTGCCCGACGATGCCGATGTCGATCACCCCAAGGTGCAGGAACTGCGCGATCTGTGCCTGTGGTCCGAAGGGCAGGTCTGGACCAGCCCCGAACGCCACGGCGCGATGACCGGGGTGATGAAATCGCAGATCGACTGGATCCCCCTGTCGATGGGTGCGATCCGCCCGACGCAGGGGAGGACGCTGGCCCTGATGCAGGTGGAAGGCGGATCGCAAAGCTTCAACGCCGTGAACCAGATGCGCATCCTCGGGCGCTGGATGCGGATGGTGACGATCCCGAACCAATCCTCGGTCGCGCGCGCCTATGACGAGTTCGACGAGGAGGGGCGCATGAAACCCTCCAGCTATTACGACCGCATCGTGGACGTGATGGAGGAGCTGGTCCGCTTCACCCTGATGACGCGCGGGCGCGCCGATCTGACCGACCGCTACAGCGAGCGGAAGGAAGAGGCGGCCAAGGTGCAGGACCGGCTGAACCTGAACCGCGCGACCTGAGCTTGATCGCGCCCCCGTCTTCGATCAGCGTGCATCCCGGATGCTGGATCGAAGGGGGGCGCGATGACGCATAGGGCGATCGAGGTGTTTGGCGCCTTTCTGAAGCTTGGCCTGGCCGCGTTCGGGGGGCCGGTCGCCCATCTGGGATATTTCCGGGACGAATTCGTGACCCGCCGCCGCTGGCTCAGCGAGGAGGATTATGCCGATCTGGTGGCCCTGTGTCAGTTCCTGCCGGGGCCGGCTTCCAGCCAAGTGGGCTTTGCCCTTGGTCTGATGCGGGCGGGATGGGCGGGGGCCTTTGCCGCCTTTGTGGCGTTCACGGCCCCTTCGGCGCTGCTGCTGGTGGGGCTCGCGCTTTGGGCGCAGGGGCTGGCAGGCGCGGGGGCGGCGGGGGTGATCCACGGGCTGAAGCTGGTCGCGGTGGCGATCGTGGCGCAGGCGGTGTTCGGCATGGCCCGCGCGCTGTGCCCCGATGGGCCGCGCGCGGGCATCGCCGCCGGGGCGATACTGGTGCTGGCGGCGGTGCCGGGGCCGCTGGGGATGATGGCCGCCATCGGGATCGGGGCGCTGGCGGGCCTTGCGCTCTGCCCCTCGCCGGGCGCGGGGGCGGCCCCCGTGCCCATCCGCATCGCGCGCCGGACGGGCATCGCGGCGCTGGCGGTGTTCGCGGCGCTGTTCCTGCTGCTGCCGCTTTTGGCGCGGATGGGGGCCGAGGGGGCGATCCTTGCCGGGTTCTACCGGGCGGGGGCGCTGGTGTTCGGCGGCGGCCATGTCGTCCTGCCGCTGCTGGAGGCGGAGACCGTCGCCCCCGGCTGGATCGGCGCGGATACGTTCCTGGCCGGATACGGGCTGGCGCAGGCGGTGCCGGGGCCGCTTTTCACCTTTGCCGGCTGGCTCGGCGCGGCGGGGGGCGGCCCGGTCGGGGCGGTCCTTGCGCTGGCCGGGATCTTTGCGCCGGGCTTTCTGCTGCTGGTGGGGGCGCTGCCCTTCTTGCAGGCGCTGGCGGGCCGCCCTTGGGCGCGCGCCGCGATGCGGGGGGCGAATGCGGCGGTGGTCGGGATCCTTGGCCTTGCGCTCTATGATCCGGTGGCGACGGCGGCGATCGGCGGGCGGGCGGATCTTGGCCTTGCGGTGCTGGGCTTCGTCGCCCTCGTGATGTGGCGCGTGCCGCCTTGGGCCGTCGTCGTGGCGGGCGCGGCGGCGGGCGCCTGTCTGGCCGCCTAGGCCGGAAAGAGATCGATGCGGAAGCCGTCATGCAGATGGCCGATGCCGGGCCGGCCAAGCGCGGCGCGGAAGATGCGCATCGCGGCGGCGGCATCCAGCGGCTCGTCGGTGCGGCCCGCCCAGTTGACGCAGACGATCCGCGCGCCTTTCGGGCGCAGCCATGCCGCCAGTGCCGCGATCTCCTCCGGTGTCAGGAAATACAGGACCTCGGACAGCAGCACGAGGTCGGGAGAGGTGGCGGGCAGATCGCGCGGCACCTCGCCCTGCCGCACGGTGACATGGGGCAGATGCGCGGTGGCCGCCGCCGCCGCCTGCGCCGCCGCCGGGATGCAGTCGATCCCGGTCAGCCGATGGCAGCGCGGCGCAAGGCGCGCCAGCAGCGTGCCGTTGCCGCAGCCGATCTCCAGCGCCTCTTGGAACGGGCCGGGGCCGATCCGGCGCAGCGTTTCGCGGTATTTCGCGGCCTCGTAGGGGCTGGTGCGGTGCTGCCACGGATCGTCCGTCCGGGCATAGAGGGCATCGAGATGGCGCAGCGTGCGTTCAAGGGGCAAGGAACACCTCCTCCTCGGACAGGAACAGGGCCTGAAGGGCGGGGTCCATGACGAAGCCTTCGGGATCGTCGTCGATCAGCCCGGTCATCTGGCTGGCATGGCAGGCCAGCGCCGCCGCCTTGGCAGGGGCGCGGTCGGTCAGCCGCCAGCCGCTGCGGGGAAAGGGCAGGTCCGGCCGCAGCCGTCCCCAGACGGGATAGGCCAGATGCGCGATGTCGGGCCGCGCCGCGGCCACCGCCGCCGCCAGCGCGGCGCAGCTTTGATGATCGACATGCGGATCGCCCGCCCATGTACTAAGCAGCAGCGCCCCCTTCGGAACGAGCGCCGAGAGCGCCCCGACCGCCGCCCCGCCCGACGGGGCGCCGCAATCGGGATGGCCCATCATGTGCAGATCGATCGGGCCCAGCACTTTCAGCGCGGCGATCAGTTCCGCCCGGCGCAGATCGGCCAGATGCGGCGCGGCCCAGCGGCGCGAGCGGGGATGCGAGGCCGCGCCGTCCGTCACGCAGACCACATGGCAGAGCGTCCCCGCTGCCGCCGTCACCGCCAGAAGATCGCCGCAGCCCAGCGTCTCGTCATCGGGATGCGGGGCCAGCACCACGAGCGGGCGATCCTGCACCAGATCGCGCGCCGTGACGGGCGCAAAGGCCGAACTGTTCTGAAAGCGCATCACATCCCCCATGCCGCGCGCCGCTGCGAATCGCACAAAATCCGTTCCATCACGCTGTGCGACAGGCCGTCGGGATTGGCCTGCCGCAGATAGAACCGCAGATCGCGCCGCATCCGATCCGCCGGATGCGACCGCGCGAACGAGGCCGCGCCGAGGGCCTGATCCATCGCGGTCAGCAGCGCCTCCGCCTCGTCGGCGACGATCAGGCGGGCGAGGATGGCGGTGTCGGCGGTCTCGGGCGGGGCGGCGGGATGCTCCACCGCGCGGGCGGCGCGCTCCACCCACAGGCGGGCGGTTTCGCAGGCGGTCAGCATCCGGCGCAGCCGCTGCGCCTGCAGGGGGGCCTGATCCTGCCCGCGCGTGCGCAGATGATCGGCCGTTATGCGCAGCAGCGTGCCCATCGCGCCCGCCTGCACGGCGGCATAGCGCCAGACGCCGCCCTGAAAATGCGGCTCGGTCAGATAGTCGCCGGGCTGGCCCAGCGGCTCGGCCATGTGCAGCGCGATCCCGTCCAGATCGCAGCGCCCCGACGCCGTGGCCTGCATCCCCGACACCTGCCATTCTTCGGGGAAGAGCCGCCCCTGAAGGACATCGCGGCGCAGCAGCAAAAGCTGCGGCCTATCCCCCATGCGGACCGAGATCACCGGACGGTCCACCGTGTCGGCCCCGCTGGCGAACAGCTTGGCCCCGCGCAGGGTGTCCCCCTCGATCCGGGCGGGGTCGGCGCCGTCCGCCCCCCAGACCCCGAACAGAAGGCCCTGATCCAGATCCCGCGCCACCGACGCGCCATCGCCATAGATGCGCACCAGCTTCACCGCGTTCACATGCCCTTCGAGGAGCCGCCCGGCGGAGAGGTTCTCCGCCCCCACGGCCCAGAGGATCGTCAGCAGCTCCGCCGGGTCTTCGGGCCAGTGGGCAAGCTGTCCGGCGCGCGCCAGAAGGCCGCTGCCGCGCAGCGCGCCGACGAGGGCCGGACCGGACGGCCCGTCCGCCCCATCGGCCGGCAGTTCCCGGATCCGCGCCAGCGCGTCCCGCAATTCAGCCTGCATTGGCGAGATCCGTGAAGCTTCGGCGCACGGTTCCGGCCACGAACGCCTCCAGCTCCGGCAGGGCGGCCTTCAGATCGGACACGCGCAGACGGCGGCCCAGCGGGACGGAGCGATCGGGGAAGGGCTGCCGGTCGCTCGCCGCAGCCCCCTCCCACAGCGCCACGAGATCGGGAACGGCCAGCATCGCCTGATCGGCCAAGGGGTCCTGTTCGCGCTGGCGGGCCAGAAGGCAGGCGGCCATGCCGTCCTGCGCCCGCCCATCGATCCGCGCCGACACCCAGACCTGCATCGCATCCGAATAGCCGATGGTCAGGCCATGCGCCTCGGCGCGGAAGGCCAGCGCCCGATCCTCGCTGGAGGCGACGGCGGGCAGACCGCCCAGCGCGTCGTAGGTGCGCGCGCGCAGGGCCATGGTCGCCCCCGCCTCCATGTAATGGGGGCGGCGCAGGGCATGGGGCTGGCGGCCCTGCATGCGGTCGATGCCGAACCGCGCCTCGTGCAGTAGATCGGCATAGCGCGCCTCGATGCGCACGAGGCGCAGCGCCGCGGGGCCGAGGATGCGTTCCGCGGGCCGCATGCGGATCAGCCCGCAAACGAGATCGGCCGCGCCAAGGCCGTTCAGCGCCGCCGCGATCCAGTCCGGCGTCACCACGGTATCGGCATCGGTGGTCAGAAGCGCGGCGTCCGGGTCTTCGGTCACCGCAAGGTCCATGCAGAGGCGGCGGGCATTGCCGGCATTGGCCAGTTCGGGCGGAAATTCCACCTCGTGCAGCAGGATGCGCAGGCCAAGCTGCCTTTCCGCGGCGCGGATGCGCGGCACGGTGCCGTCGGCGGTGTTGTTCACGAGGATCAGCACCGTCACCGGCAGGCCCGCCCGACGCGCGGCTCGGTCGAGGCTGCGCAGATGCCGCTGGATCCGGGCCTCTTCGTTGCGGACGGGAACCGCGACGATCACGCGGCGCGGTGCGGGCAGGGGGTCGCAGTCCTGAAGCATGGGCATCCCGGGATCGGTGGAAGAAACCGATGTTCAAGCCGCGGATGGCCCCTTCGGTTCCCTCATTCCGGTCCGGGGCTGCGTCATTCGCGCCACGCGTCCTTCACCCAAGCGGTCGGCTTCATGTAATGGCGCAGATAGCGCCAGCGCGAGCCGTCCTTGTGCCGCGCGCGCAGGCCGCGCAGATGCTGCATGAGCGTCCAGCCTTCGCGCCCGGCCCAGCCGCCCTTGATCGCATGTTCGGGATGCACGCCGCCGGGGAAGATCACGATCTTGGTGCCCTTGGGCAGGCGCGGCGTCAGGAACAGGTTCAGCGGGAAGGGGTGCAGGCACTGATAGCGGAAATGCTGCACCCAGCGGCGGGGATAGAGCTGCACCCCGCCCGGCGCGTTGCGCGTGACGAACCGCTGTTCGTAGCGGTAGGTATCGGCGATGCCCTGCGGATCGGCGAGGAAGGCCTTCTGCAGCGGCTCCAGCTTGCCCACCGGAAAGCGGAAGACCGAGGTCTGGCCCACGCGCTCGAACGGTTTGGCGGGGTTGCGCGCAAGGATCACGTCATCCGGCCCGCCCAAGGTGAAGAACTCGTCCAGATTGCCCGTGATGACGAGGTCGAGATCGAGGAACAGCACCGGCCCCTCCAACTGCCCGAGGGCCCGGCTCCAAAGGCGTGCCTTCGGCCATTTGCCCTTGGTGTTGGTCGGCATCACGAAATCGAGCGGCGGCAGCGGCTGGCAGTCCACCTCGGGGCGCACGCCCTCGGCGCTGTCGGTGAACAGCGTGAAGCGGAAGGGCGGCGTGATGTTGCGCGCCACCATCGCATAGAGCCGGTTGATGAAACGCGGCCCGTATTTCGTGCCCCAGTTGATGCAGATGACGTTCTTAATCATGTCCGGGCTCCGCTGCTGCTGGCGGCAGGGTTAGCACGGCGCGCCTTCGGGTGAAAGGCGCGGGGGCGGGCTACTCCTTCGGGGGCGGATCGTGCTATGGCCGGGGCCGAAGCGGCAGTGCGGAGGATACGGGATGACATCATCGAACGGCATGTGGTCCATGATCGGCCGCCTCTGCGCCCCGCCGCCGCCCGGCGTGCGCGTGGCCGATGCGCTGCGGGAGGGCGGCACCATCGAGGCCGATGTCGCCATCGTCACCAACTGCGCCTTCGTCGGCGGCAACGCGGCCAGCACCGTGACCGAGTTCCTCGCCCTGCGCGAGGCGGGCCTGAAGGTGGTGATCGTCCATTGCCCGGTGAAGCGGTCGGCATGGAAACGCCATTGGATCGCGGACCGCTTCCTGCCGCATCAGGCCGACATCGTGCCCGCCCATGCGGTCGGATCGCTGCGCTGCCGGACGCTGATCGCGCGCGGCCCGCGCATGGCGATGACGCGGGGCTTTGCGCGCCTTCTGCGCCGGATCACCGCCGAAGAGGCGCTGTTCGTCGTGAACAACTCCGCTTGGAACGAGGATGGCAAGCCGCTGTTCGACTGGGCCGGCCTGCACCGCCGCGTGGCCGCGAGCGGCATTCCCCGCGCGCGCATCTGCCCCATCAGCCCGGTGATCCGCGCCGAGGCGCAGCGCGCCATGGCCGGGACGGGCCTGCCGGACGGGCTTTCGGCGCAGGACTGGCCGCCCGCCTTCCGGATCGAGCCGTTCCGCTTCGAGCCGCGCGCGCATCTGACCGCGCCCATCGTCATCGGCCGCCATGCGCGCGATCACGCCAGCAAATGGCTGGAGGATCCCGCCGATCTGCGCGCCGCCTATCCCGAGGCGGAGGGGCTGACCGTGTCCATCATGGGCGGCGCGGCCACGGCCGAACGGCGCCTCGGCGGTCTGCCGGGCAATTGGGTGGTGCATCCCTTCGGCGCCTCGGGGGTGGAGGAGTATCTCGCGGGGCTGGATGTCTTCGTCTATTTCCCCGCCCGCACCCGCGACGAGGCGTTCGGCCGCACCATCGTGGAGGCCGTCCTGTCGGGCCTGCCGGTGATCCTGCCGCCGTTCTTCGCCCCGACCTTCGGCGATCTCGCGCTCTATTGCGAACCGGCGGATGTGGCGGATGTGGTGGCGCGGCTGGCGGCGGACGATGCGGGGCGGATGCACTACATCCATGCCTGCCGGCAGGAGGCGATCGCCCGTTTCGGCACCGGCACGCTGCTGCCGCGCCTTGCGGCGCTGGATACGCCCAGCGATGTGGTGCCGCGGCTGGATGCGGCTGCGCAGGCCTTCCGCGCGGCGGTCATGCCGGCGGGCTGACGTCCTTCGGCGGATCGCGCATCCACGCCTCCAGCCCCTCGAGGACAAGGCGCTGCTGCGCCGGGTCCATCGCATCGAGGCTCTGGATGCAGATCGTCTCGAGTGCGCCGCGCCGCAGCGCGTCCAGCGTATCGGCCACGCGGCGCATCCGGCGCGCGCCCGTCACCGGCTTGATATAACCGCCATGGACGGGCGGGCGCACCTCTGCCCCGGCGATCAATTCCAGATGATGCGCGAGCCCGATCGGAGAGATCTGCGCCGGGCTGCGGAAACGGTGCCCGGCCTGCGCCCGAAGCGCCTCCTCCCGCCCCTCGTAGAAGGCGGCTAGGGTGGAGCGGCGCATCGGGTGGGGCCGGTGTTCGGCCAGAAGATAGCTGCCGCTGCGCCCGGCAAGGCGGGCGGCGCGCTGCTGCGCCTCCTTGAAGCCGGCGCGCGGGGGGGCGCGCCGCAACAGCGCCTTCAGCCGCGCCCATGCGGGGCGGGGGAAGGGCCGCAGCGTTCCCGTCAGGACCGGCCGGCCCCCGTCGAAGAACGCCTTGGCCGTGCAGGGGCGCCCGATGAAGATGTCGTCGTTGAAATAGAGGAAATGCTCGGCCAGTTCCGGGATGCGGTGCAGCATCGTCTCGATGGAGCGGGAACTGAACACCGGCAGAAGGTCCGCATGGGGGCCGAAGATGTCGCGGTGATCGGCGATGATCACCCGCGCCCGCCAGTCGGGATGCCGGGCGAACAGATCCTCCAGCACGTCCGGGCGCTGATCGTCGGTCACGACGAAGACCCGGTCGATGAAGGGGCAGAAGGTCAGGATGGACCAGACGCAGTATCCGATCTCCCCCCGGCTGGCGAAGCGGGTGGCGCTGCGCGAGGCGGCGGGCACGGCGCGCCCGTCATGCTGATGGCGCTTTTCGGCATGGCGCGGATCGTCGCCGTCCACCCATGTCACCACCGCGTCGATCTTCATGCGCCTCTCCCTCAATCGGCGCGAAACTTGACATCGCCCCCGGCGCTTATCAAGTGGGGGGACCCCGCCGAAGGAGCGCCCATGCCAGCCGCCGTCCATTCCCCCGTTGCTGCCCGCCCTGCCGCGGGGGCGGCACGATGACGGCGGTGCTGCGGCAGATCGACCTTGCGCAGCGGTGGCTGCGGTTCACGATCGCGGCTTCGCGGCTGAACCCGTGGCGGATGCCGGAACTGGACCCGGAGGCGTTCCGCGGCAAGCGCGTCATCATCCTCGGCCCGGCCCATACGGTGGCCGAGGATCTGGGCGATCTGCGCGTGGACGATTACGACGTCATCGTGCGGCTGAACAACGGCATCGCCTTGGCCAAGGCCGATCCGGCGCGGCTCGGCGCGCGGACGGATGTGTTGTTTCACAACCTGAACGAGGACGGCCCCCGCAGCGCCGGAGCCGTGCCGCCCGATCTGCTGCGCGCCCATGGCGTGCACCTCTGCGTCTTTCCGCATTGGAGCTTCAAGGGCAGCAAGGGTCGGGTGCATCGCAAACGGGCCGAGTTGAAGGACAGCGGCATCGCGCTGAAGGTGCCCTCGACCGCGTTCTGCAACGGTGTGCGGCGCGATCTGGGCGGACTGCAACCGACGGTAGGGACCAGCGCGATGCTGTTCTTCCTCGGCTGCGATCTGGCGGAACTGTCGATCCACGGCTTCACGTTCTTCGCCACCCCCTATGCCCCCGGCTACAACGACGCCGTCGGCAGCGGGGCAGAGGCGCAGGCTTGGGCCTCCGCATCGCAGGTGCATGATCCGCTGCGCGAAAAGGCCCTGATCCGCCGCCGCACGGACGAGGCGGCGGCGCGGGGCCTGGCGCTGACGCTCGGGCGGCATGTGCGCCATCATCTGAACACCTGAGGCGGGCCAACCCCGTGCCCAACCCCGGAAAAGACAAAGCCCCGCGAGCCGTTAGGCTGCGGGGCTTTCGCCAAGACTTTGGTGCCCAGAAGAGGACTCGAACCTCCACGCCTTGCGGCACACGGACCTGAACCGTGCGCGTCTACCAATTCCGCCATCTGGGCCGATGTCGTGAGCGGTGATCTACCGATGGTGCAGGGGGGTGTCAACGGCCTTTTTCAATAATTTGTCGTTTTTTCGGATGACTTGCCCGATGGCCTTCACCGGCGTATCTGAACGGACAGGCGACAGGCGTCGGAGGGCACAGGTATGAGCAAGCTGGTCACGATTTTTGGCGGTTCCGGGTTCGTCGGGCGCTATGTCGCGCGACGTCTGGCGAAGGAGGGTTGGCGCATCCGCATCGCCGTCCGGCGCCCGAACGAGGCGCTGTTCCTCAAGCCCTATGGCTCGGTCGGGCAGGTGGAGCCGGTGTTCTGCAACATCCGCGACGACGAGTCCGTCCGCCGCGTCATGGCTGAGGCGGATGCGGTGGTGAACTGCGTCGGCATCCTGTCGCCGCGCGGGGCGAACACCCATCAGGCCGTGCAGGCCGAAGGGGCGGGCCGCGTCGCCCGCATCGCCGCCGAGATGGGGGTTGCGCGCCTCGTGCACATCTCGGCCATCGGGGCGGATGCCAATGCCGGCAGCCTCTATGCCCGCACCAAGGCCGAAGGGGAGGCCGCGGTCGAGGCCGCATTCCCCGGCGCCGTGATCCTGCGCCCCTCGATCATCTTCGGGCCGGAGGACGATTTCTTCAACCGCTTCGCCGCCATGGCGCGAAACTGGCCGATCCTGCCGGTGGTGCATGGCGCGACCCGCTTCCAGCCCGTCTATGTCGATGACGTGGCGCGGGCGGTGGTGGCGGGCCTGCGCGGCGCGGCGCCCGGCATCTACGAACTGGGCGGCCCGGATGCCGGACGTTTCCATGCGCTGATGGAGCAGATGCTGACCATCATCATGCGCAAGCGCCGGATCTGGGATGTGCCGGTGGGGCTGATGCAGGTCACGGCCGGCCTTCTCGACGGGGTGGAGCGTTTGACGGGCGGTCTGATCCCGAACGCCGCCGTCAGCCGCGATCAGCTGAAGATGCTGGCCCATGACAACGTCGTCATGCCTGGCGCGCGCGGCTTTGCCGAATTGGGAATCACCCCGCTCGCCTTCGAGGCGGTGCTGCCCGAATACCTGTGGCGTTTCCGCCCCGCGGGCCAATACGCCGCGATCAAGGGTTCGGCCAAGAACCTGCGCAAGGTCTGATCGGGAATGCAGGACGCGCTTGAGGCCCTGTTCCTCGGGGTGGTGGAAGGGCTGACGGAGTTCATTCCCGTCTCTTCCACCGGCCATCTGCTTCTGTTGCAGCATTTCATCGGATTCGAAGGCGCGGCGGGCAGCTTTGCCGTGATGATCCAACTGGGCGCGGTTCTGGCGGTTCTGTCGATCTACGCCGCCCGCCTGTGGGAGGTGCTGCGCGCCGCCCCGCACGATCCCGCCGCCCGCCGCTTCGTCTTGTCGGTGCTGCTGGCCTTCGTTCCGGCGGTGGTCATCGGGGTGATGGCGCATGACGTCATCAAGACCGTCCTCTTCGAGACGCCGCGCCTGATCGCGCTGATGCTGATCCTCGGCGGGGTGGTGCTGCTGTTCGTGGACCGCATGGCCATCGCGCCGCGCCACGACGATGCGATGCGCCTGCCGATCTGGACGGCCTTCCGCATCGGGGTGATCCAGTGCCTTGCGATGATTCCCGGCGTGTCCCGCTCGGGGGCGACGATCGTGGGGGCGCTGGCGCTGGGATGCAGCAAGCGCGCGGCGGCGGAGTTCTCGTTCTTTCTGTCGATGCCGACGATGCTCGGGGCCTTCACCTACGACCTCTATGCCAGCCGGGACGCGCTGGATGCCGGGCAGTTCGGATTGATCGCGATCGGCTTCGTCGCGGCGTTCGTGTCGGGGCTGTGCGTGGTGCGCTGGCTGCTCGGATATGTTGCGCTGCATGGCTATGCGGTGTTCGGTTGGTGGCGTATCATCGTGGGGACGGCGGCGATGATCGGACTGCAGATTTGGGGGTAGGTCATATATACTGACCCATTAGGGGGCGATTTTCGCCCCGGAGCCGCCGAAAGCCGTCAATAAAATGCAATAAGGTCAGCATTGCTGACTTTTATGCATTTGGGCCCCTGTGTATGAAGGCGCGACCGCCTCTTCGCAAGGATCGACCCAGCCATGGCCACGCAACGCATGTTGAAGTTCGTCTCGACCTCGCGCGAGATGCCCGAGAAACGGATGCCGGACCTGCGCGCCCGGGACTTCGATGAAATCTATCGCGAATTCGCCGATGCCAAGGCGGCCGAACAGTCCGGCCGCTGCAGCCAGTGCGGCGTGCCCTACTGCCAATCGCACTGCCCGCTGCACAACAACATCCCCGACTGGCTGCGCATGACCGCCGAGGGGCGTCTGGAAGAGGCCTATGCCATCAGCCAGGCCACCAACACCTTCCCCGAGATCTGCGGCCGCATCTGCCCGCAGGACCGTCTGTGCGAAGGCAACTGCGTGATCGAACAATCCGGCCATGGCACGGTGACGATCGGCGCGATCGAGAAATACATCACCGACACCGCATGGGAGCGGGGCTGGGTCAAGCCCGGCACCCCCATCGCCGAGCGGACCGAATCCGTCGGCATCATCGGCGCGGGCCCCGGCGGATTGGCGGCGGCCGACATGCTGCGCCGTCAGGGCGTGCAGGTGACGGTCTATGACCGCTATGACCGCGCGGGCGGGCTGCTGACCTATGGCATCCCCGGCTTCAAACTGGAAAAGCATGTGGTGATGCGCCGCGTCGCCCAGCTGGAGGAAGCGGGCGTGCAGTTCGTGCTGAATTGCAATGTCGGTACCGATATCAGCTTCGATGCGATTCGCGGCCAGCATGATGCGGTGCTGATCGCGACGGGCGTCTACAAGGCGCGCGATCTGACCGGCGACGGCATCGGCGCGGGCGGCATCGTTCCGGCGCTGGCCTATCTGACCGCCTCCAACAAGAAGAGCTTCGGCGACGAGGTGGAGGCCCATGACAACGGCCATCTCGATGCGGCGGGCAAGCGCGTCGTGGTGATCGGCGGCGGCGACACGGCGATGGACTGCGTGCGCACCGCGATCCGTCAGGGCGCCACCAGCGTGAAATGCCTCTATCGCCGCGACCGGGCGAACATGCCCGGCTCCAAGCGCGAGACGCAGAACGCCGAGGAAGAGGGCGTCGAATTCGTCTGGCTGACCGCGCCCAAGGGCTTCACCGGCGATGAGCATGTCGAGGGCGTGATCGTGCAGAAGATGCGCCTCGGGCCGCCCGACGCCTCCGGCCGCCAATCCCCCGAGGTCATGGAGGGCGCCGATTATGTCGAGCCGGCCGACCTCGTGATCACCGCCCTCGGGTTCGAGCCCGAGGATCTGCCGACCCATTGGTCCGCGCCTGATCTCTCCACCACGCGCTGGGGCACGGTGAAGGCCGATTTCCGCACCCATGCCACGACCATTCCCGGCGTCTATGCGGTGGGCGACATCGTGCGCGGGGCTTCGCTCGTGGTCTGGGCGATCCGCGACGGGCGCGAGGCGGCTACGGCCATCCTCGATTATCTGTCCGCGCCGGCGCAGGTGGCGGCGGAATGATCCGGGCCCTGATCCTTGCGCTGCTGCCGGCTGCGGTTCCTGCCGCAGTGCCGGCGGCCAGCTTCACGCCGCCCGCCGGCTGCACAACCACGATGACGGTGCAGTCGAAGGAATGCCGCGTGTCCAATCACTACGTCTGCACGGGCGATGCGCCGAACACCGCATGGCGCGTCGATGCGGGGCAGACGGGGCCGTATTTCATGACCCAGACCGACACCGAAGGCGAATGGCTGCAAAGCCGCGACGCCGAGGGGATGCAGGTGCTGGGCAAACGGAACGATCCGGCCTCGATCACGACGCTCTATGAAACGGGGCGCGACAGCTATGATTTCTGGCTGGAGCATGACGACCGCGCGCCGACCCATGTCACGGGGTATGACACCCTGACGGGCAAGGATCATGTGATCGACGGGCAGACCCTGCAGGAGACGGAGTTCGAGTTCACCGAGACCGATGGCGACGGCACCGTGCTGCGCCGCGCGCGCGGCCATGAATTCGTGAGCCGCGAGTTGGGCAGCTTCTTTGCCGGGCCGTCGGAATATGGCGATGCGGATGGCGAATGGCTCCCGAGCGACAGCCGCCCGATGAGCTTTGCCTTCCCTGGCGAGAAGGGCTTCGAGGCCAGCCAGCCGATCTTCGACTGCGACACGGTCCTGTCCTGAGGAGGGCCGAGGCATGAGCCATCACGAGAATTGCCCCTGCTGCACCCCATGGGCCGTCTGGGACGCCCGGGATGCGGCACTGACCAAGACACCGCCCGCCCCGCCGCCCGCCCCCGCGCCGGCGCGCAAGGAGGACGAGTCATGACTCCCCGATACGGCCGCGAGGCCGCGACCATCATCTTTGCCGGGAACGGGCGCAGCCGCGCCGCTTCCCTTGCCACGCTCTCTGCAGGAGGCCAGCCATGACCACTTACGATGAAAACTGGGTTCGTGCCGAAGAAGCCAAACGCCAGTGGATGCACGAGAACGGCCTGTTCCGCTTCGACGACGAAAAGTCGTCCTGCGGCGTCGGCCTCGTGGTCGCGCTGAACGGTCAGCCCGCGCGCCGCGTGGTGCAGGCCGGGATCGACGCGCTGAAGGCGATCTGGCACCGCGGTGCGGTGGATGCCGACGGCAAGACCGGCGACGGCGCGGGCATCCATGTGCAGATCCCGGTTCCCTTCTTCTACGATCAGGTGCGCCGCACCGGGCATGAGCCGGACACCTCCAAGCGCATCGCGGTGGGGCAGGTCTTCCTGCCGCGCACCGATTTCGCCGCGCAGGAACGCTGCCGGACCATCGTGGAGACGGAAGTCCTGCGCATGGGCCACTACATCTATGGCTGGCGCCATGTGCCGGTGGACATCTCCGTGCTGGGCGACAAGGCCAACGCCACCCGCCCCGAGATCGAGCAGATCCTGATCCGCTGCGACAAGGACGTGGACGAGGAGCAGTTCGAGCGCGACCTCTACATCATCCGCCGCCGGATCGAGAAGGCCGCGCTGGAGGCGAACATCACCAGCCTCTACATCTGTTCGCTGTCCTGCCGGTCGCTGATCTACAAGGGCATGATGCTGGCCGAACAGGTGGCCGTGTTCTATCCTGATCTGATGGACGAACGCTTCGAAAGCGCCTTCGCCATCTATCACCAGCGGTATTCGACCAACACCTTCCCGCAATGGTCGCTGGCCCAGCCTTTCCGCATGCTGGCCCATAACGGCGAGATCAACACGCTGAAGGGCAACGTCAACTGGATGAAGAGCCATGAGATCCGTATGGCTTCTTCGACCTTCGGCGACGCGGCGGGCGACATCAAGCCGATCATCCCGGCCGGTACCTCCGATTCCGGGGCGCTGGATGCCGTGTTCGAGGTGCTGGTGCGCGGTGGGCGCAACGCCCCCATGACCAAGACGATGCTGGTCCCCGAAGCGTGGTCCAAGCAGACCGGCGAGATGCCGAAGCCGTGGCAGGACATGTACGCCTATTGCAACGCCGTGATGGAGCCGTGGGACGGCCCGGCGGCGCTGGCGATGACGGATGGTCGCTGGGTCTGCGGCGGTCTGGACCGGAACGGCCTGCGCCCGATGCGCTATGTCGTGACGGGCGACGGGCTGCTGATCGCCGGTTCCGAAGTGGGCATGGTGACGGTGGACGAGGGTACGGTCCGCGAAAAGGGCGCGCTCGGGCCGGGGCAGATGATCGCCGTCGATATGGCCGAGGGGCGTCTTTATCACGACACCGAACTGAAGGACAAACTCGCCGCCGATCGCCCGTTCGGCGACTGGATCGAGAAGGTCGTGGACCTGTCGGTGCTGCTGCATGACGTGCCGGAAGCGGCCCGCTTTGCCGGGGCCGATCTGCGCCGGCGTCAGCTGGCGGCGGGCTATTCGCTGGAAGAGCTGGAACAGGTTCTTGCGCCGATGGCCGAGGACGGCAAGGAGATGATCGCCTCCATGGGGGATGACACCCCGGCGGCGGTGCTGTCGTCTGTCTATCGTCCGCTGTCGCACTTCTTCCGTCAGGCCTTCAGCCAAGTCACCAACCCGCCGATCGACTCGCTGCGCGAGGCGCGGGTGATGAGCCTGAAGACCCGCTTCGGGAACCTCAAGAACGTGCTCGACGAAAACTCGGGCCAGACCGAGATCCTCGTGCTGGAGACGCCCTTCGTCGCCAATGCCGAGTTCGAGGTGATGCTGCGCCAGTTCGGCGGGCAGGTGGCGGTGATCGACTGCACCTTCGCCCCCGGCGCCGATATGGGCGAGGCGCTGGCCCGCATCCGGGCCGAGGCCGAGGATGCCGTCCGTTCGGGCGCCGGCCATCTGGTGCTGACCGACGAGAACCAGTCCGAAACGGCGGTGCCGCTGCCGATGATCCTTGCCACCAGCGCGGTGCATTCGTGGCTGACGCGCAAGGGGCTGCGGACCTTCTGCTCGGTCAATGTGCGCTCGGCCGAATGCATCGACCCGCATTATTTCGCGGTGCTGATCGGCTGCGGCGCGACCACGGTCAACGCCTATCTGGCGCAGGATTCCATCGCGGACCGCATTGAACGCGGCCTGATCGACGGCGATCTGACCAGCGCGATGCGCCGCTATCGCGACGCGATCGACGCGGGCCTTTTGAAGATCATGGCCAAGATGGGCATCTCGGTCATCTCCTCCTATCGCGGGGGGCTGAACTTCGAGGCCGTGGGTCTGAGCCGCGCCATGGTCGCCGAATATTTCCCCGGCATGCACAGCCGCATTTCGGGGATCGGTCTGCACGGCCTTCAGAAGAAGGTGGAGGAAGTGCATGCGCGCGGCTGGCGTTCGGGTCAGGACGTGCTGCCGATCGGCGGCTTCTACAAGGCGCGCCGCGCCGGGGAGAAGCACGCATGGGAAGCGCAGACGATGCACATGATGCAGGCCGCCTGCGACCGGGCGAGCTATGACATCTGGAAGCAGTATTCGGCCGCGCTGCGGGCCAATCCGCCGATCCATCTGCGCGATCTTCTGGACATCAAGCCCTTGGGCAAGCCCGTCCCGATCGAGGAGGTGGAGAGCATCACCTCCATCCGCAAACGGTTCGTGACGCCGGGCATGTCGCTGGGCGCGCTCGGGCCGGAGGCGCACAAGACGCTGAACATCGCCATGAACCGGATCGGCGCCAAGTCCGACTCGGGCGAGGGCGGCGAGGATCCGGCGCATTTCCTGCCCGACGAGAACGGCGACAACCCGAGCGCCAAGATCAAGCAGGTCGCCTCGGGGCGGTTCGGCGTCACGGCCGAATACCTGAACGCCTGCGAAGAGCTGGAGATCAAGGTCGCCCAAGGGGCCAAGCCCGGCGAGGGCGGTCAGCTTCCCGGCATGAAGGTGACCGAACTGATCGCGCGTCTGCGCCATTCGACCAAGGGCGTGACGCTGATCTCGCCGCCGCCGCACCACGACATCTATTCGATCGAGGATCTGGCGCAGCTGATCTACGATCTGAAGCAGATCAACCCGCGCGCCAAGGTGACGGTGAAGCTCGTCTCCTCCTCGGGCGTCGGGACGATCGCGGCGGGGGTGGCCAAGGCCAAGGCCGACATCATCCTGATCTCGGGCCATAACGGCGGCACCGGGGCCTCTCCGGGCACGTCCATCAAGCATGCGGGCCTGCCGTGGGAGATGGGCCTGACCGAGGCGCATCAGGTTCTGGCGATGAACAACCTGCGCGAGCGGGTGACGCTGCGCACCGATGGCGGTCTGCGGACCGGCCGCGACGTGGTTATGGCCGCGATGATGGGGGCCGAGGAATACGGCATCGGCACCGCCGCCCTGATCGCGATGGGCTGCATCATGGTGCGTCAGTGCCAGTCCAACACCTGCCCGGTCGGGGTCTGCACGCAGGACGAAGCCCTGCGCCGCAAGTTCACCGGCACGGCCGACAAGGTGGTGAACCTCATCACCTTCTACGCCCAAGAGGTGCGCGAGATCCTCGCCTCCATCGGGGCGCGGTCGCTCGACGAGGTGATCGGTCGGGCGGATCTGCTGAGCCAGGTCAGCCGCGGTTCGGCGCATCTGGACGATCTGGACCTGAACCCGCTGCTGATCACCGTCGATGGGGCCAGCCGGATCACCTATGACCGGTCCAAGCCGCGCAACCATGTGATGGACACGCTGGACGCGGAGATCGTGAAGGACGGTGCCCGCTTCTTCGAGGAGGGGGAGAAGATGCAGCTCTCCTATGCCGTGCGCAACACGCTGCGCACCATCGGCACCCGCGCCTCCAGCCACATCGTCAAGAAGTTCGGGATGCGCAACGCGCTGCAGCCCGACCATCTGTCGCTGAAGCTGTCGGGCAATGCGGGGCAGTCGCTGGGGGCCTTTGCGGTGCGCGGGCTGCGCATCGAGGTGCAGGGCGATGCCAACGACTATGTCGGTAAGGGCCTGTCGGGCGGCACCATCGTGGTGCGCCCGCCCATGGGCACCCCGCTGATCGCGGCCGAGAATACGATCATCGGCAACACCGTCCTATATGGCGCGACCGACGGCTATCTCTTTGCCGCGGGCCGGGCGGGGGAACGCTTCGCGGTCCGCAACTCGGGCGCGACGGTGGTGATTGAAGGCTGCGGCACCAACGGCTGCGAATACATGACGGGCGGCGTCGCGGTGATCCTCGGGTCCATCGGGGCGAACTTCGGGGCCGGGATGACCGGCGGGATGGCCTATCTCTACGATCCCGAAGGCGCGGCCGAGGATATGATGAACCTCGAGACGCTGGTCACCTGCGCCGTCAGCCATCCCCATTGGGAGGCGCAGCTGAAGGCCTTGGTGGAGCGTCATGCCCGCGAGACGGAGAGCGCGCTGGCCAACCGCATCCTGCGCCATTGGGACAGCGAGCGGGCCAACTTCCTTCAGGCCTGCCCGAAGGAGATGCTGGTGCACCTGCCGGCGCCCCTGTCCGAGGAAAGTCAGGCGATGCCTGCCGAATAAGGGAAAGGCCCGCGAAAGCGGGCCTTTTTCATTGACCGGCCGCGGGCTGTCATGGCTAAAGGGCGCATGGCCGCCCGCAAATCCGCATCCCGCAAATCCGCCCCGAAGCGCCGCAGCCTGCCGCGCCCGGACCTGCGCCGCTGGCTGCGCCGTGTCGCCATCGGGGTGGTCGCCCTGATGCTGGCGGCGGTGCTGATCTTCCGCTGGGTGCCGGTGCCGATGACGCCCTACATGCTGACCGAACGCCTGCGCCTTGGATCGTTGCAGCATGAATGGACGCCGTGGGATCAGATCGCCCCGGTAATGGGCCGGTCCGCCGTCGCGGCGGAGGATGCCAATTTCTGCCGCCACTGGGGCTTCGACATGGCCGCGATCCGCGACGCCGTCGCCGAAGGCTCGAATCGCGGCGCCTCCACCATCAGCCAGCAGACGGCCAAGAACGTGTTCCTGTGGCATGGCCGCAGTTGGCCGCGCAAGGCGTTGGAGGCGCTGATGACCCCGGTGATCGAAACACTCTGGTCCAAGCGCCGCATCCTCGAGGTCTATCTGAACGTGGCCGAATTCGACGAGGGCGTGTTCGGGGTGGAAGCGGCGGCGCGGCATTATTTCGGGGTGGATGCGGCCGATCTGACGGCGACGCAGGCCGCGCGGCTGGCGGCGGTGCTGCCCAACCCCAAGGGCCGGGACGCTGCGCATCCGACCAACTTCGTGCTGGGGCGGGCGCAGGCGGCGGCCTCGGGGGCGGCAACGATCCGCGCGGATGGCCGCGCCCGCTGTTTCGAGGGCTAGGCGGGTTGCATATGCGGCCCCGTCGCGGCATTTCAGGGGGACCCCAGACTTGGATGCCACGATGAATCGCCTCTATCACTTCCCCCTCTCTCCGTTCTGCCGCAAGGTGCGCCTGACCTTGGCCGAAAAGAAGATCGAGGTGGAACTGGTGGAGGAGCGGTTCTGGGAGCAGAACCCCGAATTCCTGCGCCGCAACCCTGCGGGCAAGGTGCCGGTGCTGCGGGTGGATGGCCGCTTTCTGTCCGAAAGCCAAGCGATCTGCGAATGGCTGGAGGATACGGTCCCGACGCCGCCCCTGATGCCGCGCGATGCCGATGGCCGTTACGAGGTGCGCCGCATCTGCGCTTGGTTCGACGACAAGTTCCACGAAGAAGTCACCGCCAAGCTGGTCTATGAGCGTCTGAAGGTGGGCGGGCGTACGCCGGATGCGCGCAACATCAAATCCGGCTCTCAGCGGATCAAGTATCACCTCGATTACATGGCATGGCTGCTGGATCAGCGCCGCTGGCTGGCGGGGGATGCGATGACGCTGGCCGATTTCGCGGCGGCGGCGCATATCTCGGCGCTGGATTACGTGTCGGACGTGGATTGGAACCGCCACGCGGTCATCAAGGACTGGTATGCGAAGATCAAATCGCGCCCGGCCTTCCGCAGCATCCTGTCGGATCAAATCCCGGGGCAGGCCCCAGCCCGGCACTATTCGGACCTCGATTTCTGACGCGGGGTTCAACGGCGGGCTGCGCGCCCTATATGGCGGGCATGCGAAAGGAGGACCGCGCATGACCGATGACAGCCGACTGAAGCATTACACCGAGATCGACAGAAAGCAGGCGCCGGAAGGGTCCCACCCCGCCACCGCCGCCCTGCATCGCCGCCCCGTGGAGCGGGACGACGAAAACCGACGCGCCCGCGAATACGCCCGCATCGAACGCGGCCACGAAACCTGATGGGGGAAGGGGGGCACAGAGCCCCCCTTTTCTTTAGGCCCGGACGAGGGCTTCGTAATCGGCCGTGACCTTGCGGGTCAGATCACCCACCTCGAAGGTGTGATCGCCGATCTGGCTTACCGGGGTGCATTCGGCGGCGGTGCCGGTCAGCCAGCACTGTTCGAACCCATCCAGTTCCTCGGGCAGGATATGGCGTTCGTGCACGGTCACGCCCTGTTCGCGCAGCATGGCGATGACGGTTTGGCGCGTGATCCCGTTCAGGAAGCAATCGGCCTTCGGGGTGTGCACTTCGCCGTTCTTCACGAAGAACAGGTTGGCGCCCGTCGCTTCGGCGACATAGCCGCGGTAATCCAGCATCATCGCATCCGAGAAGCCCTTCGCCTCGGCGTCGTGCTTGGACATGGTGCAGATCATGTAGAGACCGGCGGCCTTCGCTTGGCTCGGGATCGTTTCGGGCGACGGGCGCTTCCATTTGGAGATGCCGAGCTTGGCCCCCTCCATCTTGGCGCTGCCGTAATAGGCGCCCCATTCCCAGCCCGCGACCACCAGCTGCACCTTGTTGCGTGCGGCGGACACGCCCATATCCTCGCCCGCGCCGCGGAAGGCGACCGCGCGGACATAGGCATCGGTCCAGCCATTGGCCTTCAGCATGGCGTATTTGGCCTCTTCGATCTGATCGACCGTGTAGGGGATCTGCATGTCCAGAAGCTCGCCCGATTTCAGCAGGCGTTCCGAATGCTCCCGGCTTTTGAAGATCTTGCCGTTGTAGCAGCGTTCGCCCTCGAAGACCGAGGAGGCGTAGTGGAGCGCGTGCGTCAGGACATGGACCTTCGCATCCCGCCATTCCACCAGCGTGCCATCCATCCAGATCTTGCCGTCGCGATCGTCATAGGCCCCAGCCATGTCGCTCTCCTTAGCGATATTTCTTTCGTATTGGTTGTTCGGACATAAAATTGCGCCAAACGTGGCATTTCGCTAATCCTTGGCACTTGGAATGTCAACAACCCTGCCGTAAAACGTGAACAGGATCGAGGAGGCGGCATGGCCAATCCACCCATCGGCGGCGAACAGCTGCTGTTTCTGACGGATGAACAGCTTCGCAAGGGTATCGAGGCGATGTTCTTCGCCTATCGCGGCTTCACGGCCGATCCCGACCGCATTCTGGAGGAATACGGCTATGGCCGGGCGCATCACCGTGCGATCCACTTCATCCACCGCGCGCCGGGAATCACGGTCACGCGCCTGCTGACGGTGCTGGGCGTCACGAAGCAGAGCCTGAACCGCATCCTGCGCGTCCTTCTGGAGGATGGGCTGGTGGAGGCGCGGGTGGGCCGCACCGACCGGCGCGAGCGGCTCTTGCACCTGACCCAGACCGGAGAGGCGCTGGAGCGCGAGCTTTCGGATGCTCAGCGCGCCCGGATGCGGGCGGCCTATCGCGCGGCGGGCCCGCAGGCGGTGCAGGGCTTCCGGCAGGTGCTGGAAGCGATGATGGACCCCGAGCTGCGCAAGCAGTATCACGGCCTGAAGGAGAAGGGCTGATGAACGACGCACCGCATCTTCTGGTCGTGGATGATGACGAACGGATCCGGGGGCTTCTGAAGAAGTTCCTCATCCGCAATGGTTTCCTCGTTTCGGCGGCGCGCGATGCGGCGCAGGCCCGCCGGCTTCTGGCGGGCTTGGATTTCGACATGATCGTGCTGGATGTGATGATGCCGGGCGAGGATGGAATGTCGCTGACGCGCGATCTGCGCACCTTCATGACGACCCCGATCCTGCTGCTGACCGCGCGCGGCGAAACCCAGAGCCGGATCGAGGGGCTGGAGGCGGGGGCCGACGACTACCTGCCCAAACCCTTCGAGCCGAAGGAGCTGTTGCTGCGCATCAACGCCATCCTGCGCCGTGTGCCGCATGTGAAGCCGCAGGCCGGGCCGAAGGTCCTGCATCTGGGCGATGTGCGCTATGACATGGAGCGGGGGGAATTGTGGCGCGGCAGCGATCTCGTGCGGCTGACGACCACGGAATCGGCGCTGATGCGCGTCTTTGCCGCCAGCCCCCACGAACCCGTCAGCCGCGAGCGTCTGATCGGCGACATGGCCGAGGATCAGAGCGACACGCAGGAACGGGCCGTCGATGTGCAGATCACCCGCCTGCGCCGCAAGATCGAGAACGATCCCCGCCAGCCCCGCTATCTGCAGACCGTGCGCGGGGCGGGCTACATGCTGGCGCCGGACTAGGCTGGCATTGCCCTGCGGGCGGCGCTATGGTCCGGGCGAACGCACGCCTGAGCGCACAAGGAGGCCGCCATGCAGATTTCCGAAATGAGCTTCGAAGACGCCATGGCCGAACTGGAACGCGTGGTCGCCGCGCTGGAAAAGGGCGATGTGCCGCTGGAACAGTCGATCGCCCTTTATGAACGCGGCGCCGCGCTGAAGGCCCATTGCGCCGACAAGCTGAAGGCCGCCGAAGAGAAGGTGGAGATGATCCGCGCGCAGGAAGGCCGCGCTGTCGGCACCGCGCCGGCGGAGGGGCTGTGAGCTTTCCCGCGCGTCTGGCCGAAGCGGCCAATGCGACCGAGGCGCATCTGATCGCGGCCCTTGCCCGGCGCGACGACGTGCCCGTGGTGGAGGCGATGCGCTATGCGCTGCGCGGCGGCAAACGGCTGCGGGCGTTCCTCGTTCTGGAATCGGCGCGGCTGCACGGGGTGGGGGATCGGGCGATGCCCGCCGCCGCCGCCGTCGAGGCGCTGCACGCCTACAGCCTCGTGCATGACGATCTGCCCTGCATGGACGACGACGATCTGCGCCGCGGCCAGCCGACGGTGCATGTGCGCTGGGACGAGGCGACGGCCGTGCTGGCGGGGGATGCGTTGCAGACCCTCGCGTTCGAGTTGCTGACCGATCCCGTTCTGGGCCCGGCCGAGGCGCGGATCGCGCTGGTGGCCGCCCTTGCCCGCGCCTCGGGGGCCGAGGGCATGGTGCTGGGGCAGGCGCTGGACATCGCGGCGGAAACGGCGCCCGTGCCGCTCGATCTTCAGGCGATCACCCGGTTGCAGGCGGGCAAGACCGGCGCGCTGATCGGGTTCGCCGCCGAGGCGGGCGCCCGGATCGCCGAGGCCGATCCGGCGCCGCTGGCCGCCTATGCCCGCGCGCTGGGCCTTGCCTTCCAAGTTGCCGACGACATCTTGGACGTGGAAGGCGATGCGGCCAAGGCTGGCAAGCGGCTCAACAAGGATGCCGAGGCGGGCAAGGCCACCTTCGTCAGCCTTCTGGGCCTTGCCGGTGCCAAGACGCGCGCCGCCGAACTGGCGGAGGAGGCCTGTGCCGCCCTCGCTCCCTATGGTGACGATGCCGCCATCCTGTGCGAAGCCGCGCGCTTCGTCATCTCGCGGGAAAGCTGAAGACATGACACGACCCACGACCCCGATCCTCGACCGCGTCACCATTCCGGCGGACATGAAGCGCCTGACCGACCGCGAGCTGCGCCAATTGGCCGATGAATTGCGGGCCGAGACGATCGACGCCGTCTCCGTGACCGGCGGGCATCTCGGGGCCGGCCTTGGCGTGGTGGAACTGACGGTGGCGCTGCATGCCGTCTTCGACACGCCCAAGGACAAGCTGATCTGGGATGTGGGCCATCAATGCTACCCGCACAAGATCCTGACCGGCCGCCGCGACCGCATCCGCACCCTGCGGATGGAGGGCGGGCTGTCGGGCTTCACCAAGCGCAGCGAGAGCGAGTACGACCCCTTCGGCGCGGCCCATTCCTCTACCTCCATCAGCGCGGCCTTGGGCTTTGCCGCCGCGCGCGATCTGGGCGGCCAGCCGGGCGATGCGATCGCGGTGATCGGCGATGGGGCCATGTCGGCGGGCATGGCCTTCGAGGCGATGAACAATGCCGGGCATATGGATACGCGGCTCTTCGTGATCCTGAACGACAACGAGATGTCGATCGCGCCGCCGGTGGGGGCGCTGTCGGCCTATCTGTCGCGGCTGTATGGCGATGCGCGGTTCCACGATCTGAAATCGGCGGCCAAGGGCGCGGTGGCGATGCTGCCCGAACCCTTCCAAGAAGGCGCGCGCCGCGCCAAGGAGATGCTGAAGGGCATGGCCTTCGGCGGCACGTTGTTCGAGGAGTTGGGCTTTTCCTATATCGGCCCGGTGGATGGGCATGATCTCGATGCGCTTTTGCCGGTGCTGCGGACGGTGCGGGCCAAGGCGACGGGGCCGGTGCTGATCCACACGATCACCAAGAAGGGCAAAGGCTATGCCCCCGCGGAACGCGCGGCCGACAAGGGCCATGCGACCGCCAAGTTCGATGTGCAGACCTTTGCGCAGGCCAAGGCGGCCTCGAACCTGCCGAGCTATACCAAGGTCTTCGCCCAAGCCCTCGTGGCGGAGGCGGAGCGCGATTCGAAGGTGGTGGCCGTGACGGCCGCGATGCCCGACGGCACGGGCCTGAACCTGATGGCGCAGCGCTTCCCCGAACGCTGCTTCGATGTGGGCATCGCCGAACAGCATGCCGTCACCTTTGCGGCGGGCATGGCGGCGGGCGGGCTGCGTCCGTTCTGCGCCATCTATTCGACCTTCCTGCAGCGCGGCTATGACCAAGTGGTGCACGACGTGGCGATCCAGCGCCTTCCGGTGCGCTTTGCCATCGACCGCGCCGGGCTGGTGGGGGCCGATGGCGCCACCCATGCCGGCAGCTTCGACATCGCCTTCTTGGCCAATCTGCCCGGTTTCACCGTGATGGCCGCCGCGGACGAGGCGGAGCTGGTGCATATGGTCGCCACCGCCGCAGCCCATGATGACGGCCCGATCGCCTTCCGCTATCCGCGGGGCGAGGGGACGGGCGCGCCCCTGCCGCTGCGCGGCACGCCGATCCCGATCGGCAAGGGCCGCGTGATCCGCGAGGGGGAGCGTGTGGCGCTTCTGTCCTTCGGCACGCGCCTCTTCGAGGTGGAGCGCGCCGCCGAGGCGCTGGAGGCGCGCGGCATTTCCACCACCGTGGCCGATGCCCGCTTTGCCAAACCGCTGGACCGCGATCTGGTCCTGTCGCTGGCGCGCGAGCACGAGGCGCTTCTGACGGTGGAGGAGGGCGCGATCGGCGGCTTCGGCAGCCATGTCGCCCAATGCCTCGCCGAGGCCGGGGTCTTCGACCGGGGGCTGAAGTTCCGCTCCATGGTGCTGCCCGACACCTTCATCGATCAGGCGAGCCCGGCGGCGATGTATCACATCGCGGGCCTCGACGCCGCTCAGATCGAGGGGCTGGCGCTTCAGATGCTGGGCGTGTCCGCCCTGACGCGGCGGGCCTGACGGCGGCGTCATGCGCGTGTCGCATGGCCGCTATACGAGGAACATCAGGGGCTTGGCATCGGTGTGCCCCCTGCCATAAGCGCGGGATGGCACAGGAAAGGACGAGGATGTCGCACTCCATCAGCATGACCGATGCCGAGATCCGTCCCGGCGTCATCCATTTCGCGCTGGCGATCGGCGGGTTCGCCATCGGCACCTCCGAATTCGCGGCCATGGCGCTGATCCCCTATTTCTCGCCCGCGCTCGGGATTTCCGACACGGTGGCGAGCCATGTGATCTCGGCCTATGCGCTGGGTGTCGTGGTCGGCGCGCCGGTGCTGGCGGTGCTGGGCGCGCGCTGGCCGCGGCGGACGCTGCTGATCGCGCTGATGATCGTCTATGCGGTGGCCCATGTCGCCTCAGCCTTTGCGCAAAGCTATGAGGGGATGCTCGTCTATCGCTTCGTCTCGGGCCTGCCGCATGGGGCGTATTTCGGCGTCGCCTCTCTGATGGCGGCCAGCGTGGTGCCGCGGGGGCAGCGGTCGAAGGCGGTGGCGCGGGTGATGACCGGGCTGACGGTGGCCACCGTCTTGGGCGTGCCCTTCGCCAATGTGCTGGGGCAGACGGTGGGCTGGCGCTATGGCTTCGGCATCGTCGCGATCCTTGCGCTGGCCTGCGCCGTGCTGGTCTGGACCTATGCGCCCAAGGTGGACGCGCCCCGCACCGGATCGCCGCTGTCGGAACTGTCGGCGCTCGGCAATCGGCAGGTGCTGCTGACGCTGCTGACGGGGGCGGTGGGCTTTGGCGGGTTCTTCGCGGTCTACAGCTACGTCGCCTCCACCACGATCCATGTGACGCAGGCGGGCGAGGCGGCGGTGCCCTTCGTGCTGGCGGTCATGGGCGTCGGGATGGTGGTCGGCACGATCGTCGTGGGCTGGCTGTCGGACCGCTGGCCGAACCTTGCGCCCTTCGGGGTGATGGCCTGCAGCGGCGCGCTGATGCTGCTCTATGCCCCCGCCTCGGGGATGCTGGGCACGCTGATGCCGCTGGTGTTCCTGATCGGGATGACGGGCGCGCTTTCGACCCCGCTGCAATCGCGCCTGATGGATGTCGCGGGCGAGGCGCAGACGCTGGCCGCCGCGCTCAACCATTCGGCGTTCAACGTGGCAAATGCCATCGGCCCGGCCCTTGCGGCGACGGCCATCGCGGCGGGCTACGGCTATCAATCCTCGGGTTATGTGGGGGCGCTGTTGTCGGTCGGCGGCATACTCTGCTTTGCGCTGACGCTGGCCGATGCCAGAAGGTCCGCCAGCCCCGCGCGATAATCGGGAAAGCGCAGCCGCACGCCAAGGGCCTTCATCCGGTCGTTCCGCACCCGTTTCGATTCGGCATAGAAGCTGCGCGCCATGGGCGACATTTCCGCCTCGTCGAACGGAATGGCGGGGGGGATGGGCAGGCCCAGAAGGCGGGCCGCTTCGGCGATGACATCCTGCGGCGGGGCGGGATCGTCGTCGCAGACATTGAAGATGCCGGGCGCGGGCGCGTGGATCGAGGCGTCCAGCACCTGCGCGATATCCTCGACATGGATGCGGCTGAAGACCTGCCCCGGCTTGATGATGCGCCGGGCGGTGCCGTCCTTCACCTTTTCGAACGGGCCGCGACCGGGGCCGTAGATCCCGGCGAGCCGAAAGATATGCACCGGCATCCGCGCCTGCCACTGCCGTTCGGCCAAAAGGCGCTGCTCGCCCCGGCGGGTGGTGGGGGCGGGGGGCGTGTCCTCGTCCACCCAGCCGCCGCCGTGATCGCCATAGACCCCGGTGGTGGACAGATACCCCGCCCAGTGCAGCGGCAGGGCCGCCAGCGCCTCGGCATGGGTGGCAAGGAAGGGATCGCCCGCCGCATCCGGCGCGGCCGAGGCCAGAAGATGCGTCACCCCGTCCGGGATCGGAGCGGGCCAGATCAGACGCTCCACCCCCGGCTGCCACGGCTTGCTGGCATCGCGCGTGGTGCCGATCACCCGCCAACCCCGCGGCAGCAGCCGCGCCGCCAGCGCCCGCGCCGAATAGCCGTGCCCAAGCGACAGCAGCGTCGGCATCAGGCCAGATGCGGGCGGAACGCGGCGACCACCTCTTCGTAGACGGCGCGTTTGAAGGGCACGATCGCCTCGATCATGGAGGCGGCATCGATCCACCGCCATTCGGAGAATTCGGGATGACCGGCGGTGATGTCGATCTGATCGTCGCGGCCGAGGAAGCGGAACAGGAACCACTTCTGCCGCTGCCCGCCATATTTCCCGCCCCAGACCTTGCCCAGAAGTTCGGGCGGCAGATCGTAGGTCACCCAATCCTCGGTCCGGTCGATCAGCTCCACGAGGTCGGCGGTGACGCCCGTCTCCTCCCACAGCTCGCGCAGGGCGGCGGCCTTCGGGTCCTCGCCCTTGTCGATGCCGCCCTGCGGCATCTGCCAAGCGGGGGCATCGCTGTCGATGCGGCGACCGGCAAAGATCCGGCCATCGGGGTCGATCATCATCACGCCGACGCAGGGGCGATAGGGAAGGGTCATGCAAGCCTCATACGATGACATCCTGCGCGGTCTGCTGGCCCACGCCGAACACGCGCTTGTAACGGGCAACCTCCTCGGCGGGGCCGAGCGCCTTGTTGGGGTTGTCGGAAAGCTTCACCGTCGGGCGGCCATCGGCAGAGACCGCCTTGCACACCAGACTGAAGGGATCGAGCGCCCCATCCGGCACGAGATCGCGGAAGTCGTTGGTCAGCATCGTGCCCCAGCCGAACGAGGCCTTCACCCGGCCCCGGAAACGCGCGGCCAGTTCCTCGATCTTGTCGACATCCAAGCCGTCGGAGAAGATCACCAGCTTTTCGCGCGGGTCTTCGCCGCGATCCTGCCACCAGCGGATGGCGCGTTCGGCGCCCTCGGCCGGATCGCCCGAATCGATGCGGATGCCGGTCCAGCCCGTCAGCCAATCCGGCGCGCGGTCGAGGAAACCGGCCGAGCCGAAGGTGTCGGGCAGCATGATGCGCAGATTGCCCTCATGCTCCTCGTGCCAGTCGGCCATGACGCGGTAGGGGGCTTCGGCCAGTTCGGCATCGGTGTCGGCCAGCGCCGCCGTGACCATGGGGAGTTCGTGCGCGTTCGTGCCGATCGCCTCCACCTCGCGGCGCATGGCGATCAGGCAGTTGGAGGTGCCGAGGAACGATGCCCCCAGCCCTTCCTGCATCGCCTGCACGCACCAGTCCTGCCACAGGAAGGAATGGCGGCGGCGGGTGCCGAAATCGGCGATCTTGAGGCCTTCGATCTTCTTCAGACGTTCGATCTTCTCCCACAGCTTGGCCATGGCGCGGGCATAGAGGACCTGAATCTCGAACCGGCCCATCCGTTCCAGCACGGCGCGCGACCGCAGTTCGACCAGAATGGCAAGGGCGGGGATTTCCCACAGCATCACCTCGGGCCATGTGCCCTCGAAGGTCAGCTCATACTGGCCGTCCTTCTTTTCGAGGTGATAGGGCGGAAGCTGCAAGCCCTCGAACCACTCCATGAAGTCGGAGCGGAACATCTGGCGCTTGCCATAGAAGGTGTTGCCTCGCAGCCATGTGCTTTCGCCCCGCGTCAGGCGCAGCGCGCGCACGGCGTCCAGCTGCTGGCGCAATTCGCCTTCGTCGATCATGTCGGCAAGGCGGAAGCTGGTGGAGCGGTTGATCAGGCTGAACTTCACCACCGTGTCGGGACGGTTGCGGAAGATCGACTGGCACATCAGCAGCTTGTAGAAATCCGTGTCGATCAGCGAGCGGACGATCGGGTCGATCTTCCACTTGTGATTGTGCACGCGCGTCGCGATGTCGACCATCTCAGTCCTCCAAGGTGACGCCGGCGGCGCGCATCCGCGCCAGCGCATCCGCGAGCGATCCGCCCATGTCGATGGCGCGGCAGGCGCCGGTCAGCACGCGCGTCGGGAATCCCAGCCGCACCGCATCCAGCGCCGAGAACGCGACGCAATAATCCAGTGCCAGCCCGCACAGCGTGACCGACGTCGCCCCCCGCGCCCGCAGCCAGCCCTCCAGCCCGGTGGGGGTGGTATGATCGTTTTCGAAGAAGGCGGAATAGCTGTCCACCGCGGCATGCGTGCCCTTGCGCTGGATCAGCTCGGCCGCGTCCGCGGCAAGGCCGGGATGGAAGGCGGCACCGGGCGTTCCCTGCACGCAGTGCACGGGCCAGAGCACCTGCGGGCCATAGGGCATCTGCACTTGGCTGAAGGGGTCCGCGCCGTGATTGGCGGCAAAGCTGGAATGATCGGCCGGATGCCAATCCTGTGTCAGAACGCGGATGTCGAAGCTCGGCATCAGCGCGTTGATGCGCGGCAGGATGGCATCGCCCTCCGCCACGGCCAGGGCTCCGCCCGGGCAAAAGTCGTTCTGCACGTCGATGACGATGAGCGCGTCCATCGGCCCGTCTCCTTGCGTGGCGGCCCATGATGGGTAGGGGCGGCAGGGGGCCTCGTCAATGCCGGGCCTTGATTTTCCGGCGGGCGCGGCGCATCTGGCGCGCATGTTCACCGTCGCCGCCCTGTATCATTTCACCCGTTTTGACGATCCTGCCGCCCTGATCCCCGGCCTGCGCGCCGTGGCCGAAGGGGGCGGGGTGCGCGGCTCGCTCCTGATCGCGGCCGAGGGGATCAACGGCACCGTCGCCGGCCCGCGCGCCGGGATCGACGCCCTTCTGTCGGCGATCCGCGCCTTGCCGGGCTGCGCCGGGCTGGAATGGAAGGAAAGCCGCGCCGCCGAGATGCCGTTCGATCGCCTGAAGGTCCGCCTGAAGCGCGAGATCGTGACCATGGGCCAGCCCGATGTCGATCCGCGCGCCCGCGTCGGCCATTACGTCGAGGCGCGGGACTGGAACGCCCTGATCCAAGAGCCCGATGTCGTGGTGATCGACACCCGCAACGATTACGAGGTGGAGATCGGCACCTTCGCAGGCGCGGTCGATCCCGGCACGCGGTCCTTCGGCGAGTTTCCGGCATGGTGGGAGGCGAATCGCGACCGGTTCGCCGGCAAGCGGGTGGCGATGTTCTGCACCGGCGGCATCCGCTGCGAGAAATCCACCAACTACCTTCTGGGGCAGGGGGTGGAGGATGTGTTCCACCTCAAGGGCGGCATCTTGAAATACCTCGAGGATGTGCCCGAGGATGACAGCCTCTGGCAGGGGGAATGCTACGTCTTCGATCGGCGCGTCTCGGTCCGTCATGGGCTGGAGCCGGGAAGCCACGGCATGTGCCATGCCTGCGGCCGTCCCGTCGATGCCGCCGCCCGCGCCCATGCCGATTACGAAGAGGGCGTGTCCTGCCCCCGCTGCCGGTCCGAATACACCGAGGACGACCGCGAACGGTTCCGCATGCGCCAGCGTCAGCGCACGCGCGGCTGACGGTTGCGGGACGGTGTTCTGCGGCCTACAACGGGCCTCAGCAAGGAGGCCCCCCATGACCAGACCCGTCGTTCTCTGCATCCTCGATGGTTGGGGTCTGCGCGATCAGACCGAGGCGAATGCCCCGGCGCTGGCGCGCACGCCCACGATGGACCGGCTGATGGCCGGCTGCCCGCATTCCACGCTCGTCACCTTCGGCCCCGATGTGGGCCTTCCCAAGGGGCAGATGGGCAATTCCGAGGTGGGCCACACCAATATCGGCGCGGGCCGCGTGGTCGCGATGGATCTGGGCCAGATCGATCTGGCGATCGAGGATGGCAGCTTCTTCACCCGCCCCGCCCTGACCGATTTCATCGACGCGATGAAAGCCTCGGGCGGGACGGCGCATCTGATGGGCGTCATCTCGGATGGTGGGGTGCATGGGCATATCCTGCATGTGCTTGCCGCCTGCCGCGCCGTAGCGGCGTCCGGTGTGCCGGTGGTGCTGCATGCGATCACCGACGGGCGGGACGTGGCCCCCTCCTCGGCGCGGGCCTTCATGCGCCAGCTTCTGGACGATCTGCCGGAGGGCGTGCGCGTCGGCACCGTGTCGGGCCGCTACTACGCGATGGACCGCGACACCCGCTGGGACCGCGTGATGCGCGCATGGGAGGCGATGGTGGACGGCAAGGGCGCGAACGCCCCTTCGGCCGCCGACGCGATCGAGGCCGCCTATGCCCGCGGCGAGACGGATGAATTCATCGCCCCCACCGTGATCGGCGATTACGCGGGCGCTGCGGATGGCGACGGGATCTTCTGCCTGAACTTCCGCGCCGACCGCGCGCGCGAGATCCTGTCGGCGCTGGCCGATCCCGCCTTCGACGCGGCCCCCCGCCGCGCGGTGGAATGGGCGGCGATCCTTGGGATGGTGGACTATTCGGCCGCGCATGATGCCTACATGACGACGGTCTTTCCCAAACAGGTGCTGGTGAACACGCTGGGCGAATGGGTGGCGGCGCAGGGCCGCACCCAGTTCCGCCTTGCCGAGACGGAGAAGTATCCGCATGTCACCTTCTTCCTGAATGGCGGGCGCGAGCAGCCGTTCGAGGCCGAGGACCGCGCGATGCCCCGCTCCCCCAAGGTCGCGACCTACGATCTGCAGCCCGAGATGTCCGAACCGGAGGTCGCCGAGAAGCTGGTGGCCGCGATCGAGCATGGCTACGATCTGATCGTCGTCAATTTCGCCAATCCCGACATGGTGGGCCATACCGGCATCCTCGAGGCCGCGACCGCGGCCTGCGAGGCGGTGGATACCGGCCTTGGCCGCGCCGTGGATGCGCTGGAGGCGGCGGGCGGCGCGATGCTGGTCATCGCCGATCACGGCAACTGCGAAACCATGGTCGATCCCGAAACGGGCGGCCCGCACACCGCTCATACCACGAACCTCGTTCCCGCGATCCTGTTCGGCGGGCCGGACGGCGCGCGCCTGCGCGACGGGCGCCTTGCCGATGTCGCACCGACGCTGCTGGCGCTGATGGGCCTGCCGCAACCGGCCGAGATGACGGGGGAGAGCCTGATCGCATGATCCGCGCGGCGGCCCTTGCCCTGTGCCTGATGGCCGGGCCGCTGCAGGCGGCAGGGGTGGCCGAACAGGCGCAGGGTGCCGCCGCATCCCTGCGCGAGGCGATCACCGACATGCGCAGCGCCCGCGACGGGCGCGACCGGGTGGGCGCGCTGACGCGGACCATCACCGCCTACGAGGACGGGCTGACCGCGCTGCGCGAAGGCCTGCGGCAGGTGTCCGCCCGCGAGGCGGATCTGCGGGCGCAGGCCGAGGGGCGCGACCGCGACATCTCGCAGCTTCTGGGCGCGTTGGCACGGATGGACACGACGCCCGGGCCGATGCTGTTCCTGCATCCGGGCGGCCCGCTGGCGACGGTGCGCACCGGCCTGATCATGGCCGATGTGACCCCGGCCCTTCAGGCCGAGGCCGACGATCTGCGCCGCCAGCTCGAAGAATTGGGCCGCCTGCGCGCCGCCCGGCTGGAGGCGAGCGGTACCTTGGCCGAGGGGCTGCGCGTGGCGCAGGAGGCGCGGATCGCGCTGAGCCAAGCGATTTCGGACCGGACGGACCTGCCGCGCCGCTTCACCGAGGATCCGGGCGTGCTGCGCGCGCTTCTCGAAAGCTCCGAGACGCTGGACAGTTTCGCCGCGCAGCTGGACCCGGAGGGGATGCCGCCGGGCTTTGCCGAGGCCAAGGGCACGCTGCCGCTGCCCGCGCATGGCACGCTGGTGCGCCGGGCCAATCAGCCCGATGCGGCCGGGGTGCGCCGTCCGGGGATCATCTTCGTGACGCGCCCCGCTGCATTGGTCACGGCCCCGGTCGCGGCGACCATCCGCTACCGCGGTCCGCTTTCGGGCTACGGAAATGTGATGATCCTAGAGCCGGGTGACGGTTATCTGATGGTGCTGGCAGGCCTGCAAACGGTATATGGCGAGGTAGGAGAGGTCGTGCCGGCCGGCGCGGCTTTGGGGTTGATGCCGGGCGGTGATCAGGGTCTGGTGAATGTCTTGGATCAGGCGGCCGATGCGCCGGGTTCGGGCGAGACGGAAACGCTGTATCTGGAGCTGCGCCGCGGAACGGGGCCGGTCGATCCGGCCGAATGGTTCGCGGAGCTTCGGGAAACATAGGACAGGGTATGAGGAAATATGTTCTGGCCGCGCTTGGCGGCACCGTGGCGGGGATTCTGGCCACCACCCAGCTGGCTGCGCCGCTGATCGCCCAGGAGCAGGAGCATGATTCCTCCGTCTACGAGCAGCTCGATCTGTTCGGCGACGTGTTCGAACGCATCCGCAACCAGTATGTCGAGGAAGTGCAGCCCAAGGATCTGATCGAAGCGGCGATCAACGGGATGCTCACCTCGCTCGATCCGCATTCGAGCTATCTGCCCGCCGATGATTTCAGCGATATGCAGGTGCAGACGCGCGGCGAATTCGGCGGCCTCGGGATCGAGGTCACGCAGGAGGACGGCTTCGTCAAGGTCGTGACCCCGATGGACGACACGCCGGCGGCCGCTGCGGGCCTTCAGCCGGGCGATTACATCACCGCGGTGAACGGCGAATCGCTGCAGGGCCTGATGCTGGACGATGCGGTGGATCTGATGCGCGGGCCGGTCGGGTCGGAGATCGTGGTGACGATCGTGCGCGAGGGCCGGGCGGAACCGTTCGACGTGTCCATGGTGCGCGATACGATCAAGCTGACCGCCGTGCGCAGCCGGACCGTGGGCGGGCACACCATCGTGCTGCGCGTCTCCACCTTCAACGACCAGACCTATCCCGGCCTTCAGGACGAGCTGAAGAAGCGCGTCGAGGAACTGGGCGGGATGGACAATGTGAACGGCATCGTCCTCGATCTGCGCAATAACCCCGGCGGTCTGCTGACGCAGGCGATCAAGGTGTCCGACGCCTTCCTGACGGAGGGGGAGATCGTCTCCACCCGCGGGCGCAACCCGCAGGACAACGAACGCTACAACGCCACGGCGGGCGATCTGGCCGAAGACAAGCCGATCGTGGTGCTGATCAACGGCGGCTCGGCCTCGGCCTCCGAGATCGTGGCGGGCGCGTTGCAGGACCACAAGCGCGCGATCGTGGTCGGCACCAAGAGCTTCGGCAAAGGTTCGGTCCAGACGGTGGTGCCGGTGCGCGGCGATGGCGCGATGCGGCTGACGACGGCGCGCTACTACACGCCCTCGGGCCGGTCGATTCAGGCGCTGGGCGTTTCGCCCGACATCGTGGTGGATCAGCCGGTGCACGATCCGGACACCGTGCCCGACGACGAGGGCAGCGCCTCGGCCCTGCCGATGCGGTCGGAATCCTCGCTGCGCGGCATCCTGTCGAACGATTCGATGACCGACGAAGAGCGTCAGCAGCTGGAGGCCGATCGCGCTCTGGTCGAGGAAACCGCCCGTCTGCGCGACGAGGATTACCAGTTGGCCTATGCCGTGGACATCCTGCGCGGCCTGTCCGTGGTGGAGCGTAAGTGAGGCTCAGTCCTCGTCCGTGATGTTGCCGCGCCCGGCCTTGATCTGGGCGCGGTTCGCCTTGGCAGCGAGCCGCCGCCTCTGGCTGCCCAAGGTCGGCTTGGTCGGAATGCGCCGCTTCGGCGCCACCAGCGCCTGACGGATCAGCCCGGCCAGCCGCTCGCGCGCGATTTCGCGGTTGCGGGCCTGCGACCGGGTCTCGTCCACCTGAAGGATCAGCGCACCTTCCTGCGTCCAGCGCCGCCCGGCCAGCCGTTTCAGCCGCGCCTTCACCGGCCCCGGCAGATGGGGGGAGCGTTCGGCCTCGAACCGCAGTTCGACCGCCGTCGCGACCTTGTTGACGTTCTGCCCGCCCGGCCCGGAGGCGCGCACGAAATGTTCCGTCAATTCCCAGTCGGCGATGTGAAGAGTGTCTGTAATATGCAGCATGATTTCATAGAGAAAGGGCCGTCACGGCCGACGACCCTTTCCGAGATCCAAGGAGATGAGCCAGTTAGGTTTCATCCCAATCGATGGGTGTTCCGCTTGGGGGCTGCCCCTAGCTGAAGTGCCCTCCGACTGTCCCGACACCTCTCTCCAATATCACTCTCGACACTGGATCACCTCCTTTCAATGCGTTGCCGATACCTGTGAGGTTGGCACAGATCGGAGGCATGTCAACGATCTTCACGCAAATGATGTGGTCATCCGCCGAACGATCAGGCGGAAAGGCACCAGCGCGATCGCGGCGAGCCCAATTTTCACGCACCAATCCGCAGTGGCCAGCGACATCCAGAGCGGCAGGATCGGGCCGTGGCCCAGCAGCGGCACCCCCTCGTTCGCCCAAGATACGTCCGATGCCGGATCCAGCAGCGTCAGCCAGCCGGAGAAGGCGATGGTGAAGAAGAGCACCGTATCCGTCGTCGCCCCCAGCACGGTGGAGATGGCGGGTGCGCGCCACCATGCCGCCGCGCGCAGACGGTCGAACACGAACACGTCCAGCAGCTGCGCCACGAGGAACGCCGTCGCCGAGGCCAGCGCCACGCGGAAGGAGACGAGCGGCCCGAACTCCCCCACAATCTGCGTGCCGATCAGCGAGCAGGCGAGCCCGGTGACGAAGCCCGCGATCACCACCTGCCGCGCCGCCTTTGCGCCATGCACGCGGTTGGTGATGTCGTTCACAAGGAAGGCCAGCGGATAGGTGAAGGCCCCCCATGTCAGCCAATCGCCCAGAAGGATCTGAACGAGGATGTTGGAGGCGACGACGATGGCCGCCATGGCCAGAATGAAGGGCAGGTGCGCGCGGGTCATGTGGGACATCCGTTTTGACAAGGTGGCGGAGAACTTGGGCGGCCGCCTATACCGCACCCGCGTCAATCCGCAAAGCGGTATTCGACGAATTCCGTGCGTTCGAAGGGCATGAAGTTGTCATCCGACAGCATCGTGATCACCGTATCGGCCCCGTCGCGCCAGACGCCGAGCCCTTCGAGGTTGTCGAACTTGCCCGGCCGGGTGGTGAACATGGTCCATTCGCCGCCGCCATCCATGTCGAAGCGCCGCACCCGAGTGGAGAAGCCGAAGCCGAGGAACGCCCGCTCCAGCACATAGAGCCGCCCCTCGAAGACGGTGGCGTCCGAGATGCGGAAGATGCCGCGCCGCGCGATGCGGAAATCGCGCCGCCACCGATCCGTCAGGCGCCAGAGGGTGAAGGTTTCGCCATTCGGCGCTTCGGGGATGGTCAGCAGATCGCCCCCGTCCAGCGCGACCGATTCCAGCCCGGCATTGAAGGGCAGGGTGCGGAAGGGGGCATCGGGCAGCGCCTCGGGCAATCCGTCCATCGCGGCGTAGCGGCGCAGGCCGACCCGCTGCTCGAAGCTGATGAAGGCGGTGCCGTCCGGCGCCAGCACCAGCCCCTCGGCATCCGATTGGGGGATGGGCAGGGGGCCACCATCGGCGGCGCGCAGGGCCTGAAGGGGCGTCGCCTCGATGCCGGTGATGCGGGTGCCGTCGCGCAGGATGGTGCCGGTCAGCCAATCGCCCTTGTCGGTGATGGCGGTAAAGCGGCGCCCGTCCGCCGCGAGGTCCAGCCCCGAAAAGCCGCCAAAGCGCGGATCGTCGCCCTGCCAACGGTAGGTTCCGGCGTGATTCCCCCCCGCCGGCAGCAGCCACGAGGCCACCGCCGCCAGCAGCGCCAGCAAGGGAAGCGCGATCAGCGCGCGCGCAAGACGTCGGAGCATTGGGCAGGCAGGTCGGCCAGCGTGTACTGGCGGGGATGTTTGCGGGCGGGCGCGGCGGGGCCATCGGCGGCGGGCGGTTCGAGGAAGTCCGTCACCCACCATTGCAGCGTAGCATCGCAGCCATTGCCGCCCTTGGACAGTTCGGCCACGGTCGGCGTCTGCGTCTCGCACAGGGTATCGCCCGCCGGGCATTTCAGGCGGACGTGGAAATGCGAATCGTGCCCCACCTCGGGGCGGATCTTCTGCAGCCATGGCGTGTCGGCGGGGGTCGCGGTGCGGCACATCGCGATCTTGATGGCGGCGGCGACGAAGATGCGGTCCACGCGCGGATCGCTTGCGGCGGCGCGCAGCAGTGCCTGATGCGCCGGGGTCCAGTTGGCATTCACCTCCCGCTGATCCGCCGTCCGGACCGAAACGAAGGGCAGATCCTCGCGCGCGGCGCGGCTCAGGGTCAGGCTGGTGGGCGGGCGCAGCCAGACATCGGCATCCAGCCCCGTCTGATGGCTCGCATGGCCCGAAGGGGCCGGCCCGCCGCGGGGCTGTGCGATGTCGCCGATATAGATCCCCCGCCAGCCGACCTTGGTGGCCGCGACCGACAGATCCTGCAGGAAGCGGATCGTCTCGGGTTGGCCCCAGTTGCGATTGCGCGAGGTGCGCATGACCTGCCATGTCGGCCCGGTTTCGGCCAGCGGTTGCAGCCCCGTGGCGCAGCCGCGGCTGTAGCCCCCGATCGCATGGGCCGGCCCCGATGTGGGCCGGGCGGCGGCGGCGAAGGCCTCGCTCGCCAAGGTCTGGGCCGCAGCGGGCAGGGAGAGGGCGACGCTCAGCGCCGCGGCGAGAAGGGGGATCATCTGTGCGGCCTGCGGTTCATGCCCGACCACCATAGCAGCCCCAGCCCGGCAAGAAAGAGCGCGATGACCGGCAGAACCCCGATCTGCTGGGATCCGCTGATCTGCGTCGCGATGCCGATCGCCAGCGGCGCGAGGAAGGCCGTCGCCTTGCCCGAAAGGGCGAAGAGGCCGAACGCCTCGGTGATGCGGGCGGGATCGGCGCGGTCGATCAGCAGCGTGCGGCTGGCGGCCTGCGCCGCGCCCCCCGCCGCCCCGATCAGCGCGCCGATGGCATAGAAGGCGGCGGTCGGCACCAAGGGCGCGACCGGAAGGCCGAGGATGCGCTCCGGCCCCAGCATCGGCACCGCCGCCGCCGCCGCCGTCAGCAGGCCGAGGCAGACCATGATCACGGGCTGCGGCCCGAACCGCCGATCCGCCCGCCCCCCGGCCCATGCGCCCGCGGCCCCGGCGATCGCGGCAAGGATGCCGAAGATCCCGACCGCCCGCACCTCCCATCCAAGGACCCCTACGGCGTAGATCCCGCCGAAGGCATAGATCCCGTTCAGCGCATCGCGGTAGAGCATGGAGGCCAGAAGAAACCCGCCAAGCCTCCGATCCCGGCGCAGCCGCATCAGCGCGGCCCGCAGATCGGGCAGGGCCCCCCGCAGCGCGGCGCGCACCCCGTCCGGCCCGGCGGGGGGCATCTTGGTGAACACGAAGAACGGCAGGATGAACAGCGCGTACCACAGTGCGGTAAAGGGGCCGACGGCGCGCGTCCCCTCGGCCCGCGCGGGATCGAGGCCGAAGGCCGGGGTCAGCCCCGCAAGGGTGCGCCCGTCCGGCCCCTCCTGCAGAAAGACCAGCATCAGCACCAGCGCGATCACCCCGCCCGCATAGCCGAAGGCCCAGCCGGAGCCGGAGATGCGCCCGAGTTCGGCGCGCGGGGCAAGGCGGGGCATCACGGCATTCGTGAAGGTCGTGGCGTATTCCATCCCCACGAGGCCGATGGCAAAGCAGGTGACGGTCCACGCGGTGCGGGGCGCGCCCGGTTCGGCCCACCACAGCCCCGCCGCGCCAAGGACATACATCGCCGAAAACACCAGAAGGAACCGGCGGTGCCCGCCCGTCCGGTCCGCCACCGCCCCCAAGAGCGGCGAGCCGACCGCGATGAGCACCCCCGCCGCCGCCAGCCCATAGGCCCAGACGGCCTGCGCCGCCGCCCCGTCGCCCATGATCCGCGCCATATAGGGGGCGAAGATGAACGTGGTCAGCAGCGTGGCATAGGGCTGGCTGGCCCAGTCGAAGAAGTACCAGCCCCAGATCGCCCGGCGCGCCTTGCCCCCGGTGGATGTCATGCACTGGCCTCGCTGCCTCGCCCGCCCGAAGCCATAGCGGAAAGGCGGGGCGCGCCGCAATGGCGCAGGGCGGCGCGGCATGAAGCCCGTTGTGCCGGACCGCCCGAACGCTTAGGTCTGGGATCGAATTGTTCCAACGGACGGGCCCATGGTTTCTCTGCTTCAGATCCTTCTGCTGATCCTCAGCGTCGTGCAGTTCATCATCTTCGCCCATGTCATCATGAGCTGGCTGATCAATTTCGGCGTGCTGAACCTGCGCCAGCCCATCGTCTGGCAGATCTGGGAAGGGCTGAACCGCCTGCTGGAGCCGGTCTATGGCCAGATCCGCCGGGTGCTTCCGTCCATGGCAGGGCTGGATCTGGCGCCGCTGGTGGCGCTGCTGGCCGTCTATGCGCTGCGCATCATCCTCGTGAACAACGCGGCCGCCTTCTACTGATGACGGCCCCGGCGACCTTCCTGCGCGACATCTTCGGCTTCGATGCCTTCCGCCCCGGGCAGGAAGAGATCGTGGCCGCGGTGACGGCCGGGCAGAACACGCTGGCCATCATGCCCACGGGCGGGGGCAAATCGCTCTGCTATCAGCTTCCGGCGCTGTGCCGCGATGGGGTGACGGTCGTCATCTCGCCGTTGATCGCGCTGATGCGCGATCAGGTCCGATCGCTCCGCGAGGTGGGCGTGGAGGCGGGGGCGCTGACATCGGCCAATACCGAGGCCGAGAATGAGGAAGTCTTCGAGGCGCTGGATCAGGGCCGGCTGAAGCTGCTCTATATGGCGCCCGAACGCCTTGGCGTGGCCGAAGGGATGCTGCGGCGCATCGGCGTCGGCCTGATCGCGGTGGACGAGGCGCATTGCGTCAGCCAATGGGGGCACGATTTCCGCCCCGATTACCTGCGGATCGGCACGCTGCGGCGCAGCCTCGGCGTGCCGCTCGCGGCCTTCACGGCCACCGCCGATGCCGAAACGCAGGCCGAGATCGTGGAGCGGCTGTTTGGCGGCGAGACGCCCGCCACCTTCCTGCGCGGCTTCGATCGGCCGAACATCCACCTTGCCTTTGCCGTGAAGGACAGCCCGCGCCGCCAGATCCTCGATTGGGCGGGCCGTCGCAAGGGCCTGTCGGGCATCGTCTATACCGCCACCCGCGCCAAGACCGAGACGCTGGCCCGCGCGCTGGAAGAGGCGGGACACAGCGCCGCCCATTACCATGGCGGCATGGACCCCGAAGAACGGCGCATGGTGGAAACCCGCTTTCAGCGCGAGGATGGCTTGATCGTCGTGGCGACGGTGGCCTTCGGGATGGGCATCGACAAGCCCGACATCCGCTGGGTTGCCCATGCCGATCTGCCCAAGACCATCGAAGGCTACTATCAGGAGATCGGCCGCGCGGGCCGCGACGGCGCCCCGGCCGAAACGCTGACCCTCTACGGCCCCGACGACATTCGCCTGCGCCGCAGCCAGATCGACGAAAGCGTGGCCCCGCCCGAACGCCGCGCCGCCGATCACGGGCGCCTCAATGCCCTTCTGGGCCTTGCCGAGGCGATGAGCTGCCGCCGTCAGGGCCTTCTGCGCTATTTCGGCGAAACCTCCGAGCCGTGCGGCAATTGCGACATCTGCGACCGCCCCGTCGAGGTGTTCGACGCGACCGAGGCCGTGCGCAAGGCGCTCTCGGCGATCCTGCGCACGGGTGAATGGTTCGGAACGGGCCATCTGATCGACATCCTGACCGGCAACCGCACCACCAAGGTGGCCGAACGGGGGCATGACGCGCTGCCGACCTTTGCCGTCGGGCGCGATCTGTCCAAACCCGCATGGGGCGCGGTGTTCCGGCAGATGATGGGGCGCGATCTGGTGCGCCCCGATCCCGAACGCCATGGCGCCCTGCGCATGACCGACGAGGCGCTGCCGATCCTGAAGGGGGAGCAGCCGATCACCCTGCGCCGCGACACGGTGGACAAGGCCCCCGGCCGCACCGCCGTCAAGACGCTGGTCAGCGACGAGGACGCGCCCCTGATGTCCGCGCTGAAGGCCAAGCGCCGCGCGCTGGCCGAGGCGCAGAACGTCCCCGCCTATGTGATCTTCACCGACCGCACCTTGGCCGAGATGGCCGAGCGCCGCCCCGCCACGCTGGACGACATGGCGCGCATCACCGGGGTCGGGGCGCGCAAGCTGGAAAGCTATGGCTCGGCCTTCCTTGCGGTGATCAACGGCGCGGCCGAGCCGATGCACCCGCAGCGCCGCCGCCTTGCGGGGCGCGATGCGGGCCTCATCTTCGACCGGCTGGCCGAGGCGCAGGTCCGCCTTGCCCGCGGCGAGGACGGGACGGGCAAGCCGATGAACCTGCCCACTGCGACCCTGCGCCGCATCGCCGAAAGCCGCCCCTCCACCCTGTCCGATCTGGACCGGATCGGCGGGCTGGGTCCGCAGAAGCTGGACCGTTTCGGCGCGGCCTTCCTCGAGATCCTGCACGACGGCTGACGCCCGATCGCGCTCGGAGGCGACTTTTTCGTTGTCCGTGCCGGGCGTGCATGTTCTCTTGAGGTATATGGCACCTTTCGCGCCGCCGCTGGCTGTGGCAGTGAAACGTGGCTTCGAATGAATTGTGAGAAGATGACCATGGCGTTGGATGACCGGCAACTGACACACCTGCAGCGGCTTGAGGCGGAAAGCATCCAGATCATGCGCGAGGTCGTGGCGACTGCGACGAACCCGGTGATGCTCTATTCCGTCGGCAAGGACTCGGCTTGCATGCTGCATCTGGCCAAGAAGGCGTTCTTCCCTTCGCCGCCGCCTTTCCCGTTGCTGCATGTCGATACCACTTGGAAATTCCAAGAGATGTACAAGCTGCGCGACAAGGCCGCCGCCGATGCCGGCATGCGCCTCTTGGTCCATCACAACCCCGAGGCGATGGAGAAGGGGATCAACCCGTTCGACCACGGCTCGTTGCACACCGACATGTGGAAGACGGACGGCCTGAAGCAGGCGCTGACCAAATACGGCTTCGATGCGGCCTTCGGCGGCGCACGGCGCGACGAGGAGAAATCCCGCGCCAAGGAACGCGTCTTCTCCTTCCGCTCGGCCAATCACCGCTGGGACCCGAAGAACCAGCGCCCCGAACTCTGGAGCCAGTACAACGCCCGCAAGCAGAAGGGGGAATCGATCCGCGTCTTCCCGCTCTCCAACTGGACCGAACTGGACATCTGGCAGTACATCCAGCTCGAGGGGATCGAGATCGTCCCGCTCTATTTCTCGGCGCCGCGCCCGGTCGTGGAACGCGACGGGCTGCTGATCATGGTGGATGACGACCGCTTCCCGCTGCGCGCGGGGGAGGAGCCGGAACTCCGCTCCGTCCGGTTCCGCACGCTGGGCTGCTATCCCCTGACGGGGGCCGTCGAATCCGAGGCCGCGACCCTGTCCGAAGTCATTCAGGAAATGCTGCTCACCACCACATCCGAACGGCAGGGCCGCGCGATCGACCATGACAGCGCCGCCTCGATGGAAAAGAAGAAGCAGGAAGGTTACTTCTGATGACCGAGCAGACGCACGAGTACAAGGTCGACGCGCTGATCGCCGAAGACATCGACGCCTATCTTGCCAAGCACCAGCACAAGACGATGCTGCGCTTCATCACCTGCGGGTCGGTGGATGACGGTAAATCCACGCTGATCGGTCGCCTGCTCTATGACAGCAAGATGATCTTCGAGGATCAGCTGGCGACGCTGTCCAAGGATTCGAAGGCCGTCGGCACCCAAGGGCAGGAGATCGACTTCGCCCTTCTGGTGGACGGTCTGGCCGCCGAGCGGGAGCAGGGCATCACCATCGATGTCGCCTATCGCTTCTTTGCGACCGACAAGCGCAAGTTCATCGTCGCCGACACGCCCGGCCACGAACAATACACCCGCAACATGGTCACCGGCGCGTCCACCGCCGATCTTGCCGTGATCCTGATCGACGCGCGTCAGGGCGTGCTGACGCAGACGCGGCGGCACAGCTACATCGTGAACCTCCTCGGCATCCCGAATGTGGTGCTGGCGGTGAACAAGATGGACCTCGTCGGGTATTCGCAGGAGCGTTACGACGAGATCGTCGCCGATTACCGCGCCTTCGCCGAATCGATCGGCATTAAGGAATTCACCGCGATCCCGATCTCGGGCCTGCGGGGCGACAACATCGTCGAGCGGTCCACCGGCATGGACTGGTATTACGGCCCGACGCTGATGGCGCATCTCGAAGAGGTGCCGCTGACCGACCGTTCGGCGCGCGAGCGTCCGTTCCGCATGCCGGTGCAGTGGGTGAACCGTCCGAACCTCGATTTCCGCGGCTTCTCGGGGACGGTGTCCTCGGGGATGGTGCGACCGGGCGATGCGGTGCGGGTCGTGCCGTCGGGCAAGACCTCCACCGTGAAGTCGATCGTGACCTATGACGGCGATCTCGACAGCGCGATCGCGGGGCAGGCGGTCACGATCACCTTCGCCGACGAGATCGACTGCTCGCGCGGGTCGGTGATCGCGGCGGCCGACATGCCGCCCGAAGTCGCCGATCAGTTCGAGACGACGCTGATCTGGATGGACGAGGCCGAGATGCTTCCGGGCCGTCCCTATATCCTGCAACTGGGCACGCAATCGGTCACCGCCACCATCACCGAACCGAAGTTCGAGGTGAACGTGAACACCGCCGAGCATCTGGCCTCGCGGACGCTGAAGCTGAACGCGATCGGGGTGTGCAACATCTCCACCGACCGCCCGCTGGTGTTCGAGAGCTATGACGACGACCGCACGATGGGCGGCTTCATCCTGATCGACCGGATGACGAACGCGACCGTGGCGGCGGGCCTCATCCACTTCGCGCTGCGCCGGTCGCAGAACATCCACTGGCAGGCGGTCGATATCGACCGTGACGCCCATGCCGCCCAGAAGGGGCAGAAGCCGCGGGTCGTGTGGTTCACGGGCCTGTCGGGTTCGGGCAAATCCACGATCGCCAACCTCGTGGAGAAGAAGCTGCACTCCATGGGGCGGCATTCGTTCCTGCTGGATGGCGACAATGTGCGCCACGGGCTGAACCGCGATCTCGGCTTCACCGATGCCGACCGGGTGGAGAACATCCGCCGCGTGGGCGAAGTGGCCCGCCTGATGACGGATGCCGGCCTGATCGTGCTGACGGCCTTCATCAGTCCGTTCCAGTCCGAACGCCGCATGGTCCGCGACCTGATGGCCGAGGGCGAGTTCGTGGAGGTCTTCGTGGACACCCCGCTGGACGTGGCCGAAAGCCGCGACGTGAAGGGCCTTTATAAGAAGGCGCGCGCGGGCCAGTTGAAGAACTTCACCGGCATCGACAGCCCCTATGAGGCACCCGAGTCGGCGGAGATCGTGGTCAACACCAACGAGATGTCGGCCGAAGCCGCCGCCGAGATGATCGTGGATTATCTGCTGCGGGATTGATCCCGGCATCGCATCGCACGGAAAAAGCGGCCTTCGGGCCGCTTTTTTCATGTCCGGGGCAGGGCGGAACGAAAAAGGCCCCGCCGAAGCGGGGCCTTGATGCCGAAAGGACTGGGGCGCATCAGGCGCGGCCCATGTTCCCCGTCAGGCGGTTCACGCGCAGGGCGATCAGCGTGCAGATCGCGCCGGACAGAAGGTAGGCACCCGCCGCCCAGAGGCCGAGCGAGGCCGTCAGGAACAGCGCGGCGAAGGGCGCAAGACCCGCCCCCGCGACCCAAGCCAGATCCGAGGTGACCGCCGAGGCGGTGTAGCGGTAGCCCTTGCCGAAGCTGGCCGCGACCGCACCCGACGCCTGACCGAAGCTGAGGCCCAGCAGGATGAATCCGAGGATGACGTAGATCGTCTGCCCCACGCCACCGAAGCCGAGCAGGATCGGCCCGACGATGGCGAAGGCCGCGATGCCGATGGTGGCACCGGTCAGCAGCTTGCGGCGACCGATCGTGTCCGACAGGCGCCCCGACAGGGCCGTCGCGCCGAGGCCGACCAGCGCGCCGATCACCAGCGTCGTCAGGAAGCCGGCGGGGCTGTTTTCCGTGAAGAGGAAGACATAGCCGAGCGGGAAGACCGTCAGCATGTGCAGCATCGCAAAGCTGGCCAGCGGGGTGAAGATGCCGACCACGATCGACCGGCCCTCGGCCCGCAGGGTGGAGCGCAGCGAGGTCGGTTGCAGTTCGTTGTTGGCGAACATTTCCTCATAGTCGGGCGTCGCCACGATCCGCAGACGGGCGAACAGCGCCACGACGTTGATGGAGAAGGCGACGAAGAACGGATAGCGCCAGCCCCAGTCGTAGAAGTCCACCGCCGACATGCCGAGCGTCAGGTACACGAAGAGGCCCGCCGCCACCACGAGCGCGATGGGCGCGCCGAGCTGCGGGATCATCGCGTACCAGCCGCGCTTATGCTCCGGCGCGCTGAGCGACAGGAGCGAGGCCAGACCGTCCCATGCCCCGCCGAGCGCGAAGCCCTGCCCGATGCGCAGCACGCACAGAATGATGATGGCCGCCGGGCCGAGCGTCTCGTAGGTCGGGATCAGGCCGATCGCGACGGTGGAGGTTCCAAGCAGGAACAGCGCCGCCGTCAGCTTGGCCGCGCGGCCATAGGTGCGGTCCACCCAGAGGAAGAAGGCCGACCCGAAGGGCCGGGCGACGAAGGCCAGCGCCAGCACCGCGAAGGAATAGAGCGTGCCGGTCAGCGCGTCCACGAAGGGGAACAGGCGGACGGGGAACACGAGGACGCAGGCGATGGCGAAGACGAAGAAGTCGAAGAACTCCGCCGTCCGCCCGATGATGACACCGATCGCCATCTCGCCCGGGTCGGCCTCATGCCGCCCGTGGCTGTCGGAATGCAGGCGGCGGGCGTCCTGCTCCGCCGTCGTTGATGCAGGGATGCTCACGGGCTCAACTCCATTCGATTGCTTGGTTTGCTGTCTGCCTTTATTGCATTAGACTTGGGATTGGGCAAATTGTCCAATGTTGCCGCTCGGGCTTCGGGTTTATCGCGGGGCCATACAATGCCACCTCGGCCATCAGTCCGACCATTCCGAATGGATTCGCCGTGAAAAGCTTTCGCCTCGCCGCATTGGCGCCGCTCGCCCTCATAGCCGCCTGCAAGCCCGTGGTGCTGTCGCCCGCGGGTGACGTTGCGGCACAGCAGCGCGATGTCCTCGTGATCTCGACGCTGCTGATGCTGCTGATCATCATTCCGGTGATCGCGCTCGTCGGCTTCTTCGCCTGGAAGTACCGCGAGTCCAACAAGGACGCCGAGTACGACCCCGAGTTCCACCACTCCACCCGCCTCGAGCTGGTGATCTGGTCGGCGCCGCTGCTGATCATCATCTGCCTCGGCGCGCTGACTTGGGTCGGCACGCACCTTCTGGACCCGTACCGCCCGCTGGACCGAATCGCCGCCGATCAACCGATCGAGGAGGATTACGAGCCGCTGCGCGTGCAGGTCGTGGCGATGGACTGGAAGTGGATGTTCATCTATCCCGAATACGGCATCGCGACCATCAACGAGGTTGCGACCCCGGTGGACCGTCCGGTCGAATTCTCGATCACGGCGACCTCGGTGATGAACGCCTTCTACATCCCCGCGATGGCCGGTATGATCTATGCCATGCCCGCGATGGAGACGAAGCTGAACGGCGTGATGAACCACGAGGGCGTCTATGAAGGCTTCTCGGCGCATTACTCTGGTCACGGCTTCTCGCATATGCGCTTTGAGACGCATGTCCTCTCCGAGGATGGGTTCAACGACTGGGTGGACTCGGTCCGCGCTCAGGGCGCACCGCTCGACCGCGATCTCTATGCTCAGCTGGAGCAGCCCTCCGAGAACGTTCCCGTCAGCTACTACAACTCGGTCGAGCCGGGCCTGTGGCACGCGATCGTCAACCGCTGCGTCGATGGCACGCGGATGTGCGTCGACGAGATGATGGCGGTGGACGAGCTTGGCGGCTTCGGCAATGCCGGCACGATGAACGTGACCGAACTGTCCACCAAGGTGTTCACCCGCGGTCCGACGCCCTTCGGCTCCACCCCGGTCACGGTCGATGCGTTCTGCACGGTGCTCGATTCGCAGCGCATCTACGGCAACGAGCAGGTGATCGTCGCCGCCCGCGATACGAGCCCGGTGCGTGGCCACGGCCTCGATCGTCCCGGCCCTTCGCTGACGCCAGCGATCACCCTTCTTTCCGCGCCGACGAGCGCACAGGCCCTTTGACGGAACAGGCGATATGACCCTAACCGAATTCATCTTTGGCCGCCTGACATGGGCCGCCATCCCGATCCACGAGCCGGTGCTGGTGGCAACATTCATCGGGGTCGCCGTGCTCGGCACGGCGGTTCTGGCAGCCATGACGTATTTCCGTCTCTGGGTGCCGCTCTGGAAGAACTGGGTCGTCAGCATCGACCACAAGAAGATCGGCATCATGTACATGGTGCTGGGAACGATCATGCTGCTGCGCGGCTTCGCCGATGCGGTGATGATGCGGATCCAGCAGGTCTGGGCCTTCAACGGCTCCGAAGGCTATCTGAACGCGCACCACTACGATCAGGTCTTTACGGCGCACGGCGTCATCATGATCTTCTTCGTCGCGATGCCGTTCGTGACCGGTCTGATGAACTTCGTCATGCCGCTGCAGATCGGCGCGCGCGACGTGGCCTTCCCGTTCCTGAACAACTTCTCGTTCTGGATGACGGTCGGCGGCGCGGTGCTGACGATGATCTCGCTCTTCGTCGGTGAATACGCGCAAACCGGCTGGCTGGCCTTCCCGCCGCTGTCGGGGATCGGGGCATCGCCGTCCACGGGTGTCGATTACTACATCTGGGGTCTGCAGGTGGCCGGTGTCGGTACGACGCTGTCGGGCATCAACCTTCTGGTGACCATCATCAAGATGCGCTGCCCGGGCATGACCATGATGAAGATGCCGATCTTCTGCTGGACCGCGCTCTGCACCAACATCCTGATCGTCGCATCCTTCCCGGTCCTGACGGCCGTGCTGGTTCTGCTGACGCTCGACCGCTACATCGGGACCAACTTCTTCACCGCCGATCTGGGCGGGAACCCGATGATGTATGTCAACCTGATCTGGATCTGGGGCCACCCGGAAGTGTACATCCTGATCCTGCCGCTCTTCGGGGTCTTCTCCGAGGTGACGTCCACCTTCTCGGGCAAGCGGCTGTTCGGCTACACCTCGATGGTCTATGCGACGATCGTCATCACCATCCTGTCCTACATCGTGTGGCTGCACCACTTCTTCACGATGGGGTCGGGGGCGAGCGTGAACTCCTTCTTCGGGATCACGACGATGATCATCTCCATCCCGACGGGTGCGAAGATCTTCAACTGGCTGTTCACCATGTATAAGGGGCGCATCCGGTTCGAAGCGCCGATGATGTGGACCATCGCCTTCCTCGTGACCTTCACGATCGGCGGGATGACGGGCGTGCTTCTGGCTGTGCCGCCGGCCGACTTCGTGCTGCACAACTCGCTGTTCCTGATCGCGCACTTCCACAACGTGATCATCGGCGGCGTGGTGTTCGGGGTGTTCGCGGGCGTCAACTACTGGTTCCCCAAGGCCTTCGGCTTCCGTCTCGATCCGTTCTGGGGCAAGGTGTCGTTCTGGGGCTGGGTGCTGGGCTACTGGTTCGCCTTCACCCCGCTCTATGTGCTCGGCCTGATGGGCGTGACGCGGCGGATGCGGGTCTTCGACGATCCCGACCTGCGCATCTGGTTCGCCATCGCCGCATTCGGCGCCGCGCTGGTCGCGGTGGGCATCGGGGCCTTCCTGATCCAGATCGCCGTCTCGATCCTGAAGCGCGATCAGCTGCGCGATGTCACGGGCGATCCGTGGAACGGCCGCACGCTGGAATGGGCGACCTCTTCGCCGCCCCCCGCCTACAACTTCGCGTTCACCCCGGTGGCCTACGAGGTCGATGCCTGGCATGACATGAAGGCGCGCAACTATCAGCGTCCGGTGTCCGGCTATGCCCCGATCCACATGCCCAAGGGCACCGAGGCGGGCTTCATTCTCGCCGGGTTCGCCACGGTCTGCGGCTTTGCCCTGATCTGGTACATCTGGTGGCTTGCGGCGCTGTCCTTCGTGTCGATGATCGGCTACGCGATCTATCACACCTACAACCGGGACCGTGACTTCTACATCCCGGCCGAGGAGGTCGCAAAGACCGAGGACGCCCGCACCAAGCAACTCGCGCAGGTCTGAACCATGAGCACTGTTACCTTGCCCAAAGACGGCGCCTTCCACCTCGCGGAGGAGCCGCACCACCCCGAAGGCGCCAGCACCATGCTGGGCTTCTACATCTACCTGATGAGCGATTGCCTCATCTTCGCGGTCCTCTTTGCGACCTATGCGGTTCTCGGCGGCTCCTTTGCCGCCGGGCCCGGCCCGAAGGAACTGTTCGATCTGGACCTCATCGCGATCAACACCGCGATGCTGCTCTTCTCGTCGATCACCTACGGCTTCGCGATGCTGGCGATGCAGAAGCACAACAGCCGTCACGTCATCGGCTGGCTGCTGGTCACGGCGCTCTTCGGTCTCGCCTTCCTCGGAATCGAGATCTACGAGTTCCACCACCTGATCCACGAAGGTGCGGGTCCGCAGCGTTCGGCGTTCCTGTCGGCCTTCTTCCTGCTGGTCGGCACGCACGGTCTGCACGTCACCTTCGGCACGCTGTGGCTGGCCACGCTGGTCCTGCAGGTGCGCAAGTTCGGCCTGACCTCGGACATGCAGCGGCGGCTGAGCTGCCTGAGCCTGTTCTGGCACTTCCTCGACGTCATCTGGATCGGCGTCTTCACCTTCGTCTACCTTGTGAGGATGATCTGACATGGCCCATCACGCCCATGCCGACGCACATCACGACCACCACGGCGACGGTCATTCGCACGGCTCGTTCAAATCCTACATGACCGGCTTCGTGCTGTCGGTCATCCTGACGGTGATCCCGTTCTGGATCGTCATGTCGGGCGGGTTCGAAAATCCGACGACCACGATCCTGACGGTGACCGGCTTCGCCATCGTGCAGATCATCGTGCACGTCATCTACTTCCTCCATGTCACCCCCACCTCCGAGGAGGGCTGGACCCTTACCTCGACGGTGTTCACGCTCGTCGTGGTCGGGATCATGGTGTCGGGCTCCGTCTGGGTCATGTTCAACATGAACGCCAACATGATGCCGAACCACAGCATGACCGTCTCCGGCGTGGAGCAGGGTCAGGGCATGGGCAGCGGCGCCCCGGAAAACCCGGAGTCGGAGTAACGATGGCCAGCACCGAGACGCGGCCCCGATCGGCGGGAACGCTGGCCGTTCTCGGGCTTTTGGCGGCAGCGGGCGTGGTCCTGCTGCTCGCCCTCGGCGTCTGGCAGGTCCAGCGCCTGCACTGGAAGACGGACCTGATCGCCCGCGTGGATGCGCGCGTTCATGCGCGCCCCGTCGCAGCGCCGCCGCCCTCCGAATGGGCCGGCATCAACCGCACCGACGACGAATACCGCCGGGTGGAGGTGACGGGCACCTTCCGCAACGCCGATGCCGTGCTGACGCAGGCCGTCACCGATCTGGGCGCGGGCTTCTGGGTGATGACCCCGCTGGAGACAGCGGATGGCACCTATCTCATCAATCGCGGCTTCGTGCCGGCCGAAACCCGGGACGACTATGCCCGCCCCGAGGGCGAGCAGACGGTGACGGGCCTTCTGCGCATCACCGAACCGGATGGCGGCTTCCTGCGCAGCAACGATCCCGAAGGCGGGCGCTGGTTCTCGCGCGATGTCGCGGCGATCGCGGCGGCGAAGGATCTCGGCCCGGTCGCCCCCTTCTTCATCGATGCCGAGGATGCGGGGCAGGGCGCGCCGGTGGGCGGGCTGACGGTGATCGCGTTCCGCAACCATCACCTCAACTATGCCATCACATGGTTCCTGCTGGCGGCAGGCCTGCTGGCGGCCAGCATCTATGTCGGGGTTCATGAATGGCGACTGCGCCGCGGCTGAGCCCCGATCTGACCGATGGGCGCAACCTGAGCCTTCTGGTTCAGTTGCGCTGGATCGCCGTGCTCGGCCAGATCGCCACCATCTCGGTCGCCAGCATGGTGATCGGCGTCGTCCTGCCGCTGGCGCCGATGATGCTGGTTCTGGCGGTGCTGATCGTGATGAACCTGATCAGCCGCACCCGGTTCCGCGCATGGCGATGGGCCACCACGCTGGAGATGGTGGTCGATGTCGTCGCGCTGACGACGCAACTGGCGCTGTCGGGCGGGGCGACCAATCCGTTCATCATCCTCTATCTTCTTCAAGTAACGCTGTCGGCCGTGCTGCTGCCGCGCCGCATCACATGGGCGCTGGTGGGGCTGATTTGCCTCTTCCTCGCGTTGCTGATCCCGCTGCATCTGCCGCTGCTGCTCCCGCCGGGGATGGAGCTGTTTCCGATCTATGTCACAGGCATGGTGGTGGGGCTGATCGTGGACGCCGTGCTGATCGCGGCCTTCGTCACCCGCATCACCGGCAACCTGCGCGACCGGACCGAACGGCTGAGCCGGATGCAGCAGCGCACCATGGAGGACGAGCATATCGTCCGCATGGGCCTCTTCGCCTCGGGGGCGGCGCATGAACTGGGCACGCCGCTCGCCTCCATCTCGGTGATCCTCGGCGACTGGCGCCATGCGGCCAGCGATCCCGAACAGCGCGAAGATATCGCGACGATGCAAAAGGCGGTCGATCGCTGCAAGGCGATCGTGACCGGCATCCTGATGACCTCGGGCGAGGTGCGCGGCGAATCGCCCCGGCCGACGACGGTGCAGAACTTCGTCGAGGATCTGGCCAACGATTGGGCCGATCTGCGGGATTTCGAGGGGCTCGTCCTGCAGAACAGTTTCGAGCCGGACATGCCGATCGTCCTCGATGCCACGCTGAAGCAAATGCTGATGAACGTGCTCGACAACGCGCTAGAGGTGTCGCCCGACTGGGTGGGCCTTGACGCAAGGCGGGTTGCGGACGATCTGCTGTTGGTGGTCCGCGATCACGGCCCCGGTTTCGCGCCCGAGATCCTGTCCGAGATCGGCCGCCCCTATCGCAGCACCAAGGAACGTCCGGGCCGCGGCCTCGGCCTGTTCCTGACGATGAGCGCGGTGCGCAAGCTGGGCGGCGATATCACGGCGGTGAACGGCGATGCGGGGGCCGAAGTGCGGGTGCGCCTGCCGCTCATCTCCATGGCGCTGAGGAAGAAAGATGTCTGAAGGTCTGATCCTGCTGGTCGAGGACGATGCCGATTTCGCGGCCACGTTGAAGCGCAGTCTGGAAAAGCGCGGCTTCGATGTCGTGACCGCCTCCGGCCCCGACGCGCTGCCCGAGGTGCTGGCCGAGCATCACCCCACCCATGCGGTGGTCGATCTGAAGCTGAACGGCGGATCGGGCCTCGTCTGCGTGGACGAGCTGCACCGCCGCGATCCGGGGATGCTGATCGTGGTGCTGACGGGCTTTGCCAGCATCGCTACCGCGGTGGAGGCGATCAAGCTCGGGGCCTGCCATTATCTGACGAAGCCGTCGAACACCGATGACATCCTCGACGCCTTTCGCCGCGGCACGGGCGATCCGGGCGTGGCGGCCGCCAGCCAGCCGACCACGATCAAGACCCTCGAATGGGAGCGGATCCACGAGACGCTGGTTGCGACCGATTTCAACATCTCCGAAACGGCGCGGCGTCTGGGGATGCACCGCCGCACCTTGGCCCGCAAGCTGGAGAAGTGGCAGGTCCGCTGACGGTCTTTGCAAGGCCCCGATTATCTTCTAAGCACAGGGACGAAGGCCCCGCCGGGGCCGCAGACCGGGGTGATGCCTGCCGATGACAGAACCGCGCGCCGAGAGCCGTCGCCCCACGACCCTTTCCGGAGAACAGGACACGATGACAGACGCTTCCCTGTCCGTCGCCGCCTCGCATTACGCGGGCGCCCATGCCGCGGACGTGCCGATCCGTTCCGAGATCGAGAAGGCCGTCGCCATCTACGAACGACGCTTTCCGCATCACGCCATCCGGTTCATCCTGTCGCAGGGCATGGACCCGGTCTATGGCCATCCCGACATCATCCACGGCCCGATCGTGCTGGAGCCGCATCTGCTGTCGGCCGACACCTTCGGCATCATCGAACGGGGATCGTCCTCTCCCGACGCGCCGCGCCTCACGGTCCGTCTGGCCTTTCCGCGCAAGGCGACGCCGCTGGAACGCAAGGTCAGCGATCCCGACTGGGCCCCGCGGGGCAAGCTGCGCCATCTCTATCGCGCTTCGCCCATGATGTACGAACGCCTGCGCCACTGGCACGAACGCCGGCAGGAGGCGCGGAGCACCGGCCATTCGTGGCGCAGCCTGCCCTTCACCGGCTTTGCCCCCGATTACTCCGCCCCGGCGCCCGCCACGGCGGATGGCCGCCCCGCCATCCTGATCGCCATGCACTGGCTGGAAACGGGCGGCGCGGAGAAGCTGGCCTTCGACTGCGTCCGCTGGGCGCGCGATCTGGGGCTGCGCATCTTCGTCGTCGCAGGCAATCGCAGCCTGCAACGGATGGAGGGCAAGCTTGGCGAGGATGTCACCTTCCTTCGCCTCGACCGCTATCTGCCGCCGCATGAATGGCCGCTCTATCTGGAACGGCTGATCCGCGAGGAGAATATCGGCCTGATCCATATCCACCACTGCACCCCGGTCTATGCCGCGCTGGCGCATCTGCGCGTGACGACGCCGTGGGTCAAGGTGATCGACAGCACGCATATCATCGAATACGCCGATGGCGGGTTCGCCCGCATCTCGGGCGTGTGGTCGAACTATATCGACATGCATCACGTCATCAGCGACCAACTGGCGCGGATGTACCGCGAGCGGTTCCACACCGGCCCCAAGATCCGTCTGGGCCGCATGTTGGACCGGGCGCACAGCGTGACGCCCGCCACGCCCAACATGGCGGCGCGGCAGACGAACCTGACCGTGACCTTCGTCGGCCGTCTCTATTATCAAAAGCGCCCGATCACCGTGGTGCTGGCGATGAAGGCGCTGGCCGATTGGGCGCGCGGCGCCGGGGTCGTTCCGGCGTTCCACATGGTCGGCGAGGGGCCGTTCGGTGCCGCCTGCCTGCGCCTGATCAACCGCCTCGGCCTGCGCGAGATGGTGACCCTGCACGAAGCCGGGACCGATGTGCCGGCGCTGCTGGCGAAGAGCGACATCATGATCCTGCCCTCGGCCAACGAGGGGCTGGCGCTGGTCTGCTATGAGGCGATCGAGCAGGGGGCCATCCCCATCTCCACCCGCGTCGGCGCGCAGGACGAGATCCTGCCCGACGCGCTTCTGGTGCCGCGCGATCCGCAGCAGGCCTGCCGCGGCATCGTGGCCGCCGTGCGCCGCCTGTGGGAAGATCAGGCCCATCTCGATGCGCAGGCCGCCCAGCTGCGCGACCGCTACGCCGCCCTGTCCGCCGATCCGACGGCCGAGGAGGTGATCAAGGACTTCTATCAGCAGGCGCTTGCGCCAAAGGAGCCGGCATGACGCTGAAATCCACCACCGCCGCCGTCATCGTCACCTTCAACCGCTCGGCCAAGCTGATGAAGGTGATCGAGGCGCTTCAGAACCAGACGGTCCGCCCGGACGTGATCTATGTGGTGGACAACGCCTCCACCGACGATACGGCCGAACGCGTGGGCGCGATGACCGACCCGTCGATCCGGCATGTGCGCCTGCCCGAGAATATCGGCGGCGCGGGCGGTTTCCATGCGGGCATGAAGATCGCTTATGAGCAGGGGGCGAACTACCTCTGGATCAGCGACGACGACGCCTATCCCGAACCGGACGCGCTGCAAAAGCTGATCGATGCGCTGACGGGGTTCGAGGCGTCCTATGGCTGGCGTCCCAGCTTCGCCTGTTCCAACGTGAAATGGATCGACGGCTCGCATTGCGAGATGAACACCCCCGGCACCGTCTGGGACTGGCCGCGCTTCTACACGGCCGAAACGCCGTGGACGCTGGTGCGCTCTTGCTCGTTCGTGTCGGCGCTGATCCCCCGCTGGGCGGTGGCCGAGCATGGGCTGCCGATCAAGGACTATTTCATCTGGTATGACGACGCCGAATACACGCAGCGCATCGCGCGGTCCTATCCCGGCATCTTCGTGCCGGACAGCCTCGTGATCCACGACACGCCGGACAATGCGGGCGTGAATTACGGCCTCATCACCGAAAAGAACATCTGGAAGTTCCGCTACGGCGCGCGCAACGAAACCTCGTTCCGGCGCCGCGAACAGGGCTGGCCGGGTGTCGCGCAATTCGCGTGGCAGGTGTACCGCCAGATGCGGGATGGGCAGGTGACCAAGCCGCTGCGCCGCCAGATCTGGAAGGCCGTGTGGCAAGGCACCACCTTCCAGCCGCAGATCGAGCGGGTCTAGCCCTTCTTCTTGGGGCCGGCTGCGGCGCGGCTGGCCTCGATCTCCATCAGCCCCTCCACGAAGGGGCGCAGGACCATCTCCATCATGACATCGCCCGAAGAGGGCAGCGCCAGATCGGCCACCGGCGCATCCGCCGCGGGCATGGGTTCGAGGAACAGCGTGTCGCGGCCGAAGCGGCGGCGGGCCAGCGCATCGTTGCCTGCGGCATAGCCGGCCATCAGCGCCGTGCGGTCCTTATGCGTCAGGATCAGCTGCGGCAGCTTCATCGCGCGCACGGTCCGGTCGGCCTGCGCGAAGGCGGCCACCAGATGCTGGCGGAAGGCCTGCGTGGTGCGCGTCAGGGGAAGCTGGCGCATCACCTCGCTGATCTGGGGCGTCATGCTGCCGTTCTGGCGCGGCGCATCGCGCAGGCCGGACATGTCGGACAGCCCCATCGCGCGGCAGAAGGTGCCAGCCACCCCCTCGGGCATGGACTCCCGCTCGAACACGAAGAGGTTGATGTTCTCGGCGCCGAACTGCTTTTCCAGCCGCCCCACGAAGGCGTCGTAGTCGATCCAGTGGAACTCGCCCCGGTCGCGGATGAAATCGTCGAAGGTCTTGTTGGCCAGCTGCGCGTCCCACTGGCCCTTCACGTTCTGCGACCACCAGCTTTCGAGCCAGAGATCCTGCCGACGCAGCGCATAGATGATCTTCACATCGAAATGGCGGCCAAGGCGCGCCAGTTTCGACAGATCGTGCCGCTTGGCCACATCCTCGTCGCTGAGGACGATGGAGTGAATCGTCTCGGGATGCGATTCCGCGCGGCGCGTCAGATCGGCCGCGAAATCCTCGGGGGAGACGCGCCCGTTCAGAAGGCCGTTCAACTGGTCCATATGCCGGCCGGTCCCGAAGGGCACGAGATAGCCCTTCGCCTTCAGCGGCGCATGGTTCGCGTTCAGAAACGCTTGGATCGAGGTCGTCGCGGTGCGATGTGCGCCGATATGGACATAGAGCGTGCGCTTGTCCTCCTGCGGCACGCCGCTATCCGTCTTGGTCCAGAATGGCACGGGATCGCTCTCCTGTCCGATATGTCAGCGGTTGGCATAACGCGCGCGGGGGTCTGCCTCAAGCGGTCTTTCCTAGAGCAGGAAATCGCTCGCCGACAATGTGCTCAGGTGTGACAGTAGGATTTCCATGTCCATGCGCCCGTCGCCGTTGATGTCGATGCTGGCCAGCACCCCGCGGGCGTGATCGGCCACGCGCACCTCGCCATGGCCATCCGCAGAGAAGGCCTTGGTCCCCAGAAAGGCGAAGGCCTGATCGCCCTTGAGGGCCGCATCTGCGTCGATGGGGCGCAGGTCGATATGGTCGGTGCCGCGGCTGAAATCGGTGATGGTGTCGGGCTTGCCCTTGGCGCTGTCGGAGGCGCGTTGAAAGACGAAGACATCCGCGCCGGTTCCCCCCGTCAACGCATCCACGCCCGTGCCGCCGATCAAGGTGTCGGCTCCGGCACCGCCGAACAGGGTGTCGTTGCCCGCGCCCCCCTCCAGCCAGTCGTTGCCGTTTTCGCCATAGAGCTTGTCGGTGCCGTCCTGCCCCAGAAGCGTATCGGCCGATCCGCCGCCATAGAGCGTGTCCTTGGCGCCGCCGCCCTCCAGCCGGTCGCGCCCGGCGCCGCCATAGAGCAGGTCGTTGTTCGCCCCGCCATAGAGCTTGTCGTTGCCGTTATCGCCCCAGAGGCTGTCATTGCCGTTCTCGCCATAGAGCTTGTCGTTGCTGGAGCCGCCATAGAGCTTGTCGTTGCCATTGCCCCCCTGAAGCAGGTCGGCGCCGTTGCCGCCCCACATCCGGTCGTTCCCGGCGCCGCCATAGAGGACATCCGCGCCCGCCGCCCCCACGAGGCTGTCGGCCCCGGCATCGCCGCGCAGGGTATCGTCGCCATTCTCGCCGCGCAGGGTGTCGTTGCCGTTGCCGCCCTGCAGCAGATCGCGGCCATTCCCCCCCGAGAGCGAATCGTTGCCGTTCTGCCCCCAGAGCGTGTCATCCCCGCTGCCGCCCCAAAGGGAATCGTTCCCCGCCCCGGCCCAGAGGACATCCTTGCCGTCCCCGCCATAGATCCGGTCCGCGCCATTGCCGCCATAAAGCTCGTCCCCGCCGCCGCCGCCTTGGATCAGATCCTTGCCGTCATTGCCCCAGAGCGTGTCATCCCCGCCAAAGCCCATCAGCGTGTCGGCCCGCCCGCTGCCCACCAGACGATCCTCGGCGGAGGATCCGCGCAGCGCCGTCAGCCCGCCCGGCACATTGGTCGAAGGGGGCAGGTCCGGCAGGACGGGCGGCAGATGCGACATATCCACCAGATCCGAAAGCGACAGTTGCGCCGCTTTGATCGTCTTTCCGGTGGAGGAGAGCACCTGAAGCACCTCCTTGCCGTAGGTGATGGTGATCCCGTTCGATTTGGAGGCGAAGGTCAGTTGATCGAGGCTGCGGATCAGCCCCCAAGCCGACAGGTCGATCCGATCCTTGCCCAGTTCGAACCCCGAGATCGTATCGGCGCGCCCGTCCGAGGCCATGACGAAGACATCCGCCCCCGCGCCGCCCTTCAGCGTCTGGCTGCCTGCGCCATCCATCAGGATGTCATCGCCCGTGCCGCCCGACAGGACGGCGGCGGTGCCGCTGATCAGCTTGCCGCTCGGCAGCGTCGCGTGCAGCCGCGTGACCCCGCCCTCGGTCGAGGTGACATAGACATCCAGCCCGTCCCCTGCCGCCTGCGCCGCGATCCCATAGATGCCCTGCAATCCCATCGCATCCGTATCGGCCAGCATCCCCGCCGACAAAAGCCGACCGTCCGGCAGCAGCCGCAGCAGCGACAGCCCCCCGTCATCGCCCCCCGTCAGCACCCAGACCGCGCCCTGCGCCTGCACCACCTCCAGCGCGGTGGCACCGCCGAAGCGGGTGTTCTGATCGTCGAGCACATGATCGCGCACGGTCAGGCTGCCGCTGCTCCCGATCTGCACCACCGTGAGGGAGGAAGAGCCGGCGGCCGCGACGATGGCGAAGGTCTTGCCGTCGAGGGCGGCCGTGGCGAGGGCGGTCGGTGCCTGCACCCACAGTCCTTGGGCCGAAGACAGGCTTGCCCGTTCGGTCAGGGCGGCATCCGCGCCCATGCTCCAGAGCTTCAGGATGGGGGCCGCGCCGTCGCCCAGCGTCAGGATGTAGTCCTTTCCGCCGATCTCGGTCGCGGCCACGGCGGTCACCGCCTGCGCCCCGGTCTGCCCGATCGCCGAAGAGACGAGCTTGCCCGAGGCGTCGAAGATCAGCGTTCCGATCCCGTCCGTTCGGGCCAGCCCGCCGATGACGGCGATGCGCCCGTCATCCAGCGTGACGGCGGCGGCATGGGTCAGATCGTTGCCCTTCAACGCCTTGGGCGCGCCCAGCGACAGGGGGGTGGCGAGCGCGCCGTCGCTGCGCATCAGGCGCAGGAACAGCCCCCCCGTGCCGCCACCGCCATAGAGCAGCGCGCCATCCCCGATGGGCAGGTAGACGAGATCGGCCGCGACCCCCGCTGCGTCCGACCGCCCCTGCGGCAGCGGCGCGGACAGGGCATCGAGCCCCTTGGCCAGCGACCATCCCCGCACCGACCCGCCATAGCGGGTGCTTGTATAGAGCACGGCATCCGCGCCCGTTTCCACGAGCGTCATCGCCACGAACAGGTCGGATCCGTCGCCCGCCGTCTCCCGGTCGATCAGCTTCCACATGACGCCCCACTTGCGACATTGCCTCGCACCATATGGCGCTGGCCGGGGCCACTTCCGGTCGAAACCGGGGCAAGTGGATGGCGAACCCGCCGGTTTTTCGTCAAAGCCGTGGCGTTTCCGTAATCTTCCGGTAACGCTCTGCCGCCCGGTCAAGTCCGGGCTTGCGCCGCGCCCCCCCGCGCGGCAACAGAGGATCAAAGGCCAAGGAAGGGACATCGACATGGCGCAGCACGTTCTGGTCACGGGGGGCGCGGGTTACATCGGCGCGCATGCCTGCAAGGTTCTGAAGGCGGCGGGCTTCGTTCCGGTGACTTTCGACAACATCTCCACCGGCTGGGAAGAGGCTGTGAAGTTCGGCCCGCTGGTCCGGGGCGATCTGATGAACCGGCCCGAGATCGACGCCGCCCTCGCGCTTTATAAGCCCGTTGCGGTGATGCATTTCGCGGCGCTGTCGCTGGTCGGGGAATCGATGAAGGACCCGGCGACCTATTGGCGGGTGAACGTGAACGGCGCGCTGAACCTTCTGGAGGCGACGGTGGCGGCGGGCATCCGCAACTTCGTCTTCTCCTCCACCTGCGCGACCTATGGCGATCAGGACGGCGTGCTCCTCGACGAGGGGACGCCCCAACGCCCGATCAACGCCTATGGCGGATCGAAGCTGGCGATCGAGGAGATGGTGCGCAACTTCGGCCCCGCCCATGGCCTGAACAGCGTGATCTTCCGCTACTTCAACGTCGCCGGGGCCGATCCCGAGGCCGAGGTGGGCGAGCAGCACACCCCCGAGACGCACCTGATCCCGCTGATGCTGGATGCGGTGGCAGGCAAACGCCCGGCGCTGACGGTGTTCGGCACCGATTACGACACCCGCGACGGCACCTGCGTGCGCGATTACGTCCATGTCATGGATTTGGTGGACGCGCACGTCCTGGGCCTGAAATGGCTGCTGAAGGGCGGGGAGAGCCGGGTCTTCTGCCTTGGAACGGGCAACGGATTCTCGGTCCGGGAGGTGATCGAGGCTTCGCGCACCGTCACCAATCGGGACGTGCCGGTGGTCTTCGGGGATCGGCGCGCGGGCGATGCAGTGACGCTGGTCTCCGGCTCCGAGGCGGCGATCCGCGATCTCGGCTGGAACCCCGCCCGCTCCACCCTGCGCGACATGATCGGCGATGCATGGCGCTGGGCACAGGCGGAACCCTTCCAACGCTGACCGATAACGGATTGATCCCCCTTAACCGTCTGCTAGGTAAGGCCAAGCACAACGGAAGGGATCGTGAATGACAGGTCATGTGATGATGGTGGGCGCAGGCCTGTCGGGGGCGGTGATCGGCCGGATGCTGGCCGAGGCCGGCTGGCAGGTCAGCGTCGTCGATGCGCGCCCCCATATCGGCGGCAACTGCCATACCGAGCGGGACGCCGAAACCGGCGTCATGGTGCATGTCTATGGGCCGCACATCTTCCACACCGACGATGCCGAGGTGTGGGATTACGTCAACCGCCACACCACCTTCATGCCCTACAAGAACCGGGTGAAGACCACCTCGCGCGGGCAGGTCTTCTCGCTTCCGGTGAACCTGCACACGATCAACCAGTTCTACGGCAAGACGATGCGCCCCGACGAGGCGCGCCTCTTCATCGACGAGCAGGCCGACACCACGATCACCGAACCGCAGACGTTCGAGGAACAGGCGCTGCGCTTCGTCGGCCGCGATCTCTATGAGGCGTTCTTCAAAGGCTACACTCAGAAGCAGTGGGGCATGGCCCCGACCGAGCTTCCGGCCTCCATCCTGAAGCGGCTGCCGGTGCGCTTCAACTACGACGACAACTATTTCTTCCACACCTATCAGGGGATGCCCGAACACGGCTACACCCCGATGATCGAAAGCATCCTCGATCATGAGAACATCACCGTCACGCTGAACACCCGGTTCGACCGGGCCGAGGCGGCTGGCTACGACCATGTCTTCTGGTCCGGCCCGCTGGACGGGTGGTTCGATTACGAACTCGGTCGTCTGGGCTATCGCACCCTCGATTTCGAACGGTTCACCTATACCGGCGACTGGCAGGGCTGCGCGGTGATGAACTACGGCGAGGTGGACGTGCCCTTCACCCGCATCACCGAGCACAAGCATTTCGCCCCGTGGGAAACCCATTCCGGGTCGGTGCTCTACCGCGAATTCAGCCGCGCCTGCGGGCCGGAGGACATTCCCTACTATCCGATCCGGCAGGTGAACGAAGTCGCCCTGCTGCGCGAATACGTCCGCCGCGCCGAGGCCGAAGACGGCGTGACCTTCGTCGGGCGGCTCGGCACCTATCGCTATCTCGACATGGACGTCACGATTCGCGAGGCGCTGGACACGGGCCGCCGCTTCCTTGCCGCGCGCGAAACGGGGCACGCCATGCCGGCCTTCGCGATCAACCCGCTGTGACCGCGCTCGCCGCGCTCGTCGTGACGTTCAACCGGCGGGCGCAGCTGGAACGAACCGTGGCGCGCCTGCTCGAAGGTCCGCTCGACCGGCTGGTGGTGGTGGATAACGGCTCGGAGGACGGCAGCCGCGACTGGCTCGCCGCCCATCCCGATCCGCGCCTGACCGTGATCCTGCCGCCCGAGAATGGCGGCGGGGCGCGGGGCTTCGAGATCGGGATGCGCGAGACGGTGGCCCGGTTCGATCCCGACTGGATCGTGCTGATGGACGACGATGCCCGCCCCGAACCGGGGGCGCTGGCGCATTTCGCCGCGCTCGACCATGGGGCGGATGTGGTGGCGGGGGCGGTGCGCTACCCTTCGGGCGCGATCTGCGACATGAACCGGCCTTGGATCAACCCGTTCTGGCAGGCGGGGACGTTCCTGCGCACCGCAATGGGCGGCGGGCGGGAGGCGTTCCATCTCGGCCCCGACGCCTATGAGGGACCGCATCTGCGCGACATCCACGGCGCGTCCTTCGTCGGGCTGTTCCTGTCGCGCAAGGCGATCCGGGACGGGGGCTATCCCGACGGGCGCTTCTTCATCTATGGCGACGATGTGCATTACACGCTCGGCCTGACGGCGCGGGGGCTGCGCAGCGTCTTCGCCCCCGGCCTGCGGTTCGAGCATGATTGCGCGACGCTCGGCGCCGACCGCATCTTCCGCCCCCTGTGGAAGACCTATTACCACCACCGGAACCTTTGGCATGTCTATCGCCGCGCGGCCGGGCCGGTGTTCTTCGGCGGGGTCATGGCACTGATGCTGCCGAAATGGCTGATGAAGGGCCGCACCCTCGGCCCGGAGGAGCGTCGGATCTACCGCGCCCTGATCCGCCTTGCGATCCGCGATGCCGCACGGGGGAAGATGGACCGCCCCCATGCCGAGATCATGGCCCGCGCCCGTCACATCGCGTAGCCGAGCGCCTCCATCTGCGGGCCGCAGATCTCGCGGAAGCAGGCCTTCTGCGCCTCCGTCCACGATTGCGCCGCGAGCGTGGGGGCGATGCGCCCGCGCGGCACTTCGCCCGTGCTGGAATTGCTGCCCGTGGCGAAATAGGCGCGGACCTCATCCTCGGTCCAGCGGGGGTCCAGCCCCAGATGCGCAAGGATCCGGCCATGCGCGTTCCACGGGTCGATCAGGAAATCGGCCATGTCGAAGCTGATCATCCGCGCCCCCAACTCCCCCCGCACGGCGTGGAAGCTCTTGATCGGCGCGCTCCACATCCGGCAGGCATCGTCGAAATGCCGGTTGGGCCAGAGGCGCAGGTTCGATTTCACATTCTCGATCCCGTTGCGGTGCATGTGGATGAACTGCGCCTCGGGAATGTGGCGGGCGATCAGGGGGCAGGTGTCGATCATCCGAAAGCCGGGCGTCTTGTCGTAATAATCCCGCCCCCCGTGATGGGCGAGAACGAGACTGTCGAGCGTCCGCGTCATCGCCAGAAGCACGGTGTCCATCCCGATCCGGTTCACCTCGTAGGCGCTTTCGGGAATGGTGCGCGTGATCTCCGCCCGCCCATCCTGCAGCGAGGCGAGGAACCGCCATGCATGGCCCTCGGCATAGCCCGCGAAACCCAGCACGTCCGAGAAGTAGGAGGCGATCTTGCTCGTGCCCGAGCGATGCGCCCCGATGATGAAAACCTTGCGCATTCCGTCCTCAGGCCAATGAAACGGTGCGGGCGTAATTCGCCCGGACCAGCGATGTGACGTGGCTCGGATGGGTGCGGCACATCTCGAGGATGCTGTCGCGCAGCATCAACTGGCCGCCGACATCCTGCCCCTCGGACCATGGCCACGACATGGACCCTTTGCGGAACCGATAGAGAAAGCCCTGCTGCGGCAGCAGGATGCCGCGATGCCCCCGCCCGGTGAAGCTGAGCCAGAAGGCCCAATCGTCCCCTTCGCCGTTGCGGCGGGTGGCGTCGAAACCGATCTCGCGCAGGATGTCCGTGCGGATGAGCGAGGTCATGCGGTAATCGTTCACCAAGAGATGCATGTGATCGCCCAGCAGATGCTGCATCACCGCCTCGTTGCTTTCCCCGAAATTGCGGCGCTGCGGGATCACCGCATCGGGGCGCATGGGGGAATGGTTCCACGCCTCCAGCATGTTGCCGATCAGGTCCGGCAGGAACATGTCGTCGGTGTCGATGAAGACCGACAGCGGCGTGTCGCAAGCCTCGATCAGGGTGTTGCGGCTGGCCAGAAGCCCGGCATTCGGCTGGCGGATGATCTCCAGATCGGGCAGGCAGGCGCGGGCGTAATCGAACCAGTGCTGGTGCGACTCCGGGGTGCCGTCGTCGCAGATGATGACGCGCGGCGGCCCGATGGTCTGGGCGGCCAGCGAATCCACCGTCTCCATGAATTCGGCCGTGGGCTTGTAGGCGGGGATCAGCACGGTGACGTCGGCCGCCGTCATCGGTCGGCGCGGCACGGCCACGCTGGTGGCCCCGCGTTTGTCGCGCAGGGCGCGGTCGTAGCGGCAGCCCATCTCCTCGGCGATGCGGGCGGGGGCGAGGGTGGCTTCGCAATGCTCGCGCACATCGCGCATCACGCTCGTCGCCTCGGCGGCCATGGCCTCCATCTGCTGCTGCAGGCCGCGCACGCTGCGCATCTGTTCGTCGAGCACATGGGCATGCAGATGCTCGGGGAAGAACTCCGCCATCGGGGTGCCGAAGCGTACGACCGGCAGCAGGCCCGCATCGATCGATTCGACGCAGGCATAGGAGAAGGTCTCCGCCGAGCCGAGGCTGGGGCAGATCGCCCCCGGCTCCAGCAGGCGCAGGGCGGAGTCGCGCGGAAGAAAGCCGGTGAAGGAGGTCCGGTCCCGGATGTCCGGGTTCAAGCGCGACAGCACGTAGGACCGCATGTCGCTGTTGCGGAAGGGCGTGTCCACGATGCGGCCGATCAGGCGGATCTCGCGCAGCGGCATCACCGGCTCGATCAGATTGGCCAGATAGATGACCTTGTCGATCCCCTTCGACAGCGAGATGCGCCCGATATAGTTGATCTCGGTCCGCAGCGGGGCCTGATGGGCGGCCTTGCGGAACAGATACGGCTCGCGGATCATCTCCACCCGTTCGTGGATGCCGTAGGAGGCAAGCCGCCCGCGCGCCGTTTCGGACGGGGCGATCGTCAGATCGCTGATGCGGCATTGCTGGCGTTCGCACAGATGGTCGATCCGCGACGAGGGCGAGAGCCGGATCTGATCCGCCTCGTAGAAATCCTCGATGAAGCCGTGATTGTAGGTCACGCAAAGCTGCCGGTCGGCCCCCGATGCCGATTGCAGGTTCTGATAGAGGTCGAGGCAGGGCGAGAGGTAATCCGTCGCCTCGATCACGTCGATGCCCCATTCGGCGACCTTCGCCGCGATCCGCTGCGACAGCCAGTTCGCCAGAAAGAGGTTGCGCGCCGGAGAGGGGTAGCAGCGCCACGCCTCGTGCAGATCGACATTCTCCAGATGCACATGGCCCGGCGGGAAGGGCGCGGTGTCGGCCGGAACGCCATGCCCCGGCCCCTCGGTCCACGAGAACAGGAACACCTCATGCCCGGCATCGCGCATCGCGGGCACCATGTAGGACAGGTAGGTCGCGATGCCGCCCGCCGGATGGATCGGCGTCTCGCGCGAGACATAGAGGATGCGCATCAGCCGAGGCTCTTGATGGAGAGGTAATCCATGTGGAACGTGTAATCGCCGGCCGTGGGCAGCACGAAGATCAGCGACAGGCGGTGCGCCCGGTCCAGTTGCAGTTCGGCGAAGGTGCTGTCGGGCACCGTCACCGCATGTTCGAAGGGCATGGTCGAAACCGGCATCTGATAGTTCAGCAGGTCGTCGAAATTGCCGTCCTCCCAAAAGCGGCGCAGACCGATCTGGACGTTGCGGGCGATGTTCACCTCGTTGCGGCTGGCGATGTCGAAGAAGCTGACGAGATCGAGGCGCATTCCCCGCGCCCGGCGCAGGGGGTCGAGGTCGATATCCGTCTCCAGCGTCAGCCAGCCGGGTTTCTCGGCCAAGGGAAAGACCGGGTTGATCGACAGGCGTGCGCTGCGGAAGGTGCCGAGGGCGGCAGGCTCGCTGGCCGCCTTCAGCGCGACGGTGGCGCTGGCGCTGCCCTTTTCGTGGTCCAGACCGACCCAGACGGCATCGGCAAAGGGCTTGTAGGCCTCGGCCAGCCGCGGGGCCATCGTCTCGCCGTTCTGCAGCAGCCGCGACAGCCCCGAGGGCACATCGGCGAAACGGTTCACATCCGCCGGGGCCAGCGCGCCGATCTGCGTCTCCAGCTCCGACTGCAGAAGGCGCATCATGCGTTCGATGGACATCATCTGCATGCGCATGCGGTTGAGGCTGAGCTGGAGTTTCATTCTATACCCGGAACTGTTGACGACGACCCTTGATCACTCGTCGTTCAGAACTGGTTAAAAATGGTTAATAGAAGGTGAAGGGGAGAAGGATTCTCCCCTCCGGGCCGGGCCCGCGATATCATTCATCCGACAGGACGGCGCGGGCACCCGCGCGCGCGTCGCGGATCGCCTCGGGCAGGGGGGTGCCGCATTCGGCGGCGCGGATCACCATCCAGTCCGTTTCGGTCAGAAGCGCGCGAGCTTCGGCCTGCGCCTGATCCTGCGCTTCCTGCCGGCGTTCGCGCTCGCGCGCCTCGGCGGTGATGACCTTGGTGAAATCGATCGTCATTGGGCCTCTCCATAGGGCAGGGCGATGGGGCCGTCGCCCTCCGGCGTCAGCGTGATCAGATGGGACGGGCCGCCTTCGGGGCCGTGGGGCAGGATGACGCACAGATGCAGGTCGCCTTCGATCCGCTCCACCGGCCCGGCCAGCCAATCGCCGCTGACGGCCTCGGCCGGCAGGCTCGCGCCATCGGGCAGGGGCGTGAAATCGTAGGGGGTGCCGTTCACCGTCAGGATGTCGCCGGTGCGCACAAGTTCGAGCGATGCGTCGCGGCGCATCGGGGTCAGGGTGATCTTCATGTCCATTCCGATTCAGTACCAGCGCCCGATGGCAAGGGCGCGCCCATATTCCGACCCCGTGAACGAGGTCGCCGCCATCAGCCGCAGCACCACGCTGGTGGTGCCGGGCAGGTTGCCGCTCATCCAGCGGGCGCTGTTGGAGCTTTGGCCGCTGACGCAGATCTTGTCCGCCGACGCGAATTCCGCCGGGAAGGTCCATGTGCTGTCGCCCGAACGATAGAGCGTTCCCTGCGCCGTCGTCACCGCGCCGAAGGTCAGCGTCGGCGAGGTGCAGATCTGCATCCCATCGGCAAGGCGGACATATTCGCCATTGGCGTTGCTGCCCTTTTCCATCAGCGCGCCGGTGGCGGTGCCCGCCGTCTGGCTGACCTTGCCGACCGCGCGGCCGATCGCGAGCGGGAAGGACCATGCCGACCATACCCCGTTCGTGCCGCAGCGGATCGCGGTGCGGGGGGCGGCGGTCGTCACCTCGCGCGCGGTCTGGATCGTGACGGTGCCGCTGATGGCGCAGTCCACGATCCATTCCGCGGCGCTGTCGGGCCGGTTGGCGGTGCCGGTCGCGGCAAGGACGCGCCGGTGGATGCCGGTCATGTCATTGAGGTCGGCGGCGGTGTCGGGCCGCACGGCGCCGGTATTGCCGAAGGCCCCGACCGTCATCAGCCGCCCGGCGGCGGTGTCGGTGGCGGCGGTCTGCACGGCGGCCCCGGTCATCAGCCCGGTGCGGCCCGACAGGCGCAGCGCCTCGGTCCATGTGCCGCCATCGGCGCTGACCTTCATCGACAGATCGTCGGTCCCGGCAAGGCCGATCTCGGCCCGGCCGGACCATGCGCTCTGGAACAGAAGGCTCGCGGTCTGGGCGGCGCTTGCCTTGTTCACCTTGAGCTGATGGCCCGCACCCGCATGGGTGAAAAGGCTCGCCTCGGCGCGCAGGGCAAGGCGGTTCACGTCATCGGCCTCGGTGCCGATGCCGAGGCGGGCGGCAGTCAGCGCGCGCGCGCCGGGGCCCGTCCATGCCGTGCCGTCCCACAGCAGATCCTCGGCCGTATCGAGGACATGCACGCGCCAGCCGGGCCGGGGGGCGAGGAAGCTCCAGCTGCCGTTCTGGCGCACGGCGATGGCCTGCGCATGGGCGGCGAAGGCGGCGGTGGGATCGTCGCCCACGAGGATGCGGTCGCCATCCTCCGGGGCGGGGGGCGGATCGGACCGCCGTTCGGCGACGGCGGGCTGGACGAGGGCGTCCAGCATCAGCAGCGCCTCGTTATGGGTGACGTGTTTCTGGGCCTGCGCCGGTTGCAGCAGGGGCAGGCCGAGGATCGTGGTTGTATCGGGCATCAGACTCTCCGGCGGTGTGGCCGGAAGATGGCAGATGCGGGGTGAAGATCGCGTACGCCCCCCGCGCGGAGGGGCGCGACACTACCGCTCCAGCGCGACCAGATGGCTGCGGCGCAGCAGCAGAAGGGCCAGCGCGATCATCGGCAGCGACACGATCATGCAATAGCTGACCGAGATGAACTCCGGATGGTAGCTGGGATAGAACCCCTCGCGCATCAGGGCCACGCCATGCGCCACGGGCAGCCATTCCAGAACGGCGCGGGCCTTGGCCGGAAGCTCGTCCACCAGAAAGAAGATGCCCGCCGCAAGGAAGAGCGGCCGGTTCGCGAGCGAGAAGATCTGCGGCCAGATCACGAAATGGGCCGTGATGAGGCAGTTCATCAGCCCGACCCCGATCCCGAAGGCGAACATGATCGCAAAGCCTTCGATCACCTTGCCCACGTCCAGCACGGTATGGGCATCCACCACCGCCAGCACCGACCCCATCACGAGGCAGAAGATCAGCACCTCGGTCAGCACGGTCAGAAGGGTGCGCGCGACGATGGAATCCATCCACGTCACCCGCGGATAGGCCAGAAGCGGGCGCGAATAGATCACCGCGTTGCCGACCTTCGTGCTGATATGGTTGTAGGCCTGAAAGGGCAGGAATCCGGTCGCGTAGAACAGGATGAAGTTCGTGCCCAAGGGCGGCACGCGCACCACGAAGGACATCGCCAGCGCCATCACGCAGATGCCCGCCATCGGCGCGATGATCGCCCAAGCATAGCCGCCGGGCTGACGCCCATAGGTCGTGTTCATCTCGCGCAGCATGAGCGAGAAGATCACCCGCGCCGAGGCGAAGGACGGATCGGGAAGCGAGGGCTTCTTCGAGGGGGGGATCGGGGCGGAGGTCATTCGTCGTCCTCATCCTCGTCGTCATCGTCGAAACGCTGATGCTGCTTCAAGAGGGGCAGGCCCATATTGGCACGGTGCCGGGCGATCGCCTCTTCGAGATCGTCGAAATAGGTGATCCGCCCCTTGTCGAGGACGGCCCCCGCCTGACACATCTTGCGCAGCTGCATCATGGAGTGGGAGACGACGATCGCGCCCGCCGTGCGCAGCCGGTAGCGGAACACCGTCTGGCTGCGCTGCTTGAAGGCGGCGTCGCCCACGGCCATCACCTCGTCCACGAGATAGGTGTCGAACGGAATCCCCATCGAGACGCCGAAGACCAGCCGAGAGCGCATCCCCTGCGAATAGGTGCGCACCGGCATGTCCATATGGGCGCCGATCTCGGCGAAGTCGTCCACGAAATCCACCAGCTCGTCGCTGTCCACGCCATAGATGCGGGCGATGAAGCGGACGTTCTGCGCCCCCGTCATGTCGCCATGGAAACTGCCGCCGAACCCGACGGGCCACGAGATGGTGCCCGTGGTGTCCACATGGCCGCTATCGGCCGGGATGCGCCCGCCGATCAGTTCCAGAATGGTGGACTTCCCCGCCCCGTTGCGCCCCAGCAGCGCCACCGACACGCCGGAGGGGATCGTCAACGAAGCATTGTCGAGAATGACCTTCTTGCGCCCGTCAGGCGTGGGGAAGGCCTTGCTCAGATTCTCGAACCGGATCATGCGCGCCTACCGGCGATCCCGCAGGGAGTAGTAGATCAGCGCGCCGATGGCCCATGTCAGGAAGCTGAACAGCGCCACGAGCCCGGTGATGAGCGCGCGCTGCGGATATTCCGACTTCTCCGCCGCGGTGGGGCGGATATAGGCGGCGAGGTAGCGCGTCCGGCGGTTCGCTTCGGCCACAGCGGAATCATACGCCGCCAGCGCCGAGGTATAGGCCGTTTCGGCGAATTCGCGGTCCACGGTCAGCCGCTCGTATTCGGCCACGACGTTGGCGTAGTTGTCGCCCGTGGCGGTCGCGCTGCCATTGCTGAACTTCTGCCGCTCGCTAGCGATGCGATCCTGGATGACGCCGATGCGCGTTTCGGCCTGCCGCACGCGGGGATCGTCGGCCCCCGTCGAGCTGCGCAGGAGATCCAGATCCACCAGCGCCGTCGCCAACTGGGATTGCAGGCTGGCGACGATGCCGGTCTGGCCCTGAAGGTCGGCGTTCACATCGACGATCTGGTTCTGGATGCGGAAGGCCGTCAGCGCCTCGCGGGCCGTCTTCAGGCGGTCCACGGCGGTGTCGAGATCCTCGCGCGCATAGCGGATCGCATCTTCGCGCGACTGGGCCGACAGCTCGTTCACAAGGCGCGTCGCCTCGTCGTTGATGGCCGAGGCGATGGCCTGCGCATCATCGGGACGGAAGGCGAGGGCGCGGATCTCCATCAGGCCGGTGGAGCCATCGTAGGAGATGCGCGTCATGCGCTGCCAGTAATTGGTCAGATCCTCGATCGTGCCATCGGGGTCGAACCGCATCAGGCGATCCGAGCCGGGCCGGGAATAGAGGGTGCGCAGATCGACTTGCGCGTCCACCGCGCGGACCATGTCCTGACTGCGGACGAATTCATAGAGCACGTCGCTGTCGCTGGCGCTGTTGGTGCCGCCGATCGTGCTGCCCAGCCCGCCCAAGAGGTCCGTCGCCGCCGACGCGCTGTCTTCGGAGCGCATCGTGAAGGCGAGGGTGGAGCTGTATTGATCGCTGGCCCAGATGTACATGTAGGCCGCCGTCGCGAGGATCGGCAGCACCACCACCGCAAGGAACACGGCGAACAGCTTGCGATGCCGCGGACGCAGGCGGGCCGGGGCGGCCACGCGTTCGGCCAGCCGTTCGGCGACGGGGTCAGTGGCGGGCTGCGGCGCGGTCGGCGGCTCGCTCTGCGGATCGGGAAGGGGGGCCTGACGGCCCGGAGCCTGCGCTTGGGGGCGCGTGGTATCGGCCGGTTGCTGCACCAGCTTCGGCCAGCCGCCCGCCTTGGCGCGCGGGCCGGGTTTGGCCCCGCCCGGCTTGTTCGGCCCACCGCCCTGAAGCGCGCGCATCTTCATGCCGCCCGGACCGTTGCCCGGACCATTGCCCTGGCCGCCGCCCGGACCACCGCCGCCCGGACCCTTGCCGCCCATGCCCTTGCGCGGACCGCCCGGACCCGCCCCTGCACCGCCCGCACCCCCGGCACGGGGGCCGGGTTGCACACGCGGTCGGACGGCCTGCTGCGCGGTTGCCGGGGCCGAAGGATTGTCGGGATCGGATGTCATGTATCGATGTCTTCCATCTGGTGCCACGACGGGAACGGACCCGGACCGCATGGCTGGTCCTGCGCCGCGGCCGAAAGCCGGGCATGAAGTCCAAAGATAATAGCGGAAGGCCCCCATCCCGGCAACCCTCGCCCCGTGCTTTCCCTCAGATGCGGGGGCCCAGCGCCAGCGCGCGGGCCAGCATCGCCCGGTCGCCCTCGGTGCCCAGCGCCTCCAGCGCGTCCGCCGCCGGCAGCCACAGCGCATGGTGGCGCGGTTCGGTCGGCGCGCCGATCCGCAGCACCGGCCGCGCGATATGGACATGGCAGACCTTCTCCGCCCAGCGGTCGTATTCGGGCATGTAGGTGAAGCGCCGATACGTTCCCAGCCGCCGGCCGAGCGCGATGCGCCAGCCCGTCTCCTCCATCACCTCGCGGTGCAGGGCCGCCACGGGATGCTCGCCCGCGTCGATGCCGCCGCCGGGCAGCTGGATTTCGGGCTGGGGAACCTCCTGAAGGGTGGTCAGCACGTCATCGCCGCTCAGGCAGACGGCATAGACGCCTGCGCGCCGCCGGTAGGTCTGCCCGGCCTTCAACGCCTCTCCGTATCGCCGGATCATGTGGTCTTGGGCCTCTCGGTTGCCGTCCCCATATGGACGGGATATGCCAAGCCCAAGATATGCCAAGCCTCGTGCCGCAAGGAAACCCATGACTATCGGATCGAAAATCGCATGGGACGACACCGTCCTTCCCTTCCAGCTTGACCGTTCGGACATCCGCGGTCGCGTCGTTCGACTGGATGGCGTGCTGGATCAGGTCCTGTCGAAACATGATTACCCCCCGCAGATCGAGGCGCTGGTGGCCGAAGCCGCGCTTCTGACCGCGCTGATCGGCCAGACGATCAAGCTGCGCTGGAAGCTGAGCCTGCAGATCCGCGGCAGCGGTGCGGTGAAGCTGATCGCGACCGATTACTACGGCCCGACCGATGACGGCCAGCCCGCCCGCATCCGCGCCTATGCCGGTTTCGACGCCGAGGAACTGACCGACGCCGCCGCCTTCGATCAACTGGGCGAGGGGTATTTCGCCATCCTGATCGATCAGGGGGAGGGGACGGTGCCCTATCAGGGGATCACGCCCATCTCCGGCGGCTCCCTCTCGCGCTGCGCCGAGACGTATTTCGCCCAGTCCGAGCAGCTTCCGACCCGGTTCGAGCTGTCCTTCGGCCGGTCGCAACTGCCCGGAGAGGCGGAGGGCTGGCGTGCGGGCGGCGTGATGCTGCAGCACATGCCCAAGGCCAGCCCCTCGGTCGGCGAAGCCTCGGGCGAGGGTGGGCTCCTGACCCATGCCGACATCCTCGACGGCGACGAGGGCGAGAATTGGACGCGCGCCAACTACCTCCTCGATACCGTGGAGGATCTGGAGCTGGTCGGCCCCACCGTCGCGCCGACCGACCTTCTGGTGCGGCTGTTCCACGAAGAGGCCCCCCGCGTCTATGACAGCCAGCCCCTGCGCTTCGGCTGCACCTGCTCGGCCGAGAAGGTGCGCGACGCGCTGGAACCCTATCCCGCCGACGAGATCGCCGAGATGGTGACCGCCGAGGGCATCGTGACCGCCGATTGCCAGTTCTGCGGCGCGCATTACGAATTCGATCCGGCGACGCTGGGGCGCGACGGGGATGGTGCGTGACGCCCTGATCGCGGCGCTGGCGCGTCCGGACGCGCCCATGGCCCCGCCGGACGCCGCGTTGCGGCCGGCGGCGGTGCTGCTGGCCGTTCAGGATGGCCGGCTGTGGCTGACCAAACGCGCCTCGGGGCTGCGGCACCATCCGGGGCAGATCGCGTTGCCGGGCGGCAAGCTCGACCCCGTGGATGCCGGCCCCACCGATTGCGCCCTGCGCGAGGCCCGCGAGGAGATCGGCCTTCCCCCCGCCGCGGTGGAGGTGCTGGGCCTGCTGCCCGATCTGGCGACCGTCACCGGTTTTGCCATCACGCCGGTTCTGGCCGAGATCACCGCCCCCTTCACCCCCATCCCCCAGCCCGGCGAGGTGGACGAGGTTTTCACCGTGCCGCTGGCCCATGTGCTCGATCCCTCGCGCTTCGTCCGGCGGCAGCGGCGCTGGGCCGGGCAGGAGCGCGTGTACTGGACCGTTCCATGGGGGCCGCATTACATCTGGGGCGCGACGGCCGACATCCTGTATGATCTGGCCCGGAGGATGGCATGACCCTTCAGGACCCTTGGCTTTCGGAGGCACGGCCCGTCTGCGAGATGCTGACGGCGGCGGGGCATCGGGCGTTGTTCGTCGGCGGCTGCGTGCGCAACGCGCTGCTGGGGGCGCCGGTCAGCGATCTCGACATCGCGACGGACGCCCATCCGGACCGCGTGATGGCACTGGCCGAGGGCGCGGGCCTGCGCGCCGTACCGACGGGCATCGCCCATGGCACCGTCACCGTCATCGCCGGCGGCCGCCCCTATGAGATCACGACCTTCCGCCGCGATGTCGCCACCGACGGGCGCCATGCCACCGTCGCCTTTTCGGACGACATCGCCGAGGATGCGGCCCGGCGCGATTTCACGATGAACGCGCTCTATGCCGCGCCGGATGGGCAGGTGCTGGATCCGCTGGGGGGCCTGCCGGACCTTCGGGCGCGGCGGGTGCGCTTCGTCGGCGATCCGGGGGCCCGCATCGCCGAGGATTACCTGCGCGTCCTGCGGTTTTTCCGGTTCCACGCGATCTATGGCGCGGACGATCCCGACCCGGAGGCGCTGGCCGCCTGCGCCGCCCATGCGGATGGCATGGACACCCTGTCGCGCGAACGGGTGGGGATGGAGCTGAAGAAGCTCCTTTCGGCCCGCGATCCGGCGCCTGCGGTCTGCACCATGGCGGCGGCGGGCATTCTGGGGCGGATGCTGCCGGGCGCGGACCCGGTGCCCTTGGCGGTGCTGGTGCATCTGGAGGGCGATCTGCCGCCCGATCCGATGCGCCGCCTTGCGGTGCTGGCCACGGATGCCGATCTGCGCCTCTCGAAGGCCGAGGCCGCGCGCCTGTCGCGCCTTGCCGGGGCCGCGCGCGAAGGAACGCCCCTCATGGAGATCGCCTATCGCCACGGGGCCGAGGAGGCGCGGGATGCGGGCCTCGTGCGCGGGGCGCTGACGGGCCAGCCCCCGCAGCTTGCGGGGCTGGAGGAGGCCGCCGCCGCCCGCTGTCCCGTCAGCGCCCGCGATCTGATGCCCGCGCTGTCCGGGGCCGCGCTGGGCGAGCGTCTGCGTATGCTCGAATCGCGGTGGATCGCCTCGGGCTTTCGGCTGACGCGGGACGAGCTTCTGGGCTGAGCCTTTCCCTTGCCGCGCGGGCGCTATATCCGTGGGGCAACCGAAGGTCCGTCATGTTCCGCTTCTTCGAACGGCTCGTCGATCCCTACGCGCCCTATGACCCGACAGATACCCCGCCGAACCGGCTCTGGCCGTTCCTGCTGGATTATGCCCGGCCGTTCCGCCGTGTCTTCGTGGCGACGGCGGTGCTGTCGGTCGTGGTGGCGGTCGGGGATCTCGCGCTCATCTGGTATGTGGGGCGGGTGGTGGATCTTCTGTCCCGCACGGCCCCCGAAACCTTCTGGGCCGCGCATGGAACCGAGGTCGTTCTGGTCACGCTGGCGGTGCTGGTGCTGCGGCCTATGGCCTCGGCGGGGCATACGGGGCTGCTCTACAACGCGGTGCTGCCCAATTTCGGCACGCTGATCCGCTGGCGGGCGCATCGCCATGTGCTGCGCCAGCCCGTCGGCTGGTTCGAGGGGGATTTCGCGGGCCGCCTTGCCAACCGCATCATGCAGACGCCCCCTGCGGCCGGGGATGCGGTGTTCAACCTGTTCGACGCCGTGGCCTTTGCCGCGACGACGGCGGTCGGCAGCCTCGTGGTGCTGGGGCAGGCGGATGCGCGGCTGATGCTGCCGCTGCTGGCATGGTTCGCGGCCTATGGCCTTCTGCTGCGCTGGACGGTGCGGCGGGCGGGCCCCGCGGCCAAACGCTCGTCCGAGGCGCGCTCGGCGGTGACGGGGCGCGTGGTCGATGCCTATACCAACATCCATTCGGTGAAACTCTTCGCCCATGACGACCGCGAAGAGGCCCATGCCCGCGAAGCGATCGAAGAGGCCCGCACCACCTTCGCCGCCGAGATGCGGATCGTCAGCCGGATGGACATCACCCTGACGGTGATCAACGGCGTGATGATCGTGGCGGTCATCGGCTGGGCCGTGCTGCTGTGGCATCAGGGGGCGGCGTCGGTCGGGATGGTGGCGGCGGCGGCGGCGCTGGTGCTGCGGCTGAACAACATGACCTACTGGATCATGTGGGCGACGCAGCAGCTGTTCCAATCGCTCGGCACCATCGCCGAGGGGATGGAGACGATCGCCCAGCCCGTCACCCTGACCGACCGCCCCGCCGCGCCCGCGCTGATGCTGACGAAGGGGGCGATCGAACTCGACCATGTCAGCCATCATTACGGGCGCGGATCGGGCGGGGTGCAGGATGTGACCCTGTCGATCCGCCCCGGCGAGAAGCTGGGCATCGTCGGCCGCTCGGGGGCGGGGAAATCGACGCTGGTGAAGCTCCTCTTGCGCTTTTACGACGCCGAGAGCGGTGCGATCCGCATCGACGGGCAGGACATCGCCGGGGTGACGCAGGCCAGCCTGCGCGGCGCGATCGGGATGGTGCAGCAGGACCCGAGCCTTCTGCACCGCTCGGTCCGGGAGAACATCCTCTATGGCCGCCCCACCGCCTCGGAGGAGGAGATGGTGACCGCCGCCCGCCGCGCCGCCGCCCATGACTTCATTCTGACGCTTCGGGATGCCGAAGGGCGGAGCGGCTATGACGCGCATGTGGGCGAGCGGGGCGTGAAACTGTCCGGCGGGCAGCGCCAGCGCATCGGCCTTGCGCGGGTGATCCTGAAGGACGCGCCGATCCTCGTGCTGGACGAGGCGACATCGGCATTGGATTCCGAGGTGGAGGCGGCGATACAAGAGGCACTCTATGGGGTGATGGCGGGCAAGACCGTCATCGCCATCGCGCATCGCCTGTCCACCATCGCGCATATGGACCGTATCCTCGTGCTGGAGGATGGGCGCATCGCCGAAATTGGCCCGCATCAGGCGCTTCTGGCGCAGGGCGGGCTATATGCGAAATTCTGGGCCCGCCAGTCCGGCGGCTTCATCGAGACGGACGAGACCGCATGACCGAGCTGATGCGCCGCCTGGGCGGCATGATCGACGCCTTCCGCCCCGCCGACGGACAGCCCCCCGACCGGCTGGGACGTTTCTTCGCATGGTGCCTGAAGGGGGCGTGGCCCGCCCTCATCCTCGCGGCGGTCATCTCCTGCCTCACCGGCTCGCTCGAGGTGATCGCGGCCTCCATCCTCGGATGGGTGATCGACGGGGCGCAGGCGATGGGACCGGCCGCGATCTGGACCGAGGGGTGGTATCTGCTGGCGGGGCTGGCGGCGTTCTTCCTGCTGCTGCGGCCGTTGTTCTTCGGCCTGTCCTCGGCGTCGAACGCGATCATGGTGCAGCCCAACGTCTTTCCGCTGGTGCTGTCGCGCCTGCACCGCTGGACGATGGGGCAGGATGTCACCTTCTTCGACAACGATTTCGCGGGCCGCATCAGCCAGAAACAAATGCAGGCGGCGCGGGCCGTCACCGATGTCGCGGCCGAAACGATCAACACGGTCGCCTTCGCGCTGGCCTCGGTGATCGGCTCGGCGGTGTTCCTGATCTCGGTCGATGGCTGGCTGGCCTCGGCGCTGGCGGTGTGGCTGATCGCCTATGCCGCGCTGATCAAGTATTTCATGCCGCGCATCCGGCGCAATTCGGCGGCGCGGGCGGCGGCGCGGGCGATGGTGTCGGGGCAGGTGGTGGACACCATCACCAACATCAAGACGGTGAAGCTGTTCGCCCATGCTGCCTTCGAGGACCGGGTGGCCCTGCAGGCGATGCACACCTTCCGCGACCGCAGCCTCGATTTCGGCGGCATCTCCACGGTGTTCCGCACGGCGCTGATGCTGCTGTCGGGGCTTTTGCCGGTGGTGCTGATCGGCGGGACGCTGATCCTGTGGCAGCGCGGAACGGCCACGGTCGGCGATGTGGCGGCGGCGGGCGCGATCGCGATGCGCCTTGCGCAGATGTCGGGCTGGGTCAGCTTCACGCTGATGTCGATCTACACCTCCATCGGCGAGGTGGAGGATGCAATGACGACGCTGGCCAAGCCCCACCGCCTTCCCGATGCGCCGAAGGCCGCGAGCCTTCCGGCCGTGCGCGGCGAGGTGACGTTCCGCAATGTCAGCTTCAGCTATGGCGGCCGTCACGGCGGGGTGCACGAGATCGACCTGACCATCGGGGCGGGCGAAAAGCTGGGCATCGTCGGCGCCTCGGGCGCGGGCAAGTCCACGCTGGTGGCCTTGCTGCTGCGGCTCTACGACGTGGAGAAGGGCGCCGTGCTGATCGACGGGCAGGACGTGCGCGAGATCACGCAGGAATCCCTGCGCCGCCAGATCGGGATGGTCACGCAGGAAACCGCGATGTTCAACCGCTCGGCCCGGGACAACATCCTCTATGGCCGCCCCGAGGCCAGCGAGGATGAGCTTCGCGACGCCGCCCGTGCCGCCGAGGCCGAGGATTTCATCGAGACGATGACCGACCATCAGGGCCGCACCGGCTATGACGCCTATCTGGGCGAACGCGGCGTGAAGCTGTCGGGCGGGCAGCGTCAACGCATCGCGCTGGCCCGCGCCTTCGTGAAGGACGCCCCGATCCTCGTGCTGGACGAAGCGACCTCTGCCCTCGATTCGGAGGTGGAAGCCTCGATCCAGCTGGCGCTGGAAAAGGTGATGGAGGGCAAGACCGTCCTTGCCATCGCGCACCGCCTCTCCACCATCGCCGAGATGGACCGCATCGTGGTACTGGAGGCGGGCCGCATCGTCGAAGAAGGCCGCCACGAAGAGCTTCTGGCGCGGAACGGGGTTTACGCCCGGTACTGGAACCGGCAAAGCGGCGGCTTCCTGGGATTGGACGAGGCGGCGGAATGAGACTTGTTGCGGACAGGCTGGGGCATCGCGGCGACGCGGTGGCCCATATCGCGTCGGATGCGGGGCCCGCGGGCCCCGTCTTCATTCCGCGCATCCTGCCGGGCGAAGAGGTGGAGGGCGAGGTCGTCGGCGACCGGATGCCCGCCCCGTCGATCGTAACGCCCTCGCCGGACCGGGTGAAGGCGCCGTGCCCCCATTACCGGACCTGCGGCGGCTGCGCGCTGCAACACGCCTCGGACCCGTTCGTAGAGGGGTGGAAACGCGACGTGGTTGCTCGCGCCTTGGCCGCGCAGGGCTTGGATGCCCCGCTGGGCGAGGTGCGGACCTCGCCGATGCGGACCCGGCGGCGGGCGGTCCTGCATGGGCGGCGCACGAAGGGTGGGGCGCTCTTGGGCTTTCACGCGCGCGCCTCGGATACGCTGGTGGCGGTGCCGGAATGCCTGCTGCTGACGCCTGCGCTGATGGCGGCCTTTCCGGCGCTGGAGGCGCTGGTGCGCACCGGCGGCTCGCGCAGCGCCGAGCTTGCGCTGACGGTGACGGACAGCCTGCACGGCCCGGATGTGGCGGTGACGGGGGGCAAACCGCTCGATCCGGCGCTGCATGGCGATCTGGCGGCGCTGGCCGAGGCGCATGGCCTTGCCCGCCTGACATGGGACCGCGAGGTGGTGGCCCTGCGCCACGCGCCCGCGCAGGCCTTCGGGGCCGCCCGTGTGACGCCGCCGCCCGGCGCGTTCCTTCAGGCCACCGCCGCCGGCGAGGCGGCGCTTCTGGCCTTCGTGCAGGGCGCGGTGGCGGGCGCGCGGCGGATTGCGGACCTCTTTGCCGGTTGCGGCACCTTTGCGCTGCCCTTGGCCGAAGCGGCCGAGGTTCATGCCGTCGAAGGCGATGCGGCGATGACGGCCGCCCTCGATCAGGGCTGGCGGCGGGCGCAGGGCCTGCGCCGCGTCACGACCGAGGCGCGCGATCTGTTCCGCCGCCCGCTGGAGGCCGACGAGTTGAAGCCCTATGACGCCGTGGTGATCGACCCGCCCCGCGCGGGCGCCGAGGCGCAGACCGCCGCATTGGCGCGCAGCGCGGTGCCGGTGGTGGCCATGATCTCCTGCAATCCCGTAACCTTCGCGCGCGATGCCCTGACGCTGACGCGCGCCGGTTTCACGCTGCACGCCGTCGAGGTGGTGGACCAGTTCCGATGGTCGAGCCATGTGGAACTTGCCGCTCATTTCACACGGAGGTGAGCGGTTCGTGTGAATCGGCTCTGGGCAGGGGTCGTGATTCGCGTGTAAAATCCGGGCAAACACCAGATAACATGGCGAATGAATGCGGGCAGTGAACCTTATCCTCGCGCTGGCACTGATGATGGTGCTGGCCTCCTGCGGTGCAAAGGCGCCCCCAAAGATCCTGACCTATGACGGGCCGCCGATCACCTCGATCCAAGTCCAAAAGGCCAATCGCAAGATGTACCTGCTGAGCGGGAATCAGGTCGTGAAGTCCTTCGACATCGCGCTCGGTTTCGCGCCGGTGGGCCATAAGGAATACGAAGGCGACGGCAAGACGCCCGAAGGCACCTATTGGATCGACCGCCGCAACCCCAATAGCGCGTTCCATCTGTCGCTGGGCGTGTCCTATCCCAACGCCGATGACCGCATCCATGCGCTCGCCAATGGCAAGCTGCCGGGGGGCGACATCTTCATCCATGGCGATTCGCCTTGGACCAAGCGTCAGGTGGATTGGACGGCGGGATGCATCGCCGTCACCGACGAAGAGATCGAAGAGATCTATGCCATGGTGCGCGAAGGCACCGTCATCCAGATCCTTCCGTGATAAGAAAAGGCCCCGTTTCCGGGGCCTTGTTCGTTACTGGGACATGGCCATCTGGGGCGTGTAGCCGCCACCGCCCGCACCCGTCATGATCGTCCACCAGATCTTGCCCGCAGGCTCTTGGAACCATGCGATGCCGACATCGGTGGCCTCGGGGTTCAGGATCACTTCGCGCGTGCCCTGTTGGCCCATCCAGTCGCCCAAGGTCTGGGTTTCGGTCTGATAGGTCTCGGAGATGTCCTCGCCGAGGAGCTTGCCCGAATACCCGACGCGATTCGCTCGCACGAGCGGCGAGGAGCCGTCGGAGCCGAAATGCCACGGCCGGTTCTGCACCGACATGTCGCGCGCATGGGTCTTGGATGCGGCGATCAGCGCCGAGTTCAGTTGCAGCGGCGGAAGGTTCTTGGCCCGGCGCAGCGTGTTCATCGAATCGAGGAGGTTGTAGGTGATCTCCGCCTCTTGTCCGGGGGCGATCATATAGGCGCGCTGCACCGGCTGGCCGTCGGGGCCCAATTGGACCGCCGGTGTCGAGGAACATGCGGAGAGAGCGACCACGCCGCACAACGCAAGGAGGGAGAGGTGTTTCATGTCGATCCTGCCGATGAAGTGCGTCGCATGACATAGCCGAGTGCCGGGTCCGGGGCAAACGCAACTCTGCGTGACCGGGGCCTTAGGGGCCTCAACGTGATTTGCCGCCGCCGCGCGGGCAGGCTATGATCCGCCAAACGCGGAAGATGCCGCAGGATCAAGAATTAGGAGACGAGGAATGAGCGACGTGAAGCTCAACCGTCGCGTGCTGCTGGGTGCGGCCGCGGCAAGCGCAGCCGTTTCGGCCGTGCCGGCATTCGCACAGAGCATGCAGAACTCCACGCAGATGGAGTCGTCGGCCGCGATCCGTTCGAACATTTCGAGCTTCCGTATGCTCGACTGGCGCGATCACTTCGACAACACGAATGGCGGGGCGATTCTCGTCGACCTGACCTCGCGTGCGCTGCACTTCTGGTCGGCGGATCAATCGGTGTACAAGCTCTACCCGTGCTCGATCCCGCTGTCCGAGGATCTGACGCGACGTGGCCGGACGCAGGTCGTGGAGAAGCGCGAGAACCCGACATGGCGCCCGACCCCCGCCATGCGCGAGCGCAACCCCGAATGGCCCGCCGTGGTCGAAGGCGGCGCGCCGGACAACCCGCTGGGCGTGCGGGCCATGTACCTGTCTTGGCAATATTACCGCATCCACGGCACGCATGACACGCGCAAGATCGGTCGTGCGTCCTCCAACGGCTGCATCGGGCTGTATAACGAGCATATCGTCGAACTCTACAACCTGAGCTCGGTCGGCACGCAGGTGTTGCTCATTTGACAACATAGGCGGAGTTTTGTGGGAACCCGAACCTCCCGATTGCATTCACGTTCCCGAGATGCTTATGCATTTCATACGAGGAACAGTCTTGGATGCGCAACGTCGCCTCTGAAACAAAAGACGTTGAGCAGTAACTGGAGGTCATTATGAAGAAACTCGCACTCGCCGCCGCTCTCTCGGTCGCCGCTACGTCCGCTTTCGCCGGTGGTATGGCTGAGCCGGTCATGGAGCCGGTCATGCAGCCCGCCGTCGTGGAAGAAAACACCAGCTCGTCGTCGGCTGGCGTGGTCGTTCCGCTGCTGCTGCTGTTGGTCGTGGCTGCTGCCGCCGCTTCCTGATCCTTCAGGACGCTTTGAATCAGGGAAAGGCGGTGGAGCGATCCACCGCCTTTTCCTTTTGTCAGATCCAGCCCTGAAGCTGTTCGCGGATGATCTGCGCCAAGGCGCGGATATGCGTCGGACGCTCGTTCAGGCAGGGGATGTAGGTGAAGGTCTCGCCGCCGGCATGTTCGAAGGCCTCGCGGATCTCGCCGTTGATCTCCTCCAGCGTTTCGATGCAGTCGGCCGAAAACGCAGGCGCGACCACGGCGATGTTCCGTTTGCCCTGCCGTGCCAGTTCGGCCACATGCTCCACCGTGTAGGGGCGCAGCCATTCCTCCGGGCCGAACACCGACTGGAAGCTGGTATGGATCATGTCCTTGTCCCAGCCCAGCGCCTCGCGCAGCAGCCGCGTCGTCTTCTGGCATTTGCAGTGGTAGGGGTCGCCCTGCATCAGATAGCGCTTGGGCATCCCGTGATAGGACGCCACGAGCACGTCGGGCTTCGTCTCCATCGCGTCCCACGCCTCGCGGACGGATTCGGCCAGCGCCGCGACATAGGCGGGATGCTCGAAATATTCAGGCGCGGTGCGGACGGCGGGGGCGCGGAACATTTTCGTGACCGCGGCGAAGAAGGCGTCATTGGCCGTGGCCGTCGTCGCGCCCGCATATTGCGGATAGAGCGGGACGAACAGGATGCGGTCGCAGCCGGCCTCCACCATGGCCTGCACCTTGGATTCGGTGCTCGGATTGCCATAGCGCATGCAGAAATCGACCATCACTTCGGGAAGCTCGGCCGCCAGCGCCGCCGTCTGATCCTTGGTGATCGTCATCAGGGGGCTTTCGCCCTTGTCGTGGTTCCAGATCGATTTGTAATTGGCGCCGGAACTGAACGGGCGCTTGGCAAGGATCACCGTCTGCAACAGCGGCTGCCATTTCCAGCGCGGATAGTCGATCACGCGGCGGTCCGACAGGAACTCCGACAGGTAGCGGCGCATGTTCCAGTAATCGTAACCGTCCGGCGTGCCGAGATTGGCAAGCAGCACACCGATTTTCGGGGATCGGATCGGGGGGTGGTCGGCGGGGATATGGGACATCAGCGGCTCCTTCTGGCTGGGATGGAGATACGCGCTTGCGCCCGGGCGTCAATCCTTCGGACGCAGGGCATCCGCAAGGCGATGCGTGGCCGTGCCCGGCCGCAGGGGTTGCGGCTGCCCCGGATCGGGGGCCCAACCGGTCAGCCAGATCGTCTCGAAGGTGGCGGGAATGCGGCCATCGGCCTCGGCATAGGCGGCGGCATAGCGGCGCGCGGCCTCTAGGAGGACGGCGCGGCGGGTGAAGCGGCGGGGACGGGCAGCAAGGGCCGAGGTTTCGCCCATCCCGCGCAGATCGCGCATCAGATGCAACGCATCGCGGTAGCGGACGGTCAGGCTATCGGCATCGGCGACGGGCAGCGCCAGCCCGCCCCGTTGCAGCAGGGCACCCAGATCGCGGATCTCGCCCATCGGCAGCACGCGGGGGGACAGGCCGCCCGTCACCGCCACCTCCGCCTCGGCGAGGGCGGCGCGCAATTCGTGCAGCGTCTGCCCGCCCAGCGTGGCGCAGAGGAACAGCCCATCCGGCCGCAGCCCCCGGCGCGCCTGCACGATCTGCCCCACCGGATCGTCGGCCCAGTGCAGGCAGAGCGCATGGATCACCAGATCCTGCGAGGCGGGCGCGATGTCCAGCACATCGGCATCGGGCACCGTGCGGAACCCGGGCCAGAGGTCCGGGAAGGGCGTGACGACCGTGATGTCGGTAAACGTCCTGTTAACCTCTTTCATCCTCTCCTGCGCCTCGGCGGCGACGGCGGCGTGCAGGAACAGCGCGTCCGGGGTGGCGCGGGCGCGGTGCAGGGCAAGGGCAGGGCGGTCGGTCAACTGCGGCGTCATGGCCCATGATGTGAGGGGACGGCGATGGGAATGCAAGCGGCGCTGCGGTTGTTCTATCCGCCCGCCTGTCTGTGCTGCGGGGCGGCGACGGGGTCGGACGGGCTGTGCGGGACGTGCTGGCGCGATACGCCCTTCATCACGGGTACGGTCTGCACCCTTTGCGGCACGCCCCTGCCGGGCGAGGGGGACGGGGCATGTGACGAATGCCTTGCGTTGCAGCCCCCTTGGGCGCAGGGGCGCGCGGCCCTGTCCTATGGCGGGAACGGGCGGCGGCTGGTGCTGGCGCTGAAGCATGGCGACCGGCATGATCTGATCGGGCCGGCGGCGGGCTGGATGCTGCGGGCGGCGGCGCCGATGCTGGTGCCGGGGATGATCGTGGCGCCGGTGCCGCTGCACTGGACGCGGCTGCTGCGGCGGCGGTTCAACCAGTCCGCTCTGCTGTCGCGGGCGATCGCGCGGGGGGCGGGGCTCGTGCATATGCCCGACCTTCTGATCCGCCCGCGGCGCACCCCGTCGCAGGATGGGCGGGACCGGCAGGGCCGGTTCGAGAACATGACCGGCGCGCTGCGCCTGCGCCGCCCCGCACTGGTGGAGGGGCGGCACATCCTTCTGGTCGATGACGTGATGACCACCGGCGCCACCCTGTCGGCCGCGACCGAGGTCTGCCTCGATGCCGGGGCGGCGGGCGTGTCGGTCGTGGTGCTGGCGCGCGTGGGCAAAAGCACCTAGATACAGGGAAAGCACGCGAAGGAGACCGCCATGAAACCCGTCGAGATCTACACCACGCCGACCTGCCCCTTCTGCCATGCCGCCAAGGCGCTTTTGTCGCGCAAGGGCGTCTCCTTCACCGAGATCGACGTCAGCCGCGATCCCGGCCTGCGCACCAAGATGACCCAGCGCGCGGGCGGCAGCCGCACGGTGCCGCAGATCTTCGTCGGCGACACGCATGTCGGCGGCTGCGACGATCTGCACGCGCTGGACGGGGCCGGCAAGCTGGACCCCCTTCTGGCCTGAGCGGATGACCGACCGCACCGAGGACATCGCCGTCGCCCTGTTCGGCGAGCTGTTCATGACCGATCAGCTCGCCCGGGCGCGCATCTCCAAAGTGCTGCCCAAGGGGATGGAACTGTCGCATTTCGGTGTGCTGAACCATCTCGCCCGCCTCGGAGAAGAGCGGACGCCCGCGCAGCTGGCAAAATCGTTCCGCGTGACGCGCGGGGCGATGACCAACACGCTGGCCAAGCTGGAATGGGCCGGGCATGTGCATATCCGCCCCGACTGGGACGATGCGCGGCGCAAGTTCGTCGCGATCTCCCCCTCCGGGCGGCAGGCGCGCGATGCGGCGCTCAGCGCGATCGTGCCCACCGTGTCGGATGTGATCCGCGCGCTGGGGCCGGGAAAGATCCGCGCCCTTCTGCCGGTCCTGCGCGAGATGCGGGTGCGGTTCGAACATGCCGAATGATCTGATCGTCACCGGCGCGACCGGGCGGCTGGCCCGCCTTCTCCGCCCCCATTGGCCGGATGCGACATGGCTGGCCCGCGGCGCGCCTTGGCCCGAGGGGCGGGGCGGCACGATCCTGAACCTTGCGGGCGTCACCGATCCGTCCGGCCCGCTGGAGGATAACGTAACGACCGCCGCCGCCGCCATCGCCGAAGGGGCGCGGCGGGGCGCGCGGGTGTTCCTGATGTCCTCGGCGGCGGTCTATGGGCAAGGGATGCGCGATTTTCACGAAGAGGACGCCCCGGCGCCGCTGAACGCCTATGGCGCGGCCAAGGCGCGGATGGAGGCGCTTGCGAGCGGGGCCATCCTGCTTCGGCTGGGCAATGTCGCGGGGGCGGATGCGCTTCTGGGCCGGGCGGCGGGGCATGTCACGCTGGATCCCGCAGGGCCGGAGGGGCCGGTGCGGTCCTATATCGGGCCTGCGACGCTGGCGCGGGTGCTGGGGCATCTTTTTGCTACGCCGTCGCTGCCGCGCATCCTGAACATCGCCGAGCCGCCGCCGATCGGCATGGCGGCCCTGCTGGACGCCGCCGGCATCGACTGGTCCTTCGGGCCAGAGCGGGCGGGCACGATCCCCCGCGTCGGCCTCGATACCGCGCGCCTGCAGGCGATCTGCCCCCTGCCGCCCGCAGACCCCGCCCGCATGGTCGCGGAATGGAGGGCGGCATGACCCTGCCGAAACGTCTGTTCGACATCGTCCTCGCGCTGGTTCTGGCCGCGCTTCTGGCCGTGCCGTTCCTCGTGCTCTGCGCGGTGCTGCTGGCGGTGCAGGGGCGGCCGATCTTCTATGTGGCCGAACGGATGCGCGCCCCCGGCCAGCCCTTCGCCCTGTGGAAGCTGCGCACCATGCGCCCCGCCGGCCCGAACGAGGCGGGCGTGTCGGGCGGCGACAAGAGCGCGCGGATCTCCCCCCTTGGGCGGGCACTGCGCAAGACCCGCGCCGATGAGATCCCGCAACTGTGGAACGTGCTGCGCGGCGATATGAGTTTCGTCGGCCCCCGCCCGCCGCTACGCCAATATGTCGAACGCTTCCCCGACCTCTATGCCGAGGTGCTGAAAAGCCGCCCCGGCATCACCGGCCTCGCCTCGCTCCATATCCACGGATTCGAGGAACGCATCCTCGCGCCCTGCCGCACCGCCGAGGAGACGGACCGCGTCTATACCCGCCGTTCGATCCCCCGCAAGGCGCGGCTCGACCTCATCTATCAGCGTCACCAAAGTGTCTGCTTCGACATCGCCTTGATCTGGCAGACGGCCCGCCGTGTCCTTATGGCACGTTTTCGCCATAAACCTCCGCATGTTCGATGAAAATGAGGGGCGTGCCCTTGTTGAGACCCCCATGTCACGCTAGCCTCCCGCGGTAATCGAACGGAAGGTCTGCGTGCGCAGATGCACGACGGAGCGGAATCCTTGAGCGCATCGAAATCCAAAATTTTCGGCTTTGTAGAAGCGCTTACGCGAGGGCAGAAGCAGGCCATACTTCTGTGCCTCGATCTGATCCTCGCGCCGCTGGCTTTGGCGATGACCTGCGCGCTGGCGCTGAACAGCCTCGCGCCGCTGTGGCTGCTGCGCCAGATGGGGCCGGTGGTGCCGATCGTGGCGATCTGTGCGGGGCTGCTGTCGATCCTGTTCGGCATCCACCGCATCCAGCTCAAGGCCTTCGAGGCGCAGGCGATCCGGCTGACGGGCATGTGCTCGGTGCTGCTGGCGGCGGTGCTGGCGGTGCTCGTCGCGCTCTTGGATCTGCCGCTGCGCGGCGCCAGCATCGTGACCTTCGGCGTGACCTATTTCCTCCTGTCGGTCGGGGTGCGCCTTGCGATGCTGCGCGCGCTCGTCTGGGTGCTGCGGCAGGGGCGTACGCGCAACCGGGTGCTGATCTATGGCGCGGGAACCACGGGGGTGCAGCTTGCGGCCGCCCTGCGCTCGCACGATTCCATTTCTCCGGTCGGGTTCATCGACGACAATCCGGCCCTGCATGGCATGACCATTTCGGGCCTGCGGGTGTTCCCCTATGCCCATATCCCGCGCATCCTGCGCCGCCATGACGTGAAGCGCGTGCTTCTGGCCATGCCGTCGGCCCCCTATCCGCAGCAGGCCCGCATCGCCCGCAAGCTGGAGAAGGAGGGCCTGAAGGTGATGACCCTTCCGTCCTTCGCCCAGCTCGTCGGCGAGGAGAAGCTGGTCGATCATCTGGCCCCCGTGGTGCCGGGCCGCTTCCTCAACCGCCGCCAGATCGAAAGCACCCTGCCGCAGGGCGCCGAGGCCTATGTCGGGCGCACCATCCTCGTATCGGGGGCGGGCGGGTCGGTCGGCTCCGAACTCTGCCGCCAGCTTCTGGCGACGCGTCCCAAGCGCCTCGTCCTGTTCGAAGTCTCCGAACTCTCGCTCTACAACATCGAGCGTGAGCTGACCGAGCTTGCCCGCGACACCGAGGTGGAGATCTGCCCCGTCCTCGGCTCGGTCACGGATGCGCGGATGGCGCGCATGGTCATCGCCGAACACAAGGTGGAGGTGATTTTCCACGCCGCCGCCTACAAGCACGTCCCGCTGGTGGAGGCGAACCCCATTCCGGGGCTGGCCAATAACGTTCTGGGCACGCGCACGCTGGCCGATGCCGCGAACGAGGGGGGTGTCGCCCGCTTCATCCTGATCTCTACCGACAAGGCCGTGCGGCCCACCAATGTGATGGGCGCGTCCAAACGGCTGGCGGAACTGGTGATTCAGGACATGAGCAAGCGGTCCCGCGGAACGGTCTATTCCATGGTCCGCTTCGGCAACGTCCTCGGCTCCTCCGGCTCGGTCATTCCGCTGTTCAAGGAGCAGATCGCCCGCGGCGGCCCCGTCACCCTGACGCATGAGGATGTGACGCGCTTCTTCATGACCATCGCCGAGGCGGCGCGGCTCGTGATGCTCGCCGGTTCCTTCGCGGGCAACGATTGCGGGGGCGAGGTGTTCGTCCTCGATATGGGCGCGCCGGTGCGCATCCGCGATCTGGCCCAGCAGATGATCGAAGCCGCCGGTTTCAAGCTGCGGGACGAGAACAATCCCGATGGCGATATCGAGATTCAGGTCACCGGCCTGCGCCCCGGCGAGAAGCTGCACGAAGAACTCCTGATCGGCGAAGGGCTTCTAACCACGCCGCATCCGAAGATCCTGCGCGCCCGCGAAAACTCCCTGACCGAGCTTGAGACGGCGCGACTTTTGCGCACCTTGCGTTCCGTGGTGGCCGTGGGTGATAGTGAAGGGGCGCGCGATGTGCTGCGCCGCTGGGTCGAAGGCTACGGACCCGAGCGGCCGTCGCCCGAAAACGACCCGCCCGATGCCGTTCTCCAGTCCATCCCGTCCGCCCAGACCTGAGGTGTTGCCCGTGACCCAGCTGCGTTCGCTGTTCCTTGCCGCCGCGTCCTTCGGGACCATCCTGTCCGCCCAAGGTGCATTTGCGCAGGGCTTCACCGTGACCGGCTCCTACGGCAGTCGCGACCTGCTGGGGGGCTTTCCGTCGGACGGCTCCTCGGACGAGGCGGAGGTGCAGCTCAGCTATGCCGGGCAGGGCCCGCGTCTGGGCTACAACCTTGCCGTCACGGTCGGGGACGACGATGACAGCGTCGATTTCGACGACAGCTTCGTGGAGGCTTATGCCGGCGGCTTCGCCTTCGGCCTCGGCGCGGTGGATCGCAACTGGTCGCCCTCGCGGTTTTCCTCGCTGATCCTGTCGGACAATGCCGATCCGATCCCGTCCGCCTATGTGGTCAAGCGCCAGTACACGGCCTTCGACACGCCGTGGCTGTCGTGGATCGGCCCGTGGAAGGGTGAGTTCTTCGTCGGTCAGACCGACAGCGACGGCAATCCCGACAACACCAAGCTGATGGGCATGCGCCTGCAGCTTCAGCCTGTGGACGGGTTCGAGATCGACCTCGTGCGCACGGCGCAATGGGGCGGCGACGGGCGGTCCGAAAGCCTGAAGACCTTCCTCGACGTGCTGACCGGCGACACGAACGAGGGCGAGGCGAGCGAGGCGAACCAGCTGGCCGGCATCGGCCTTTCATGGACGCTTCCCGAAGAGATCGCCCCCCTGCGCCTCTATGCCCAAGCGGTCGGCGAGGATGAGTCCGGCGGCCTGCCGTCCTGCTTCATGTACCTTGCCGGGGTGGAGGGTGTCGGCACCGCCTTCGGCCTGCCGACCACCGTCACGCTGGAAGGGGCCACGACCGAGATTTCGGACAGCGAGAACGGCTTCTGCGGGCCGGGCACCGCCTATAACAACAACGCCTATCCCGGCGGCTACACCCATCATGAGGACGTGATGGGCATGCCGATGGACACCGATTCGCGTATGGCGCAACTGATCATCGAACATCAGCTGGCGCGCTTTGCGCTGGATTGGTCGGTCGGCTATTACGAGATCAACACCACCAACCGCCCCGATCACCGCCTGTCCAGCACCGAGGTGGACGGCACCATCTTGCGCGTCGGCGCCTCGCAGAGCTGGGGCGACACGACGCTGCGCGGCGGCGTTGCGTGGCAGTCCTTCGATCTCGACAATGACGACATCGACGCCGGGATGGGGGTCAGCTTCAGCGTCTCGCGCACCTTCTGACGGTTGCGCGGCGGGTCTGCCCGGTCATAATGCGGCTTTTCCCCATCTGACGGAGGCCGCATGACACCCGCGACGACCTGGTCCTGGTTCCTGCGCATCAAGAGCCGGATCGAGGTTGCGAACCTGTTTATGATCTCGGCCGGCATGGCGTTCTACGGGCTGCTTTCGGTGTTTCCGGCCGTGGCGGCGGTGATCGCCATCTGGGGCTTTGCGGCCGATCCGACCGACATCCGGGGGCAGTTGGAACTGACGCGGGATTTCCTGCCCGGCGATGCCTATCGTCTGATCTCCGAACAGGTGGATGCGCTGCTGGCGGCCAATTCGGCCGATCTCGGCTGGACCTCGCTCTTATCGCTCATGGTGGCGCTGTGGTCTTCGCGCGCGGGGGTGTCGGCGCTGATCTCCGGGATCAACGCCGTGCATCATCTGCCGAAGCGGGGCGGGGTGATGCACACGCTGCGCTCGCTCATGCTCACCTGCACGCTGGTCGGGATCGTGCTGTCGGCGATGACGCTGGCGGTGGTGGTGCCGGTGGTGATCCGCTTTCTGCCGCTGGGTGCGGTGTCGGGGATGCTGCTGGAATATCTGAATGTCGGGCTGGGGCTGATGCTGGTCGTGTTCGGCATCGGGCTGGTCTATCGCCTTGGGCCGAACCGGCCTGCGGGCATGGCGCGGCCGATCTTCTCGCGCGGGCTGCTGGTGGCGGTGGTGCTCTGGGCGCTGATCTCGCGGGGCTTCGTGCTCTATCTCAGCAACTTCCACAGCTACAATCAGGTCTATGGCTCCATCGGGGCGGTGATCGCGCTGCTGATGTGGATGTACCTGTCAGGCTTTGCGATCCTGTTGGGGGCGGCGGTCGATGCCGATCGCGCCGCCCCCCGCGATCAATAATCGCGTTCCCAGAAGATGCCGATCCCGGTGCTGCCTTCGGCGGTGCCGGTCGATCCGCGCACGGTCAGGCTGTCGGAGATGTCGAGGTTCAGGCTGATCTCGCTCTGGCCCTGACTGTCCACTTCCACCGCGGTATAGGCGTTCTCCGAGATGTACTTGCCGGCCCGGACGCCGGCGCCGCCGGTATCGTTGGTCGTTACATCCAGATCGTCGAGGCCGAAGTTCTGCCGTAGGTTTCCTACGATGCCCTGACCGCCGCGCCCCGCCAACGTGGCGACCGCATTGGCCAGCTGTGCCGCCTGCAGCGGCGAGATGGACGACAGATCGCGCCCGAAGAGCAGTTGCGCCAGAACCTCCTCCTGCGGCAGGTCGGGGTCGGAGCTGAAGGTCACTTCCGGATCGTCCGCCGGGCCGACGATGCTGACATAGCTCGTGACGCCGTTATTCTCGCTCGAGGCGCGAACATAGAGCTGCGGGATGAAGTCCCCCTCCAGCGACAGGGTCGCATCGCTCAACTCCAACCTGCGGCCGAGGATGTCGAGCCGCCCACGGACCAGTTCGAACGCCCCGATCGGCACGATGTTGGAGGTGGTGCCCGTCAGCCGCAATTCGCCCCCAAGCTCGGCATCGAGGCCGCGCCCGCGCACGAAGATCCGGTCCGGGGCCGAGATCGTGAGGTCGATCCCAAGACCGCCACCGCTGCTGCCGCCGCTCGACTCCTCCTCGTCATCGAGTTGCGCGCGGCGGCGGGTGGCGCGGACATCGCCCGGCTCGTTCACATGCTGAAGGCCGGGCAGCGTGCCCGCCGTCCCAAGCCCGCCCGAGGGCACTTGGATGTTCACCTCCTCGAGGGTGATGCGGCCGCTGATGCGCCCATTGCCCGCCAGCGGGCCTTGCAGGCGCACCTGCCCGCCCGCCGTCACTTGATACAGCGAAGGATCGGTGATGACCGCACGGCTCAGATCCACGGTCAGATCGGCGTTGTAGGGATCGGCAAGGCCGATCGTGCCGCTGGCGCGGATGCGGCCCCCGTCCTCGGGTGCGGCGCTGGCGGTGATGCTGGCGACCTGACCGTTCAGGGTGACGCGCGCGTCGATCGCGTTCAGCGCAAGGCCAAGCTCGGGATCGGCGAAGCGGGTGCCTTGGGTGCTGATCGTCCCGCTGACCGATTGCAGCGCCAGCGGGCCGTTCACCCGCAGATCGAAGCGCACCGGCCCCGCCACGTTGCGCGGCGACAGGAACACATTGGCCAGCGCCGCCTGCGCCGACCCCGTCAGCGTCAGGTTCGCCTGATCGAAGGCCGCGCCGACGCTGCCATTGGCGCGCGCGTCGATGCCGCCCGGCCCCTGAGCGCGCAGATCGAGATCATAGCCCTGCGCGCGCTGCGCCACCGTACCCGACAGGCTGACGGCGCCGGGGAACTGCGGCAGCAGGATTCCTAGATTGGCAAGCCGCGCCGTCAGATCGAGGCGCTGGCCCCCGTCGATCGGGGTGCCGTTCGCATCGAGCGTCACCTGCGGGTTGCGGACCTGCGCCCGCTCCACCACGACGCGGCCATCGGTCAGCGCGACGGCGGCGGAGATCGTGGAATCCCCGCGCAGCAGCCGGTCGGCCTGATCCTGCGCCACCTTGATGTTGCGGGCCGTACCGTCGAGCGTGATCCGCCCGTTTTCCGGGGTGCCGGTGAAGGCCAGCGCGGTGTTCACCGTGCCGGCATATTGCCGTCCGATCACCGACAGGTCCGACAGGTTCAGCTGCGCCTTCACATCGCTGCCGTCTTGCGCCAGCCGCCCTTCGGCGGTCAGGGCGAGGGCGCGGGCATTCACCTCTGCCTGCTGGATGACGGCGGCCCCGTCCTGAAGCGCGGCATCCAGCCGGATGGTGGAGGCGCCCGCCAGAAGGCCGTCCACCTCGGCGATGCCGGTGCGGATGTCGGTGCCGTCCGCGTTCAGACGCAGATCGCCGGCATCCGTCGTGCCGGTGAAGGTCAGGTCCGCCGTGGCGCTGCCGCCATATTGCGGGCCGAGCACGCGCAGATCGCTTGCGGTGACATTCGCCGTCAGATCGCTGCCGGTGGAGGAGATGAGCCCCTGCGCCGTCGCCGACAGATCCTGCGCATCCACCTTGAATTCGCGGATGCGGGTGCCTTGGGTATCGCGCAGCGCCGACAGGGCGATCGTGGATTGCCCGGCCAGAAGCCCGTCCACCTGCGGGATGCCGGTGGCAAGGTCGGTCCCGGCCACATCGGCCACGACATCGAACCCGCCCTCCAGCACCGTGTAGCGGCCCGAAACCTTCGCTTCGGCCTGACCGGCCAGCGGACGACCCGCGATCTCGGCAAAGCGCGACAGGTCCGCAAGGCGGGCCGCCGCATCGCCGGTGATGGTCATGCCGGTGGACAGCCCTTGGATCACCGCATTGGCATCGAGGCCGTAATCGGCGCCGTTCAGCGTCAGGGACGGGATCTTCAGCCCGTCCTCGCCTTGGATCCAGTCGATCTGCATCGCGCCATCGACCTGCGAGCCGAGGGCGGCGTTCAGCCCCGGATCGGCGGCCGACAGGCCCTGCGCCGCCAGCGTCAGATCGGCCGTCACCTCCGCGGCCGCGCCGGGCACGATCCGCCCCGTGCCGTTCAGCGCCAGACGGTCTGCGTCGAAATCGGCGCGGTCCAGCCCTTCGAGGGTGATGGCCGCCGTCCAATCCTCGGACCGGTCGGCATCGAACTGCACATCGAGATCGAGTGTCTTCACCCGCGTTTCCTGATCGGTGGACAGCGGCAGCAGCACCGGATCCCCATCATCCGAGGCGATGCGCCCCGTCAGGTCCACCAGCTTGGGCAGGCCGTCATTGCCGATCGTCACGGCGCCGTTCAGTTGCAGCTGCTGGGCGATCAGCGACAGGGTCGGGATCTCCAGCACGCCATCGGCATCCTTGCTGCCCTGCACCTTCAGCGCCAGATCGTTGCCGAAGAACTCGGCATAATCGGGCAGGAACAGCGGCGCGGCATCGCCCGAAAGGTCGGCGGCAAAGCCGAGCGGCCCGCTGGCCGGGGCCTGTACCGAGACCTGCCCCGCGATGCGCGGCTGCCCGTCCGTCGCCAGCGTGACATCGGCGGTGTAATCGTCCAGCGGGGCCGACCCCTTCACCGTCAGATCGACCGACGGCGCACCGGGCAGGCCCAGCTTGCGCGTGACCAGACCGTTCGCGGCTTCGGACAGCGACAGATCGACGACCAGTTGGCGCTGCTCGTTGGCAAAGCTCGCATCGAGCGCGAGGCTCAGCGCCGGCCCGCCATCGGTGCGGCGGGCGTTCAGCGTGATGCCGCCCTCGCCGCCGTTCAGGACCAGCACGCCTTGGCCGGTGGCCGTCACCTCTTCGCCCAGCAGCGGCGCGCCGAGTTCCAGCCGGTCCACCGCGATGCGGCCGATATTGATCGACACCGGCAGATCGGGAAGCTGGAAGGGCGACGCCTCGGGCGAGGGGGCGGCCTCCAGCCCTTCGGCGGGCAGGGGGGCGCGGGCGACGATGATCTCTGCGGCGGAGAGTTCGGACACCTCCACCCGGCCGCGCAGCAGGGCCGAACGGCTCCAGTCCAGCACCACGTCGCGCAGCGTCAGCCAGACGCCGTCATCGTCGGCGATGGTCAATTCCTGCAGCGTGGCGCGGGAGGACAGCGCCCCTTCGAAGCCGACGATGTTCACCTGCCGCCCGGCGGAGGAGAGCTTGTCCTCGATTATACCCTCGAGCCAGCCGCGATCGGCATCGCCGCCCTGATCTTGGGCCAGCGCCGCGAAGGGCAGGAAGGCGAGGAGGAGGATGAATAATTTCCGCATCAGAACGCCTGCCCAATTCCCACGTAGATCTGCACGCCTTCGCCCGTATCGCCCGACACGGGCGAGGCGATGTCGAGCCGGATCGGCCCCACCCCGGTGTTGTAGCGCAGACCGAAGCCCGCGCCCGATTGTTCGTCCATATCCGAGAAGCCGTCGGTGCCGATCCGCCCGGCATCGAAGAAGCCGACGAGGCCGATATTGTCGGTCACCATCACCCGCGCCTCCACCGAGGCGGCAAGGAAGGACGAGCCGCCGATCTTGTAATCGTCGTCGTCATCGCTGGGATAGACGCCGAGCGACTGGTAGGGCTGGCCCCGCACGGTGCCGCCTCCGCCCGAATAGAACAGGAAGTCGCGCGGCGTGCCCAAGAGGTCCGGCCCCCAGACGCGCCCGGCCTGCATCCGGCCCGCCAGCGTCAGCCGCCGCGGCTCGCCGAAGGAATAGTAGCCGCGCCCGTCCAGCGTCGCACGAAAGCCCGAATCCGTATCGGCCGCCCCGGCGAAGGGCGTGCCGACGGCGGCCAGATAGAACCCTTCGGTCGCGTCCAACTCGTTGTCGCGCGTGTCCCATGTCACGCCGAGCGGCAGCGACAGCGTCTTGTAGGTGTAATCGCCGAGGTCATCCTCCACATCCGACTGCGCATAGGTCAGCCCGAGGCTGGCGGTCAGATCCTCGGAGATGATCTGCGTGAAGCTGATGCCGATGTCGAACCCGTCGGAGGTGTAATCCTCCTCGTCGAGATGCTCGATCCCGGCATTCACGGCGGCGGTGGTGTCGGCGGTGATGGTCGCCGGACGTTCCAGCGTCACGCCGAGCGAATAGTCCATGCCGGAGTTCTGCGCCCCGATGTTTTCGACCGCGCCATCGACGCGCAGCCGCTCGCCCCCGCCCAGCAGGTTGCGATGTAGCCAGTAGCTGGTCAGCGACGCCCCTTCGGAAGAGGAAATCTCCGCCCCGATGCTGTAGCGGCGGGGAAGCTGCTCCACCACGGTGGTGGTGATGGGCAGCAGGTCGGGCGCGGCGACCTCCCCTTCCGTCATCGTCACCGAAGAGAAGATGCCCGTGCGGCGCAGGCGGTTGGCGGCGGTCTGAAGCTCTTCGGGGGAATAGGTCTCCCCCTCGGGCAGGCCCGCGATCTTTTCGATGCGCCGCGCGCTCATCTTGCGCTGACCTTGCACGGTCATCGGCCCGAAGCGCAGGCGGGGGCCGGGGGTCAGGGCGACTTCGGCCAGAAGGGTGTCGGCGCGGTGATCGGCGATGATCCGCTCTTCGGCGACATCCGCCTTTGCGTGGCCGATGTCGCGCCACTTCTCCAGCCCGGCCTTCACCGCGTCCGAGATGAGACCCGATTCGGCGACCTCGCCCTCGGCAAAGCCGTCGGGGAACTCCGTCCCCTCCACATAGGGGGTGACCACGGCGCGGGAAAAGCGGAACTCAGGCCCCGGATCGACGGTGATGCGGATCTCGCGGATGGTGTCCGCAGCGGGGGCATAGAGCGGCGCGATCGACGCCGCCTCGCGCCCGTCGATCGTGATGTGGATCACGGGGGAATAACGCCCGATGGCGTACAGCGCCCCGACAAGACGGCCATAATCGGCCTGCGCGGCCCCGAACAGCTCGTCGGTGCGGTCCGGGTCTTCGGCCACCTCGGCGGTCAGCGACGCATTGCGCAGCGTCTCGGTGATGTCGTCGTCATTGCCGGTAACCTGAAACACCACCTGATCCAGCGCCTGCGCCGTACCGCCCGTCGTGACGCCCAAGGCCGCAGCCAGCGTCAGCATCCGTATTCCTGCCACCTTCGTCCCCATGCTTCTTTGTTTGGGAAAGTATCGCAGCTTGCCCGCAGGTCGACAACGAATGCTTCGCAGGATTGGCAAGGAATGGGCGGATCGTGATAAAGGGGGCCGGAACGGCAGGGGGAAGCGATGTATATCGGATTGGATCTGGGCACTTCGGGCCTGAAGGGCGTGCTGATCGACGAGGCGCAGCACGTCGTGGCGGAGGCTGTGGCCCCCCTCGAGGTGAGCCGCCCCCATCCCGGCTGGTCCGAGCAGAATCCCGCCGACTGGATCGCGGCCTGCGAAGCGGTGCTGAGCGTTCTGGCCGGATCGGACCTGTCGGCGGTGAAGGGCATCGGCCTGTCGGGGCAGCAGCATGGGGCCGTGGTCCTCGATGCCGCCGATGCGGTGCTGCGCCCGGCGATCCTGTGGAACGACACCCGCGCCCATGCCGAGGCCGCCGCCCTCGACGCCGATCCGCGCTTTCGGACGATCAGCGGCAACATCGTCTTTGCCGGGTTCACCGCGCCGAAGCTGATGTGGATGGCCCGGCACGAACCGGCGCTGCGGGCCCGCGTGGCGAAGGTGCTGCTGCCCAAGGATTACCTGCGCCTGTGGCTGACGGGGGAGCATGTGGGCGACATGTCCGACAGCGCGGGCACCTCATGGCTCGATACCGGGGCGCGCGACTGGTCGGATGCGCTGCTGGCCGCGACCGATCTGGGGCGCGAGCATATGCCCCGGCTGGTCGAAGGCTCCGAGGTGTCGGGCCATCTGCGGGCCGAGCTTGCCGCGCGCTGGGGGCTGCCGCCGTCGGTCGTGGTGGCGGGGGGCGGCGGCGACAACGCGGCCTCGGCGGTGGGGGTGGGCGCGGTGCGTCCGGGCGAGGGGTTCGTCTCGCTCGGTACTTCGGGCGTGCTCTTTGCCGCGACCGAAGGCTACAGTCCCGATGCCGCCAGCGCGGTGCACAGCTTCTGCCATGCGCTGCCGGGTGCGTGGCACCAGATGGGCGTGATCCTGTCGGCGACGGATTCGCTGAACTGGTATGCGCGGATGGTGGGGCAGGGCGCGGCGGAGCTGACCAAGGGCCTTGGCCCCCTGCAGGCGCCGGGGCGGCCGCTGTTCCTGCCCTATCTGGGGGGGGAGCGGACGCCGCTGAACGATGCGGCGCTGCGCGGCGCGTTCCTTGGGCTGGAGCATGCGACGGATACCGCCGCCGGCACCCGTGCGGTGCTGGAAGGGGTGGCCTTTGCGCTGCGCGATTGCCGCGATGCGCTGGCATCGACCGGCACGGAACTGCGCAGCTTGATCGCCGTGGGCGGAGGATCGCGGTCGGAGTATTGGCTGGCGGCGATCGCGACGGCGCTGGACGTGCCGGTGGGCGTGCCGGCGGCGGGGGATTTCGGCGGGGCCTTCGGGGCGGCGCGGCTGGCGCTGATGGCCGCGACCGGCGCGGGGACCGAGGTGCTGACCCCGCCGCCCCTTGCCCGGCAAATCGCCCCCGACGCGGCGCTGGCGGCGGCCTTCGCCGAAGGTCATGCCCGCCACCGCGCCGCGCGCGACGCGGTGCGGGCATTGAAGGGGATCTAGCGGCGGATGCTGGCGGTGACGTAGTTCACCGTCAGATCGCGCGACGACAGGCTCCATGACCAGCCGAGCGGGTTGAACACCATGCCCTTGCGGTCCACCGGATCGAGGCCCGCCGTCCGCAGCAGGTCGAAGAGTTCGTCCGGCGTGATGAACTTGTTCCAGTCATGCGTGCCCTTGGGCAGCCAGCGCATCACCCATTCCGCCCCCACGATCGCCATGGCAAAGCTTTTGGCGTTCCGGTTCAGGGTGGAGCAGACCATCAGCCCGCCCGGACGCAGAAGATCGTGGCAGGCCCGCAGATAGGCGGCGGGATCGGCGACATGCTCCACCACTTCCATGTTCAGGACGACGTCGAATTGCTCGCCCTTGGCGGCCAGCGCCTCGGCGGTGGTGTGGCGGTAGTCGATCTCGAGGCCGGACTGTTCGGCATGGATGCGGGCGACGGGGATGTTGCGCTCGGCCGCGTCGGCGCCGACCACCGTGGCGCCCAGCCGGGCCATCGGTTCGGCCAGAAGGCCGCCGCCGCAACCGATATCGAGGATGCGCAGCCCTTCGAACGGGGCGGCGCCCTGCAGGTCGCGCCCGAATTCCATCGCGATCTGCCCGGTGATGTAATCGAGGCGGCAGGGGTTCATCTGGTGCAGCGGCTTGAACTTGCCGTTCACGTCCCACCATTCGGCGGCCATGGCTTCGAACTTGGCGACCTCGGCCGCGTCGATGGTGCTGGTCATGGCAGACTCCTGTGCTTTTTGGCGCGACATCGCGGCTTTCGCGGTTATATAGGCGGATCATGGATCACAGGTCAGGCCAAAAGCGCGAGAATGGTTCCCTCTATCCGCCGATCGAACCCTTCGATCAGCGTATGATGGAGGTGGGCGAGGGCCACCGCGTCTATGTCGAGCAGTCGGGCCACCACGAAGGCGTGCCCGTTCTGGTGCTGCATGGCGGGCCGGGGGGCGGCTGTTCGCCCATGATGCGCCGCTTCTTCGATCCGGCCCATTACCGCACGGTGATGTTCGATCAGCGCGGCTGCGGGCGTTCGCGGCCCAGCGGCTCGGTCGAGGCGAACACCACATGGCATCTGATCGCCGATATCGAGCGCATCCGCGACCGGCTGGGGATCGACCGCTTCATCCTCTTTGGTGGCAGCTGGGGCTCCACCCTCGCGCTGATCTACGCCATCACCCATCCCGAACGGGTGCGGGGGCTGGTGCTGCGGGGCGTGTTCCTCGGCACGCAGGGGGAACTGGATTGGTTCTATGGTGGCGGCGCGGGGCGCTTCTTCCCCGAGATGTGGGCGCGGTTCCTTGCGCCGCTGGCCGAGGCGGAGCGGGGCGACGCCATCGCCGCCTATCACCGCCGCCTCTTCAGCGGCGACCGGATGGAAGAGGCTCGCGCCGGGCGCATCTGGGCCAATTGGGAAAACGCGCTTGCCAGCGTGCATCACGAAGGCATCCCGGGAGAGGCGCCTTCGGACTATGCCCGCACATTCGCCCGTCTGGAAAATCATTATTTCACGCATCGCTGTTTCATGGATTGCGATGACTGGATTCTGCGCAACCGCCGCGTGATCGAACATCTGCCGGCGGTCATCGTGCAGGGGCGTTTGGACATGATCTGCCCCCCGCAGGCCGCACATAGGCTGGCTGCGGGCTGGGACAGCGCCGATCTGCACGTCATTCCGATGGCTGGCCATGCGCTGTCCGAACCCGGCATCAGCCGGGCGCTTCTGGCCGCGATGGACGCTTGGCGCACGATATTCCCGTAACTTCACAGGGGCGTGACGCTTGCAGCCCCAAAACGCCCTCCTTATATACGCTGGCGTAGCCGGGTGGGGCGGCCGCCCCGGTCGGCCGCATCTGGGATCGGGGCCAGGAGCCAGTACGGGCCTGGACCTAAAATATCGCCGCAAGTAGAGGTGCATGAATATGGCCAAAGTCATCGGGATCGACCTTGGGACGACCAACAGCTGCGTCGCCATCATGGACGGCGCGCAACCGCGTGTGATCGAGAATGCCGAAGGGGCGCGCACGACGCCCTCCATCGTCGGCTTCACGGACAGCGAGCGTCTCGTCGGCCAGCCGGCGAAACGGCAGGCCGTCACCAACCCCTCCAACACCGTTTTCGCCGTGAAGCGCCTGATCGGCCGTCGCACGACCGACGCCGAGGTGACCAAGGACAAGAAGCTGGTGCCCTATTCCATCGTGGATGGCGGCAATGGCGACGCTTGGGTGGAAGTGCGCGGCGACAAATACTCGCCCTCGCAGATTTCCGCGTTCATCCTGCAGAAGATGAAGGAAACGGCGGAATCCTATCTGGGCGAAAGCGTCACGCAGGCCGTGATCACCGTTCCGGCCTATTTCAACGACGCCCAGCGTCAGGCCACCAAGGACGCGGGCAAGATCGCGGGCCTCGAAGTGCTGCGCATCATCAACGAGCCGACGGCCGCCGCGCTGGCTTATGGCCTCGACAAGAAAGACACCAAGACGATCGCGGTCTATGACCTTGGCGGCGGTACGTTCGACATCACGATCCTAGAGATCGACGACGGCCTCTTCGAAGTGAAATCGACCAACGGGGACACGTTCCTCGGCGGCGAAGACTTCGACATGCGCATCGTCAACTACCTTGCGGACGAGTTCAAGAAAGAGCACGGCGTCGATCTGACCTCGGACAAGATGGCCCTTCAGCGCCTGAAGGAAGCCGCCGAGAAGGCCAAGATCGAGCTGTCCTCCAGCCAGCAGACCGAGATCAACCAGCCGTTCATCTCGATGGACCGCAACACCGGCACGCCGCTGCACATGGTCATGAAGCTGACCCGTGCGAAGCTGGAAAGCCTCGTGGCCGATCTCATCAAGAACTCCATCAAGCCGTGCCAAGCGGCGCTGAAGGATGCGGGCCTGTCGGTCGGCGACATCGACGAGGTGGTTCTGGTCGGCGGTATGACCCGCATGCCCAAGGTCATCGAAGAGGTGCAGAAGTTCTTCGGCAAGGAGCCGCACAAGGGCGTGAACCCCGACGAGGTGGTGGCGCTGGGCGCGGCCATTCAGGCGGGCGTGCTGCAGGGTGACGTGAAGGACGTCGTGCTGCTGGACGTGACGCCCCTGTCGCTGGGGATCGAGACGCTGGGCGGTGTGTTCACCCGCCTGATCGACCGCAACACCACGATCCCGACGAAGAAGTCGCAGGTCTTCTCCACGGCCGAGGACAACCAGAACGCCGTGACGATCCGCGTCTTCCAAGGGGAGCGGGAGATGGCAGCCGACAACAAGATGCTCGGCCAGTTCAATCTGGAAGACATCCCGCCGGCCCCGCGCGGCATGCCGCAGATCGAGGTGACCTTCGACATCGACGCCAACGGCATCGTGTCGGTCAGCGCCAAGGACAAGGGCACGGGCAAATCCCAAAACATCACGATCCAAGCGTCGGGCGGTCTGTCCGATGAGGATATCGAAAAGATGGTCAAGGATGCCGAGGCCAATGCCGAAGGCGACAAGGCCCGCCGCGAGCTGGTGGAAGTGAAGAACCAAGGCGAGAGCCTTGTCCACGCGACCAAGAAGTCGATCGCCGATCATGGCGACAAGGTCGATCCGTCCACCGTCGAGGCGATCGAACTGTCGCTGGGCGCGCTGGAAGAGGCGCTTGCGGGCGAAGACGCTGGCAAGATCCGCGGCGCGATCCAGAACGTGACCGAAGCGTCCATGCGTCTGGGCGAAGCCATCTACAAGGCGCAGGCCGCCGAAGAGGGCGGCGAAGGCGCGCCGCAGGCTGCGGATGGCGACGATATCGTCGATGCCGATTTCGAGGATCTCGGCGAAGACAAGCGGAAATGATCCCCCGGGATCGGTTGAAAGGAAGGGGCGGTCCGGGAACGGGCCGCCTCGCCTCATAGAGGACCCGGAATGGCAAAACGTGATTATTACGATGTCCTCGGCGTGGCACGCGGGGCGTCGGCGGAGGAGCTGAAGAAGGCCTATCGCACCAAGGCGAAAGAGCTTCACCCCGACCGCAACGCCGATAACCCGACCGCCGAGGCCCAGTTCAAGGACGTGAACGAAGCCTATGACGTCCTGAAGGATCCCGAGAAGAAGGCGGCCTATGACCGCTTCGGCCATGCGGCCTTCGAAGGCGGCATGGGCGGCGGCGGCGGTCAGCGCGGCGGCTATGGCCAGCAGGGCGATTTCGGCAGCGCCTTCTCGGACGTGTTCGAGGATCTGTTCGGCGATTTCATGGGCCGGGGTCAGGCGCGCAGCCGTGTGCAGCGCGGCTCGGACCTGCGCTACAACCTGCGCATCTCTCTTGAAGAGGCGTTCGCGGGATCGCAGAAGACGATCAACGTGCCCAGTTCCACCGCCTGCGACGCCTGCCACGGCACCGGGGCGGAGGGCGGCGCAGAGCCCGTCACCTGCCCCACCTGCGCCGGGATGGGCAAGGTGCGGGCGCAGCAGGGCTTCTTCACCGTGGAGCGGACCTGCCCGACCTGCAACGGCCTTGGCCAGATCATCAAGAACCCCTGCAAGGTCTGCCAAGGCGTCGGCCGGGTCGAAAAGGACCGCTCGCTGTCGGTCAACATCCCCAAAGGGGTGGAGACGGGCACCCGTATCCGCCTTGCCGGAGAGGGCGAAGCCGGGCTGCGCGGCGGGCCGTCGGGCGATCTCTACATCTTCATCGAGGTGGGGGAGCATCCGATCTTCCAGCGCGACGGCGTGAACCTCTATTGCCGGGTGCCGGTATCCATCGCTTCGGCCGCGCTCGGCGGCGAGGTGGAGGTGCCGACCATCGATGGCGGGATGAGCCGCGTGAAGGTGCCTGCAGGCAGCCAGACGGGCAAGCAGATGCGTCTGCGCGGCAAGGGGATGCCATCGCTGCGCGGTGCGGGCCTTGGCGACATGATGATCGAACTGGCGGTGGAAACTCCGGTCAACCTCACCGCCCGCCAAAAGGAGATCCTGCGCGAGTTCGACACGCTCTCCACCGACAACAACCCCGAGGGTCAGAGCTTCTTCTCCAAGGTGAAGAGTTTCTGGGACGGGATGAAAAGCTGATCGGGGCCGCCTTCGGGCGGCCTTAATCATTCGCTAACCATCTCTGCGCAATCTGGGCGGATGAAATCGTTTCACGAAGCCCCGCGCCTGTTCGACGAGGATGAGGCCCTTGCAACGCCCCTCTCCGGGCGGCTGCCCTCCTATATCGCCGATCACCGCAAGCGCCTGCGCGCTCGTTTCGCCGAAGGCGGGGCGGCGGCGATGCCGGATTACGAACTGCTGGAACTGCTGCTCTTCCGCTCCATCCCGCGGCAGGATGTCAAACCGCTGGCGCGGCTGCTGCTGGACACGTTCGGCGATCTGAACCGTGCCGTCACCGCCCCCCGTGCGCGCCTTCTGGCCGTGAAGGGGGTGGGGGAGGCCGTGGTGCAGGATCTGAAGATCCTCGAAGCGGTGGCGCAGCGGATGATGCGCGCGCGGGTGATGAACCGCCCGGTGCTGTCCTCGTGGGATGCGCTTTTGGATTACTGCCACACCGCCATGGCCCACCGGGAGACGGAGCAGTTCCGTGTCCTCTATCTCGACCGCAAGAACGTCCTGATCGCCGACGAGCAGCAGGGAGAGGGGACGGTGGACCACGTTCCCGTCTATCCGCGCGAGGTGATGAAGCGGGCGCTGGAGTTGAACGCCTCGGCGATCATCCTCGTGCACAATCATCCTTCGGGCGATCCGACGCCCTCGCAATCCGACATCTCCATGACCGTGCAGGTGCAGGATGCGGGGCAGGTGCTGGGCGTGACGCTGCACGATCACCTGATCATCGGGAAGGAGCGGGAGTTGTCCTTCCGAAGCGCCGGCTACCTCTGATGCGAAAAGGCGCCCCGCGGGGCGCCTTTGCCGTCAGACCAGACGGCCGTGGCAGTGCTTGAACTTCTCGCCCGATCCGCAGGGGCAGGGGTCGTTCCGGCCCACATCGCCCCAGACGGAAGGGTCGATATCCTCGGACGGGCCTTCCTCCTGCAGGATCGGCGCCTCGGGGGCGGCGTCGGCCTCCGGCTCGGGCGCTGCCGCGGCGGTCTGAATGTTCACGCCGCGCTGCTGCATCAGCTGCGCCAGCATGGCCTGACGCTCCTCCTCGGTCAGCGGGCGGATCTGGCACAGGCGCTGCGTTACGTCCTGACGCAGCGAATCGAGCATCGTCTCGAACAGGGCGAAGCCTTCGGTCTTGTATTCCGACAGCGGATCGCGCTGCGCATAGCCGCGGAAGCCCACGACCGAACGCAGATGCTCCAGCCGCATCAGATGCTCGCGCCATTTGGTGTCGATGGCTTGCAGCAGAACCTGCTTTTCGATGGATTTCATCTGCTCGGGGCCGAACTGCTCCACCTTTTCGGCCATCAGCTCGTCCGAGGCGGCGAAGATCCGGTCGCGCACGGCCATCTGGTCCACGCCTTCCTCGGCGGCCCAAGCGGCGATCGGCAGATCCAGCGTCAGCTTTTCTTGGATCGCGGCATGCAGCCCCTCGGTGTCCCAGCTGTCGGGATAGGATTTGGGGGGCATGTGGATGTCCACCAGATCCTCGATCATCTGATGGCGCATGTCCTGTGCGATCTCGGACAGATCCTCGGCGGCCATGATCTCGAGGCGCTGGCTGAAGATCGCCTTGCGCTGATCGTTCATCACATCGTCGAATTTCAGGAGGTTCTTGCGCATGTCGAAGTTGCGCGCCTCCACCTTAGCCTGCGCCTTTTCCAGCGATTTGTTCACCCAAGGGTGCACGATCGCCTCGCCTTCCTTCATGCCCAGCGTGGACAGGACCTTGTCCAGACGCTCGGAGCCGAAGATGCGCATCAGGTCATCCTCGAGGCTGAGGAAGAAGGCCGAGCGGCCCGGATCGCCCTGACGGCCCGAACGGCCGCGCAGCTGGTTGTCGATCCGGCGGGATTCGTGGCGCTCGGTGGCCAGAACGAACAGGCCGCCGGCCTCCAGCACCTTGGCCTTCTCGTCGGCATGCTCGGCCTCGACGCGGGTGCGCACCTCGTCGGGATCGGCCTCGGGGTCGGCGGCGAGGGCGTCCAGAACCTTCATGTCCACGCTGCCGCCGAGCTGAATGTCGGTGCCACGGCCCGCCATGTTGGTGGCGATGGTCACGGCCCCCAGCTTGCCGGCATCGGCGACGATCTGCGCCTCCTGCTCGTGCTGACGGGCGTTCAGGACGTTGTGGGGGATGCCTTCTTGCGTCAGCATCGCCGACAGCATCTCCGACTTCTCGATCGAGGTGGTCCCGACGAGGATCGGCTGCCGCTTGGCATGGGCCTCCTTGATCGAGGCGACGACGCCGAGATATTTCTCGCGGGCGGTGCGGAAGACCTGATCGTGTTCGTCCGTGCGGTTCACGCCGCGGTTGGTCGGAACCTCGACCACGCCCAGCTTGTAGATCTCCATGAACTCCTCGGCCTCGGTGGCCGCGGTGCCGGTCATCCCCGACAGCTTGTCATAGAGGCGGAAGTAGTTCTGGAAGGTGACGGAGGCGAGGGTGACGTTCTCGGGCTGGATCTTCACGCCCTCCTTCGCCTCGATCGCCTGATGCAGACCTTCGGACAGACGGCGGCCCTTCATCATGCGGCCGGTGAATTCGTCGATCAGCATCACCTCGCCGTCGCGGACGATGTAATGCTGGTCGCGCAGATAGAGCTTGTGGGCCCGCAGCGCCTGCGTGACGTGGTGCACCAGCGTCGTGCTTTCGGGATCATAGAGGGACTGCCCCTCGGGCAGCAGGCCCGCGCGCGTCAGCTCCTCCTCGACGAAATCATTGCCTTCCTCGGTGAAGGTCACGTTCCGCGTCTTTTCGTCCAGCTTGTAATGCTCTTCGGTGACCGAGGGGATCAGCTTGTCCACCGCCACATAGAGGTCCGAACGGTCCTGCGAGGGGCCGGAGATGATCAGCGGCGTGCGCGCTTCGTCGATGAGGATGGAGTCCACCTCGTCGACGATGGCGTAGTTGTGGCCGCGTTGCGCCATTTCCTCGATCGAGTTCTTCATGTTGTCGCGAAGATAATCGAAGCCGAGTTCGTTGTTGGTGGCGTAGGTGATGTCGCAGCGATAGGCGGCGCGCTTCTCATCCTCGGCCTGGAAGGGATAGACGACGCCGACCGTTAGGCCGAGCGCGCCGTGCACCTTCGACATCCATGCCGCGTCGCGCTTGGCAAGGTAGTCGTTGACGGTGACGACATGCACGCCCTTGCCCGTCAGCGCGTTCAGATAGGCCGGGAAGGTGGAGACGAGGGTCTTGCCTTCGCCGGTCTTCATCTCGGCGATGTTGCCCTTGTGCAGGAAGATGCCGCCCATCAGCTGCACGTCATAGGCGCGCAGGCCGAGGGCGCGGCGCGCCCCTTCGCGGCAGTTGGCGAAGGCTTCGGGCAGAAGGGCATCGAGGCTTTCGCCGCCCTGTGCGCGGCGCTGGAGTTCGGCCGTCTTATCCTTCAGACCCTGATCGGTCAGCGGCTTGAACTCCGGCTCCAGCGCGTTGATCTTTGCGACCAGCGGCCGAACAGACGAGACGACGCGGTCGTTGGGTGTGCCAAAGACTTTCTGTGCGAGAGTACCAAGACCGAGCATGTTTTCTCCGATGGGCCCCTGAACGGGGTCTCGTGACAAGATCGTGTGAGGCGGCCACCTTGCCCGATCCGACCGCCTTACCTAAAACGGCAGAAAGGTCCGGCGGCCCTGCGCTCATGCGCCTTGCGATGTAAGGGGTGGTCGGTGCCAAGTCAACGTCGCGCGATCCTCGTGCGGCCCCATGGGAGAAGACGATGCTGATGAAACACATGCTCTGCGCCACCGCGATGACGCTGGTGTTGGCCGCCCCGAGCCTTGCGCAGGACGCACAGCCCGCCGCCCCCGCCGACGCCCAGACCGCGCCCCGGATCGAGAATCCGACCGCCGACACGGTGGTGGCGACGGTCAACGGCAAGGACATCACGCTTGGCCAGATGCTGGTCCTACGCGAGCGTCTGCCCGCCCAGTATCAGCAGCTTCCCGATGACACGCTGTTCTCGGGCGTGATGGAGCAGCTGATCCAGCAGCAGATTCTGGCGGATTCGGCCGAAGGCAACCTGACGCCCAAGGACGAGATCGCGATGGAGATCGAGCGGCAGTCCTACCTCGCCTCCAAGGCGCTGGAAGAGGTCGCAGGCGCGGCCGTGACCGACGAGGCGCTGCAGGCCGCCTATGACGCGCAATATGCCGATGCCGAGCCGCAGACCGAATACAACGCCTCGCACATTCTCGTTCCGACCGAGGAAGAGGCCAAGGACATCAAGAAGCAACTCGACGACGGCGCGGACTTCGCCGAACTCGCCAAGGAGAAATCCTCGGACGGCGCGGCGCAGAATGGCGGCGATCTCGGCTGGTTCGGTGCCGGCATGATGGTGCAGCCGTTCCAAGATGCCGTGACTTCGCTGGAGGTCGGCGAAGTGTCCGATCCGGTGCAGACGCAGTTCGGCTGGCATGTGATCAAGCTGAACGACACCCGCGAGGCCGAAAAGCCGACGCTGGACGATGTGCGCGACGAGCTGACCACCCAGATCCAGCAAGAGGCCGTGTCCAAGCACCTGTCCGAAGTGACGCAGAACGCCGACATCACCCGCCCCGGAGAAGGGGTTGACCCGGCGGTGCTTCGCGACGATTCCTTGTTGAGCAACTAAGGAATCCGACATGGGCAAGACCGACTGGAAGGCCGAAGCCAAGACGCTGAAGAAAAAGCTGAACAAGGCCAAGGCAAAGCTGGACGCCGGCGCTCCGGCCCCGGCCAAGGCGAAGGCGGTCTCGCCCCTTGCCCCCAAAGAGGGCTTTCCACGCCTGCCCGACATCGCGGGCGTGGAGTTCGCGGCCGTGGAGGCCGGCATCCGCTATGCCGGGCGCACGGACCTGACGCTGATCCGCCTTGCGGGCGGCACCTCGGTGGCGGGGGTGTTCACGCGCTCCTCCACGCGGGCGGCTTGCGTGCTCGATTGTCAGGAAAAGCTGGCCATGACGGTCCCCCGCGGGGCCGGTGCGGCGATCGTCGTCAATTCGGGCAACTCCAACGCCTTCACCGGCAAGGCGGGCGTCGCCTCGGTTGCGGCGGTCACGGCGGCGGCGGCCCGCGCGCTGGATCTTCCGGCCTCGCGGGTCTTCTCCTCTTCCACCGGCGTGATCGGAGAGCCACTGCCCCACGACCGGATCGTGGCGCGGATGGACGATCTGGTGGCTGGGCTCGATTCGGCGGGGATCGAGATGGCCGCCCGCGCCATCATGACCACCGACACCTTCCCCAAAGGCGCCTCGGCCACCGTCGCGGGCGAGGGCGGCGAGATTCGCATCGCCGGGATCGCCAAGGGCTCGGGCATGATCGCGCCGGATATGGCGACGATGCTCGTCTACATCTTCACCGATGCCAAGATCGCGCCGCAGCGGCTTCAGACCATGCTGTCGCGGCAGGTGAACGACACGTTCAACGCCATCACCGTGGACAGCGATACCTCCACCTCGGATGCGCTGCTGCTGGCGGCGACGGGGCAGAGCCCGGCCGCCGAAGTGCGCAGCGGTCCCGTCGCGAAGGCCTTCGAGGACGCCCTGCGCGGCGTCATGCTCGATCTGGCCAAGCAGGTCGTGCGCGACGGCGAGGGGGCCACGAAATTCGTGGAGGTCCGCGTCCGCCGTGCAGCCAGCCTCGAGGACGCGCACCGCGTGGCCATGGCCATCGCGAACTCGCCCTTGGTCAAGACCGCCATCGCGGGCGAGGATCCGAACTGGGGCCGCATCGTCATGGCCGTCGGCAAATCCGGCGCCGCGGCCGAGCGCGACAAGCTGAAGATCACCCTCGGCGATATGGTTCTGGCCGAGAAAGGCTGGCGCAGCCGCACCTACTCCGAAGAGGAGGCGGCGGCCTATATGAAGAACGAGGAGTTGGTGATCGGGGTCGATCTGGGGATGGGCCGCGCGGCGCGCACCGTCTGGACCTGCGATCTGACGCATCGCTACATCGACATCAACGCCGACTACCGCTCGTGAAGCTGGTTCTCGTTTCGGCCGTGGCCCTGATCGACGATCGGGGCCGCATCCTTCTGGCCCAGCGGCCCGAGGGGAAAAGCCTCGCGGGCCTGTGGGAATTTCCCGGCGGCAAGATCGAACCCGGCGAGTCGCCCGAAACAGCTCTCGTGCGGGAACTGGCCGAGGAATTGGGGATCGTCGTCGATCCGGCCGATCTGACGCCGCTGACCTTTGCCAGCCACGCCTATGACAGCTTCCATCTGATGATGCCGCTCTTCGCCTGTCGGCGCTGGACGGGCACGCCCACGGGGCGCGAGGGGCAGGCGCTGGATTGGGCCGAGGTCGGGGCGCTGGAAAGCTATCCCATGCCCCCCGCAGACCTGCCTCTGCTGCCATCCCTTAGGGCGATTTTGTGACACGTCGATCACAATTCTGCTAATCAGCAAGCGATCGCGCATTTTTCTTGATGAAATCTTAACGGTTTTATGTACAGCATCTCTCATGGGGCAAGCCAAGAGGGAGACATTCAATGCTTCGCACGATCACCATTGGAAGCTGCATCTCGGTGCAGGGTCAGTTCGTCGATCACGCTGCTGACGGTCGGATCATCGTCAGTGTCGGCAGCAAGACGTTCGTCGGACGTCCGGTAACGGCACCCGCCGTCGCCGCCTGAACCAGCCGCGATACAGATAAGAAGAAAGCCGGGCCATCGTGGCCCGGCTTTTTTCATGCCCGAACGAAAAGGCCGGACCCGAAGGCCCGGCCAGATCCTTAGCTGAGCGTGCGGACCACTTCCTCGCGCTCGAAGATCTCGATGACATCGCCGGGGCGGATGTCTTCGTAGCGTTCGAAGGCCATACCGCATTCCTGACCGGAGATGACTTCCTTCACCTCGTCCTTGAAGCGTTTCAGCGTCTTCAGCGTGCCTTCGTGGATCACCACGTTGTCCCGCAGCAGGCGCACACCGGCCGAACGACGGGCGACGCCCTCGGTCACGAGGCAACCCGCCACCATGCCCACGCCGGTCACCTTGAAGGTTTCCTTGATGGTGGCATAGCCGATGAAGTGCTCGCGGATCTCGTTCTTCAGGAGGCCCGAAGCCGCATCGCGGATGTCGTCCACCAGATCGTAGATGATCGAGTAGTACCGGATCTCCACGCTCTTCTGGTTGGCCGAGTTGCGGGCCGAAGCGTTGGCACGCACGTTGAAGCCGATGATCGGCGCGTTCGACGCTTCGGCGAGGCCCACATCGGTGTCGGTGATGGCACCCACGCCGTAATGCAGGATGCGCACGCGCACCTCGTCGTTGCCGATCTTCTCCAACGCTTGGACGATCGCTTCGGCAGAGCCTTGCACGTCGGCCTTCACCAGCACCGGCAGTTCGGCCACGTCCTTGTCGGCCTTGGCCTTCGCCATCAGCTGTTCCAGCGTCGTGGCGGCACCGGCGGCGGCGCGTTTGTCCTTAGCCGCGTTCTCACGATAGGACGCGATCTCGCGGGCCTGCGCCTCGGTCTCGACCACGTTCAGCACGTCGCCTGCGGCAGGCGTGCCGTTCAGGCCCAGAACCTCGACCGGAACCGAAGGACCGGCTTCGTTCACCCGCTCACCCTTGTCGTTGATGAGCGCGCGGACCTTGCCCCACTGCTCGCCCACGACGAAGATGTCGCCGCGCTTCAGCGTGCCGTTCTGCACCAGAACCGTCGCGACCGGGCCGCGGCCGACATCCAGCTGCGCCTCGATCACGGCGCCCGAAGCGGCGCGACCGGGGTTGGCTTGCAGTTCGAGGATCTCGGCCTGAAGGGCGATGGCCTCCAGAAGGTTGTCGAGACCCAGACCCGTCTTGGCCGAAACCTCGACGTCCTGCACATCGCCGGACATCTCTTCCACCACGACTTCGTGCTGAAGCAGATCGGTGCGGACCTTGGTCGGGTTCGCGCCGGGCTTGTCGATCTTGTTGATCGCCACGATCATCGGAACCTTGGCGGCCTTGGCGTGATTGATCGCCTCAATCGTCTGGGGCATCACGGCGTCATCGGCCGCAACCACCAGAACCACGATATCCGTCACCTGCGCGCCACGGGCCCGCATGGAGGTGAAGGCCGCGTGGCCGGGCGTGTCGAGGAAGGTCAGCAGCGCGCCGCCTTCGGTCTTCACCTGATAGGCGCCGATATGCTGCGTGATGCCGCCAGCTTCGCCCGAAACGACGTTGGCCTTGCGGATCGCGTCCAGAAGCGAGGTCTTGCCGTGGTCGACATGGCCCATGATCGTGATGACCGGTGCGCGGGGGGCCAGATCTTCCGGCTTGTCCTGCACATGGTGGATCACCTGCTCCACATCCGCGTCCGAGACGCGGACGGCGCGGTGGCCGAATTCCTCGATCACCAGCTCGGCCGTATCGGCGTCGATGGTCTGGTTCATCGTGACCATCATGCCCATCTTCATGAGCGATTTGACCACGTCCGCCGCGCGTTCCGTCATACGGTTCGCCAGTTCCGACACCACGATCGTCTCGGGGATGCGGACATCGCGGAACTGCTTTTCGGCGCGCTGGCTGCCCATCGCCTTCTGGCGGGCCTTTTCCTGCTTGCGCTTCATCGCCGCGAGGGAGCGCGTACGCCCGCCTTCGCCCGACAGCGCATCGTTCAGCGTCAGCTTGCCCGACCGGCGGTTGTCCTCGCGGCCTTTGCCCACGCGGTCGCGGTCCTCGCGCTCACGCTCGGACTTGCGGGGGGTGGGCGCACCGGTGCGCACCGGTGCCGGGCCGTTGTTGTTCTGGCGCGGGGCAGGGGCCTCGGCTTCGGCGCGCTTGGCGGCCTCGGCGCGGCGGGCATCGGCTTCGGCAAGCGCCTTCAGACGCTCCTCTTCCTCGGCCTTGGCCTTCAGGGCTTCCTGACGCTCGCGCTCTTCGCGCTCGCGGGCTTCCAGTTCCTCGCGGCGGCGCTGGCGTTCTTCTTCGCGCTGACGCTCTTCCTCGGCGCGGCGAAGGGTATCCTCCGCCTCGCGGGCCTTGGCGGCCTTCAGCGCGTTCAGGCGGCGCTCCATCTCGGCATCGGAGATGCCGGCGGGGCGTTTCGAAGGATCGCCCAGACGCTGGCCGCCGCCAGAGGCCGACCCCGGAGCGGTCGGCTTCGGCACGACAACGCGCTTGCGCTTCGTTTCCACCAGAACGCTTTTGGTCCGGCCGTGGCTGAAGCTTTGCTTCACGGACCCCGAACGCGGGGCGCCACCCATGCCGAGGGGTTTCTTACCGTCTGTATCGCTCATGCGTCTTTCGTATCCCTTCCGGCGGGCCTGCCGCCGATATTTCCGCGAAGCCCGGCGAGTCTTGCCGCTTCCTCTACAACACGTGTCGTGAGTCCACCAGCCGCAAGCGCGCCGTGTATCGCATGTTCACGTCCGAATGCCAAACCCAATTCCTGAGCGGTCAGGCAGCCTATGAACGTTTCGCTCCCGCCCGGGGGGTGCAATTTGGACTTGCCGCGCTCCGAGCCGTCGCTGGCTTGCACAAGGATCCGTGCCTTGTCCTTCACCAGCCAGTCTTTCACCTTCTCATAGCCCGTCACGGCTTCGCCTGCCTTGCGGGCGAGGCTGATCAGGTCCACGACCCGCCGTGCCATCTGCGTCTCCACCACATCGGCAAGACCGTCGGGCACCGTCACGGGCTTTCGGGCGGCGCGGGCGAACAGCCCCTTCTTCGCCGCCGTCTCGATCGCCTTGCGGTCGGCCGAGACATAGAAGCCGCGCCCCGGCAGCCGCCCGAGCACGTCGGGCACCACCTGCGCTTCGGGGCCGAGGCCGAAGCGGATCAGCCCCGCCCTCGGGCCGCTCTGGCCCGTGACGATGCATTTCCGTTCGGGATCATCCCGCATGTCGTCCCGGCCACCGCGCGTCATTTACGCCTCTTCTTCGTCCTCTTCGGCCTCGTCCTGCGAAGCCTCCAGTTCGGTCGGATCGACCCAACCCAGCATCACGCGGGCCGTCATCACCATCGTCTGCGCCTCTTCGAGAGACACATCGAACGGCTCCAGCACGCCATCGTCCTTGATGCGCTTGCCATCCTGCGAGGTCCAGCCGCCGGCCAGCTCCCAATCGGCGCAGGTCGCAAAGTCCTCAAGGGTCTTGATGCCGTCCTTGGCAAGCGCCTCGACCATCTGGGGCGTCAGCCCCTCGAATTCGATCAGGCTCTCCTCGGCGCCAAGGGCGCGGGCCGTTTCCAGCGCCTTGGCATTGGCGGCTTCGAGATGGTCGCGGGCGCGGGCCTGTAGCTCGGCGGCCGTACCTTCGTCGAAGCCGTCGATCGACAGAAGTTCGTCCTGATCGACATAGGCGACTTCTTCCAGATTGGTGAAGCCCTCCGAGACAAGGAGTTGGGCCATCATCTCGTCGATATCAAGGGTCTCGATGAACAGATTCGTACGATCGTTGAACTCGGCCTGACGGCGCGCGCTCTCGTCGCTCTCGGTCATGATGTCGATATCGAGCGCGGTCAGCTGGCTGGCAAGGCGCACGTTCTGGCCGCGGCGACCGATCGCGAGGCTGAGCTGCTCGTCCGGGACCACGACTTCGATCTTGCCGGCGTCGTCGTCGATGACGACCTTGCTGACTTCGGCCGGTTGCAGCGCGTTCACGAGGAACGTCGCCTGATCCTCGTTCCACGGAATGATGTCGATCTTCTCGCCTTGCAGCTCGTTCACGACGGCCTGCACACGGCTGCCGCGCATCCCGACGCAGGCCCCCACCGGGTCGATGGAGTTGTCGTAGGAGATGACGGCGATCTTGGCGCGGCTGCCCGGGTCGCGGGCGACGGCCTTGATCTCGATGATGTTGTCGTAGATCTCCGGCACTTCCATCTTGAACAGTTCGGCCATGAACTGCGGGTCGGTGCGGCTGAGGAAGACCTGCGGTCCGCGCGGCTCGCGGCGCACATCCTTGATGTAGCAGCGGATGCGGTCGTTCGGGCGATAGCTTTCGCGGCCGATCTTCTCGTTCCGGCGCAGGATCGCTTCGCCCCGGCCGATATCCACGATGATGTTGCCGTATTCCTCGCGCTTGACGAGGCCGTTGATGATCGTGCCCTTGCGGTCCTTGAACTCGTCGAACTGACGATCGCGCTCGGCCTCGCGGACCTTCTGCAGGATCACCTGCTTGGCCGATTGCGCGGCGATGCGGCCCAGATCGACGGGCGGAACCTCGTCGATGACCTCTTGGCCGATCTGCGGGTCGGCAAGGTAGGATTTCGCCTGCTTCACCGTCAGCTGCGCGTGATGATTCTCGAACTCTTCGTCGGCGACGACGGTGCGGATGCGCGCGAACGAGGCGCGGCCGGTCTTGCGGTCGATCTTCACGCGGATGTCGAGGTCCGCACCGTAGCGCGACTTCGCGGCACGGGCGAGGCTGTCCTCCATCGCCTGGATCACCAGATCCGGGTCGATCATCTTTTCACGCGCCACCGCCTCGGCGGTCTGCAGAAGTTCAAGCTGGTTGGCAGAGGTGATCGCCATGGCATTCGGCCTTTCGAAAGGTCAGTGCTTGGTTGCGGGGGTGTCGAGGGCGTCGTCGTCCTCGTCCGTGTCGGAATCGGAGGTCTGAACCTCGTCGAAGGCCGATTCGTCGAACGCGCCGCTGGCCTTCTTCTGGCGCAGCATCTCGGCGATCAGATCGTCGGTCAGGATCAGCTTGGCATCCGACAGCCATTCGAATTCAAGACCGATGGTCAGGATGTCGCCACCCTCCTCGATCTCGATCAGAACCTCGCTGCCTTCGGTGCCGCGCAGGAAGCCCTTGAAGCGGCGGCGCCCGTCGATCAGCTCCGTCGTCTCGAGGCGGGCCTCGTAATCGGTCCACATGTCGAAGTCCTTCAGCCGCGTCAGCGGCCGGTCGATCCCGGGGGAGGAGACTTCGAGCACGTAATTGTCCTCGATCGGGTCCTCCACGTCGAGAACGGCCGAGACGGCGGTGGAGATGGTCGCGCAATCCTCGACCTCGATCCCGCCCTCGGGGCGGTCGGCCATGATCTGAAGGACGCGGGTTCGGCCGCCCATCAGACGGATGCGAACCAGCTCGAAGCCGAGGCCCTCGATCGTCGGGGTCACGATCTCGGCGAGGCGCCGGTCGATGGCGGTCTTTGCGATGAGGTCGGTCATTGGGGATTCCAGAAACAAAAAAGCGGGCCGAGCGGCCCGCATGTTCATCCGGTGGAGCCCCGGGTTTGGACCCCGACGCGCCGCTATTGCTGCTCATATAGCCGAAGGCGCACCGCGATGCAAGATCAGTCGCGCGCCCCCCACGACGAGGAGGCATGTTTGCGGGTGTAGAACTCCCACATCAGCCCGATGGCGAAGCAGACGGTCATCACCTTGATCGGATAGCTGAGCGAGGAATTGTGCGGATGGTAGTTCAGGAACATGTAGCCGCGCCCTTGGTCGATGATGTGGAACAGCGGGTTCCAATCGAACAGCGCCAGCATCGCGGCGGGCAGGGTGTTGGCGAGGAACATCTTCCCCGAGGCGATCATGTTCGCCCGTTGATAGAGGAGCGTGAGGATCCCCACCAGCTTCGGGGCCCAAGGGCGGGCCGCCATGAAGATCATCCCCACCGCGACGCCAAGGCCCCATGCCATCAGGAACATCCCGGCGAACCCCACCGGATCGAAGATGGTGATCGGATTGATTAGCGCGTGGTAGATGAAGAGGATCGTCAGAAGCGTGAAGACCTGCGTATAGAGCGTGCCGATCGCGGCGGCGCTGATCGCGATGATCGGGTTCATCGGCGCGTGCTGCATCATCGCCGAAGTCGGCCCGTCCGCGCCGCTGATCGCGCCCACCGTCTTGGTATGCGTCAGGAACATGAAGATCCCCGACATCACATAGAGCATGAAATCGCCGCGCACCGCCGCGCCGCGCAGCCCCAGCACCGACATCATGACATAGAAGATCGCGACCATCATGCAGGCCTGAACCATGTTCATCATCAGCGCCATCACGGCATTGCCGCTGCCTTTGCGCGCATTGCGGACCGAAGCGTGGTACACGACCTCGCCGAAGCGGAAGGCCCGGCTGAAGAAGCCGCGGCGCTGGACGGGTCGGAACAGGGGGTTGGCGGTCATGGGCGGTCTCTCCCTCGGGGCGGGCGGAATGACGCCTTGCCGTCCGGTAACGCAACGAGGATAAGGGGGAACGCATCGAACGGCAATGCTCTTGCCACCGCATATCATGAGGAGACTCGCGATGGATTTCGACAGGATGATCGCCGTCATGCGCCGGCTGGCCCTCGAGGCGGGCGACCGGATCATGGAGATCTACGAAGCGCCCGATTTCGACGTACGCGCCAAATCCGACGACAGCCCGGTGACCGCCGCCGATGAGGCCGCCGACGCGCTGATCGCCGCCGGCCTGCGCGAGGCGTTCCCCGACATGACCCTGATCACCGAGGAGCAGGCCGACAGCCACGCGCTGACCGCCTCCACGTTCCTGATCGTCGATCCGCTGGACGGCACGAAGGAATTCGTGCAGCGCCGCGGCGATTTCACCGTGAACATCGCCTATGTCGAGGATGGCGTGCCGGTCCGCGGCGTCGTCTTCGCCCCGGCCAAGGGGCGGCTGTTCTACACGCTGCCCGACGGCACCGCGGTGGAGGAGACGGGCGCCCTGCACAAGGACGTGCCCGGCGACGTGCTGCCCCTGAAGGTCTCGACCCCGGACAATGACGCGCTGATCGTGGTCGCCTCCAAATCGCACCGCGATCAGGCGACGGACGACTATATCGGCCGCTACGAGGTGCGCGACATGACGAGCGCCGGGTCCAGCCTGAAGTTCTGCCTCGTGGCGACGGGGGAGGCGGATCTCTATCCGCGCCTCGGCCGCACGATGGAATGGGATACGGCGGCGGGCGACGCGGTTCTGCGCGGCGCGGGCGGCCATGTCATCGGCTTCGAGGATCGTCAGCCGCTGGCCTATGGCAAGGCCGGCTGGGCCAATCCCTTCTTCATCGCCCATGCTCCGGGAGTGGATCTGCGCTGATGTCCGTTCTCGTCGTCATTCCTGCCCGCTATGCCTCCACCCGCTATCCCGGCAAGCCGCTCGTGGCGCTGCGCGGCCCCGATGGGGAACCGCGCAGCCTGATCCGCCGCAGTTGGGATGCGGCAATGTCCGTCTCGGGGGTGGACCGCGTCGTCGTCGCCACCGACGACGAACGCATCCGCAGCCATGCCGAGGGGTTCGGCGCCGAGGTGGTCATGACCTCGGTCGAATGCCGCAACGGCACCGAACGCTGCGCCGAAGTGGCCGCGGCGCTTTCCGGCCACGAGATCATCGTGAACTTGCAAGGGGACGCGCCGCTGACCCCGGCATGGTTCGTGGAGGATCTGGTGAAGGGCCTGCGCGCCGCCCCGGATGCCGAGATCGCGACCCCGGTGCTGCGCTGCGACGGGGCGACGCTGAACGCGCTTCTGGCCGACCGCCGGGCGGGCCGCGTCGGCGGCACCACAGCGGTGTTCGGCGCGGGGGGCCGGGGGCTCTACTTCTCCAAGGAAGTGATCCCCTACACCGGCCAATCCCATGCGGAGGATGCGCAAACGCCCGTCTTCCACCATGTCGGCGTCTATGCCTACCGCCCCGAGGCGCTGGCGGCCTATCCCTCGTGGGATGTCGGCCCGCTGGAAACGCTCGAAGGGCTGGAGCAGCTGCGTTTCCTCGAAAACGGTCGCCATGTGCTCTGCGTCGAGGTTCAGGCGAAGGGCCGCAAGTTCTGGGAGTTGAACAACCCCGAGGACGTGCCCCGGATCGAGGCGATTCTTGCCGAGGACGCCCACCCGAACCGTGCGTGACAGGTTGAAGGATTCATCTGATAGGCTAAACTCCCCCCGTTGAGGGGTGGAGCAGGCTTGCAAAGTCACGATTTTTATCCGTCAATCACAATCCCGCGTCCTGCCACGCAAAAAAGTGAGAGTCATGAGCATCAAGAAGGTCACGAAAGCCGTTTTCCCCGTCGCCGGTATGGGAACGCGCTTTCTTCCTGCAACCAAGTCCGTCCCCAAGGAGATCCTCTCTCTCGTCGACCGCCCGCTGATCCAATACGCCATCGACGAGGCTCGGGCGGCGGGGATCGAAGAGTTCATCTTCGTCACCTCGCGCGGCAAGACCGCGCTGGAGGATTACTTCGACGTCTCGCCCACGCTGCAGGCCTCGCTCGAAGCGTCGAACAAGACCGAGCTTCTGGAGATCCTGCGTCAGACCAACATGGATGACGGCCGCATCGCCTATGTCCGCCAGCACCGTGCGCTGGGCCTTGGTCATGCCGTCTGGTGCGCACGCCGCCTGATCGGCGACGAGCCCTTCGCCGTCATGCTGCCCGACGACGTGATCGCCGGCGACACGCCCTGCCTTGCCCAGATGGTCGAAGCCTACGAGCAGACCGGCGGCAACATCGTCGCCGCGATGGAAGTGCCGACCGAAAAGACCAGCTCCTACGGCATCCTCGACATCTCCGAGGACATGGGCTCCACCGTCCGCGTTCGCGGGATGGTCGAAAAGCCCAAGAGCAACCCGCCCTCGAACCTTGCCGTGATCGGCCGCTACATCCTGACGCCGCAGGTTCTGGAGACGCTGGACAAGAAAGAGACGGGTGCCGGCGGCGAGATCCAGCTGACCGACGCCATCGCCAAGGAAATCACCGCCTCCAACAACGTCTATGGCTTCCGCTTCAGCGGGCAGCGCTATGACTGCGGTTCCAAGGCGGGCTTCCTGCAGGCCACCGTGGCCTACGGCCTTGCACGCGACGACCTGCGGGAGGAGTTCAGCAGCTTCCTCACCGACATGGTGGCTTCCGGCAAGATCACGACCTGAGCCATGCGGCGCAGCCCTCCGGCACCGCCCGCCGGCATCGGAGAGCTGCGCCCCCCCGGCCGATCCGCCGCAGAGTTGCGGGTCGTCTGGGGCCTTGGCGTGCGGCGGCGCCGGCTTCTGTGGCGGGCATGGCAGGCCCGCAGGGCCCTGACGCCCCGGCAGGACCGCACCGCCGCCATCCGCCCCGGCGATATCCTCTGCTTTTCCTGCATTCGGAACGAAGCCGAGCGTCTTCCGCATTTCCTCGCGCATACCCGCGCCCTTGGCGTTCGTCATTTCCTGATCGTGGACAATGGCAGCGACGATGGCAGCGCCGCGTATCTGGCTCAGCAGCCCGATGTCTCGCTCTGGTCGGTGCAGGGCGGCTACAAGGCGGCGCGGTTCGGCGTCGATTGGACAAGCTGGCTTCAGACCCGCTACGGGCATGGGCATTGGTGCCTTACCCTCGATGCCGATGAACTGCTGATCTATCCCTATTGGCAGAGCCGCGATCTGCACGCCCTGACGGGCTGGCTGGAGGGGCAGGGGCGGCGCGCCTTTCCGGCGATGATGCTGGATCTCTATCCCAAGGGGCCCCTCTCCTCGGCGGTGCATGTGCCGGGGCAGGACCCGACGGAGCGGCTGTGCTGGTTCGATCACGGGAATTACTCGTGGAAGATCCAGCCCCGGATGCGCAATTTTTGGATACAGGGCGGCCCGCGCAGCCGCGCCCTGCTGGACGATCCCCGCCGCGGGCCGACGCTGAACAAGGTGCCGCTGATCCTGTGGCGGCGGGGCTATGTCTACAGCAACTCCACCCATTCGGCGCTGCCGCGCGCCCTGAACCGCGTCTATGACGAGGCGGGGGGCGAGGCCCCTTCGGGCCTTTTGCTGCACACCAAGTTTCTGAACACCGCCCCTGCCCGCGCCACCGAGGAAAAGGGCCGGGGGGAGCATTTCTTCGACGGTCGCCTCTATGACGGCTATTACGACGCGGTGGCCGCCGATCCCGACCTTTGGCATCCCCATGCGCAGCAGTTGCGCGGCTGGCGGCACCTCGAGGCGTTGGGCCTTATGTCGCGGGGCGGCTGGATCTGAGCGTTCCGGGCGATATCCGCTTGATACGGCGGCGATCTTGCGTGATCCCTGAGGGGGAGATGCGGATGGGGGATCCTTGGGTCTGAAACAGCAATACCGGCTGCGGCTTCTGCGCAAGCAGCGCCTCTGGCGGGCGCGTCGGCGGGCCGGGGATCTTCGGGTGGTGGCCGACCGCACGGGGCGCATCCGCTCCGACGATATCCTGCTGTTCTGCACCCTGCGCAACGAGCGTATCCGTCTGCCCTATTTCCTCGACTATTATCGCAAGATGGGCGTCGGGCATTTCCTGTTCGTGGACAATGGCAGCACCGATGGATCGCGCGACTATCTTGCGCGGCAATCCGACACCTCGGTCTGGACGACGACGGCCAGCTACCGGCAGGCCGGGTTCGGGATAGACTGGCTGAACGGCCTTTTGCGCCGCTATGCGCATGGACATTGGGCGCTGACGGTCGATCCGGACGAATTCCTCGTCTATCCGTTCTGCGACCGGCGGCCCCTCGATGCGCTGACCGATTGGATGGCCAGTTGTTCGATCCGCTCGCTCTCGGCGATGCTGATCGACATGTACCCGCGCGAGGCGATCGGCGCGGCCACCTACCGCGAAGGGCAGGACCCGTTCGAGATCGCGCAATGGTTCGACGCGGGCAATTACCAGATCAGCCGGAACGAGACCTATGGCAACCTCTGGATTCAGGGCGGGCCGCGCAGCCGGGTCTTCTTTGCCGACCGCCCGCGCGCGGCCCCGGCGCTGAACAAGGTGCCGCTGGTGCGCTGGCACCGCAACTACGCCTATATCAGTTCCACCCATATGCTGCTGCCGCGCGGGCTGAACGCGACCTACGACCGCTGGGGCGGGGAACAGGTGTCGGGCTGTCTGCTGCATGCCAAGTTCCTCGACACCTTCGGCGGCAAGGCCGAGGAGGAATTGCAGCGCGGCGAGCATTACGCGCAGAGCCGCGAATACATGGCCTATCGCGACCGGATGGAGCATGAGCTCGTGCTGTGGTCGCGTTGGAGCGAGCAATATGTAAACTGGCGCCAGCTTGAAATTCTGGGCCTGATGTCGAAGGGGAACTGGGCGTGACCACCGGCTTCGTCATGCTGTGTCACACCGCGCTGGACCGGGCGGCGCAGGTGGCCCGCTACTGGGCGCAACAGGGCTGCCCGGTGGTGATCCATGTGGATGCCCGCGTGAAGAAACGCGCGATGCGCAAGATGCGGCAGGATCTGGCGGATCTGCGGCGGATGGTGAAATTCTCGCCCCGCTATCGCTGCGAATGGGGCGGTTGGAACCTCGTGGCCGCCACGCAGGATGCGGCCTCGCTGCTGCTGCGCGAGTTTCCGAAGGCCGGGCATGTGTTCCTGATCTCGGGCGCGTGCCTGCCCTTGCGGCCGGCGGCCGATCTCGTGGCCTATCTGCGGGACCGCCCGGATGTCGATTTCATCGAATCGGTCACGACCGAAGAGGTCGGCTGGACGATCGGCGGCCTCGATATCGAGCGGTTCCAGCTGTATTTCCCGTTCTCGTGGCGGCGCAACCGCAAGCTGTTCGACCGGATGGTGCGGTTGCAGCGCCGCCTGCATCTGCGCCGCCGCATTCCGGCGGGGCTGGTGCCGCATCTGGGAAGCCAGTGGTGGTGCCTCAGCCGGGCGACCCTGACGGCCATCCTCGAAAGCCCGGACCGGGCGATGCACGACCGCTATTTCCGGCAGGTCTGGATTCCGGACGAAAGTTATTTCCAGACCCTTGCGCGGCGCTATGCCACCCGGATCGAAAGCCGGTCGCTGACGCTGTTCAAGTTCGACTATCAGGGCCGCCCGCACATCTTCTACGACGATCACCTGCCGCTTTTGCGCCGGTCGGATTGTTTCGTGGCACGCAAGATCTGGGCCCATGCGGACGAACTCTATGCCGCGTTCCTGTCGCCCGAGGCCCGCCAGCGCGCCAAGGCCGAGCCGAACCCTGGCCGCATCGACCGTCTCTTCACCGCCGCGACCGAGCGGCGCGTGCGCGGCCGTCCCGGCCTCTATATGCAAAGCCGCTTTCCGGTCGATAACTTCGAGAATGGAAAGACCGCCGCCCCCTATTCGGTGCTGCAGGGTTTCGCCGATGTCATGCCCGATTTCCCGGACTGGCTGGCGCGGATGACCGGCGCGCGGGTGCATGGCCATCTCTTCGCCCCCGACAAGGTGCAGTTCGCGGGCGGCGAGACGATCTTTCAGGGCGGGCTTTCCGACAGCCCACGCCTGCGCGACTACGACGCCAAGAGCTTCCTGACGAGCCTGATCTGGAACACCCGCGGCGAGCGGCAGTGCTTCCAGCTTGGCCCGAACGACAATCAGGGGCTGAACTCGTTCATGGCGGCCGATCTGAACGCCCATATCTCCATCGTGACGGGGGCGTGGGCGCTTGGCCTCTATCATTCCGGGCTGCCCTTCGACGATATCCGGCGCGAGGCGGCGCGGCTGCAGCGCGTGGAGATGGCGCTGCTGGAACTGTTGCAGGTGCATTGGCTGAAGGCGCAGGTGCGGGTCTGGACGCTGGCCGATTTCCTCGACAACCCCGTGGAGGCGCTTCAGACCGTGGTCGAAGACATCGCCCCCCGTCTGCGCCCCCGCGTGGTCGAGATCCCGCCGATGGTGGATCTGCACGGCTTCGGCCGCTTCCTGCAGGAGTTGCGCAACCAAGGGATGCAGCCCATGGTGATGGGCGATTATCCCGCCTCGGACAATTTTCACCCCGACGCCCGCTACAGTCGGCCCCACTTGGTGACGCGACGTGACGTATAGAAGCTTTGTGATGTTCGCGGCGATGCGGACCGGCTCCAACTTTCTCGAGGCGAGCCTGAACGCCTTTCCCGGCATCACCAGCTATGGCGAGGTGTTCAACCCCGGCTTCATGGGCAAGCTCAATCAAGACACGCTGCTGGACACGACGCTGGCCGAGCGCGATGCCGACCCGCTGGCCTTCCTCGAGCGGATGCGCCTGCAGACCGAGGGGATGCCCGGTTTCCGGCTGTTCCACGACCATGACCCGCGGGTGATCGCGGCGGTGCTGGACGATCCGACCTGCGCCAAGATCGTGCTGACGCGCAATCCGCTCGACAGTTATGTCTCGCTTCTGATCGCGCGGGAAACGGGGCAATGGCGGCTGACCAACATCCGCGCCCTGCGCAGCGCCAAGGTGCGTTTCGATCCGGCGGAGTTCGTCCGCCATCTGGACGGTCTGGCGGAGTTCTACGACCATGTGCAGCGGCGGCTTCAGGTGACGGGGCAGGCGGCCTTCCACATCGATTACGACGATCTGCAGGATGTGGAGGTGCTGAACGGCCTTGCGGGGTTCCTCGGCATCGAGGGTCGGCTGGAGGCGGTCGATGACAAGCTGAAGAAGCAGAACCCCGAACCGATCTGGCAAAAGCTGGAGAATCCCGAGGCGGTGGAGGAGGCGCTGGCGCGCATCGACCGCTTCTCGCTCTCCAAGGTGCCGACCTTCGAGCCGCGCCGCGGCGCCGTCGCCACCACCTATATCGCCGGGCGCGAGGCGCCGCTCCTGTTCATGCCGATGCGGGGCGGGCCGGAGGCGCAGGTGACGGCATGGCTCGATCAGGTTTCGCGGGGGGTGCTGGCCGAGGCCGACCGCCGCACCCTGCGCGACTGGGGCCGGGGGCAGCCGGGCTGGCAGGCCTTCACGGTGCTACGCCATCCCCTCGTGCGCGCCCATGCCCTGTTCGAACGCGAGGTGCTGACCCGCGAGATGCCCGAAGTCGTGGGCGTTCTGAAGCGCGTCTATGGCATGCAGATGCCCCGCCGCCGCAACACCGCCGAGGATTACCGCACGGCCTTCCTGTGCTTCCTGCGGTTCCTGAAGGCCTATCTCGGCGGGCAGACGAACCTGAAGGTCAGCGCGCGGCTGGCCAGCCAAGCGGCGCTGATCGAAGGGTTCGCCCGCTTCCGCAGCCCCGATCTGATCCTGCGCGAGGATGATCTGGCCGAAGGGCTCGCCTTCCTCGGGCGCCGTCACGGATTGCCGCAGGCGGACCTTCCGCCCGCCGGCGATCCGCCGCTCTTTGCGCTGGAGGAGATCGTGGATGACACCGTGAAGGCCGCCGCGCGCGACGCCTATGCGCGCGATTACGACCTTTTCGGGTTCGACTGATCAGGCCGCCTGCGAGCCGCGGGCCTCGGTCAGGATGGCGTGCAGTTTGGCGGGATCGGAATTGGCGCGCAGCTTCTGGCAGATCTGCTGATCGCGCATCGTGCGCGACACCAGCGCCAGCGCCTTGAGGTGATCGACGCCCGAATCCTTGGGCGCGAAGAGGGCGAAGATCAGATCCACCGGCTGGCGGTCCACGCTGTCGTAGTCTAGCGGCTTTTCCAGCCGGACGAACACGCCCTGAATGGCCGGAAGGTTGTGCAGGCGGGCATGGGGCAGGGCGATGCCATGCCCCACGCCGGTCGGTCCAAGGCTTTCACGTTCCTGAAGCCCGTCGATCGCGCCCGCGGCCCCGATGCCGTAGGCCGCGGCGGCCATCTCGCCCAGATCCTGAAACAGGCGCTTCTTGCTCGAGATATGCCCGATCACGCGGACCGCGCCAGGCGCGAGGATCTTCGTCAATTCCATGCGATCTCCGGCCCGGCGGGGCCATCACTTTGTGTTGCGCGGGTCGATCCAGCCGATATTGCCGTCATCGCGGCGATAGACGACGTTCACGCCCCCATGTCCTTCGTTGCGGAAGACAAGCATCTGCTGCCCCCCAAGTTCCAGCTGCATGACGGCCTCACCCACCGTGATCGCGGGCACGCGGGCCTCGGTCTCGGCGATGATCATCGGCTGCCATGCTTGATCCTCGGCCTCGTCGGCCTCCTCGGATGGCGCAAGGATATAAGAGGATGCGCCCCCGAATTCAACCGGCGTCGTCCGCTCGCGGTGGTGGTCGCGCAGACGGCGTTTGTAGCGGCGGACCTGCTTGTCCATTTTCTCGCGCGCGGCCTCGAATGTGGCATAGATTTCCGAGGCGCGGGCCTTGGCCGAAATGTTCAGACCGGTGGACAAATGGATGACGACCTCGCAGGTGTATTCATGCGCAATCCGCGAAAAGATGATCATCGCGTCGGTCGGACGCTGAGCATACTTCTCGATCATCTCGTTCAGCTCGGATCGGACATGGGTCTGCAGAGCTTCGCCGATGTCGATCTGTTTCCCGCTGATCTGGTAACGCATGGTCGTCCTCCTTCAAGCATGCGGACCGCAAAGGGCCCATCTTCTAATGATGGGCATGTGCGCATCGAAATCCAGTGCGCAGTGCGGGGGACGGCAAAATAGCGCGCCCGGACCTATCCAAGGGTGAAGCTGTCGCCGAGATAGACCTGACGGACCATGTCGTCGGCCACGATGTCCTCGGTCGTGCCCGATTTCAGGATCGTGCCGTCATGCAGGATATAGGCGCGGTCCACGATGCCCAGCGTTTCGCGGACGTTGTGATCGGTGATCAGCACCCCGATGCGGCGGCGCGTCAGATCCTGCACCAGCGACCGGATATCGCCCACGGCGATGGGATCGACACCGGCGAAGGGTTCGTCCAGCAGCACATAGGACGGGTCCGCGGCAAGGCAGCGCGCGATCTCCACCCGGCGCCGTTCCCCGCCCGACAGGGCCAGCGCGGCGGACCGGCGGATATGCGTGATGGAGAATTCCGACAGGAGTTCCTCCAGCCGCTCGCGGCGGCGGTGGCGGTCGGGCTCGCGGATTTCCAGAACGGCGAGGATGTTGTCCTCGACCGACAGGCCGCGAAAGATCGACACCTCTTGCGGAAGATAGCCGATGCCCATCAGCGCCCGGCGGTACATCGGCAACGCCGTCACGTCGCGCCCGTCGATCATCACCTGCCCGCCTTCGGGGGTGACGAGCCCGGCGATGGAGTAGAAGCAGGTCGTCTTGCCCGACCCGTTCGGCCCCAGAAGCGCCACCACCTCGCCGCGCCCCAGATCGAGGCTGACATCGCGGATCACCGTGCGCCGCTTGTAATTCTTGCGCAGGTTGCGGACGGAAAGGCCGGTGTCGCTCATTCGCCCTGTCCCGGCTGGAACAGCGTCTGCACGCGGCCCTGCACGGTGCCGGTGCCCGATTGCAGATCGATGCGCAGCGATTGCCCGGCGATGGTGCTGCGCCCTTGGGTAAGCAGCACATCGCCGCGCATCTCCACCACGCCCGAACCGATGGTGTAGGTCGCTTCCTGCGCCTCGGCGGCGACATCGCCATTGCTCAGCGTGACATTGCCGGCGGCCTCGAGGGCGCTGATCTCGCCCTCGCTCTCTCCATAGCGGACGGTCACGCGGTCGGCGGCGAGCCGCATCGTGCCTTGGCCCACACGGACATTGCCCTCGAACAGGGCCTGGCCCGTGGCCTGATCGACCGAGAGGCTGTCGGCATCGACCGAAACCGGGGCCGAGGTGTCCTGCGACAGGCCGCCGAAGTCGATCCGGGCGTCTTGCGCCATCGCGGTCAGGGGCATTCCCAGAACGGCCAGAAGCAGCAGCGGTTTCAGCATCATGTCCTCGGGCGTTCTGGGGTCAACGGGTCGGGGTGTATATCAGCTTGACCCCGTTCGTGAAGTCCAGCCGGTAATTTTCGTCCGCGCCGGCGGTCAGCGTCATGCCGCCGGCGGTCAGTTGGCCCATCGGGGCCTGCGCTGTCACGGGGCCGCGTCCGATCACCTCGGTCCGGTCGAGATAGGTCGTCAGTTCGGGCATCCGCACGTCATACCCGATGGAATTCTGCAGGCGGGCGTTCTCGCTCAGGTCGATGCGGCCCGCGGCGGGATCGACGGCGCCGCGGGCGGCCGCGATTTCCGTCGTCACGCCGTCGGGCGTCTTCAGCATGGCGCGCAGGGCGGTGGCGACGGCGGGTTCGGTCGCGGTGGGGGTGCGCGCCTCGGCGGCGGTGATGTCGAGGCTCGCCCCGTCCCCCGTCACGCCCGACCAGTGCGGCGCGGTCATGCGCGGGTCCATCGCGCGGCCCGTCACGTCGATCGTGGCATAGGGGATCGCGGCGTCCGGGTCGATCGTGCGCGACACGAGGAAGATGGTCGACAGCAGCACCAGCGCCACGAGCGGCAGCACGATCTTCAGAAGTGCCACCAGCCGCGTATGCCGGTCGCCGCGCCCCATGTCAGGCCACCCCTGCGCGCAGGCAGTCGTGAATCTGGATCAGGCCGACGGGCCGTTCCTGTTCCACCACGAAGAGGGCGGTGATCTTGCGGTCCTGCATCACGGCGACGGCCTTTTCGGCCAGCGCCTCGGGGGTGATGGTGCGGGGGCCGCGGGTCATCACCTCGCCGGTGGTGTGGGTCAGCAGCCCGGCCATGTGGCGGCGAAGGTCGCCGTCGGTGATGATGCCGACCAAACGATCCTCTTCGGTAACGCCCAGAACGCCGAAACCCTTGCCGCTCATGACCAGAAGCGCCTCGGACATGGGCATGTCGACCGGCACCAAGGGCAGTTCGTCATGCATCAGGTCCGACACGCGGGCCAGCCGCGCGCCCAGCTTGCCGCCGGGATGGAAGACGCGGAAATGTTCGGGGGTGAACTGCCGATGCTCCATCAGGGCGACGGCCAGCGCATCGCCCAAGGCCAGCGTCATGGTGGTGGAGGTGGTGGGCACCACGCCCGTGCCGCAGGCCTCGGCGGCGGCGGGCAGCACCAGCGCCACATCCGCCTGCCGCAGCAGCGTCGAATCGGGGCGCGAGGCGATGCCGATCAGCGGGATCGAAAAGCGCCGCGTATGCGCCACGAGATCCGCCAGTTCCGGCGTTTCGCCGGAGTTGGACAGGACCAGCGCCACATCCTCGGCGGTGACCATGCCCAGATCGCCATGGCTCGCCTCGGCCGGGTGGACGAACTGCGCCGGCGTGCCGGTGGAGGCGAGGGTGGCGGCGATCTTGCGTGCCACATGCCCCGATTTGCCCATGCCGGACACGATCACGCGGCCCCGCGCGCCAAGGATCAGTTCCACCGCATCGGCAAAGCTGTCGTCCAGCGCCGCACCCAGCAGCGTCAGCGCCTCGGCCTCGATGCCGATCACACGGCGGGCGGTGGCAAGGTAGTCAGTGGTGGAAGATGTCATTCGGCTCGTCCCATCCCATCAGGTCCAGCTGCGCCCGCGTCGGCAGGAAATCGAAGCAGCGCTGCGCCAGCTCGGCGCGGCCTTCGCGCGTCAGGCGCGTCTCCAGCTCCGCCTTCAGCGCGTGCAGATAGAGCACGTCCGATGCGGCGTAATCCATCTGCGCTTGGCTCAACTCCTCGGCGCCCCAGTCGGAGGTCTGCTGCTGCTTGGACACATCCACCCCGACGAGTTCGGCCAGAAGGTATTTCAGGCCGTGACGGTCGGTGAAGGTGCGGATCAGCTTGGAGGCGATCTTGGTGCACCAGACCGGCGCGGTCGCCACCCCGAAGGCGTTTTGCAGCGCGGCAATGTCGAAGCGCCCGTAATGGAACAGCTTCACCACATCCGGGTCGGTCAGCAGACGTTCGAGGTTCGGCGCGCGGGTCTGGCCACGCGCGATCTGCACCAGATGCGCATCGCCGTCGCCCGAGGACAGCTGAACCACGCACAGCCGGTCGCGGCGCGGATCGAGGCCCATCGTCTCGGTGTCGATGGCCACGACGGGGCCAAGCGTCAGCCCATCGGGCAGGTCGGTCTTGTGCAGGTGGATGGTCATCGCGGCTCCGGATACGCAAGGTGTCCATCCAGCTATGCGTTTCGGCACCGCAGCGCAAGGAAGCGGTGCCGGATCGCGTCACTCGGCGGCGGTATAGCGCAGGCTCACGCCCTCCAGCCCGTCGATGCCGCCTTCGATATGGCTGCCTTCGGCCACGGGGCCGATGCCGGCGGGCGTGCCGGTCATCACCACATCGCCCGGTTCGAGGTGATAGAACCGCGAGAGGTAGGACAGAAGCTCCGCCGGGCCGCGGGCCATATGGGCCAACGTGCTGTCCTGACGGACCTCTCCATCAAGGCGCAGCCAGATGCGCTGATCGGCGACGGGGCCGAGATCGGCGGCGCGCGTCACCGGGCCCATCACGGCCGACTGCTCGAAGTTCTTGCCGAAATCCCACGGGCGGCCCTTCTTCTTCGCCTCACCCTGCAGATCGCGGCGCGTCATGTCGAGCGCGCAGCCATAGCCCCAGATCGCGGCCTCGGCCTCATCCGGGCTGGCGCGGAACAGCGGCGCACCCAGCACGAGATACAATTCCATCTCGTAATGCAGGTTCTCGGTCCCGGGGGCGATCGGCAGGGTCGCGCCGCTGGGCACATAGGATTGCGCGTCCTTCATGAAGAAGAACGGCGCTTCCTGATCGACGGCCGATCCCATTTCGATGGCGTGATCGGCATAGTTCTGCCCGACGCAGAAGATGCGGGCGATGGGGTAGGTCCCGGTCTCGCCCTTCACGGGCAGGACCGGGTAGGTCTTGGCTGGAAACAGTGCGGTCATGGGCTCCTCCACGCATATGCGGCGGAGCCTGCTCCAGCCCGTGCGGCGTTGCAAGACCCCTCAGGGTTGGCGTGCGAAGCGCAGATAGGGCAGCTTGATGTCCAGATCGCCGAAGCGTTCGCGGGCCTGCTCGTCGTTCAGGCTCAGCGCGACGATCACGTCCTGACCGGGCATCCAGTTGGCCGGGGTCGCGATCGGCACGCCGTCGGTCGCCTGCACGGCATCGAGGGCGCGCAGGATCTCGGCGAAGTTGCGCCCGACCGACATCGGATAGGACAGCGTCAGGCGCACCTTGCGGTCGGGGCCGACCAGATAGACCGTCCGCACCGTCGCGGTATGGGCGGGCGTGCGCCCTTCGGTGGGGGCATAGTATTCGGCCGGAAGCATGTCATAGGCCTTGGACACCGCAAGCGAGGTGTCGTCGATGATCGGGAAATCGGCCGGGCTGGCGGCGACGGCCTCGATGTCCTTCTTCCATTTGGCATGTTCGTCCACCGTGTCCACGGACACGCCGATCACCTTGGTGTTGCGCTTGGCGAATTCGCCGGCCAATTGGGCGACTGCGCTGAATTCGGTCGTGCAGACGGGGGTGAAATCGCGCGGATGGCTGAAGATGATGGCATAGCCGTCGCCCATCCAGTCATGGAAGCGGATCGGCCCAGCGGTGGACTCGGCCGTGAAATCGGGGGCGATGTCGTTGATGCGGATGGCCATGCGGATGCTCCGTGGTTGCGGCGTCTGGCCCGAATGTGTTGCCTGCGGGCCGCAAAGAAAAGCCCCCCGGCGCGCGTTCAGACGGTTTTCCCGGCCGGGGCGTCGGCGCGGTGGAACCCTCCCGCGATCACGGCGGCGGTCAGAAGATCCTCCCCCTGCGGCGGCGAGAGGCCCAGCAGATCCGCCGCCCACGGCTCCACCGGGCCGTGATGATCGGCGCCGACCGGCAGGCCCGCCCAGCCCGGAAGGACCGTCCCGGCCGAGCGGCTGTCGATCAGCTGCCCCGTGATCCGGTCCAGCGGGGCATAGCGCCCGCCTTGGGCCAGATCGGTCATCGCCTCTCGGGCGCGAGCGGCGATGGTGCGGTTGCCCTCGGCGATCTCCGGTTGGTTCAACTCTTCGGCAAGGGCGGCAAGATCGTCGCAACTGCGGATCAGCACGGCGTTCAGCCCCGGATCGACGACGCAGAAGGGGGAGGTGTCGTGCAGTTCCGTCGTTTCCCATCCAAGCGAGCGGAAGCGTTCGATCAGCCAGACCGCGCGCGCTTGTTCGGGGCCGGCCCCGGCGGGAAGATAGGCTTCCACGCCTTCGACCGGAACGCGGGCGAAGGCGGCATCCCAATCGGCCGCGGCGGGGCGCGCGGATTCCCACGGATGGATGATGGCGGCAAGGCCGGTGCCGTGCGGATCGCGGTGGGTGCCGAACCAGCCGTGCCAGCGGTCGATCACGGTCAGCGCCGCGCGGGCGAGGGCCGGATCGGGCGCTTGCCCGTGCAGCCGCCGCAGCACCGTCCCAAGGATCGGCAGCGCCGTCAGCCCCGATGTCGTGACCGGCCGCCCCGTCACCCACAGCCCGCTGCCGGGAAAGGCACCGCCCGCTTGGTGATAGATGAGGTGCGGGATCATTCCGTCGGGCCATTGCGCGGCCAGAAGCCGCATCAGTTCGGCCCAAGCGCGGTCCGGCCGCGTCTCGGCCAGCGCCGATACCGCAAAGGCCGAGATCAGCGCGTCCTGCGGCTGGCCCGCCGCCGCGGTGTGATCGCCTTGATCCGCCGCGGCCAGCATTCGCCGCGCCTCGTGCATGTCTAGGGTCATCAGATCCTCGTCCGGTTGCCTTGGGGTCAATTCCCATATCGGACGCAGGGTTCCGCGACGGATATGGCGCGCGCGCGCGTATCAGGACAGAATGACCCCTGGGAATGGATGGAAGGGCCGGATGAAGGCACGCAAGCTGTGGATCGCCGCGCTGGTGATGATCGCCGCGCTGGGCGCGGGCGGGTATCTGTGGCTGAAGGGGACGGAAGAGGACGCAGCCCCGCCCGCAAGCTATGCCGCGCGGCGCGGGGACGTGACGCTGAACGTGCTGGCCTCGGGGCAGGTGGAAAGCTCCTCGCTCGTCAGCGTGGGGGCGCGGGTGTCGGGCGAGGTGGTGGAACTGGCCGTGGCGCTGGGCCAAGAGGTCCGGCAGGGCGATCTGATCGCCCGGATCGACAGTCAGGATCAGGAGAACGCGGTCGCGCAGGCCAAGGCCTCGCTCGCCGGGATCGAGGCGCAGATCGCTTCGGCCGAGGCGAGCCTGACGTTGGCCGAACAGGTCCGCGCCCGGTCGGAGCGTCTGTCCAAGGTCGGCAGCCTGACGGTGGAGACGTTCGAGCAGGCCGTGGCCGATGCCGCCATCGCCGCCGCCACCGTGGACGAGCTGCGCGCCAGCCGCGACGATGCCGAAATCGCCGTCGCCAGCGCCGAGGTGGAACTGGAGCGTACGCGCATCACCGCCCCGATGGATGGCACGGTGGTGGCGATCGTCACCAAGGAAGGCCAGACGGTGAACGCCAACCAATCCGCGCCGACCATCGTCAAGCTGGCCGATCTGCACAACATGGTGGTCAATGCCGAGATCTCCGAGGCGGACGTGGTCCGCGTCGCGCCGGGGCAGAATGTCAGCTTCACCATCCTCGGCGCGCCGGAGCGGACCTTCCACGCGGTGGTGCGCCAGATCGAACCCGCCCCTTCGGACATCGAGGACAGCGACGACATCTCCACCGACGAGGCGATCTATTACAACGGCCTCTTCGATGTGACGAACGAGGATGGCGTCCTGCGCATCGGCATGACCGCCGAGGTGCAGATCGCGCTGCAATCGGCCGAGGGCGTGGTGACGCTGCCTTCGGCGGCGCTGGGCGCCAAGGGGCGCGACGGGCGCTACACCGTGCAGGTGCTGAAGGACGGGATCGCCGAGCCGCGCCGCATCGAAGTCGGGCTGAACAACAACGTCGTGGCCGAGATCACGGACGGGCTGGAGGAGGGGGAGCGCGTCCTCGCCTCGGGCGCGGCGGCGGGGCTGGCGCGGGCGGTGCGGACGGGCAACGGGCCGGGCGGCGGTCCGGGCGGCGGCGGTCCCCGCGGGCCGATGGGCCTCTGAGGCATGGAACCGCTCATCAGCCTGCGCGGCATCCGCCGCGAATACGCCGCCGGCGATCAGCGCATCGCGGTGCTGAAGGATGTCGATCTGGATATCGGCGCGGGCGAGATGCTGGCCATCGTCGGGCAATCGGGGTCGGGGAAATCGACGCTGATGAACATCCTCGGTTTCCTCGACCGGCCGAATGCGGGCACCTACCGCTTTTCGGGGCGGGAGATCGGGGCGCTGGCCCCCGACGATCTGGCCGAATTGCGGCGCGAGCATTTCGGCTTCATCTTTCAGCGGTATCAGCTTCTGGGCGATCTGGATGCGGTGGGCAATGTGGAGGTTCCGGCCGTCTATAAGGGCATGGCGCGGGCCGACCGGCGGGACCGGGCGCGGGCGCTCCTGACCCGCCTCGGCCTTGGCGAACGTCTGGATCACCGCCCCGGAGAGCTGTCGGGCGGCCAGCAGCAGCGCGTCTCGGTCGCGCGGGCGTTGATGAACGGCGGCGAGGTGATCCTTGCGGACGAACCCACGGGCGCGCTCGACAGCGCGTCGGGGGCCGAACTGATGCGTCTCTTGCAGGAACTGCACGCCGAAGGGCACACCATCGTCATCGTCACCCACGATCCGGGCATCGCCGCCATGTGCGAACGGGTGGTGGAGATGAAGGACGGGCGCATCATCTCCGACAGCCGGGGCGGGGTGGCGGGAGTTCCCCGCACCGCGCCGCAGGGGCGCCGGGCGCTGGCACCGGGCCTCGACCGGCTGCGCGAGGCCTTCGTCATGGCGCTGAAGGCGATGGCGGCGCACCGGATGCGCAGCTTTCTGACGATGCTGGGGATCATCATCGGCATCGCCTCGGTCGTGTCGGTGGTGGCGCTGGGCTCGGGCAGTCAGCAGCAGGTGCTGGCCTCCATCTCCAACATCGGATCGAACACGATCGACATCCGCAACGGCTCGGGCTTTGGCAACCGCGACGCCAGCCGCGTCCGATCGCTCACGGCCGAGGATGCGGCCGCGCTGGCGGTGCAGCCCTATGCGGCGGGCGTTTCCCCCACGGTATCGAGCAGCGCGACCATCCGCTACGGCGCGACCGAGGTATCGGCCAGCGTGACCGGCGTCGGCGAGGAATATTTCACTGCCCGCGCCTTCACCACCACCGCCGGCAGCACCTTCGACGCCGATGCCGTCGCCCGCCACGCGCAGGAGGCGGTGATCGACACCGACGGCGCGGAATCGATCTTCGACAAGGCCGACCCGGTGGGGCAGGTGGTGATGATGGGCCGCGTGCCCGTGCGCATCGTCGGCGTGGTGGAGGCGTCGGGCACCAGCTTCGGGCCGCGCTCCTCGCTCAACCTCTTCATCCCCTACACCACGGCAATGTCGCGGCTGTCGGGGCAGGATTACGTCAACTCCATCTCGGTCCGCGTGTCGGACGATTTCGAGATGGACACCGCCGAGGCGCTGATCACCCAGCTTCTGACCACGCGGCACGGCAAGGAGGATTTCTTCCTCACGAACACCGACACGATCCGCGAGGCGATCACCTCCACCACGCAGACGCTGACGCTGCTGATCGCGGGGATCGCGGTCATCTCGCTTTTCGTGGGCGGGGTGGGGGTGATGAACATCATGCTCGTCTCCGTGACGGAACGCACGAAGGAGATCGGGGTGCGCATCGCGGTGGGCGCCCGGCGGGCCGACATCGTCACGCAGTTCCTGATCGAGGCGGTGCTCGTCTGCCTTCTGGGCGGCATCCTCGGGATCGCGCTGGCGCTCGGCCTTGGGCGGGTGGTGACGCTGGCGATGCCCGATACGAGCCTCATCTATTCCACCACATCCATCGTGGTGGCGGTGCTCTCCTCCTCGGTGATCGGGGTGACGTTCGGCTTCTTGCCGGCGCGCGCCGCATCCCGCCTCGATCCGGTGGAGGCGCTGACACGGGAATAGGGCTGGCATCGCGCCCGCCCGCCCCTTAGGGACTTGGGGCATCCAGAGACCGGAGGCCCCGATGCTGCGCGAATTCTTCTCCTATTACCGCCCGTGGATGACGCTGTTCTTCGTCGATTTCGGCTGCGCCATCCTGTCGGGGGTGCTGGAACTGGCCTTCCCCCTTGCGATCAAGGGCTTCATCGACGTGCTCTTGCCGCAGGGGGATCTGGGGCTGACGGTGCTGGCGGCGGCGGGGCTGCTGGTGGTGTATCTCTTCAACTCGGGGCTGATGGCGGTCGTGACCTATTGGGGCCACATGCTGGGCATCAACATCGAAACCGAAATGCGCCGCCGTGCCTTCGAGCATCTTCAGAAACTCTCCTTCAGCTATTTCGACAAACAGCGCACGGGCAAGCTGGTGGCCCGCGTCACCCGCGATCTCGAAGAGATCGGCGAGGTTGCCCATCACGGCCCCGAGGATTTGTTCATCGCGGTGATGACCTTCGTCGGGGCCTTCGTGCTGATGGCGATGATCCATCTCGATCTGGCGCTGATCACGGCGCTGATCGTGCCCGCGACGGTGACGCTGGTGATCTATTTCGGCGGGCGCATGACGCGGACCTTCCGCGCCATCTATGCCCGCGTCGCCGATTTCAACGTGCGCCTGGAGGAGAATGTGGGCGGCATCCGCGTCGTGAAGGCCTTTGCCAACGAAGAGCATGAAAAGACGCTCTTCGCCCGCGACAACACCGCCTATCGCGACACCAAGCTCGCGGCCTACCGGGTGATGGCGCAGACCGTCTCGCTCAACTACATGGGGATGCGGGCGGTGCAGGTCATGGCGATGGTGACCGGCGCATGGTTCGTGCTGCGCGGGGAATTGTCGGCTGGCGGGTTCGTCGCCTTCCTTCTGCTGGTGGGCGTGTTCTTCCGCCCGCTGGAGAAGATCGCCTCGGTGATCGAGATCTATCCCCGCGGCATCGCCGGGTTCGCCCGCTACAAGGAGTTGATGGATATCGAGCCGGAGATCGCCGATCTGCCCGGCGCGCGGGAGGCGGGCGATCTGACCGGCGCCATCCGCTTCGAGGATCTGCATTTCGGCTACGAGAGCGGCCGCGAGATCCTGAAGGGTGTCTCCATCGACGTGCGCCCCGGCGAGACGCTGGCCTTCGTCGGCCCGTCGGGTGCGGGCAAGACGACGCTGCTGGCGCTGGTGCCGCGCTTCTATGATCCGACCGCCGGGCGCATCACCATCGACGGAACCGATCTGCGGGCGATGACGGTTGCCAGCCTGCGCCGCAATATCGGCATCGTCAGTCAGGACGTGTTCCTGTTCGGCGGCACGCTGCGCGAGAACATCGCCTATGGCGATCTGGCCGCCACCGAGGATCAGATCATCGAGGCCGCCCGCCGCGCCCAGCTTGCCCCCATGATCGCAGGCCTGCCCGAGGGGCTGGATACGGTGGTGGGCGAACGGGGCGTCATGCTGTCGGGCGGGCAGAAGCAGCGCGTGGCCATCGCCCGCGCCTTCCTGAAGAACCCGCCGATCCTCATCCTCGACGAGGCGACCTCCGCCCTCGACACCGAGACGGAGCGCGAGATTCAGGCCGCGCTCGATGCGCTGTCGGTCGGGCGCACCACGCTGATCATCGCGCACCGCCTTGCCACGATCCGCCATGCCGACCGCATCGTCGTGATGGAAGATGGCCGCGTCACCGAGATGGGCACCCATGCCCAGCTCGAGGCATCGGGCGGGCGGTATGTCCGGCTCTCGGCGGCCTGATTTGCCCTGAGGGGCCCCGCGCCCCATATTCCGTGCTGAAGATGGCAGCACGGAACCCAATGATGCACGATGTGACGGTGGCGTCCTACAACATCCACAAGGGCATCGGGATCGACCGTCGCCGCGATCTGGCCCGCATCGCCGCCGTGATCGCCGAGATGGAGGCCGATATCGTCTGCCTTCAGGAGGCCGATGCCCGCTTCGGCGACCGCCGCGGCCTTCTGGACCTCGAGGCGATGCGCCGCGATCTGGGGCTGCGCCGCGTCGAGGTGCAGGGCCGCCCGCTGTCGCATGGCTGGCACGGCAACGTCATGCTGGTCCGCGACGGGGTGGAGATCGAGGATGTGCAGACCATCCCCCTGCCGGGGCTGGAGGCGCGGGGCGCGGTCGTGGCCGACCTTTCGGTGCGCGGGGCGCCGCTGCGGGCCATCGGCACCCATCTGGCGCTGCTGGGGCAGGCAAGGCTGCGGCAATCGACCGTCATCCTCGACCGGATCGCGGCGATGTCGGATCGCTCCACCGTGCTGATGGGCGACATGAACGAATGGCGCCACGGCAAATGGACGCTGAAACGCTTTTTGCCGCATTTCCCGCACAGCCCGACCATCGCCAGCTTCCCCGCGCCCTTCCCGGTGCTGCCGCTGGACCGCATCATGCTGAGCCGGGGGCGCATCTCCTCCTTCGCGGCGCATGTCTCGCCCCTGTCGCGCCGCGCATCGGACCATCTGCCCGTCCGCGCCGTTCTGCATCTGGACGAGGCATGAGGGCGGAGGCCGTGTTCTGGCTGGTTTGGCTGATCGCCATCACCGCCCTGTTCTTCGTGCTGTCGGCCCTTGCGTTCCGCGCATGGACGCGCTGGGCCGAACGGGCGCGGGGCCATGTCTCGCATGTGCTGCCGCGCACCGGGCCGCCGACGCCGATGGACGCGCTGGCGGACCGGATCGGGCCGGGTACGGGGGCCTTGGGCCTGACCGGCGGGCGCGAGGCCTTTGCCGCCCGGCTGCAATCCATCCGCATGGCCGGGCGCAGCATCGATCTGATGTACTACATCTGGCGCAACGATCTGACCGGCAGCCTGCTGCTGGCCGAACTCATGCGCGCCGCCGATCGGGGGGTGCGGGTGCGCCTCCTGCTCGATGACATCAACGCGCAGGGTTTCGGGCGCACGCTTCTGGCGCTGAACCAGCATCCGGGGGTGGAAATCCGCCTCTTCAATCCCACCCGCAGCCGCGGCCACATCCTGCGCCGCACGACCGAGATGCTTCTGGGCCTGTCTCGCTTCAACCGCCGCATGCATGGCAAGATGTGGGTGGTGGATGGGCAGTTGGCCATCATCGGCGGGCGCAACATCGGCGACACCTACTTCGAGGCGCTGGCCGGAGGCGAGCGCAATTCCCGCGACATCGACGCCGCCGTGACCGGCCCCGTCCTGCGCGAGGTGGAGGGCTGCTTCGACAGCTTCTGGAACCTCGGCCTTTCGCTGCCGGTGCTGACGCTCTGGCCCAAGGCCCGCGTGTCGCCGCGCGCCTTCCGGCGCCGGCTCTATCGCAAGACGCGCTCGGATGCGGCGCGGGCCTTCGTCGCGCGTCTGCCCCATGGCGTGCTGGACCGGCCCTTCCATACGGGCGGGCAGGCGCGGCTGATCGCCGATCCGCCCGAAAAGGCCTATGGCCACCGCACCAGCCCGTGGATCGTGGACCGCCTGCCGCAGATCCTGAACGAGGTGGACCGCGATCTGCGCCTCGTCACGCCCTATTTCGTGCCCGGCATGGAAGGGGGGCGCATCCTGACGGCGCTGGCCGAACGCGGCGTGCGGGTGGAGATGCTGACGAACGCGCTCTGCTCCACCGACAAGGTGGTGGTGTTCGGGGCCTATGGCCGCTACCGCCACCGGCTGCTGCGGGCGGGGGTGCGGATGTTCGAATATGCGCCGCCGCCACGCAGCGATGGGCGCCGCGATCTGCTGCATACCAAGCTTTTCGTGATGGACGGGCGGCGGACGCTGATCGGGTCGGTCAATTACGACATGCGTTCGGCCTTCATGAACACCGAACTGGGGCTGCTGCTGGACGATCCGGCGCTGGTGGCGGAAATGAACCGCGAGTTCGAACGGATCACCAGCCCCGCGCAGGCCTACCAACTGGTCGCGGCCGGGCGCAGGCACCGCTTCCTCGTATCCCGCCCCGGTCTGCCCAAAGAAATGAGGGCCGACCCCGAGGCGGGGCCGGCCCTTCGTGCGCTGTCATGGATCGCCGGCCAGTTGCCGATCCAGTACTGGCTGTGATCAGCCTTCGAGGTTCGAGACCACGGCGGCGGCGAAGGTCTGCAGCAGCGCCTGATAGACGGCATCGCTCGACGGTTCGATCACGGTCATGTCGGTGTTTTCGGGCATGTAGGGCATGATCTGATCCATCGTCACGGTCAGATCGAATTTGCGCTGGCTGCCGATGTCGCCCTGATCTTCGACGGCGACGGTGCCCGCCATGGCCGAGGTGCTGGCGCCCGGCGTGCCCACGAACGGCGCGGCAAGGGCGACCTCGTCCAGATCCACCACGATTTTCGCACCGCCATCGGCCGTGCCGGCGGGCGTCACGCTCAGCGCGTCGCCGATCGCCTTCACCAGATCATCGCTGATATTGGCATAGCGGGCCGCGGCTTCGGGGCTGGTGACCTGGTTCAGATCGACGCCGACATTGATCTCGTCGAAGCGTTCTTGCGCTTGGATGGGAAGGGCCACGAGAGCCGCGAGTGCGGCCGAAGACAGGATCGTGCGAAGCATTCTTTTCTCTCTCCAGATGGGCCGCACCGATGCGCGGCGATGCCCCTCCAACGCGATCCCGGGGCGGCTTGTTCCCGCCCCGATTGGGCTGGAACGTTCTGCCGCCGCCGTGGTTCGTCAGCTGGATACTGGAAGGAAAGGCTCCCCGATGCCCCGCATCCTACGCCGTCAACGTCTCGGTCGAGGAGAAGAACATCGCTTGGCTGACCGCCGATCGCACCTGATCCTCGTGATAGGGCTTGGTGATCAGGAACGCCGGCTCGTGCTTCTTGCCCGTCAGCAGCCGCTCGGGGAAGGCCGTGATGAAGATCACGGGCAGATTCTCGAACTGCTGCAGGATGTCGTTGACCGCGTCGATCCCCGAGGAATTGTCGGCAAGCTGGATGTCGGCAAGGATCAGGTCGGGCTTGTCGCGGGCGGCGAGGTTCACGGCCTCGGTGCGGGTGCGGGCGATGCCGGTGATGTCATGCCCCATCTCTTTGACGATGGCGGCGATGTCCATCGCGATGATGGCCTCGTCCTCGATGATCATGATCTTGCCGCGCACGGAATTGGCCATCTCGCGCTGCGCGATCTCGATCAGCTCGGAAGCCTCGCCGGGCTCGACCTGCATGATTGCGCCGATCTCTTCATGGGTGAACCCCTCGATCGCGTGCAAAAGCAGCGCTTCGCGGGTGTTCGGCGTCAGCTCCGCCATGCGGTCCTGCGCCTTGGCCGACAGGCGGCTGTCGGGTTCGCCAAGGGGCGCACCGGCGCTGGCCCAGACGAGGTGGAAGGCGCTGAACAGGGCGACCTTGGGGTTACCGGCTTCGTCGAAGATGGCGGTATCTTCGAGAATGGCCTCCAGCGTGGCGGCAGCGAAGGCGTCGCCCGTGGACTGGCTGCCGGTCAGCGCGCGTGCGTAACGGCGCAAGTAGGGGAGGTTCGCCCCGATCAGCATCGACAGGTCTGGCGTGGCGTCCGACGGCATGGAATGTCCCCTTCAAGCTCATTTTCTCGGGAACCAAACACTTGGCATCGCGTTCGGTTCCCGACAAGATCGCAAAATCGAAAAGAGCGAGAATTGGAACAAATGGCCAAAGAGCGCGAGAAACCCGCGATGCTTCATCAGATCGATGAGAATCTGAAACGGGTTTACACCGAAGCGCTGGAGCAGGATGTCCCGGACCGTTTCGCACAGCTGCTTGCACAGCTGCGCGAGAAGGGAGCCAAGGCATGACCGCTGAACAGCGTCTGCCCGAAGGCGTTCGGGACCCCCGGGATGAACTTCCCGATCACCTGCCCGCGCTTCGGGCCTTCGCCATCTCGCTCACGCGCAATGTCACCGTGGCCGATGATCTGGTGCAGGACACGATCGTGAAGGCGTGGACGAATTTCGACAAATTCACCGTGGGCACCAACCTTCGGGCGTGGTTGTTCACGATCCTGCGCAACACCTTCTATTCCGACCGGCGCAAGAATCGCCGCGAGGTGCCCGACCCCGAAGGCGCGCATGCCGCCACGCTCTTCGTGAAGCCCGACCATGACGGTCGCATGGCCTTCAACGAATTCAGCGCCGCCTTCGACAAACTGACCCCGGAACACCGCGAGGTGCTGATCCTCGTCGGGGCGTCCGGGTTCTCGTACGAGGATGCGGCGGGCATGATGGGCGTCGCCGTCGGCACGGTGAAAAGCCGCGCCAACCGCGCCCGGGCACGTCTTGCCGAACTTCTGCATCTTGACGAAGGCGAGCAGGTGTTCTCCGGTAACGACGGCACCACGATGGCCGTGATGTCGAAATCGGGAACGAATGCTGCATGACGACGACGAAGGCCCGGCTGCACCGGCTGTCGGGAACGCTGGGGTTTCGGATCGCCTTCCTGCTGGCGGTGGCATTGCTGCCGCTGGCGATGGTTTCGGCGGTCCAGACGATTGCCACCCTGAAAGAAGCGCGCGCCCGATCCGAAGCCGCCCTCATGGGCGAGACGATGCGCGCCGCCGAGGCCGATCTTCTGCTGGTGCAGCGCGCCCGCGGGGCGGCGCAGGCGCTGTCGGCGGCGCTGGTGCCGCTGCTCAGCGATCCGATCGCCTGTTCGTCGGCGCTCTCGAGCTTCGTGGGGCAGGCCAACATCTACACCCTCGCGGCCTTCGTCGATGTGAACGGCCGGCTGACCTGCGCCTCGCGCAGCGTCGGCACGAGCATTGCCGAGGTGCCGTCCTTTCAGGATCTGCAACGCGATCCGCGGCCGATGGTCTATGTCTCTTACCGTCCCAAGATCTCGGCCCAGCCGGTGGTGGTCGTCTCCACCCCCGTCTATGGCCTGACGAATGAGCTTCTGGGCTTCGTCTCCCTGTCGCTGCCCCATCAGGTGCTGCAAGCCGACACGGCCGAACACACCGCCACCCAGCCGCCGGAGCTTCTGACCTTCAACTCCGAAGGCGAGGTGCTGACCTCCGCCCTGCCGGCCCGTCAGGTGGTGGCGATGCTGCCCGAGGGGCTCAATCTCGCGGATCTTGCCTCGACCGAGGATATGTCCTTCACCGCCCGCACCGGCAGCGGGCAGTTGCGCGTCTATTCCGTAGTGCCGATCCTGCCGGACGCGCTGTTCGCCATGGGCAGTTGGCCGGTGGATGACGACGATGTCTGGTACATGCGGGCGCTGCCGAACCTGTTCCTGCCGCTGGCGATGTGGATCGCCTCGCTCGTCGTGGCCTTCCTCGCGGTCGAACGGCTGGTCACGCGCCATGTGCGCAGCCTGCGTCAGGCGATGACCGGTTTCGGCGACGGCAAGCGCATCATCGGCCGCATCCCGATGGCCGGCGCGCCGACCGAACTGCGCGAATTGTCGGAAACCTTCGCGCATATGACCGACACCATCCTGCATGACGAAGCGGAGATGGAGGACATGATCCACCAGAAGGAGGTTCTGCTGCGCGAGGTGCATCACCGCGTGAAGAACAATCTTCAGCTCATCGCCTCGATCATGAACATGCAGATCCGTCAGGCCCGCTCGGCCGAGGCGAAATCCCTGATGAAGGGGTTGCAGGAACGGGTCATGAGCCTTGCGACGATCCACCGTGGTCTGTACCAGACCAGCGGCCTGACCGACATCCGCGCCGACGAATTGCTGACCGACATCACCCGGCAGGTGGTGCGGCTGGCAACGGGGCCGGGGCGGCACATCGCGCTCAGCACCTCCTTTGCCGATATGCGCCTGACGCCGGATCAGGCGGTGCCCCTGTCGCTGCTGCTGACCGAGGCGCTGGCCAATGCATTGAAATATGCCGGATCGCACGATGGCAATCCCACGCTCGAAGTGCGCCTCTTCCGCGAGGGGGCGGTGCGCGCGGCGCTGGTCGTGACGAACTCGCTCGGTCCGCGCTCGGCGGGGACGGGGAATGAGGGGACGGGCCTTGGCTCGCAACTTCTGATCGCCTTCGCCCAGCAGATCGGCGGACGGGTCGACATCTCGCAGGACGAGGTTAGTTATGCCCTGCGCGTCGATTTCGAGGTCGAGCCGCTGAGCACGGGCGAGGCGCGCATTTCTGGCGGGGATCGGGAACACTAGGACCGCAGCGCGGGTTCCATGTCCTGATCCGGCCAGACCGGAAGAGGGCAGGGGGCAGGGTGAGCGGACGGTCATCCACGCGGACATTCATCACGGGGGACGAGGTCTTTCCCGCGCTCGAACGCGCCTTCCTTGATGCGTCGGCAAGCATCGACGCCTCTCTTCGCGCCTTCGATCCGCATCTGCCGCTGCACTCGCCCGAAGGGCAGGCGGTTGGGGCGGTGTGGTTCGATCTGATCGTGCATGTGCTGCGCCGGGGGGTGCGGCTGCGTCTCGTTCTGGCGGATGTCGATCCTGTCCTGCATCCCGCGCGGCACCGCGCCTGTTGGCGCAGCGTGCGCATGCTGTGGGCCGCGGCCGAGCTTGCCGGCCCCGCCGCCCTGCTGGAGGTGGTGGCCGCGCGCCATCCGGCCACGGGCGGCCTGCTGCCCCGGGCGCTGTGCTGGCCTGCGATGCAGCGCCGCCTTGGCCGTATCTGCGCCGTCCTGAACGCAGGCCCGGACGGGCTGCGCGATCTTCCGGGGCTGCGCAGCCGGTTGCGGCAAGGGGCGGACGGACGCCTTCATCCGCGCCGGATGCATCTGTCGCGGACGACCTTGTGCGAGCATCACCAGTCGCTTCTGATCTTCGACCGGGCGCGCGTGCATGTCGGCGGCCCGGACCTTGCCGATGGGGCGGGCGGGCATGATGTGCAGGTGGTTATGGAAGGCCCGGTCGTGGCCGAGGCCTTGGCCCATCTCGACAGTTTCCTTGCCGTGGTGGAGGGGCTGCGCCCACCCGCGCCCGCCCGCCGCCTGCTGCGCAGCCTGTCGCGGCCCCGCGGCGCGGCCTCGTGGCATACCGGCCCCACGCCCATCGTCGCCGAAGTGCAGCAGGCCCATGACGCGCTGATCCAGCGCGCGGGCTCCCTCATCTATATCGAGACGCCTGCCTTCGGCGATCCGCTCACGGCGCGGCGGCTGGTGCGCGCGGCTCGCGCCAATCCCGAATTGCAGATGATCCTGATCCTGCCCAGCCCATCCGCGCCATGGCGCGCCCGTCGGCGGCAGATGCGCCTCCTGCGGTATCTGCGGACGGCTTTCGGCCCGCGTCTTTTCGTAGGTGGGGGCGAGGGGGCGACCTCTGTGTCGATCTTCGACGATCATGCCGCGATCCTCGGCTCGGCCGCGCTCGATCGGCCGGGGCTGCGCTGGAACACGGAGGTGGGGGTCTATCTGAACGTTCGCCGCGATGTCTGGGAATTGCGGCGGCGCGTGATGGGGCATTGGTTGCCGGCCGATGCGGGGGCGGAGTGCTTTTCCTCCACCGGCGCCGTGCGGGCATGGGCGGCGCTGGCGGCCCGCAACGCCGCCTGCGCGCCGCAGGATCGGTCGGGCCGCCTGCTGCCCCACGCCCCCGGTTAATGCGCCGGCGGGTGCATTTGGCCAGAGCGGGTGTCGTTCAGCGCAAGGAACCACAGCAGCAGCGGGATCGCGATGATCCCCCCCACCGGCCCCCACAGCCACATGCCGAACACCAGCGCAAGGAACACCAGGAGCGGGTTCACCGCCGTATGCTTACCCACCAGCGTGGGGGTGACGAACTGCCCCTCGATCCCGTTGATCACGAGGTAGGAAGCGACGGGCAGCAGCGCCATCCAGCCCGAAAAGCTGGCAACCCCGGCCACCAAGAGCGCCGCCGTCAGCACCGCCGGCCCCACATACAGAAGGTAGTTCATCAGGAAGGCCACGAACCCCCACAGCGCCCCGCCCGGAAGCCCCGCCGCTTGCATCACGCTGCCGACCAGCACCCCTTCGATGAAGTTGATCACCGTGATCGTCAGGAAATACCGCGCCACCAGACGTTCGGCATTCAACAGGCGGAACGCGGTATGCGCCCGGTGATCGGGTTCCGACAGGCGGCGTGCGGCCCAGTTGTAGATCTCGGTCCGGGTCAGTTGGAAAAAGAACAGCGCCCCGATGAAGATCAGGATCTGCGCCGCGATGGAGGGCGCGTAGAAGAGCGCATCCGTCAGCGTCGGCATGGAGACATCGGGCGCCTGCGGCCCGGCATCGTTGGGCTGGGCGGGGGGCTGCAACGCCTCGGTGATGCCCGCGCTCATATCGCGGAAGCCGGAGGTGAGCCGATGCGCCGCCTCCAACACGCCCTGCATCTGATGCCAGATCTGGGGCGCGGCCTCCAGAAGCTGCATGATCATGGGCTGAATGGCGGCCGCGATGCTGCCGATGATGATCAGCGTCAGTAGGAGCGACAGCATCGCCCCCACCCAAGGCCGAAAACCCGCCCGTTCCACGAAGGAGGAGATGGGCGACAGCACGATCCCCGTCACCAGCGCCAGCACGAGGGGCGCGGTGATGCTCTCCGTCAGGCGCAATGCGGCAAAGAACGCAAACACGCCGAGGAAGATGAGGGCGTAATGCGCCAGACGGTCCAGCCGGTCCATGAATGCTCCTGATGATGCGAAGGCGAACGTCCGCCGGTGGGGGCAGGTTCCGCCGGGAACCGGCGCGGCACGCGCGGCGTTTTCAGGGCACAAGGATCATGGAGGATCACGATGAACTGGGATCAGATCGCCGGCAAGTGGAAGGAATTCCAAGGGCAGGCGCGCCAGAAATGGGGCGACCTGACGGATGACGACCTCGACCGGGTCGCGGGCAAGCGCGACGAGATGGTCGGCCTCGTGCAGCAGAAATACGGCCGCAGCAAGGAAGACGCCGAGCGTGAGGTGGATGACTTCGTCCACCGCCTGTGACGCGGCCCTGCGATGAAAAGGAAGGCCCGCCATCTGGTGGGCCTTTTCCATGTCCGGCCCGCCGCGGGGGAACAATCACGCAAGCCGGGCCGTTCGGTCTGCAAGTCCACGACAAACGCGAACGGAAAGGAGGCCCCCCATGCTCGGCTGGGCACTGACCTTCGCGATCATCGCCCTCATCGCCGCCGCGCTTGGCTTTGGTGGAACGGCGGACCCATTGGCAAGCATCGCGCAGTTCCTGTTCGTGATGTTCCTGATCCTTTCGGTCGTGACGATGATCGTGCGCAGGCTGCGGGGCAAACCCCCGGTCTGATCGGCCGCGCCCCCTCGTGGGCGCGGTCTTCTTATTGGAAGCGCAGGGGCAGGGTGAAGGTGTAGGTGCTGTTCGTCAGCCCCTGCGGCGCGGCCGGGAAACCGCCCGCCGCCGCCTGCACCGTTTGCAGCGCCCGCTGATCCAGCGCCCCATTGCCCGACGATGCCGCCACACCCAGCGAGGCGAGGCGCCCGGCGGGCGTCACTACCAGTCGCACCGTCACGGTACCGCGGGCGCTGGTGCTGCGGATCCGCCGCTCGATCCGGGAGCGGATCTGACTGCCCCATTGCAGTTCCAACTGCTGCGCCTGACCGGCCGACAGCGCGGCGCTGGCCTGCCCGGTCTGACGGCTGGGCGCGGCCTCTTGGCGCTGCTGCGAGGGGGGCGGGGCCGCGCGCTGACGCACCGGTTCCTGCCGGGGTTCGGGTCTGGGGCGCGGCTCGGGCCGGGTCGCGGGCGGCGGCGGCGGCGGCGGCGCATCCGGGAGCGATACGGCATCGGGCGTCGGGGGCGGCAGTTCCGCCATGTCCTGAACCTCGGGCGGGGGGGTATCCTCGGCAAGGGGTTCGGGCGGGGGAAGGGTGTCGTCCAAGAGATCCTGCGCCTCGGGGGCGTCGGTGTCGGGCACGTCGGGCGCGGGGGCCGATACCGCCAGCGCCGGGGGCGCCGCCGCGGGCGGTTCGAGGTTGAGGATGATCGCCTCCTCCTCGCGGGTGCCGACGCGGTCGCTGTGCAGATAGGCCGCGACCGCTCCCGCCAAGAGCGCCGCCACGCACAGCGCCGACCCCGCCCAGCCCACCGGCTCGCGCCAGCGCTCCGATGCGCCGCGCGTCGCAAGCCAGTCCTGCGAGGCGGAGTTGCCGATCATGGGTCGGACCCCGTGCTCGGCACACCGTCGAGGCCCACCAGCGCGACCTTCAGATAGCCCGCATCGCGCAGCTGGTTCATCACGCCCATCAGATCGCCATAGGCCACCGATTGATCCGCGCGCAGAAAGATGCGCTGCTCCTGATCGCCGCCGGTGCGGGCATCCAGCGCGGCCCGAAGCCCGCCTGCCGCCACCGGCTCGTTGCCCAGCGTCACCGACAAATCCTGCTGCACCGTCAGATAGACCGGGTCCTGCGGGCGCTGCTGCGGCGCGGCGTTCGATCCGGGCAGGTCCACCGGCGTATCCACGGTGGAGATCGGGGCCGCGACCATGAAGATGATCAGCAGCACCAGCATCACGTCGATGAAGGGCGTGACGTTGATCTCGTGGTTTTCGTCGAGGTCGTCGCCCTCGTCCCTGATCCCTCCGGCCATGCGCTTACTCCGCCGCCGTGCGGTGCCGGTCGATCCGGCGGAAATCGAGATCGCGGCTGACCAGCCGTTCCACGCCCGCGCCGGCATCCGACAGCGCCTGACGGTAGTTGGAGGTTTTCCGCGCGAAGGCGTTGTAGATCACCACCGCCGGGATGGCCGCCACGAGGCCGAGCGCCGTCGCCAAAAGCGCCTCGGCGATGCCGGGGGCCACGACGGCAAGGTTCGTGGTGTTGCTCTCGGCGATGCCGATGAAGGAGTTCATGATCCCCCAGACGGTGCCGAACAGCCCGACGAAGGGCGCCACCGACCCGATGGAGGCGAGGATGCCCGTGCCCTTGCGCAGCCGACGTCCGGCCTGCGCTTCGATCCGTTCCAGCAGCGAGCGGACGCGGTCCTTCACGCCGCCGCTGCCGGCCATGTCGATGGCGGCGTCCGAACGGGTCAGTTCCTCCAGCGCGGCATGGGCCATGAAGGCGGCGGGATCGCGGCGACCGTCCAGATGCCGGGCGACGGCGGGCAGGCTGTCGCCGTCGCGGATCACGCGGGCCGCGCGGCGCAGGCGGGTCTTGGCCCCGGCGAATTCCACGATCTTATAGAGGAACACCGTCCATGTGGCGAAGCAGGCCGCCAGCAGAAGCAGCATCACGGCCTTCACGACGGCATCGGCCTGCCGGTACATGCCGAGGGGCGACAGATCATGCCCGCCAAGGATCTGCGGTGCAGCGGCGGCCTCCGGTGCGGGTGCGGGTGCGGCATCGGATTCGGGTGCCGCCGTGGCCGGGGCGGGGGTTTCCGCCATCGGAAGGCTGGGGGCGGCGGCATCGTCCGGCAGGGCTTGCTGGGCCGGGGCATCGGTCGGGGGGGCGGGGGGTGCGTCCTGTGCCATGACGGGCGCGGCCATCAGGGTCAGGGTCAGGGCAAGGATCCCCGTTGCGCTGCGTCTGGTCATTCCAAGCCCTTCCGTGATCCGGTTCTTCGTGCCCCGTGTAGGATTGCAGAGTGAAACAGTCAAGTTTCTATCCCTTGTGTTTTGGTCGGATATAGGGCGCACCACGCAACCGGCCACCGCCGTTAGGGCGCTGTTCATCCCCCTGTGCCAGCTTGGGCAAAACCAGCGAAGGGGGCGGAATGGACCGCAAGCCGCGACCGATCATCGTCAAGCGCCGCCGCGCCAAGACCGAATCCGCCCATCACGGCGGCGCGTGGAAAGTCGCCTATGCCGATTTCGTGACGGCGATGATGGCCTTCTTCCTGCTGCTCTGGCTGCTGAACGCCACCACCGAGAAACAGCGCAAGGGCCTTGCCGATTTCTTCAACCCGACGATCCCGATCAACCGCATCTCGGGCGGGGGGGCGGATGTGTTCGGCGGCGATTCGGTCTTTTCCGAGGATGTGATGGCGCAGAGCGGTTCGGGCGCGTCGCGCGTGATCCCGACCGAACTCGACCGTGCCCGCGGCGATGCCGGTCAGGGCGACAGCGGCATCGAGGAGGAGCGCCGCCAACTGGAGGAGCTTTTGCGCGCCCGCGGCGGCGAGAGCATGACGATGGAACGGGCGCTGAAGCATGTCGTCACCCGCGTCACGGATCAGGGCCTCGTGATCGAGGTGTTCGATCTGCCGGATGTGGCGCTGTTCACCGGGGACACGGCCGAACCGCGGCAAGTGCTGCGCGACGTGGCGCGCATCCTTGGCGATGTGCTGCCGCTGACGACGAATGCGCTGGCCGTGTCGGGGCATGTGCGCGCCTATCCGGTCGTGCTGCGCGACAACCCGGTCTGGCGCCTTTCGGCCGAGCGGGCGCAGGCGATGCGCGGCCTTCTGGGCGAAGCCGGTCTGCCCGATTCCCGCATCTCGCGGGTGGAGGGGCATGCCGACCGGATGCCGGTCACGGGCAATCCGATGGCCGTGCGCAACAACCGGATCGAAGTGATCCTGCTGCGCCGCGACCGTTAGGGCGATGTTAAGCCGCCGGTGCCAGCATGGGGGCCACAGCAGCAGAAAGGTGCGATTCCGATGACGATCTCCTCCTCGCTCAATGCGGGTGTGTCCGGGCTGAACGCCAATGCCGCGCGGCTGGCCAGCATCTCGGACAACATCGCCAACTCGGGCACCTATGGCTACAAACGGGCGGAGACGGATTTCTTCCAGATGGTGAATGCCGGCAATGACGGCGTCAGCTATTCGGCCGGGGGGGTGCGTACCAGCGCGCTGCGGCTGGTGGACGAACGGGGGGCGCTGACCTCTTCCTCCAACGCGACCGATATCGCGATCGACGGGCGGGGGTTCCTTCCGGTGTCGAGCGATGATGGCGACAGCGTGGTGCTGACGACGACCGGATCGTTCCGGCAGGATGCCTCGGGCGTGCTGCGCACGACCTCGGGCCTTGCGCTGATGGGATGGCCCGCGCAGGCGGATGGCACGATCCCCGCCGCCGCGCGCGAGTCGATGGAGGCGCTGCGCCCCGTCACCGTGTCGGCCAATGCGGTGTCGGCCAATCCCACCACGCAGATGTCGATGGCGCTGAACCTGCCGGCCACGGATACGCGGGCCGGGGCCGAAGGGCAGGTCCGCACGCAGACGATGGAATATTTCGACACGCTCGGCACCTCGCAATTGCTGACGGCGGATTTCACGCCCACCGTCCCGGCCGAGGGGGCCTCGAACAGCTGGCGGATGACGTTGACCGATGGGGCGACGGGATCGGTCGTCGGCAGCTACCGGCTGTCCTTCGACGGGCAGGACGGAACGCTGTCCGATGTCACGACGCTGTCGGGCGGGACTTGGGACGCGCAGACGGGGGCGATCGGGCTGACGCTGTCGGGGGCCGATGTCCGCTTCGACATCGGCAAGGCCGGGCAGATGAACGGGATGACGCAACTTTCGGACAGCTTCCTGCCGACGTCGATCCAAAAGGACGGCTCGGGGATCGGCAGCCTGACATCGGTCGATATCGACGCGCAGGGGCAGGTGCGGGCCTTCTACGATCAGGGGTTCAGCCGGGTGATCTTTCAGGTGCCGGTGGTGGATGTGCCCAATCCCAACGGGCTGACATCGCTCGGGGATCAGACCTACGCCCTCAGCCCCGAGGCGGGGGCCTTCTACCTCTGGGATGCGGGCGACGGGCCGACGGGCACGACGCAGGGCTACACGCGCGAGGAATCGGCCACCGATGTCGCGCAGGAACTGACGAACCTGATCCAGACGCAGCACGCCTATTCCTCCAACGCGAAGATCATCCAGACGGTGGATGAGATGCTGTCGGAAACCACGAACCTGAAACGGTGAAGCCATGTCGCTGACCTCCGCCCTTTCCATCGCCCGGTCGGGCCTGACGATGAGCAGCCGCGCCGCCGACCTCATCTCTCAGAACGTCGCGAATGCGTTGACCGAAGGCTATGGCCGGCGGGAGTTGGAGCTGTCGGCCAGCAGCACGGGCGGGGTGTCGATCGCGGGCGTCACGCGCTTTGCCGAACGGGCGATCACCGCCGATCGCCGCGTGGCCGAGGCGGCGCAGGCGGGGGCGGGCGTCACCGCCGCCTTCCATTCCACGGTGGAGGATGCGGTGGGCACGCCGGGCAGCGGAACCTCGCTATCCGATATGGTGGGGGAGTTGGAAAGCGCGCTGGTCACCGCCGCCTCGACCCCGCAATCGGACGCCGCGCTTCAGAGCGTGGTGGACCGGGCGCAGGATCTGGCAAGCCGCGTCGGGCAGATGGGCGATACCATCTATGCCGCGCGCCGTCAGGCCGATGCCTCGGTCGGTACGTCCATCACCTCCATCAACGAGGCGCTGCGGGGGGTGGAGGCGCTCAACGCCCAGATCGCCAGCCTGCACGGCGCGGATGCGAGCGGCCTTTTGGATCAGCGCCAATCGTTGATCGACGGGATCGCGGGCCTCGTGCCGCTGCGCGAGGTGGAGGGGCAGGACGGGCGCGTATCGCTCTATACCGCATCGGGCACGGCGCTGCTGGATGGGCGCGCGGGGGAATTGGCGCGAGGGACCGGCGGCGGCCTGACGCTGAATGGCCGCGACCTGCCGACATCCGCGATCGAGGGGGGCGCGCTGGCGGCCCAGATTTCGGTGCGCGACGATCTGGGCGTTGCGGCGCAGGCGGATATCGACGCCTTTGCCGCCGATCTGCAAAGCCGCTTGCCGGGCCTGTTCGAAGGCCCGCCGCTGAAGGTGCAGGCATCCGTAGCCGCATCGCCGCAGCAGGTGCGCGACGGGGCGGGGGGCGGGGGCACCTCCGGCGATGCCTCGCGCATCGTGGGGATGCTGAATGCGCTGACGGCCGGGGCGGGCGCAGGGGGGGCGGCCGACGCGCTGGCCTCTTCGGCGGCCTCCTCGCGCGTGGTGGCCGAGGATCGTCAGGCCTATGCCACCGCCCGCTACGACACGCTGCACAGCGCCGAGTTGGAGGGCGGCGTCGATACGGATGTGGAGATGCAGGATCTGCTGCTCGTCCAGCAGATCTATTCCGCGAATGCAAAGGTCATCCAAGCGATCGACGGGATGCTTGGCCAACTGATGGAGCTTTGATGACGATCTCCCTTTCGGACATGGCCCAAGGGTTCGCCCTGCGCCGTCAGTATCAGTCGCTTCAGACCCAGCAGCAGCAACGCGCGACCGAGGTCGTGACGGGGCAGGTCGCCGATACCGCCCGGCATCTGGGCGGCAACTTCACGCAGCTGGGCGCGATGGAGGCGTCGATCAACCGGCTGGACAGTTTCACCACCGCCGCGGCGGTCACGGCGACCCGCGCCGATGCGATGCAGCAGGCGCTGGGGCAGATACGGGCGCTGGGCGATGTCGGCGGCCTCGCGCTGGGGGATTCGGCGGACCCGGACATCCTTGGCGCGGATATGGAGCAGCGGTTCACGACCGCGATCGGCATCCTGAACACCCGCGTCGCGGGGCAGGGGCTGTTCGCCGGCGTGTCGGATGGTGCGGCGCTGCCCGATGCCGAAACGCTGCTGGCGGGGCTTCAGGCTTCGGTCGCGGGGGCAAGCGATGCAAACGGGGTTCAGGCCGCCGTCGATGCGTGGTTCGCCGATTATGCCGATCGCCTCTATTCGGGCGGTGCGGCCACGGGCGATCAGCCGCTGGCCCCGAATGAAACGGTGCGCCTCGATGTCACCGCCGCCGATCCGGCGCTGCGGGACATGCTGAAGGGGCTGGCCACCGGCGCGCTGATTGCGCGGGGCGTTCTGGCCGATCAGCCGGAGGCACAGGCCCAGCTGTTGCAGAACGCGGGCGGCACGCTCTTGTCGGCGCAGGGCGCGGTGTCGGGGCTGGAGGCGCGTCTGGGTTCCGTGCAGGCCCGGATCGACCTTGCCCAGACCCGTATGACGGCCGAGCGGAGCAGCCTTCAGATCGCCCAGACGGCGCAGCTTGCCGTCGATCCCTACGAGGCCGCGACCCGGCTGGAGGCGACCCAGACCCAGATCGAGACGCTCTATGCCGTCACCGTGCGCCTGTCGCAGATGAGCTTGGTGGACCGCCTATGATCCGCCTTGCGCTGCTCCTTCTGTGTCTGGCGCTGCCGGCCTTCGGCGCGCCGATCCGCATCAAGGATCTGGCGGATTTCGACGGGGTGCGGGGCAACGATCTGGTGGGCTACGGCCTCGTCGTCGGCCTGAACGGCACGGGCGACGGGCTGCGCAACTCCCCCTTCACCGAAGAGATCATGTCCAACCTGTTGGAGCGGCTGGGCGTGAACGTCTCGGGCGAGATGCTGCGCCCCAAGAACGTGGCCGCGGTCTTCGTGACGGCGGCGCTGCCGCCCTTCGCGCGGGCGGGCAGCCGGGTCGATGTGACCATCTCGGCGATCGGCGATGCCAAGAGCCTTCTGGGCGGCACGCTGGTGATGACGCCGCTGAACGGCGCGGATGGGCAGATCTATGCCGTGGCGCAGGGCACGATCATCGCCGGGGGCCTGTCGGCCGAAGGGCAGGCGGCGCGGGTTGTGCAGGGGGTGCCGACCTCCGGCACGATCCCCGCCGGTGCCCGGGTGGAGCGGGAGGTGGAGTTCGATTTCACCGCGCTTCCCAGCTTGCGCCTTGCGCTGCGCAACCCCGATTTCACCACGGCGGGGCGCATCGAATCCGTGGTCAACGGGGCCTTCGGGGGGCGCATGGCGCAGATGCTCGATTCCGGCACGGTGGAGATCGACCTGCGCGGCCAGTCCCCCGCCCATGTCCTTGCACGGCTGGAAAATCTGACGGTGGAACCGGCGACCCCGGCGCGCGTGGTGGTGGATCAACGCTCCGGCACGATCGTCATGGGGGAGGACGTGCGCATCAGCCGCGTGGCCGTGGCCCAAGGCAACCTGACCCTGCGGATCGAGGAGACGCCGCAGGTGGTGCAGCCCAACCCCTTCGCGCCCGGCCAGACCGTCGTCGTGCCGCGCACCAACGCCCAGCTTGAAACCGATGGCACCGGATTGGCAGAGGTGGAGGGTTCCACCAGCCTGTCGCAGGTGGTGGCGGGGCTGAACGCCTTGGGCGTTGCGCCCTATGACATGATCGACATCCTGAAAAGCATCAACGCCGCCGGTGCGCTGCATGCCGAATTCGTCGTCCGCTGATCAGCGGCGACCGAACAACCGTTCGATGTCGTGCAGGGCCAGTTCCACATAGGTGGGACGGCCGTGATTGCACTGCCCGGAGGAGGGCGTCGCCTCCATCTCGCGCAGAAGGGCGTTCATCTCCTCGGCGCGCATCTGGCGGCCGGATCGGACCGACCCGTGGCAGGCCATGCGGCTGAGGACGGCATCCATCCGCGCCTGCACCGCCGTGCTGCCGCCATCGGCCAGTTCGTCCAGCACATCGCGTAGCAGCGCGGCGGCATCGACGCGGCCCAGAATGGCGGGCGTTTCGCGCACCGCGACGGCCCCTGCGCCGAACCCCTCGATCGTCAGGCCAAGGCGCGCGAGGTCTTCGGCGGCCTCCAGCAGAAGGGCGGCTTCGGGCGGGGCCAGATCGACGATTTCGGGGATCAGCAGCGCCTGCGCCGCCACGCCCGCCGCATCGCGCTGTGCCTTCAGCTTTTCATAGACCAGACGTTCATGGGCGGCGTGCTGGTCCACGATGACAAAGCCCCGCGCCGTCTGCGCGATGATCCAGTTGCCGTGAAGCTGCGCCCGCGCGGCGCCAAGGGGAAGGGTGTCATCCGCCTCCACCATCTCCACCCGCGCGGTGGGCGCCTCGGCAAAGCCGAGGGGCGCCTGCCATGCGGCCCCGCGCGCCAGAACGGGCTGCGAGGGGCGGTCCATCTGATAGATGCGGGGCGGGGTGGGGGCCGCCTCCGGCATGGGTTCGGGGCGCATCGCCTCCAGCGTGCGGTCGGCGACGGTGGTCGCGGCGCGGTGCCCGGCCCCCGACAGCGCCTGCCGCACGCCCGAGACGATCAGCGCCCGCGCGGTGGCCGGATCGCGAAAACGCACCTCGGTCTTGGCGGGATGGACGTTCACATCCACGAGCTGCGGATCGCATTCGATGCCGAGCACCGCCGCCGGATGCCGATCGCGCGACAGCACATCCATATAGGCGGCCCGCAGCGCCCCCGTCAGCATCCGGTCCAGCACCGGGCGGCCGTTCACGAACAGGAACTGTTGCCCGCCCGATCCGCGCGAATAGGTCGGCAGCGCGGCATAGCCCGAGAGGTGCAGCCCGTCGCGGTCCAGATCCAGCGGCAGGGCATTGGTCACGAAATCCGGCCCGAGGATGCGCGTCAGCCGCCCGGCCAGCGCGTCGAAGAAATCCCCCGTTTCGGGTTCGGCGCGGAAGATCACCCGCGCCGTGCCCGCATCCGTCAGCGTGAACCCGACCGAGGGTTCGGCCATCGCAAGGCGGCGCACCACATCGGCGATGGCCTGCGCCTCGGCACGGTCGGAGCGTAGGAATTTCAGCCGCGCGGGCGTGGCGTAGAACAGATCGCGCATCTCCACCACGGTTCCGGGGCGCGCGGGGGCGGGGCGCACATCCTCGGACCGGCCACCGGCCACGGCGATGCTGGCCCCTTCGGAGCCTGCGGCCCGCGAGGTGATGCTGAGCCGCCCCACCGCCGCCAACGAAGGCAGCGCCTCGCCGCGAAAGCCGAAGGTGTGGATCGCCAGCAGGTCCGAGCCGTCGATCTTGGAGGTGGCGTGCCGCGACAGCGCCAGCGGCAGATCGTCCGGCGCCATGCCGCAGCCGTCGTCGGTGACACGGATCAGCGTCTTGCCGCCATCGACGTAATCGATGGAAATCCGCCGTGCCCCGGCATCGAGCGCGTTCTCCACCAGCTCTTTGACGGCAGAGGCCGGCCGCTCCACCACCTCGCCGGCGGCGATGCGGTTGACGGCGGATTCGTCCAGCTGACGGATGATGGGGCGGATGCTTTGGGCGGCCTGCATGATGCCGCCAAGAATAGCATGGGCGGCGGCCGTGTGCCACCGCCCGCGCCGAGGTCAGTCGGTGGTCATCCCGTCGGGCTGACCCACCACCACGAAGTGCAGATTGTCGGGTTGCAGCAGCCGCGCGGCGACGCGGTTCACATCCGCCAGCGTCACGGCGTCGATCCGGTCGTTGCGCGTGCGCGGATAGTCGGCGGGGAAGCCCTGCATCTGCATCCCCACGAGGATCGAGGCGATCGGACCATTGCCGTCCCAGCGCAGCGGATAGGCCCCGGTCAGGTAGGTCTTGGCGGCATCGAGCTCGTCCTTGGTCACGCCGTTCTCGGCGGTGCGGCGCCAGATGTCGCGGGTGACATCCACCGCCTCGGCCACCTTGTCGTTGTCGCTGGCGAACTGCCCCAGAAGGAAATTCGCCCGTTCCATCGTGCAGAGGTAGCTGTAGGCACCATAGGTCAGGCCGCGCTTGGCGCGCAGTTCGTCCATCAGGCGGGCGGAGAAGCGCGAGCCGCCCATGATCTCGTTCAGGACATAGGCCGCGAAGAAATCAGGATCGTGCAGATCGATGCCCGGCTGGCCGAAGCGCACCACCGATTGCGGGGTCGGGAAATCGACGACCGTGGTGCTGCCATCGGTCTTCCACTCCGCCTCGGGGGGCAGGGCCGCCCCGGTGGCCGGCAGATCGCCGAGTACGCGGTCCAGCAGCGCGCCGAGCGCCTCCGGGTCGATATCACCCGCCGCCGCGACATAGAGGTGATCGCGGGTCATCATGCTCTGACGGGCCGCTTCCAGATCGTCGCGGGTCAGGGATTTCACATCGTCGAGGGTGCCGCTGCTGTCGCGGGCATAGGGATGGGTGGCGAACGCCTCGCGCTGCATGGTGTGCATCGCGATCGCGCCCGGATCCTGCGCGTCGGAGCGGATGTTCGACAAGATCTGCCCGCGCACCCGTTCCACCGCGTCGGCGTCGAAACGCGGCTCGGTCAGGGCGTCGCGCAGAAGGCCCGCCGCCTCGTCCCGGTTTTCCGTCAGCATCTGCGCCGAGACGGAGATGGTGTCGGAATCCGACGAAAAGCCGAACCGCGCCGCAAGATCGTCGCGCGCGGCGGCGAAAGCGGAGGCATCGCGGTCGCCCGCGCCTTCCTCCAGCAGGGCCGTCATCATGTTGGCGGCCCCCTGCGCATCGTCTGCATCCAGCAGCGGCCCGCCCTTGAAGCGGATTTCAAGCGCGGTGAAGGGGATGTTGTGATCCTCCACCAGCCATGCGGTGATGCCGCCGGGCGAGGTGACGGTCTGGATGTCCACCGCCGCATGGGCGGGCACGGCGAGGCCGATCAGGACGGCGGCGTAGCGGATGGCCTTCATTGGGTCTTCTCCTTCTGCTCCAGCCAGCCGGTGACGGAATAACGCATGTCCAGCACCTCCCCGGCGGCGGCCAGCACATCCTCGGCGGTCACGTCCTGAAGGATCTGCGGCCAGTCCTGCACGTCTTTCACGCCCAGCCCGACGGCCAGCGCGGCGCCGTATTCGCGCGCCTCGCCCGCCGCGTCGTCGCGTGAATAGATGTCGTCGGCGCGGATCTGCGTCTTGATCCGGGCCAGTTGATCGGCATCGACGCCATCCTTGAGGAAGGCGGCGAGCGCATCGTCCAGCGCATCCTCGGCCTCTTGCAACGAGACGCCCGGCGCCGGCACCACGCCCAGATCGAAGGTCGTGTCGTCCACCGCCACCCCGCTATAGGAGGCCATGGTGTAGATCGCCTTCGGCGCATCGCCGAACTGAAGCTTCTGCGCAAGGACCGAGGTCGTCGGATCGCCGCCCAGCAGCGCGGCCAGAACCGTCAGGGCCGCCGCCTCGGTCTGATCGCCCGGATCGCGTTCGGGCGCGAGGTAGCTGCGCGCCACATAGGGCTGGGCCACGCGCGGATCGGCCAGCACCAGACGGCGGGGCGCGATCTGCGGCGGCTCTTGCGGGCGCAGGCGCGGCGGCAGAGTGGTGGACGGGGCGAGCGCGCCGAAATGCGTCTCGGCCATATGGGCCACGCCGTCCGGGTCCACGTCGCCGGCCACGACCAGCACCGCGTTATTGGGGGCATAGAAGGTGTGGTAGTGATCGAGCGCGTCCTCGCGGCTCAACTGCTCCATCTCGGCGCGCCAGCCGATCACGGGGCGGCGGTAGGGGCTGTTGAGGTATTGGGCCGCGCTCATCTGCTCGCGGAACAGGGCGGAGGGGTTGCTGTCGGTGCGCTGGCTGCGCTCCTGCAGGATCACCTGCCGTTCGTTGTCCACGATCGGCTGCGTGAGGGTGAGGTTCACCATCCGGTCCGCCTCCATCTTCAGCATGTCGTCGAGATATTCCGACGCGACGCGCTGATAGAAGGCGGTGTAATCATACGAAGTGAAGGCGTTGTCCGTCCCGCCGAGCGCGGAGACCGTGGCAGAGAACTCCCCCGGTGCCATCTTGGCCGTGCCTTGGAACATCAGATGTTCCAGAAAATGCGCGACGCCGGATTCGCCGGGCTTCTCGTCGGCCGATCCGGTGCAATACCAGACCATGCTGGTGACGACGGGGGCGCGGTGATCCTCGATCACGACGATCTGAAGGCCGTTCTCGAGTGTATAGTCCGAGACCTCCTGCGCGAGGGCCGGGGCGGCCAAGCACAGGGCGAGGCACGGGGCCAGCACGGCTGGCAGGCGATGGGGCATAGGTTCCTCCTTGCGGTTCGGACAAGGAGACCCGGTGCAGGCCGCGGGGGCAAGCCCCGTGGCCCGCCCCTACGCGGATGTGATCATTCGGAGGGCGGGGCGGACGGCGTGCGCAGCCCCTGTTCGCGCCAGCGCGCGGCCTCATCCGCCGGATCGAGGATCTCGTCGGAATAGACATCGTAATAGGTGGACCCGTTCACGATGCGGTTCAGCAGACGGCCGCGGTTTTCTTGGCGGAAGTCCTCATCCTCGGTGTCGAGGGCGGAGCGGATATCCGCCTGCCGGCCATACCGGGCGGTCGCGGTCAGAAGCGCATTGTCGCCCGCCGCGCCTGCGCCCGGAGTTCCGCCAAGCGCGGTGATCGCCTGCGCCCTCGGGTCGGGTTCGGTGCGGTTCACGCCGCCGGGCGTCGGCACGGGCAGCGTGTCGAGCGAGGGCGGCATTTCCAGCGGACCTTGCGGCACGACCGAGAACGGGTCCGGCCCATCGCCCGTCGTGCGCAATCGGACGAGGTCGGGATCACCGCCCCCGCAGGCCGAGACCGTCAGGATCACGGCTCCCGCCAGTGCCAGTGCTGCCCGCATGTCCAACTCCTTCCCAGTTCGGTTCCGTTCGTAGCGCAAAGAGACCGGCAGGTCACGCGGTCTTTCGGCGGCGCCGGGGGGGCTTGGGATCGCCCGTGAACAGCACGAGCCCGATGGCCCCGGCGAAGATCGCGATGTCGGCCACGTTGAACGCATAGGGGTTCTCGAACCCGCAGCAGGAGGAGTTCAGGAAGTCCGCGACCGCCCCGTAGAGGATGCGGTCCACGACGTTGCCCATCGCCCCGCCGATCAGCAGCCCGGCCGAGATCTGCGCCAGCCGCCCATGGCCGGGCTTGCGCATCCACCACGCCACCCAGCCCGAAATGCCGACCGCCACCGCGATCAGGATCCAGCGCGTCACCGCCCCGTCCCCCCCGAAGAGGCCGAAGTTCATCCCTTGGTTCCACGCCATGCGGAAGGTCAGCAGCGGGGGCAGCACGTCGATCTCCCCCCGCTGGATCAGGTTCATGCCATGCACGACCGCCAGCTTCGTCATCTGGTCGAGGGCGAAGGTCAGCGCGGCGGCGACGACGACACTGCGCATGTCAGTGCCGGAAATGGCGCTGGCCGGTGAAGATCATGGCAAGGCCCAGACGGTCGGCGGCCTCGATGACCTCGGCGTCGCGGACCGAACCGCCCGGCTGGATCACGCAGGTCGCCCCGACGGCCGCCAGCACCTCCACCCCGTCGGCGAAGGGGAAGAACGCGTCCGACGCGGCGGCGCAGCCCTTGGTCAGCGGGGCCGGCAGGCCCATCGCCTCGGCGGCGTCCTCGGCCTTGCGGGCGGCGATGCGGGTGCTGTCCACCCGGCTCATCTGGCCCGCGCCGATGCCGACGGTGGCGGCGTCCTTGACGTAGACGATGGCGTTCGACTTCACATGCTTGGCCACCTTCCAAGCGATCAGGGCATCGGCCATTTCGGCCTCGGTCGGCTGACGCTTCGTGACGACCTTCAGTTCCGGCACCTCGGCGGTGTCCTTGTCCTGCACGAGGAACCCGCCCGAGACCTGACGCACCGCAAGGCCGGGCGCGCGCGGGTCCGGCAGGCCCAGCGTCGTCAGAAGGCGCAGGTTCTTCTTGGCGGCGAAGACGGACTTGGCGGCATCGTCCGCGCCGGGGGCGATGACGACCTCGGTGAAGATCTCGGCGATCTTTTCGGCGGTCGGGCCGTCCAGCGGGCGGTTCAGCGCCACGATCCCCCCGAAGGCCGAGGTGCGGTCGCAATCATAGGCGCGGGCATAGGCCTCGGCCAGCGTCGCACCGGTGGCCACGCCGCAGGGGTTGGCGTGTTTGATGATCGCGACGGCGGGGGTGTCGTCGGCCGGGAACTCGGCCACCAGTTCGAAGGCGGCGTCGGTGTCGTTGATGTTGTTGTAGGACAGTTCCTTGCCCTGCCACTGCCGCGCGGTGGCCACGCCCGGGCGGGCCGAACCGTCGGTGTAGAAGGCCGCCGCCTGATGCGGGTTCTCGCCATAGCGCAGATGCGACGAAAGCGTTCCGGCAAAGCTGCGATAGCGCGGCACCTCGCCCAGCGTCTGGGCCATCCAGCCCGAGACCGCGCTGTCATAGGCGGCGGTGCGGGCATAGGCGGTCAGCGCCAGCTTTTGGCGGAAGGCGAGGCCCGTCGCGCCGTCATGGGCATCGAGTTCGGCCAGCAGCGCCGGATAATCCTGCACATCCGTGACCACGTTGACGAAGCGGTGGTTCTTGGCGGCGGCGCGGATCATCGCCGGGCCACCGATGTCGATATTCTCGATGCAGTCCTCGTAGGAGCCGCCGCGCGCCACCGTCGCCTCGAACGGATAGAGGTTCACGACCAAGAGGTCGATCGGCTCGATCCCGTGGGCGGCCATGGCCAGCAGATGTTCGTCGTCGTCGCGCAGCGCCAGAAGGCCGCCATGCACATTGGGGTGCAGCGTCTTCACGCGGCCGTCCATCATCTCGGGGAAGCCCGTGATCTCGGACACGTCGCGGACCGGCATCCCGTCGGCGCGCAGCGCATTGGCCGTGCCCCCGGTGGAGATCAGCTCGATCCCCCGGTCGTGCAGGGCGCGGGCGAGGTCCAGAAGCCCCGTTTTGTCGGAAACGGACAGTAGGGCGCGTCCGATATACACGAGATCTGTCATGGTCAGGCTCCTGGCGGCTGGGTCGGTGAGGTCGTATCCGGGGCGGCACGAAAGGTCCAGTCCAACTGGACCGGTTGGCGGCCAATCGCGCGGCGCAGGACGATCAGGCCATCGGGATGAAGGACGGCGCCCTCGGCGGCGAAGCGCCACGGCATGCCGGTGGGCGGCGTCAGCAGGATGCTGCCATCCGGCCCGGTTTCGGCCCGGAGGGCGGGATGAAGGGGGAAGGTCAGCACGGCGTCGGCCCCAGCGGCGCGGCGGCGCGGTTCCAGCCGGTCGCTGCCCTGCAGCACCCGCCCATCGTCCGACAGCGCAAGGCTGCGCGTGTGGCGAAGGCGGCGCCAGCCGTCATGCCCGGCGGTGAAGGTCATCGGGCCCCGGCTGATGGCCCCGGCGCGTGCGGCGCGCAACGTGCGGCCCGGCAGATGCAGCGCGGCCCGCGCCCCGCCTTCGGCGATCACGAGGGGGGTGCGGCCGAAGGTCAACTCGAAGGCGAAGGGCGCGGTCATGTCGATCAGCAGCGAGGCCCGCCCGCGCACCAGCCGCGCCAGCCCCATCACCTCGGGGCGCGGCGCGGCGCGGGTGCCCGCCATCACCAGCGCCGCATCGAGGCCCGGCGGATCGACCGCGATCCCGCCCGTCAGCCCGGTCAGCCGCCCGTCCATGTGCCGCAGCGTGCGCAGGGCAGAGGCGGCCCGTTCGATCGCCTCGTCCACGGGCGGGCCGGACAGCGCCCGCAGCGCTACGAGCAGCGCCAGCGCCCGCGTCAGCTCGGCCGGATCGCGGGGCAGGGGCGGCAGCGCCGGGGGCGTCCGGCCGGGATGCAGCGCGGGATCGAGGGCATGGGCCGCCGCCAGCAGCCCCGCCAGTGCCGCGATCCGGTCCCATCCGTGCGCCGCGCGCCAGCGCCGTGCCAGATAGGCCGCCTGCCGCGAGAGGGAGGCCATCACCTCGGCCGGAACGCCGCGCGGGTGCAGGAATTGCGCATGGGCCAGCCAGCGCAGCAACCGCCAGCCCGTCATCCCCGGAGACCAGCGCGGCGGTTCGGCGGCCCAGTCGGTCAGGGCGGCGGCGGCGAAGCGGCCCGCCCGCTCATCGCCGAGCGTCGCCAGATCGTCGAGCCAGCCGAAGGCGGGGTCGGCGGGGGGGCGCCCTTCGGTCAGGATCGCCTCGGCGCGGTCGGCATCGCCTGCCAGCGGCAGCGGCGGCAACGGATGCAGCAGCGTCGCCACCCGTGCCCCCCGGCTGCGCCAGATGGCAAGCCTGTCGGCCAGCGTCATGTCCCATCCCATGCCGTCGTCCCGCGTCCCCTTTTGTGAAGATTAGCCACAACCCCGCGCCGCTGTCACCCGCATCAGGGGGCCTTGCGCAATGAAAACATGAAGAATCCGTCCATTCCGCCCCGATCGGCCCACAGATCGGGGCGCAGGCGCAGCCCGCCCTGCGGCGTGATCCATGCCGGATCGAACCCTTCGGGCGCAATCACGGTCACATCGCTGCGGGCAAGGGCGGCCTGAAGATGCGCCTCGCCTTCGTCGGGCAGAAGCGAGCAGGTGCAGAACACCAGCCGCCCGCCGGGTTTCAAAAGGCCGAGCGCATGATCCAGCATCCGGGCCTGAAGATCGGCCAGCGCGGGAAGCTCCTCGCCCGTCTTCACGAAGGGCAGGTCGGGGTGGCGGCGTAGCGTACCGCTGGCCGAGCAGGGCGCATCGAGCAGCACCGCATCGAAGGGCTCGTCGGTCCAGTGCAGCACATCCGCCGTCACCACCCGCGCCGAAAGCCCGGTCCGGGCAAGGTTTTCATGCAGCCGCGCAAGGCGGGGGGCGGAGATGTCGACGGCCGTCACCTCGGCCCCGGCATCGGCCAGTTGCAACGTCTTGCCGCCAGGTGCGGCGCACAGATCGGCGATACGCTCCCCCTTCTGGGGCGCCAGAAGGCGCACGGCCAGCGCGGCGGCGGCATCCTGCACCCACCATTGCCCGCCCGCATATCCCGGCAGGGCGGAAATCTGGGTGCCGGGCGCAAGGCGCAGGCTGCCGGTGGGCAGCATCAGCCCCTCGGGCACCTCGGTCGCGCCGCGGCGCAGCGTCAGATCGACGGGGGGCTGGGCGGCTTGCACGGCCTCCATCGCGGCGACGGCCTCGCGGCCATGGGCGTGCACCAAGGGCTGGCGCAGCCACCGGGGCATCTTTTGCGGCGGCAGGGCCGAGAAATCGGCGACGATGTTGCGCAGGACGGCATTGGCAAAGCCCGCCTGATGCGCCGTCTTGCGGCCATGGCGTACGATGTCCACGGCGGCGTTCACGGCGCCATGCGCGGCGGCGCCGTCCACGGCCATTTCCACGACGGCAAGGCGCAGGGCGTTCTGCACGAGGCGCGGCGGCGCGCGGCGCACATGCGGCGCCAGCAGCGCATCCGCCCGTTCCAGATGACGCAACGTCATCGTCGCAAGACGCTGGGCGCGGGCGCGGTCCGCCGGGCTCAACGCCTCGAGGATGCCGTTGGGTTGCGTCATGACCTGTGCTAGAAGCTGCCCTTCGGACAGGACCGCCCCCAGAAGCTGCACCGCCGCGTTGCGTGCCCGAAATCCCTCGACCGCCATGCCGCCCCCTTGTTACGCTGACGCTCAGCGGTATATCAGCCGCACCCCTTTCACAAGGACAGTGCCGATGGCCGATCCGAAGACCGAACTTCCCCCCGCCGCCCTGCGTGCCTTGGCCGAGGCCGAGGAGCGTCGCCGCGCCGCAGACCTTGCGCTTCCGACCGAACTGGGCGGCCGCGACGGCCCCGAACCCGTCCGCTATGGCGACTGGGAGAAGAAGGGCCTCGCCATCGATTTCTGATGGTGCGAGGCCCCTAGAGGCCCAGCACGTCCAGCATGGAATAGATGCCGGGCTTCTTGTCTTGCCCCCAGAGCGCGGCCTTCAGCCCGCCCCGCGCAAAGATGCCCCGGTCGGCCGCGATATGGCCGAGGCTGATGCGCTCCCCCTCGCCGGCGAAGATCACGTCATGTTCGCCCACGATGCTGCCCCCGCGGATCGAGGAGAAGCCGATCGCCCCCCTGCGCCGCACTCCGGTGATGCCGTCGCGGCCCGAATCGCGCATCTCGTCCAAGGACACGCCCCGGCCTTCGGCGGCGGCCTCGCCCAGCATCAGCGCCGCGCCCGAGGGGGCGTCCACCTTCATGCGGTGATGCGCCTCCACGATCTCGATGTCCCAATCGGCATCGAGCGCGGCGGCCACACGCCGCGTCAGACCAAGCAAGAGGTTCAGCCCGAGGCTGGTATTGCCCGATTTGACGATCACCGCATGGCGGGCGGCGGCCTCCAGCCGCGCAAGGTGATGCGCCTCGAACCCGGTGGAGCCGCAGACATGCACGGCCCGCGCCTGCGCCGCCAGCGCCGCAAACTCGACCGAGGCATCCGGCGTGGTGAAATCGAGGATGCCCTGTGCGCGGGCGAACGCCTCCAGCGGATCGTCGGTGGCGATGCAGCCGACGGGCGCCGCGCCCATCGCCACGCCCACATCCTGCCCCACCCACGCATGGCCGGGACGCACCACGCAGCCCGCCAGACGCGCCTTGTCCGAGGCCAGCACCGCCTCGATCAGCAGACGGCCCATCCGGCCCGCCGCGCCCGTCACCACCATTCCGGGAAGTTCGCCCATCACATCCTCCGTTTTCGCCGGGATAGCGCGGAACGCGGCGATTGCGAACCCCCGCCGGAAGCCTTACATGACGGGCATGGTACGCAACATCCACTCCTCCGGCCCCGGGCCGTCCCAACGCCAGCTTCGCGTCGGCGAATTGATCCGCCGCGTCATGTCCGACGTGCTGAACCGGGGCGAGGTGCACGACCCCGACCTGCAATCCACCTCCATCACCGTGGGGGAGGTGTCGGTGTCGCCGGACCTGAAGATCGCGACCGTCTATGTCATGCCGCTGGGCGGCGGCGACGTGGCGGCGGCGATCGCGGCGCTGGCCCGCAACAAGGGCGAACTGCGCCACCGCGTCGCCAAGGAAATGGCGTTGAAATACGCCCCCGACCTGCGTTTCCGCGCCGATGAGACGTTCGACCGTTTGGATGAGACGCGCCGCCTCTTCTCGGACGAGAAGGTGCAGCGCGACCTGAAGGCGGACGATGAAGACTAGGACGCGGATCCTGTCGGCGCTGGCCGCGCTTTTGCTGCCCGTCGCCGGCCATGCCTGCGAGACGATCACCTTCGAGGGCCGCGGCTATGCCGTCTGCGAGGCCCGCACCGGCGAGGATCTGCGGATCTTCCAGACCGCGCCCGACGGTCGCCCCTTCGGCAGCTTCACCCGCGTGAACAATGCCCTGCGCGGCGAGGGCAAGCGCCTTGCCTTTGCCATGAATGCCGGGATGTACCACCCCGACCGCAGCCCCGTGGGCCTGCTGATCGAGGATGGCGTGCAGCGCAAGGATCTGGTCGTCGGCCCGTCGGACGGCAATTTCGGGTTGGAGCCGAACGGCGTGTTCTGCATCGGCGATCGGTTCCGCGTGATCGAGACGCGGGCCTATGCCGCCGATCCCCCCGCCTGCCGATTTGCGACCCAGTCCGGGCCGATGCTGGTGATCGGCGGGGCGCTGCATCCGCGCTTTCTGGTGGACAGCGACAGCCGCCACATCCGCAACGGTGTCGGCGTGCGCGCGGACGGGCAAACCGCGCTCTTCGTCATCTCCGAAGAGGAAGTGACGTTCCACGAATTCGCGCGCCTGTTCCGCGATGTGCTGAAGACGCCCGATGCGCTGTTCTTCGACGGCTCCATCTCGCGGCTGCATGCGCCGGAACTGGGGCGCGACGATATCGGCTTCCCGCTCGGCCCGATCGTCGGGCTGGTCGTGGACCGTTGACCGCGCGCCCCGTCAGGGTGTAGCAGGCGGCCTTCCTAGGATGGAGGCGAAGATGGGACGCAAGCGCAAGGGCCGCGCGATTTCGGGCTGGCTGGTCGTGGACAAACCGGCGGGCATCACCTCCACCTCGGTCGTCAACAAGGTCCGCTGGGCCTTCGGCGCGCAGAAGGCCGGGCATGCGGGCACGCTCGATCCGGCGGCGACGGGCGTTCTGGCCGTGGCGCTGGGCGAGGCGACCAAGACCGTGCCCTACATCACCGACGCGCTGAAATGCTACCGCTTCATGGTGCGGCTGGGACAGGCGACGAACACCGACGATGCCGAGGGGACGGTCATCGCCACGTCGGATGCGCGGCCCGACGATGCCGCGATCGAGGCGGCGCTGGCGCCGCTGCGGGGCGACATCCTTCAGGTTCCGCCCCAGTTCTCCGCCGTGAAGGTGGAAGGTGAGCGCGCCTACGACATCGCCCGCGCCGGCGAGGAGATGGATCTGGCGGCGCGTCCGCTCTTCGTCGAAAGCCTCGTGCTGGTGGGCCGCCCCGATCCCGACCATGCGGAATTGGAGATGGTTTGCGGCAAGGGCGGCTATGTCCGCTCCATCGCGCGCGATCTGGGGACGGCGCTTGGCTGTCATGGGCATGTGCTGTGGCTGCGCCGCACATGGTCCGGCCCCTTCACCGCCGAAGAGGGCATCTCGGTCGAGGAGATCGAGCGCCTTGCCCAGCAGCCCGAGCTCGATGCGCATCTGCGCCCGCTGGAAATGGGGCTTGCCGATCTGCCGCAGCTCGTGGCGACGCCCGAAGGGGCGGCGCGGCTGCGCAACGGCAATCCCGGCATGGTGCTGACCGGCGCCGAATATGGCGAGGAGGCTTGGGCCAGCGAGAACGGCCGCGCCGTCGCCGTCGGCACCTACAAGGCGGGCGAGCTGCATCCGAGCCGGGTGTTCGTCGCGTGATCTCGCGCACGCATGTGAAGGGGGATGCCCCCTCCACCGCCGTCTATTCCGACGATGAGCGGCACCGTTTCCTGCTGACGCGGATCTGGGACCCTGCGGGGCGCAAGGCGCTGTTCATCATGCTCAACCCCTCCACCGCGACGGAATATCAGAACGACCCGACGGTGGAGCGGTGCGAGCGCCGGGCCCGCACCCTCGGCTATGGCGGGTTTCGCGTGTGCAACATTTTCGCATGGCGCGATACCGACCCCAAGAAGATGCGCGCCGCGCCCGATCCGGTCGGCCCCGGCAACGACGCCGCGATCGTGGACAGCGCCCATTGGGCCGACACCATCATCTGCGCTTGGGGCACGCATGGTGCCTTCATGAATCGCGGCGCCCATGTCGAAGCGCTGCTGCGCGCCACGGGCCTGCCGCTCTTTCATCTGGGGCTGTCGGGCGGGGGGCATCCGAAGCACCCCCTCTATATCGCCTATGCGGTTCAGCCGATGCCGTGGCTGCCCGCCACCATGTGAACGGTGACGGCGGCGAAGAACACCCCGCTCGCCGCCAGCACGCAGACATGCCAGATCGTGCGGTGATAGGGCATTCCGTCGCGCAGATAGAACAGCGTGCCGAGCGTGTAGATCACGCCCCCCGCCACGATCAGCGCCAGCACCGGCGCCGTCATCGTCGCAAAGAGCGGCCACCCCGCCAGCAGCCCGGCCCAGCCCATGCCGATATAGAGGCCGAAGCCCGCCCAGCGGAACCGGTCCGGGGCCGCCACCTTCAGCGTCACCCCCGTCAGCGCCGCCGTCCAGAGCAGGATCACCAGCGGCACCTCGGTCGCGCCGGACAGCAGCACGAAGGCCGTATAGGTGCCCGCGATCTTGAGGTAGATCGCCGAATGGTCCAGCCGTTGCAGCACGCCCCGCCAGCCCGGCGCGTGCAGCATGTTGTAAAGCGCCGAGCACAGGAGCATCGCGATCAACGTCGCCCCGTAGATGCCGATGCCCGCCAGCGCCGAGAGATCGGGCCGCAGCACCGCCGTCAGCGTCACGAGGACCGGCACCGCCGCCAGCGCCAGCACCGTGCCCAGCACATGCACGGCGGCATCGCTGATCCACTCGGAACGGGAATAAACTGTGCGTTTCGTTGTGATGGCCATGCGCCCAAGGTAGGAAGGCCGGGGCGATCCGTAAACACATGCGGGGCGCATGTTTTCATATTGCCCGCCCGTGCCGAAGGGCGCAACAAAATAACAGCTTGAAGGCGTCTATCTTGCGCTTTATGACGCTTCTTAGCCAAAAGCCGGAGGATTCCCGATGTCCAGTGCCCGTTTCGACAAGTCGAAGCTTCCCAGCCGCCATGTGACCGAAGGGCCGTCCCGTGCCCCGCATCGCAGCTACTTCTATGCGATGGGCATCTCGGAGGAGGAGATCCACCAGCCTTGGGTCGGCGTCGCCACCTGCTGGAACGAAGCCGCCCCCTGCAACATCGCCCTGAACCGTCAGGCGCAATCGGTGAAGATGGGCGTGAAGAAGGGCGGCGGTACGCCGCGCGAATTCACCACCATCACCGTGACCGACGGCATCGCCATGGGGCATGAGGGGATGCGCTCCTCGCTCGCCTCGCGCGATGCGATCGCCGATACGGTCGAACTGACGATGCGCGGCCACTGCTATGACGCGCTGGTCGGCCTTGCGGGCTGCGACAAATCGCTGCCGGGCATGATGATGGCGATGGTGCGGCTGAACACGCCGAGCGTCTTCGTCTATGGCGGCTCCATCCTGCCGGGCAAGCTGAACGGCAAGGATGTCGTGGTGCAGGACGTGTTCGAGGCGGTGGGCAAGCACGCCGCCGGCACCATGTCCGATGCCGAACTGCAAATTCTGGAACGGGTGGCCTGCCCCTCGGCCGGGGCCTGCGGCGGGCAGTACACGGCCAACACGATGGCCTGCGTCTCCGAGGCGATCGGCCTTGCGCTCCTGAACTCCTCCGGGGCGCCGGCGCCCTACGAATCGCGCGACCAGTACGGCGATTATTCCGGTCAGGCCGTGATGCGGTTGATCGAGAAGAACATCCGCGCCCGTGACGTGGTGACCCGCAAGGCGCTGGAGAATGCGGCCCGCGTCGTGGCCTGCACCGGCGGCTCCACCAATGGCGGCCTGCACCTGCCGGCCATCGCGAACGAGGCCGGGATCGATTTCGACCTGATGGACGTGTGCGACATCTTCCGCGAAACGCCCTATTTCGTGAACCTGCGTCCGGGCGGCGAATATGTCGCCAAGGACCTGCACGAAGCGGGCGGCGTGCCGGTCGTCATGAAGGAACTGGCGCGGGCGGGGCTGCTGCATCTCGATTGCCTGACCGCCTCGGGCGAGGAACTGGGCGAAAGCCTCGGCCGCATCACCCATGAGCCGGACGGCAAGGTCATCCACTTCATCGATGCGCCGATCACCAAGACCGGCGGCGTCGTCGGCCTGAAGGGCAACCTTGCCCCCGAAGGCGCGATCGTGAAGGTCGCCGGCATGAGCGAGGCCGAGCAGGTCTTCACCGGCCCGGCCCGCGTCTTCGAATGCGAGGAAGAGGCCTTTGCCGCCGTGCAGCGCCGCGATTACAAGGAAGGCGACGTGATCGTCATCCGCAACGAAGGCCCCGCAGGCGGTCCGGGCATGCGCGAGATGCTCTCCACCACGGCGGCGCTGTCGGGGCAGGGCATGGGCAAGAAGGTGGCGCTGATCACCGACGGGCGTTTTTCCGGGGCGACGCGCGGCTTCTGCGTCGGCCATGTCGGCCCGGAGGCGGCGCATGGCGGCCCGATCGCCCTGCTGCGCGATGGCGACATGATCACGCTGAACGCCGTCACCGGCGAATTGTCGGTCGCGCTGGAGGATGAGGAACTGGACCGCCGCCGTCAGGCATGGTCCGGCCCGCGCCCGACGGAATATGAATCGGGTGCGCTGTGGAAATATGCTCGTCTTGTCGGCGGGGCGCGGTATGGTGCGACGACGCATCCCGGCGCCAAGGCCGAAAAGCATGTCTATATGGACCAATAACACCGCAGCATTGCTGATGATGGCCTTGCCCGCCTCTGCGGGCGAGGTGACGATCGCGCCCCCGGACGGATACTGCACCGCCGGGGCGGGCGAGGCGGGGATCGTGCATCTGCGCCCCTGCGACGGCGCGGACGGCCCCGAGATGGGCGTTCTGATCGGCCCCGAGGGCAGCGGCACCGTGCTGGCCAATCCGGCGCGGGTGGCGGGCTGGCTCGGTTCGGCCGAAGGGCTGGCCTCGCTGTCGGGGCCGGGCTGGCCGAATGCGGTGATCCACGAAATGACGAGCGCGGGCGATGCCATCGTCATGCTGGTCGGCCATCGCGGATCGACGGATCTGCTGTGGCGAATCCTCGTCCCGCTTCGGGGGCGTCTGGTGACGCTGACGCTGCCGACGGCACCGGGCGCGAATGTGGCAGAAGATCGCGGCGCGGCGCTGAGGTTGCTTTTCGCGATGAGATCAGCGAATCCTGAGCTAGGGGGGACGGCAGAGGAATGAAGCGGGCACCGAGTGTACGCGACATTCGTTAATAAATGGTGAGTGGGAACAGTGAACAGCGGCCGTGGCGGAATGATCGACAGCCTCCTGCACCGACAGATGCTTCTGCGGTGGTCCAGGGACGCTGATAAGGCGCATGAGATGGGTCTGAACCGGCTGCGGAACATCCGCGGCCGCGCTTGGAGCCTTCGAACGCAGATCGACCGGCTGCTGCGCGTCGCCAATCCCCGTCTGGCCGATGTTCCCGCCATCCGCAGGCCGCCGGGCACGGATTGGTCGTGGCGGCCCGCCTCTCTTCTGGCGCCGCTGGCCGATGCGCGTCTGGCTTGCGGCGATGGGCAGTCGCTCGGCTCGCATGTGACGGTGTTCCACGATTGCCCGTTGGGCGAGATCGGCCTGCGGCAGGTGCGCGGGCAGGGGGGCGGAACGCCTTTCTCGCTGCAACTCGATGTGTACGGCTTTCGCGGCAGCTACCTTTCGCTCGCGCTCGATCTGCCGGTCGAGGCGGCGCAGGGCCTGCTGCGGCGCCATGTGATCGCCCTGTCCATCGACATCGCCGCCGACCGTCCCCAGCGGGTGACGGCGCGGCTGAACATCCAGCACGGCCCGAACCTCGAACAACTGCGCCAAGAGGTGCCGGAGGATGGTGCGGTGGAATTCGACCTCGCCTATGCCGATCTGCGCGAATCGCGGGTGGAAAAGATGTGGGTCGATCTTTTCTTCGAGGAGCCTGAGATGAATCATATCCTGCTGCGCGACATCACGGCGATCCGTCGCCCCAGAGCGGAGGTCTGACATGGCCGAACTGATCCGCGAAGGGTTCAGCCGGGGCATCTGGACCGGCATCATCACCGGCCTTGGCGAGGATACCGTGGAGGTCGTGCTGAACGGCGCGCCGGTTCCCGATGTGGACGTGGCCCCCGTGTCGGCCAACCGCCACAAGATCACGGTGCCGATCCGCGCCGAGGTGATCGAGGATGGGGTCCAGAGTTTCGTGATCCAGCTTCGGGACGGCAGCACGCTGGGGCATTTCACGCTGGCGGCGGGATCGGCCCTCGATGACGACATGCGCGCCGAGATCGACCTGCTGCGGGCCGAGCTGGACCTGCTGAAGCGGGCCTTCCGGCGGCATTGCGCCGAAACCTCCGCGTGACGCGGCCCCTGCGGCGTGCTAGCTGCGGGGAATGGACCAGTTGCCTTCCAAAGACCAGATCCTGCAATGGATCGCCGATCATCCGACGCAGTCGGCCAAGCGGGATATCGCCAAGGCCTTCGGCATCAAGGGCAGTGCGCTGCGCATCGAGTTGAAGCGCCTGCTGAAGGAGATGGAGGCGGAGGGGCAGCTGGCGAAGAAGAAGCACAGCTATCACGACGCCTCGGTGCTGCCGCCGGTGTCGATCCTGCGGATCGAGGGGCCGGACGATGCGGGCGATCTGTTCGCCGCCCCCCTCGAATGGGAGGGCGCGGGCGATCCGCCCCGCATCCTGATGCGCGCGGCCCCCTCCGATGCGCTTGGCGCGGGCGACAAGGTGCTGGCACGCCTGTCCGCCGTGGAGGGCGAGGATTACGCCTATGACGCGCGCCTGATCCGCAAGATCGGCTCCAATCCGTTGCGGGTGCTGGGGATCTTCCGCGCCACCTCCGAAGGGGGGCGGATCGTGCCCATCGACAAGGGGCAGGACAAGGAATGGATCGTCGGGCGCAACGACACCGCCGATGCCCGCGATGGCGAGTTGGTGGAGGCCGAAAGCACGTCCAAGCGCATGGGCCTGCCGCGCGCCCGCATCGTGGCGCGTCTGGGCGATCCTTCGGCGCCGCGGGCGATCTCGCTCATCGCGATCCATCAGCACGGCATCCCCGACCATTTCCCCGATCCCGTCATCGCCGAGGCCGAGGCCGCGCGCCCGGCCCCCGAGGATGGGCGCGAGGATCTGCGCGATCTGGCCCTCGTCACGATCGACCCGCCCGATGCGCGCGATCATGACGATGCGGTCTTTGCCGAAGCCGCGCCCGATGGCGGACATATCGTCTGGGTCGCGATCGCCGATGTCGCCCATTACGTCACCCCCGGCAGCCAGCTGGACCGCGAGGCGCGGCGGCGTGGCAACTCCACCTATTTCCCCGACCGCGTGGTGCCGATGTTGCCCGATGTGCTGTCGGGCGATCTCTGCTCGTTGCACGAAGGCGTGGACCGGCCCTGCCTTGCGGTGCGGATGCATCTGGCGGCCGATGGCAGCATGGTCGGCCACCGTTTCGTGCGCGGGATCATGCGGTCCGCCGCCAGCCTGACCTATGCCGAGGTGCAGGCCGCGCAGGACGGCGCCCCGTCCGAACGGACGGCGCCGCTGATGGGGCCGGTCATCGCGCCGCTCTATGCCGCCTACGAGGCCGCGAAGGCCGCGCGCGAACGCCGCCAGCCGCTCGATCTGGAACTGCCCGAACGGCGGATCGAACTGACCGAGGAGGGGACCGTCGCCTCCGTCGCGTTCCGCGATCGGCTGGACGCGCATAAGCTGATCGAGGAGTTCATGATCCTCGCCAATGTCGCCGCCGCCGAGGAGTTGATCCGTCTGCGCCGCCCGCTTCTGTTCCGCGTCCACGAGGAGCCGAGCGCCGAGAAGCTGGAAACGCTGCGCGAGGTGGCCGAGGCATCGGGCTTCACGCTGGCCAAGGGGCAGGTTCTGCGCACCAGCCACCTGAACCGTCTGCTCGCACAGGCGCGGGGCGGCGACTATGACGAGCTGATGAACATCACGACCCTGCGGTCGATGACGCAGGCCTATTACTATCCCGAAAATCTGGGCCATTTCGGCCTGTCCTTGCGCAATTACGCGCATTTCACCTCGCCGATCCGCCGCTATTCGGACCTGATCGTGCACCGGGCGCTGATCTCCGGCCATGGCTGGGGGGAGGACGGGCTGTCGCCCTTCGACATCGAGAATCTGTCCGATACGGCCAAGCAGATTTCCGACACCGAACGCCGGTCGATGATGGCGGAGCGGGACACCAACGACCGCTATCTCGCGGCATGGCTGTCGGACCGGGTGGGGGCGGAATTCTCGGGCCGGGTATCCGGGGTGCAGCGCTTCGGTCTGTTCGTGAAGCTGGACGAATCGGGTGCGGACGGGCTGATCCCGATCCGCAGCCTCGGGCACGAATTCTTCCATTTCGACGGCGATGCGCAGGTTCTGATCGGGGCCGATAGCGGGCTGACGCTGGGGATCGGGCAGCGCGTCCTCGTCCGGCTGACGGAGGCGGTGCCCGTCACGGGCGGGCTGATGCTGGAACTGCTGGAACTGGAGGGCGACGCCCTGCCGCGCAAGACGCAGCGCCGCGGCAAAGGCGGTCCGCGCAAACCCGCCAAGCTGGAACGCAAACGCCGCGTCATCCGGTCACGCCGGTAGGACGGGCCTTTGTCTCCTGTCCCGATGCCGCTACACTTTGGCCCAACGATAAGAACCGAGCGGTAGAGATCCATGCGGAACATCCTTCTGACGGCCAGCGTGCTGACCCTTCTGGGGGCCTGCACCAGCCCGGCCAACGTCACCTCCTCGCCCCGGCCGATGCCGGTGCCGAGCGCCGATGCCGGCTCCGAATCCGGCTATCAGTCGTGGATCGCGGCCTTCCGCCCGCGGGCGGAACGTGCGGGCATCAGCCCGGCCACGCTGAACCGGGCCTTCGCGGGCGTGCATTACAACACCGAGGCCGTGCGGCTCGACGGGCGGCAGTCGGAATTCACCAAGACGGTGTGGCAATATCTGGACAGCGCGGTGTCGCAGTCGCGGATCGACAACGGCCGGGCGATGCTGGCGCGCTATGCCACGACGCTGAACGCGATCGAGGCCCGCTACGGCGTCGACAAGGAAGTGGTGGTGGCCGTCTGGGGGATGGAATCCAACTATGGCGGCAATCGCGGCAGCTTCCACCTGATCGAGAGTCTGAGCACGCTCGCCTATCACGGTCGGCGCGCCAGCTTCTTCGAGACGCAGCTGATCGACGCGCTGAAGATCGTTCAGGCGGGCGACGTGACGCCGGACAACATGACCGGAAGCTGGGCGGGGGCGATGGGGCATACGCAGTTCATGCCCTCGTCCTTCCTTGGCTATGCGGTCGATTTCAACGGCGACGGGCGGCGCGACATCTGGTCGGACGATCCGACGGACGCGCTGGCCTCCACGGCGAACTACCTCGCGCGGTCGGGCTGGCAGCGCGGCGGGATCTGGGGGATGGAGGTCGTGCTGCCGCAGGGCTTCAACTACAGCAGCATCGGCAAATCGACGCGGATGTCCTCCTCGGCATGGGCGGCGCAGGGCGTGCGGTCGGCCGATGGGCGCGCCTTGCCGCAGGGCGAGGCGTCGATCCTGCTGCCGGGCGGCTCCAAGGGGGCGGCCTTCCTCATCTTCCAGAACTTCCGCGCCATCGAACGCTACAACGCCGCCGACAGCTATGTCATCGCGGTGGGGCATCTGTCGGACCGGCTGAAGGGCCTCGGCCCGATCCGCAACATCCCCTCGGACGCCGAAGCGCCGCTGAACCGCGATCAGACGCGCGAATTGCAGCAGCGTCTGACGCAGCGCGGGTTCGACACGCAGGGCAGCGACGGGCGTGTGGGGCCGAACACCGTGGCGGCGATCACCGCCTATCAGCGTTCGGCCGGGTTGATCCCCGACGGCTATCCGTCGGCGTCGCTCTTGGCGCGGCTGCGCTAGCCGCAGCGCACGGCGGTGATGATGCCCTTGGCGTCCGTCTCGACATTCAGCCGCGTCGGGTTGAAGTCGAGCGTGACGGGCTGGTTCGGGCGGATGATGCGCATCGTATAGGGGGTTTCCGCGCCGGTCAGCGTGCGGGAATCCTTGCCGACCCAGTCGGCATAGGGCGTCGGATCGCAGGTGGTGACATCCACCACGGTGGTCTTGGTCGTCGGTTGGCACGCGGCCAGCGCAAGGCCGGCGGCAACAAGGGCGATGTATTTCATGATATCCTCCTGTTCGCCGGAAGATAGGCCGGGCGCTGGCATCGGCCACGGGCTCTGCTACAACATCGCCAAAGAAGGAGCCGTCATGGACAGCCGCACCCCCCGCCTTTGCGTTCTCATCGACGCCGACAACATTCCGGCCCATTACGCCGAGGCGATCTTCGAAGAGATCGCGTCCTTGGGCGAAGCGTCGGTCCGGCGCATCTACGGCGACTGGTCGGCGCTGCGTCTGAAGAATTGGGCCGAGAAGGTGGCCCATCTGGGGCTGGTGGCCGATCAGCAGTTTTCCAATACGCGGGGCAAGAACGCCTCCGATATCGGGCTGGTCATCGCGGCGATGGATTTCCTGCATTCGGGGCTGTTCGACGGCTTCGTTCTGGTCAGTTCCGACAGCGATTTCACCCGCCTTGCCGCCCGCATCCGCGAGCAAGGCCTCGATGTCTATGGCATCGGCGAGAAGAAGACCCCCGAAGCCTTCCGCATGGCCTGCAAGCGGTTCATCTATGTCGAGAACCTGAACGCCCGCGAAGAGGAGCCGCAGCCCGAACTGCCCGTCACCCCGCGCCCGGCCAAGGATGCCCCGGCCAACGCCATCCCCCTGATCGCCGCCGCCATGCGCGCCATCGACCCCGAGGGGGAGTGGTATTCGCTGGGCCAGATCGGGCAGTACATCACCCAAGCCAATCCCGATTTCGACACGCGCACCTATGGCGCGGCGAAGCTGTCGGACCTGATCCGCAAAGTCAGCCGATTCGAGGTGGTGATGGGCGAGGGCGGCCAGCTTCTGGCGCGCGACATCGCCTAGGCGAAATAGTCGCGCAGGATGCGGGTGTAGATCGCCTTCAGCGCCCCGATGTCATCGACGCGCACCCGTTCATCCACCGCATGCATCCGGTGCGACACCAGCCCGAATTCCAGCACCGGGCAGTGATCCTTCACGAAGCGCGCATCCGACGTTCCGCCCGAGGTGGAAGGTTCGGGACGGCGGCCGGTCTCGGCCTCCACCGCGCCGGCCACGAGGCGCGTCAGATCGCCGGGCGGCGTGACGAAGGAATCGCCCGTGATCTGCGAGGCGAGGGTGATGGTGACGCCGGTTTCGGCCTCGATCTTCGCGGCCTCGGCGGCAAGGCGGGCGATCAGGCTGTCGCCGCTATGTTCGTCGTTGAAGCGGATGTTGACGGCGGCCCGCGCCTCGGCCGGGATGACGTTGGTGGCGGGATTGCCGACATCGAAGGTGACGGTCGCAAGGGTGGAGGCGTCGAAATGCGCGTTGCCCGCATCGAGCGGCGTCGATTCCAGCGCCGCGATCAGTTTCGCCAGCGCCGCCACCGGATTGCGCGCCCGGTGCGGATAGGCGACATGGCCCTGCACCCCGCGCGCGGTGAAGCGCACCGTGACCGAGCCGCGCCGCCCGACCTTCATCATGTCGCCGATCGCCTCGGCCGATGTCGGCTCTCCGACGAGGCAGACATCCATCTTCTCGCCGGTCTCGGCCATCCAATCCAGAAGGGCGACGGTGCCGTGATGGGCATCGGCCTCCTCGTCGCCGGTCAGGGCAAGGATGATCGCGCCGTCGGGGGGCGTGTCCGCAACGAAATCGATCGCGGCGGCGGCAAAGGCGGCGACACCCGATTTCATATCCGTCGCGCCGCGCCCATAGAGCCAGCCATCCTCGATCACGGCGCCGAAGGGGTCATGGGTCCAGTCGGCGGCATTGCCCACCGGCACCACATCCACATGGCCGTTATAGCCGAAGGTGCGGTTCGCCCCCGGTCGGCCCCAGCGGGCAAAGAGGTTGGAGATGCCGCCCCGGTCCACCCGCGTGCACTCGAAGCCCGCTTCGGTCAACAAACGCTCCATCAGCACCAGCGCCCCCGCCTCGTTCGGGGTGACGGAGGGGCAACGGACGAGATCGGCAGTCAGGGCAACGGGGTCGGTCATCGGATCACTCGTAGAAGGGGGTCATCTGGGCGACGATGACCGAGTTTTCGGCCAAGGCGCGTTCCATCAGGGCGCGTTCCTCGGCGTCGATCTCATCGCCGGCCTTTTCGCGTTCGTCCAAGGTGCCGTAGCCCGAAACATCCAGCGGCGCGAGATCGGCCTGCTTCAGGATCGCCACCGTTTCGCGCACGGCCTCCGCCTCGTCGACGCCCGAGGCGTAGCAGAGCAGCGCCGCCCCCGTCGCCTTGCCGGGAAGCCCGTCGCCGGGCTTGCGACCGACTTCGATCAGCAGCGTATAGACCTGTTGGGGGCGCTTCTCGCTCATATCCGTATCCCTGCGGTGTCGTTTTGGTGTCGCAGGTTCACAGCGGCAGTGCAACCCGGCGGGCGGGCATGAAAAAAGGCGGCCCGAAGGCCGCCTGTTTCCGTGCGTTCCGGCGGTGTCAGGTCTTGCGACGCAGCACGCGGCCAAGGGCGATCAGGATGCAGGCGCCGATCACGCCCACCACCAGTTGGCCCAGCCAGCCGCCCAGCGTCGCGCCCAGAAGGGTCACGAGCAGGAAGTTCATGATCACCGCGCCAAGGATGCCGAGAATGATGTTCATCAGAAGCCCGTGATCGGACTTCATCAGTTTCTCGGCGATCCAGCCTGCGATGGCCCCGACGATGATGGCGGCAATCCAGCCCATACCTTGCATTTTCTGTTCCCCTTCCGGTGATAGGTGTCGGCCCGCCAACGCGGGATCACCGGGCAGAGTTCCGCAGATCAATCACGCAAAAGTTCGTTGATCGAGGTTTTGGACCGGGTTTTCGCATCCACTTTCTTCACGATCACCGCGCAATAGAGGTGCACGCCATTGCGCGAGGGCAGGCTGCCGGAGACGACGACCGACCCGGCCGGAACCTCGCCATAGCTGACTTCGCCGGTTTCGCGGTCGAAGATCTTGGTCGATTGGCCAAGATAGACGCCCATCCCAAGGACCGAGCCTTCGCGCACGATCACGCCTTCCACCACTTCGGAGCGGGCCCCGATGAAGCAGTTGTCCTCGATGATGGTGGGACCGGCCTGCATCGGCTCCAGCACGCCGCCGATGCCGACGCCGCCCGACAGGTGCACGTTGCGCCCGATCTGCGCGCAGGACCCGACCGTGGCCCAGGTATCGACCATCGTGCCTTCGTCGACGAAGGCCCCGAGGTTCACGAAGGAGGGCATCAGCACCACGCCCTTGGCGATATAGGCCGAGCGGCGGACGACGCAGTTGGGCACCGCGCGGAAGCCTGCGGCCTTCCATTCGGTCTCGCTCCAACCGGCGAACTTGCTGTCCACCTTGTCCCACCAGCCGCCGCCCTGCGGGCCGCCCGATTGCAGTTCCATGTCCTTCAGGCGGAAGCCCAGCAGCACGGCCTTCTTCGCCCATTGGTTCACATGCCAGTCCTGCCCCCGCTTTTCGGCGACGCGCAGCGTTCCGGCATCAAGGGCGGACAGCGTCGCCTCAATCGCGTCGCGCGCCTCTCCGGTGGTGGCGGGGGTGATGGTGTCACGCGCATCCCAGGCGGCTTCGATGGCGGCTTCCAGCGCTGCGTCGGTCATGGGGCATCCTTTCCATTGGCTGTCCGAGGCTATAAACGCGGGGGATACGCCCCGCAACTCGCGAAGGACGGCAGATGAACGAAGATACCCGCAAGCACCCGCTGCGTCACTCGGCACAGGATCGGCAGACCGCCGACCGCGTGCCCGACACGCCGCAAAGCCGCTCCCCCGCCTATCGGCTGGCCTTCGCCGACGAGGATTTCCTGACGCGCGAGGAACTTCGCCCCGTGCGCCTGCAGCTGGAGCTGCTGAAGGTGCAGATGTCGCTGGACGAAGAGGGCGTGGACAGCACCATCGTCCTGTTCGGCGGCGCGCGCATTCCCGAACCCGCCCGCAAGGAGACGGCGCGCACGCCCGCGCTGGCCGAGCTGTCGCATTTCTACGACGAGGCGCGCCGCTTCGCCCATCTGATGACCGAGCGGAGCCTTGCCGATGGCGGGCGCCGGGGCATCATCTGCACCGGCGGCGGGCCGGGCGTGATGGAGGCGGGAAACCGCGGCGCCGCCGAAGCGGGGGGCCGCTCGGTGGGTCTGAACATCGTGCTGCCGTTCGAGCAGGCGCCGAACGCCTATGTCACGCCCGAACTCTCGTTCAACTTCCACTACTTCGCGCTGCGGAAGATGCATTTCCTGATGCGGGCCGAAGCGCTCTGCGTCTTCCCCGGCGGCTTCGGCACGCTTGACGAGATGTTCGAGACGCTGACCCTGATCCAGACGCGCCGCATGAAGCGCATTCCCGTGCTGCTGTTCGGGCGCGCCTTCTGGGAGGCGATCCTGAACCTCGATGCGCTGGAATCCTTCGGCACCATCGCGGCGGCGGATCTCGAGCTGTTCCAATACGTGGAAACCGCCGAAGAGGCCGTCGCGGCGCTGGATACGTGGGAAGAACCGCCGCTCGGCCCGCTGGTGCGCTAGGCCTTCGACAATTCGGAGTGCAGCTTCAGGATCTTGTCCCCGTCTTCCTGTTTCAGCAGGTAGGCGGGGTTCTTCTTGGAGCCGTTGCGCGTGACCTTCTTGCCCTTCAGCGTGCGCTGCACGCGGCGGGGGAAGATATCTTCCACCGCCGCCTCGGCGGTGTTGCCGCCCCAGTTCCACCGAACGCGGTCACCCTTGTGGAAATTCGACATGTCGTTCTCCTTTCACGGGTGAACCGCAAAGGGGGACGGTCGTTCCCTCACATCCCGGCTTCGGCCGCGATCTCGGCGCGCGATTTGCGGGCCCGCTCGGTCGCGGATTTCAACTGACCGCAGGCGGCCATGATGTCCTCGCCGCGCGGCTTGCGGATGGGGGAGGCGTAGCCGGCATGGTAGATGATGTCGGCGAATTTCTCGATCCGCTCCCAGTCCGAACGCTGATAGGCGCTGCCGGGCCATTCGTTGAAGGGGATCAGGTTGATCTTGGCCGGGATGCCCGCAATCAGCTTCACCAGCCGGCGCGCATCGGCGTCGGTGTCGTTCACGCCCTTCAGCATGACGTATTCGAAGGTGATCCGTTCGGAATTGGACAGCTTGGGATATTCGCGCAGCGCATCCAGCAGCGCCTTGATGTTCCAACGCTTGTTGATCGGCACCAGCTTGTCGCGCACCTCGTCGGTGGTGGCGTGGAAGCTGACGGCCAGAAGGCAGCCGATCTCTTCGGCGGTCTTGGCGATCTCGGGCACCACACCCGAGGTGGAGAGGGTGATGCGGCGGCGCGACAGGCTCAGCCCCTCGCCATCCATCACGACCTTCATCGCGTCGCGGACATTGTCGAAGTTGTAGAGCGGCTCGCCCATGCCCATCAGCACGATGTTCGACACGAGGCGCGTTTCCTCCTTGGGCGCGCCCTGTTCGGGCCATTCGCCCAGATCGTCGCGCGCCAGCATCAACTGGCCCACGATCTCACCGGCGGTGAGGTTGCGGACCAGCTTCTGCGTGCCCGTATGGCAGAACGAACAGGTGAGCGTGCAGCCGACCTGACTGGACACGCAGAGCGTGCCGCGCCCTTCCTCGGGGATATAGACCGTCTCGACCTCATGGCCGCCGGCGATGCGCACGAGGTATTTGCGCGTGCCGTCTTCGGAGATCTTGCGCTCCACCACTTCGGGGATGACGATGTCGAAATGCTCGGCCAGCTTGGCGCGGTAATCCTTGGCGAGGTTGGTCATCTGCGCAAAGTCGCGCACGCCCCAATGATAGAGCCACTGCCACACCTGACCCACGCGCATCTTGGCCTGCCGCTCGGGCGTGCCCATCGCCATCAGCGCGGCGTGAAGCTGCGGCCGCGTCAGGCCGATGATGTTGGTCCTGCCCTCCGGCAGCTTGCGCGGAAGGGTCAGCACGTCCTGCGTGATGGGGGCGGTGGCGTTCATGGCATCCTCGGGGGTGAAGACGGTTATATAGTGGATTTCGGCGTCGATTTAAATGCAAAAACGCCCCGGAACCTGCCGGGGCGCCCTGCACATGCCGCATGGCTTACTTGCAGCGGTTCTCGGCTTCTTGCATCGCGGCCGTGAAGCCCATGAGCGAGAAGGTGTCCTGCGTCTGCGTCCCGCGCGAGGAACGCGCCGTCAGAACCGCCTCGGACCCGGCCTTCATCGCGGCAAGGATCGTGCCGTCCGAACCGCTGTCGGCGGGCCATGCCCATTCGCCGTCGGTCATCATGGCATAGGTCTTGCCGTTGATCGCCACATCCACCGTGGAGCCGCCGGCGAAGGGATAGCCGCCCGTGAACGAAATCTCGCCCGCCGCGCCTGCACCGGGGCGGAAGGTCACGAACAGCAGGATGTCGCCGCGCTGCACTTCCACCGGCTGGCCGTCACGGCTGTTCACGGTCTTCTTGGGGCTGGAGACGCCCCAGCATTCCTTGGGGCTGTCCTCGGTGAACACGCTCCAGTCGGTCTTGGTCGCCACACGGTTCGTGGATTCCTGCGCAATGGCGCCGGTCCCCGCAAGGGCAAGCATGGCGGCGCCGATCAGGCGCGTGGTCGTGGGGTTCATGTCCAGCCTCTCTGCTTCGGCCCGGCCTGCCGCCTGACTGCGCGCTTTTGGGTGGCGCGGGCCTGTCCAACTCGATAACCGTTCTTACCGTGGTTTGCGCGCGGTTTCAAAGGCGATCTGCCGTCGAATCGCGCATCTGTGAGAGGGGCGGAACGATGACGGCACCTGTGGCGATGGCCGAACTGTGGCGGGGCGGATTGCTGGAAAGCACCCATCTGGGCCATGCCGTGATCTGCCATGCCGATGGGGAGGTGGTCCGCGCATGGGGCGATCCGAACGCGGTGATCTTTCCGCGATCCTCGTGCAAGATGCTTCAGGCGCTGCCGCTGGTGGAATCGGGCGCGGCCGAGGCGCATGGCCTGACCGACCGGCAGCTTGCGCTGTCCTGCGCCAGCCATTCGGGCGCGGCGCTGCATGCGGGCACCGTGGGGCGCTGGCTGTCGGATCTGAACCTTCGGGAGCAGGATCTGCGCTGCGGCTGCCACATGCCGTGGGACACCGAAGAGCGGGACCGCCTGATCCGCGCTGGCGAGGCGCCGTGCCAGCTTCATAACAACTGTTCGGGCAAACATGCCGGTTTCCTGACGCTGAACCGCCATCTGGGCGGGGATGCCGAATATCTGGAGATCGACCATCCCGTGCAGCGCGCCGTGAAGGCCGCCTTCGAGGAGGTGACGGACGAAACCTCGCCCGGATATGGCATCGACGGCTGCTCGGCCCCGAATTTCGCGACTTCGCTGCAGGGGCTGGCGCGGGCGATGGCCTTCTTTGCCGGTGCGCGCGATGATGGCGGCCCCCGCGAACGTGCGGCGGCCCGGCTGGCCCGCGCGATGGCCGCCCATCCCGAGATGGTCGCCGGCGAAGGGCGCGCCGATACCGAACTGATGCGCGCCATGGACGGGGTTGCGATGAAGATGGGGGCCGAGGCGGTCTATGTCGCGATTCTGCCGCAAAAGCGGATGGGCATCGCGCTGAAGATCACCGACGGCCATGTCCCCGCCGCCGAGGCCGCGATCGCGCGCCTGCTGGTGGAGCTGGGCGTTCTGGACGCCGCGCATCCCGCGACGCGCCGCCGCCTCGATGCGGTTCAGACCAATTGGCGCGGCATCGAGACGGGCGTCTTCCGCACGTCGGACGGTTTCACCGCTTGATTTGACCGCGGCGCGGCGCAACATGAAGGGTATGGACGCACCGATACCCTTCTCGCCCCGCATCCCCGAACAGGTCAGCTTCGACCGCCACGAACTCGGGACCATCCTGTCGGTCTATGGCCGGATGGTGGCGCAGGGCGAATGGCGCGATTACGGCATCTCGGTCCTGCGCGAGGTCGCGGTCTTCGCCATCTTCCGCCGCACCGCCGAACACCCCCTCTATCGCGTGGAAAAACGCCCGAAGCTGCGCCAGCGGCAGGGGATGTACGCCGTGGTGGGGATGGATGGGCAGATCCTGCGCCGCGGTCACGATCTGGCGCAGGTGCTGCGGGTGCTGGAACGCAAGACGATCCGCGTCGTCGATTAGGGCCGCCGCTGCGACAGCAGGGGATAGCCCGCCGCTTCGATCCGTTGCAGCGCCACCTCGGTATCCTCGATCACGGTGGCCATGAAGGCGCCCGTCGCGTGGATGATGCGCCGTTCGTCCATCGCCATGGCGACATGCCCCTTCCAGAACAAGAGATCGCCGCGCTGAAGCGGCCCCTCCACCTCATGGCCGAGGGATTGCTGCAGATCGCTGTCGCCGGGGCAGGGGCGTCCGCAAGCCAGTTGCGCGATCTGCACGAGGCCGGAGCAGTCGATCCCGTCACGGCTGTTGCCGCCCCAGACATAGGGCGTGCCGAGAAAGCGTTCGGCCACCGCCACCGGATCGGCCATCCACGCATCCAAGGCGCGCAGATGATCGGCCCAGATGAAGCCCTTGGTCGTTTCGGCCCATTGGCCCTGCTCGCCGATCACCGTCAGCCGCGCGCCCATGGTCAGCGCCGCGATCGGGCGCGACTGCACCCGCGGTTCGGGATAGAGATGGCTCGCCGGTACCGCCAGCCAGTGCGTCTGGGGCAAGGCCGGTTCCAACGTCTCGCGCGGGACCCAGCCGCAATAGCCGTCCTTGGCCGACATGCCGAAGGCGTAATGGCTGTCGCGGTCGATCACGGTGAACCCGTCGCCCATGACCAGCTGACGGTCGCGCCCGCCTTGCGGCTGTGCCAGAAGATCCACGAGCGGCGCGGATACCTGCCGCGCATCGCCCTTGGTGAAGGCGGGGGCGTCGACGATGCCGCGCAGCGATTCGTGCGCGATGCGGCTGGTGGCGGGGGTGATGCGGCGATCCCTCATCCCTCAGACCCCCAGCAGCGTGGGCAGCGCCCCGAGGATCGCGCGCGCGCCCTGTCCCGCGCCGCCCTTGGGCCGCCCGGGTGCATCGCCCGGCTGATGGCCGTAGATGTCGAAATGAACATAGCGCCCGCCCGCGAAACGCCGCAGGAACAGCGCCGCCGTGATCGCCCCGGCCATGCCCCCCGCGGGCGCATTGTCGAGATCGGCGATGCCCGGTTCGATCATCGGCTCGTACGGCTCCCAGAAGGGAAGGCGCCAGACGGGGTCGCGCATCTCGGTTCCGGCATCGGCAAGGGCCGCGGCCGCCGCCTCGTCATCGGTGAAGAAGGGCGCGAGGTCCGGCCCCACCGCCACCCGCGCCGCGCCCGTCAGCGTCGCCATGGAGATGGTCAGATCGGACGCCTCCTCGGCCGCGAGGGCCAGCGCATCGGCCAGCACCAGCCGCCCTTCGGCATCGGTGTTGTTCACCTCTACGGTCAGGCCCTTGCGGGAGGTGAGGATGTCCTTAGGCCGGAAGGCACGGCCCGAGACCGAATTCTCCACCGCCGGGATCAGGACGCGCAGGCGGATCGGCAGGTTCAGCGCCATGATCATCTGCGCAAGGCCCAGCACGGTGGCCGCGCCCCCCATGTCCTTCTTCATCAGCAGCATCGACGCCGCCGGTTTCAGATCGAGCCCGCCCGTGTCGAAGCACACGCCCTTGCCCACCAGCGTCAGCGCCGGGCCATTCGCGCCCCAGCGCAGATCCAGCAGGCGCGGGCGCCGGTCCGACCCGTCGCCGACCGCGTGGATCATGGGAAAGCCCTCGCGCAGCGCCTCATCCCGCGTGACGGAGAGATGCGCGCCGTGGCGGGCGGCAAGTGCGGCCGTGGCGGCCTCCAACTCGTCCGGGCCCATATCGGCAGAGGGGGTGTTGATCAGATCGCGCGTCAGCCATTCGCCTTCCGCAAGCGCGACCAGCCGTTCGCACCCTTCGGGCAGTTTCAGACGCGCCCCGCCGCCGGTCTGCGCGCGGTAGCGGGTGAAGCGATAGGCCCCGAGGAGGAAGCCGAGAACGGCCTCGTCCCGCTCCTCGTCCGTCAGGGTGCCCTCCAGATGCCAGTCGCCTTGCGGTAGCTGCGCCGCGGCGGCAAGGCCGAAGCGCGTGCGCCGCCGCGCGGCGGCGGTGCCATGGCCGATGACGGCGGCGGCGGGCGCCCCGTCCGGGCCAGGCAGCAGGCGCACATCGCCAAGGCCACCGGCGAATCCCGTCCCCGAAAGCCACGCCGCCACGGGGGCAGGCTGGCCGGCCAGCCACGCCTGCAACCCTTCCGCGCCCACGACATACAGGGGGCGGGACGTGGCGTTCGGGGGGGAAAGGGGCAGATTCATGGCGGGTCTCCGGCTGTTCGGCGCGGAGCCTACGCCTTTGGCCGCTGGCCGCAAGGCACAGCCGATCCCATTCGCGTGGTGCGATCGCACTTCCGCATGGCGCACGTGCGCCGTATCAGGGTGCGCAGCACCAAACCGAAAGGACCTGCGATGCAAGATGTCAGACCGCTTCCGCATTACCTGATCCAACGCTATCACGGCTGGCGCGCCACGACCTATGCCGAGAACGCGGCCTGGTACCGCCGTCTGGCCGGGGAAGGGCAGCATCCGCGGGCCATGGTCATCGCCTGCTGCGACAGCCGCGTCGATGTTGCCCAGATCTTCGGCGCCGATTCGGGGGAGCTGTTCATCCACCGCAACGTCGCGAACCTCGTGCCGCCCTACGATCCCGATGGCGATTACCACGGCACCTCGGCGGCGGTGGAATACGCCGTGACGGCGCTGAAGGTGGCGCATCTGGTGGTGCTGGGCCATTCGAACTGCGGCGGCGTCAAGGGCTGCCACGACATGTGCGAAGGCCACGCCCCGGAACTCGAGGCGTCGACCTCCTTCGTCGGGCGCTGGATGGACATTCTGCGCCCCGGCTACAAGCGCGTGAAGGAGGCCGGCCCCGCCGATCCGCTGCGCGCGCTGGAAAACGAGGCCGTCCTCACCAGCCTCGAGAACCTGATGACCTTCCCCTTCGTGCGCGACGCGGTGGCCGAGGGCGTTCTGAGCCTGCATGGCTGCTGGAACGACATCGGCCATGGCGGGCTGGAGCATTACGACCGCAAGGAAGGCACCTTCGTTCCGGTCTAAGGCAGGCTGGGCGGCGTCCGCGCCGCCCCGTATCATGCATCGCCGGGAAAGAGCTGGTCCAGATCGCCCCGGAACCCGTCGCGCAGCGTGTGCATCCGCGCATAAAGCTGCGCCGGATCGAGGTTCGGCGCCGCGCGGCAGATCTCGGCCACGCGTTCGGCATAGGCCTCGGGCGTCTCGTCGCCCATTTCGACATACTGGGCATCGAGGTCCAGCATCCCGAACAGCATCCGCTTCTTGAAATCGCCGAGCGTGCCCGTCTGCTTTTCCGCCGTGCGGCCAAGGCCCACCACCGGCACGCCCAGCACCATGCTATTGATCAGGAAGTGATAGGTGTCCGACACCACGAACCGGGCCGAGGCGATCTTGGCCCGCATCGCCTGAAAATCGGCTTCGGCATCGGCCTCCTTTAGATGCATCCAGCCGGGCATGGGCTGACCGCGCAGGCCCGTCACCTCTTCGATCCGGCGGATCAGACGCTCGCGCTGCGGCAGTTTGCTGCGGTTGAAGGTGTAGCAGAAGATGTCGTCCTTCGGCTGCGCCGGAAGGGGGGGCAGCAGAAAGGCGCAATCCATCCCCTGCCGCGCCACGCTCCGCCCCTCGGGGGAAAGCATGGAGGACAGGCTTTGCAGCGAATGGGGATCGCGCGGCAGGATGGCGCGGAAGTTCTTTTCGATGCGCGCGAAGATCGGCTTGGCGTTCGGAAGTTCGGCCGCGAAATCGTGTTGGAAGTTGTTGCCGACCGACACCGCATTGCCCGGACGTCGCGCGCCGTAGAAGTTGAAGAGGCGCTTCCACGCGTCATAGCCTTCGCGGGTGGTGGCGCTGTGGCCGAACCCGCGGTCGCGGTTCGCGAAATCGCCGCGGCCATAGACGGGATTGTTCAGGAAATCGCCCCAATAGACAATGTCGCTGTAGCCCGAGAGATCCTTCATGCGGCGGAACAGCTTGGCGGTATGGCCCGCGATCACGTCGGCCTCGCGGTCCGGCGGGCGCTGTGCATAGAAGATGTCGAAGGCAAGGCCGCGCCCTTCGAAGTAATGCACGGCCGAACTGTCGACGCTGTACATGCCCGAATTGCCGCGATGGGCGGCGCAGATGACTGCGATGCGCGGCGCGCGCGGGGGGGCTGGCTTGGAGAAGAGGCGGGCCAATCCCCGCGCTTTTTGCATGAAACGCGTGATCATCCGTCCTCCGGCAGGTTCGAGCATGGGGGCAGGGCGCCCCCATCCGGGGGCGCGCCGCGATCAGCCCTTCTTCAGGCAGCGCTTGCCGAGAACCTCGGCGATCTGCACGGCGTTCAGCGCCGCACCCTTGCGCAGGTTGTCCGAGACGCACCAGAGGTTGATGCCGTTCTCCACCGTCGAGTCCTGACGGATGCGCGAGATATAGGTCGCGTATTCGCCCACGGATTCGATCGGCGTGACATAACCGCCGGCCTCGCGCTTATCGACGACCAGAATGCCCGGCGCTTCGCGCAGGATGTCGCGGGCTTCGGCCTCGTCGAGGAAATCCTCGAATTCGATGTTGATCGATTCCGAATGGCCGACGAAGACCGGAACGCGCACGCAGGTGGCGGTGACACGGATGGACTTGTCGAGGATCTTCTTCGTCTCGGCGACCATCTTCCACTCTTCCTTGGTGGAACCGTCGTCGAGGAAGACGTCGATATGCGGGATCACGTTGAAGGCGATCTGCTTGGAGAATTTCGACGGCGCGACTTCCTGACCGGGGACATAGAGACCCTTGGTCTGGTCCCACAGCTCGTCGATGCCTTCCTTGCCCGCGCCCGACACGGATTGATAGGTGGAGACGACGACGCGCTTGATCTTCGCGCGATCATGCAGCGGCTTCAGCGCGACGACCATCTGCGCGGTGGAGCAGTTGGGGTTCGCGATGATCATCTTGTTGGTGTAGTGATCGACCGCTTCGGCGTTCACTTCCGGCACGACCAGCGGCACCGCCGGGTCGTAGCGATAGAGCGAGGAGTTGTCGATCACGACGCAGCCCGCCGCCGCCGCCTTGGGCGCGTAGGTCTTGGTCGCGTCCGAACCCACGGCGAACAGCGCCATGTCCCAGCCGGTGAAGTCGAAGGTGTCGAGGTCCTTGGTCTTCAGTGTCTTGTCGCCGAAGCTGACCTCTGTCCCAATCGATTTGCGCGAGGCGAGCGCCACGATTTCATCGACCGGAAACTCGCGCTCGGCGAGGATGTTCAGCATTTCGCGACCCACGTTGCCCGTGGCACCCGCGACGACGACCCTGTAGCCCATGGAGGACCTCCTTTGCGTCTGAGAAGGGACGCGGACCCTTACCCCACCAGCCCCGATGTTGAAAGGATTATCCGTGCGGATGCAGGAAAAATCGCGAATCTTGCGCCAGAAGGGTCTGAACACGCTGCGCTTCGGCGGAAAAGTCGTGGGGGACATCGGCCGCGCCCCGCCGCCCGGATAGCGACAGGGTGGCGAAGAAGTCGAATCCGTAAAGGTCGATCCGCGCGGTAGAGGACCGGGCCAGAAGGTCGATCATCATCGCCCCGGTGCTGGGCGGCGCGCCCAGCAGGGCCTGAAGGCGGGCGATGTCGTCCTGCGGGTGCAGGTAGAATCCGGGATGCGTCGCCACGGCCCAAGGCAAGCGTTTGCGCTTGGGCGACATCCACAGGATGCGGCCCGGACGGATGCGCCGCATCTGCGCCCCATCGAGCGCCGTCGCCAGCGCCAGCGCATCGGTGCGCGTTCCATGCGATGCGGCGGCGGGCATCGGGGCGCGGTTGATGCGGATCACAATATCGGCGGCGTCGATCGCCGCGCCGTTCCGCCCCTCGGCCAGTCCGCGCGCATTGCCCACCAGCGCCACGCGCCGCCCGGCCCAATCGGCCAGCACATCGGCCTGCGGCACCGACAGGGCGCAGAGCGGCTCTTCGCGGCGCAGCAGGCGCGCGAGAGTGAAGCCAAGCCGCGTCATGCCAGCATCCGGCGGTAGAGGGCGTTGAGGGCGCGGGCCTCGTCCTCGATGCGGAACCCGTCTTCGACGCGGCGGCGCACGGCGGCGGCGCGCCCCGCAGCATCGGGCGCATCGAGCATCGCGGCGATCCCGGCGGTCAGGGCGGGCACGTCATCGGTCGGCACCAGCCGCCCCGTCGGGCCGAGCAACTCCTCGAACGCGCCGGTGCGCGTGGCGACCACGGGCACGCCGCAGGCCATCGCCTCCAATGGCGTAAGGCCGAACCCTTCCCACCGCTGCGGCGCGACATAGAGGTCGAGGGCGGCATACCAGTCGGGCATCCGGTCCACCGTCACCTCGGGGCGGAAGAGGATGCGCTCCGTCAGCCCGGCCGCCGCGATGCGCGCCTTCAGATCGTCCAGAAAGGCGCGGTCCTTGTCCAGCGCGCGGCCCATCACGACGGCATGCCCCTCCCGCTCGGGCAGAAGCGCGATCATCGCCGCCACGAAATTGTCCGTCCCCTTGGAGGCGCGGATGCGGCCGTAGCAACCGATCAGCGGCCCGGTTTCGGGCAGGTTCAGCCGCGCGCGCAGGGCGGCGCGGTCCGCGGCGGGGCGAAAGGCGTGGGTGTCGATGCCGTGCAGGATGACCTCGGCCTCCCGCTCCAGATAGGCGGCGCCCTTGGCCGAGGTGGCCACCACCGCATCCATCCGCCCGATCAGCCAGCGCGACCAGCCCGTATGCCGCCGCTGCGAGGCCGAGGTGAACAGCAGCCGCAACCGCCGCCGCAGCACATGGCGCAGCACGAGGCCTAGCAGCATTTCGGTGTTGCGGCGGGCGTGCCAGACGCGCCAGCGGTCGCGCGGCAAAAGGGCCACGCGCCACAGCGGCATATGGGGCACGCCTTGCGGCAGGCCGGGGCCGGTGGCGCGGATGCCGATCTCGCGCGCTTGGATGGGCACCAGCCGCGCGATGGTGGCGGTGACGCCGGACAGGCGGCGCTTCAGGTTGGGGGCGATGACCTCGATCATGCGCCCCGTTCTACCGGCGGGATCAGTCGAAGACCAGCTTGGCGATGACGAGGACCACCGCCGCGCCGATGACGGCCATCAGGATCACCGCCAGCAGCCCGCCCGCCAGCAGCACCCCGCCCGCCAAGAGCCCGATCACCAAGGGCGCCGCCACCGCCGCGATCACCCCGATCGCCACATACCGCGCCCGGTGCCCGCCCGCGACCAGCGCCGCCAGCCAGCCCGCCGCCGCACCGATCACCACCATCAGGATCAGCGCGACCCAACCGATGCCTTGCAGAACGTCTTCCATTCATCCCTCCTTCGTGCGGGCCGATCCCGCGCCTTTCCTGCAATGATAGCGCGCCGCGCCCTTTGGGCACCCCGAAGCATGGCGCTGGTAATGCGCGCGCACTCGGCTAGGGTGAAGGAAAAGGGAGGTGCTTCATGCAGAACTGGTGGCGCGGGTCGGTGACCTATCAGATCTATCCCCGGTCGTTTCAGGATTCGAACGGCGATGGCATCGGCGATCTGCCGGGCATCACGCAGCGGTTGCCGCATGTGGCCTCGCTTGGGGTGGATGCGATCTGGCTGTCGCCGTTCTATCCCTCGCCGATGCTGGATATGGGCTATGACGTGTCGGATTATTTCGGCGTGCATCCCGATTTCGGCACGCTGGCGGATTTCGACACGCTGCTGGAAACGGCGCATGGGCTTGGCCTGAAGGTGATCGTCGATCAGGTCATCAGTCACTGCGCCAAGGATCACCCGCTGTTCGCCGAAAGCCGCCGCGACCGGACCAATCCCAAGGCCGACTGGTTCATCTGGGCCGATCCGCAGCCCGATGGCAGCCCGCCGAACAACTGGCTCGCGATCTTCGGCGGCTCGGCATGGACATGGGATGCGGGGCGGCGGCAGTATTACATGCACAATTTCCTGCCCGAACAGCCCACCTTCAACTTCCACTGCCCCGAGGTGCAGGAATACTTCCTCGACGTGCTGACCTTCTGGCTCGATCGCGGGGTGGACGGGTTCCGGCTGGATACGGTGAACTACTACTTCCACGATCCAAAGCTGCGCTCGAACCCGGCGCTGCCCTTCGATCGCCCGCCGGTCAATCCCTATGACATGCAGGATCAGATCTACACCAAGACCCGCCCCGAAAACGTGCCGTGGCTGGAACGGATGCGCGCGCTGACGGACCGCTACGACGCGCGGATGATGGTGGGTGAGGTGGGCGACGCGCTGCGCCAGATCGAGGTGATGGGCCTCTACACCGCCGGCGATCACCGCCTGCACATGGCCTACAGCTTCGAGATGCTGGGGGATGCGTTCTCGGCCGCGTTCTTCCGCAGCGCCGTCGAGTCCTTCTTCGAGGGGGCACCGGATGGCTGGCCCTGCTGGGCGTTTTCCAACCACGACGTGCCGCGTCATGCGGGCCGCTGGGCCGAACATGGCGCGACGGACGATCTGGCGCGGCAGACGGCGGCGCTGCTTCTGTCGCTCGAAGGGTCGGTCTGCCTCTATCAGGGCGAGGAGCTGGGCCAGACCGATACCGAGATGGAGTATCACGAACTGACCGATCCGAAGGGCCTGAACTTCTGGCCCGACGAAAAGGGCCGGGACGGGTGCCGCACGCCGATGGTCTGGGACGGCAGCGCCGAAGGGGGCTTCACCACCGGCACGCCGTGGCTGCCGGTGAAGCCGCCGCAGGCCGCCCGCCATGTCGCCGCCCTTGAGGCGGACGCGGATTCGGTGCTGAACGCCTATCGCGCGATCCTCGCCTTCCGCCGGGACGACGATGCGCTGCGGCTGGGACGGACGCGGTTCGTGGACGGCCTGCCCGAACCGGTGCTGGCCTTCGTCCGGCAGGGGGAGGGGGCGGCGACGCTCTGCGTCTTCAACCTTGGGCCGCGGCCGGTGACGCTGGCGCTTACGGGGGTGGGGGCGCCGATCGGGCCGGGCCGGAACGCGGTGCTGGACGGGGCGGAGCTGCGGCTTGGCGCGAACGGTTATGCATGGCTGCCCGCCGGGGCCGATCTGTCGGTGCGGCCCGCCTAGACGCGGTGATAGGGCGATCCGGCAAGGATGGAGGCCGCGCGGTAAAGCTGCTCGGTCAGCATGGCGCGCACCAGCATATGCGGCCAGACCATCCGCCCGAAGGACAGTGCGGCATCGGCGCGATCGCGCAACGCCGGTGCCAGCCCGTCCGCCCCGCCGATCAGAAAGGCGACATCCTGCCGCCCGCCATCGCGCCAGTGTCCCAGCTGCGTGGCGAATTCGGGGCTGGAGAAGGTGCGCCCGCGTTCGTCGAGGACGCAGATCAACGCGCCCGACGGGACGGCGCGGGCCAAGAGGTCGGCTTCCGCCTCCATGCCGCCGCCCTTGCGATCCTCCACCTCGTGCAGGGTCAGAGGGCCGAGGCCGAGCGCGCGGCCCGTCCGGTCGAAGCGGGTGACGTAATCGTCCACCAGCGCCTTTTCCGGGCCGGCCCGAAGACGACCGACCGCGCACAGATGCACCCGCATCAGAGAGGCGAGCGTTGCTGGTCCGCAGGCAGCCACATCTTTTCGAGCTGGTAGAACTCGCGCACTTCGGGGCGGAAGACGTGGACGATGACATCGCCCGTGTCGATCAGCACCCAATCGCCGGTGTCCTTGCCTTCGACCTTCGAAAGGCGGCCGAAGTCCTGCTTGACGTTCTCCATCAGCTTTTCGGCGATGGAGGCGACCTGACGGGACGAACGGCCGGAGCAGATGACCATGTAATCGGCCATGTCCGAGCGGCCGCGCAGATCGATCTGCACGATCTCTTCGGCTTTGTCGTCGTCAAGCGACTGAAGGATGCGTGCAAGGATCGCCTCGCTTTGCGCATCGGGGGATTGCGCCGCGCCGTTCATGTCGGGGCGCGGCCCGACCGGAAGTCCGGTCGACGGATCGGAATGAGCCAGGACATTGTCCTCCAGTAGTGGCGCGCCGCATGTCCCCGGCGCTGGGGCAGCCTATCACCAAAGCGGTTCCGGGCCAAGGCAAGCCGCAGCCCATAACCGCTTTCCCCCCGAAGGTCGAGTCCCGGGGCTGGCTTTCATGGGCGGGAAACGTTATCTTGTCGCCCGCACAGGAAAGGACCGATCCGTTGGAAGAGACCCGAGGCCGCGTCACCCGCCAAGGAATCCGCATCTACGAGCCGGAGGATTATGCCGGCATGCGCCGGGCCGGGGCCGTCGCGGCCGAGATCCTCGACGCGGTTGCGGCGCGGGTCGTGCCGGGTGCGACGACGGGCGATCTCGATGCCTTCATCGACGCCGAGGTGGAGCGTCATGGTGCCGTTTCGGCCACCAAGGGCTACAAGGGCTATCAACACGCCTCCTGCATCTCGATCAACCATGTGGTCTGCCACGGCATTCCCGGTCCGAAGGTGCTGAAGGACGGCGACATCCTGAACATCGACGTGACGGTGATCGTGGATGGCTGGTTCGGCGATACCAGCCGGATGTATATTGCCGGCACGCTGCCCCGCAAGGCCGAGCGCCTGATCGAGGTGACGCATGACGCCCTGATGCGCGGCATCGCGGCGGTGAAGCCGGGCAACACCTTCGGCGATATCGGTCACGCGATCCAGACCTTCGTCGAGGCGCAGCGCATGTCCGTGGTGCGCGATTTCTGCGGCCACGGTCTGGGCCGCGTGTTCCACGCCGCGCCGAACGTGCTGCATTACGGCCGCGCGGGCACCGGCGCCGTGCTGGAGGAGGGGATGATCTTCACGATCGAACCGATGGTGAACCTCGGCCGTCCCGAAACGAAGGTGCTGGCCGACGACTGGACCGCCGTGACGCGCGACAAATCGCTGTCGGCGCAGTTCGAACATTCCATCGGCGTCACCGCCGACGGGTGCGAGATCTTCACCCTCTCCCCCGCCGGGAAATTCCACCCCACGTGGGGCTGAGCCCGCTCAGAGGCCCAGAAGACCGGGAAGCGCGGCCATGTCGTTGAAGAGGATGGCCCCTTCCGCCCGCAGGCCCGGATGGTCCGCCGCCGCATAGCCATAGCAGGGAATCCCCGCCAGCCGCGCCGCGCGCGCGCCGGTGGCGCTGTCCTCGATCACGACGCAATCGGCCGGATCGTGGCCGAGGAACCGCGCGACATGCAGATAGAGGCCCGGATCGGGCTTCGGCACGCCCAGTTCCTGCCCCGAAAAGACCCGCCCCTTCAGCCGCCGCCACACATCGGGATGCTGGCCGAGGGTGATGGCCATCTTTTCCGTCGTGCCGTTCGATCCGACGCCATAGGGAATGCCCGCCGCGTCCAGCCGGTCCAGAAGCTGCGGAATCCCCGGCATCAGCGGCGTGTGCTGCCGCAATTGGGTGAACATGCGGGCATAGAGATCCTGCACCCAGTCATCGGGCAGATCGGCGCCAAGGCTCCGCGCCTTGTGAAAGACGGCGGGGATCGTGCCGCCGACGAACAGCCGCTCTGCGCCCTCATGGTCCATGGGAAGGCCATGCGCGCACATGTCGTGGACGATCAGGTTCAGCGCCACCGCCTCGCTGTCCACCAGAACGCCGTCGCAGTCGAAGATCACGGCCCGTGTCATGTCATGCCCCCTGCAGGAAGGTGATGTGCGTTTCGCCATAGCGGCGCTGATCGTGAAGGGTGAAGCCCTCGGGCGCGGCCGGGGCGGTGCCTTCCTCCCAGACGATCAGACAGCCGGGGGCAAGCCACCCCCCCGCCCGGCAGGAGGCGAGCGCCTGTTCCCCGAGCCCCTTGCCATAGGGCGGGTCCAGAAACACCAAATCGTAGGGCGCGCCGCGATTCTCGCCCATGCGGGTCGCGTCGCGGCGCCAGATGTCGGTAATGCCCTGACTGCGCGTGATCTCCACGTTGCGGCGCAGAAGGGCGCGCCCGGCGGTGCCATCCTCCACGAAGGAGGCGCGGGCGGCGCCGCGGCTCAGCGCCTCCAGACCCAGCGCGCCGGTCCCGGCAAAGAGGTCGAGCACCCGCGCCCCGGTCAGCGGATCGCCATACCCGCCATTCACCAAAAGGTTGAAGATCGCCTCCCGCACTCGGTCGGAGGTGGGGCGCAGATGCGCCGCCGGGTCTCCGCTGCCGACTTCGGCCAGTTTGGTGCCGCGCATGCGGCCGCCGACGATCCTCATAGCAGATCCTTCAGATGGGCGGCGGTGGCGACCGCCTCGGGGGTGGGGGAGCGTCCGGCCTCGATCAGGCGCTTGCCGGTCATATAGGCGCGGGCATCGCCCGCCGCATCCACCGCCAGCAGCCGCTGGCCCGCGAAATGCCAGAACGAGGTGCCGCCGTCCTGCCGCGTCACCACCCGGTCATGGCCGGTGTTCAGCCCGGCGATCTGCAGCTTCACATCGTATTGATCGGACCAGAACCATGGGCGGGCGCGGTAATCGGTATCGGCCCCGAGGATGTTGGCGGCCACCGCCTCGGCATGTTCGATGGCGTGGGGCACGGATTCGAGGCGGATGCGGCCGCCGTCATGGGGAAAGCTGGTGCAATCGCCGGCGGCCCAGATATGCGGGTCCGAAGTGCGGCCCCGCGCATCCACCGCGATGCCGTTATGGATGGCAAGGCCCGCCGCCTCGGCCAGCGCGGTGGCCGGATCGACGCCGATCCCCGCAACCACCAGATCGCAGGGAATGCGCCTGCCGTCTGCCAGCACCGCCGCCTGAACGCGCTCCGTCCCCTCCAGCCCCGCGAGGGGCGTCCCTTCCAGAAGGCGCACGCCATGGGCGCGGTGCAGATCGCGGAAGAAGGCGGCGGTCGGCTCTCCGGCGACGCGGGCAAGGATGCGGGGGGCGGCCTCGATCACCGTCACCTCCAGCCCGAGCTGCGCTGCGACGGCCGCCGCCTCCAGCCCGATATAACCGCCGCCGACGATCACCATGCGCGCACCCGCCACCACATGCGGGCGCAGCGCATCCACATCGGCCTTGCTGCGCACGGCGAAGACGCCGGAAAGCGGGCTTGGCAGGCGGCGGGCGACCGACCCCGTCGTCAGCGCCAGCGCGTCATAGCGCAGCGCCTCATCCCCGATCCTGACGATGCGCGCCGCTCGGTCGATGGCCGTCACGCGGGCGCCGGTGCGCAGATCGATCCCCTGATCGGCCCAGAACCCGTCCGCCCGCAGCGTCAGGCGGTCCGCGCCCATCTCTCCCAGAAGGTAGGCCTTGGACAAAGGCGGGCGCTGATAGGGGGGCAGGGGCTCCTCTCCGATCAGGGTGATGCGGCCTGCGGCGCCCAAGGCCCGCAGCCGCGCCGCCAATGCCGCGCCGGCCTGACCGGCCCCCACCACCACAACATCCGTCATCTTTGCCATTCCCACCTTGCGCGGCGGAGCCTATATCTGGCCGCCACGGAAACGCAACACGAGGGGACGGATCGCATGACGATCGCCAAGGGAGACCGCCTGCCGGGCGCGCAACTGGTACGCGCCGGGGCCGACGGGGTGGAGCAGGTGGATCTTGCTCGCCATATCAAGGGCCGCAATGTCGTGATCTTCGCCGTGCCGGGGGCCTTCACGCCCACCTGCCATTCCGCGCATATGCCCGGATTCGTGCGCCACGCCGACGCCCTGCGCGCCAAGGGCGTGGAGGAGATCATCTGCATCAGCGTCAACGACGCCTTCGTGATGAAGGCATGGGGCGAGGCGACGGGCGCGCTCGACGCCGGTCTGACCCTGCTGGGCGATCCGCGTGGAGAGTTCACGCAAGATATCGGCATGGCCTTCGACGCCCCCGGCCCGGGCCTGATGGGCCGTTCGCGCCGCTATGCGATGCATGTCGTCGATGGCGAGGTGCGCGTGCTGCATCTGGAGGAAAGCCCCGGCACCTGCGAAGTGTCCGGTGCGGACATGATGCTTCAGGCGGTCTAATCCTCGGACAGGCGGCGGAACGGACCGTAGGAGGTCAGAATCTCGATCTCCTCGTCCACCGCCGCCTTCTCCGCCTCAAGGAACTGCGCCACGGCGCGGCGGAAGGCGGGATCGGCGATCCAATGCAGGGAATGCGTCTCGGTCGGCAGATAGCCGCGGGCCAGCTTGTGTTCGCCCTGCGCGCCCGCCTCCACATGCGGAATGCCATGGGCGATCGCCCAATCCATCGCCCGGTAGTAGCACAGCTCAAAATGCAGGAAGGGGTGATGCTCGATACTGCCCCAGTACCGGCCATACAGCGTCTCGCGCCCGATGAAGTTCAGTGCGCCGGCGATCCAGCGGCCCTCCCGCTCGGCCATGACCAGAAGGATGTCATCGGCCATGCTGCGGTGGATCTCGTCGAAGAAGGCCCGCGTCAGATAGGGCTGGCCCCATTTGCGCGCGCCGGTATCCTGATAGAAGCGCCAGAAAGCGTCCCAATGTTCGGGGCGCAGATCGGCGCCGGTCAGGCTGTGGATGGTGCCGCCGAAGGCCATCGCGCCCTCGCGCTCCTTGCGGATGGTCTTGCGCTTGCGGCTCGAAAGATCGGCAAGGAAGGCGTCGAAACTGTCATAACCGCGGTTCTGCCAGTGGAACTGCTGGCTGGCGCGGGGCATCAGGCCCAAGTCCGCGCCGGCCTCGGCCTCGGCCTCGGTGCAGAAGGTGGCGTGGACCGAAGACAGGCCGTTCTGTTCGGCGAGCGCGATCGCCCCCTGCATCAGCGCGGCGCGGCCCGTATCCTCGAACCCCGGCAGGGTCAGAAAGCGGCGGCCGGTGGCAGGGGTGAAGGGAACGGCGATCTGAATCTTGGGGTAATACTCGCCGCCCGCCCGTTCATAGGCATCCGCCCAACCGAAATCGAAGATGTATTCGCCTTGGCTGTGCCCCTTCACATAAAGCGGGGCGGCGGCGACGACGCGGCCGTCGATGCTGGCCGTCAGGGGGCGGGCCTGCCAACCGCTGCCTGCACCGGTGGAGCCGCTCGCCTCCAGCGCCATCAGGAAGCGGTGCGTGGTGAATGGGTCCAGCGGGCGCCCCGGCCCGGGCTGGGCCAGCGCGTCCCAGACCTCGGCGGGAATGGCGCCGAAGCCGTCATGCGCGGTCAGTTCGATCGGGATGCTCATGCCCGCAATGCTGATGCACGGCCCGCCGGCGTCAAGCCGGTTTCGCCGCCCGGTAGCCTTCGAAGGTCACATTGTCGGCAATGCGCCGGGCCTCGTCCTCGGCATGCTGGCTGCGAATGGTCCAGCACAGGATCACCGCGCCTTCGGCCTTCAGTTCGGCCACCCGGTCGCGGCCCAGATCCGCCGCTTCGTGCGAGATGAAGCTCGCCTCCACCCGTTCGTAATCGGGAATCTCGCGCAGCAGATCGCAATCGCGCCGCGTCAGCCGGGGCCAGTCTTCGTAACGATACGAGCAGGTGGTGATCCCCCGCGGTATCGTGGGGGCGAGTTCGGCCATCAGCGCCACCGAATCGGGCGAAAAGCCCATCACGGCCACCGGCCCCGCATGGCGTTGCAGCGCGGCGGCGGTCGCCCGCTCCAGCGCGCCATCGGCGGGATACTGGGTCTTGAGTTCGATCAGCAGGGGCACGGCGGTTCCGACGATGCCCAGCACCTCGGCCAAGGTCGGGATGCCGTCGCCGGCATCGCGCAGCGTCAGCGCGCCGAGATCGGCGGCGGTGCGGCTGCGAACCGGCCCGGCGGCCTCCGTCAGCCGGTCGAGCGTGTCGTCGTGGAACACCATCGGCACCCCGTCCGAGGACAGTTGCAGATCGATTTCGATGCCGTACCCCGCCTCCACCGCCGCGCGGATGGCCGCGCGCGAGTTTTCCACCCGCCCGGCGGCCCGGTCATGCAGGGCGCGGTGCGCGATGGGGCGGCGCAGGAACGGAGGGGGCAGGGGCAGGCGCATCAGCGGATCTCGAACACGGCCTCGATCTCCACCGCGACGCCCATCGGCAGGCTGGCGGCAGAGACGGCGGAGCGGGCATGGCGTCCGGCATCGCCAAAGACCGCGACCATCAGATCGGACGCGCCATTGATGACCTGCGGCTGCTGCGTGAAATCGGGGGTGGAGTTGACGAAACCGACGAGCTTCACGAGGCGGACCACCCGCTCCAGATCGCCGTCGCAGGCGGCGCGGGCTTGGGCGATCAGGCTCAGCGCGCAGGCCTTCGCGGCCTCGGCGCCCTGTTCCAGCGTCATGTCGGCGCCCAGCTTGCCGGTGATCCGACCTTCGGCCGTCTGGCTGATCTGCCCCGAGATGAACAGCTGGCTGCCCGTGCGCACGAAGGGCACATAATTGGCGGCCGGTGCCGGGGCGTCGGGAAGGGTCAGGCCCAGTTCGGCAAGGCGGGTTTCGATGGTCATGCGCAGGCTCCGTTGTCTTGTGCGCAGACGCTAACGGGGCGGGGGCCGCCCGGCAAGTCAGCTTTCCCGGAAGGCGTGCCGGAAATAGCCGGTGAACGGGGCCGTCAGATAGCCAAGGGGGCTGCGATCGCCGGTGGCGATGAACGCCTCCACGGGCATGCCGGGCACGAGCGCCCGCCCGCCAAGGGCGGCGGTGTCGTCCAGCGTCACCTCCACTCGGTAATAGCTGGCGCCCGTCGCCTCGTCCCGCAGGGCATCGGCCGATACGAGCGACAGATGCCCCGCGAGTTCGGGCGTGGCGCGGCCCGAAAAGGCGGTGAAGAGGACGCGGACGGGCTGACCGGTCGCCACCTCGTCGATATTGATGGCGGGCAGCCGCGCCTCCACCACGAGGGGGCGGTCCTGCGGGATCAGATACAGCGCAGGCTGCGCCGCCTGCAGCACCGCGCGCGGCGTCGTGACCGACAGGCCCAGAACGACGCCCGCCACCGGCGCCCGGATATCCAGCCGGGAGAGTTTCTGGATCAGCGCGCGGCGGCGCTCGGCCAGCTCCATCTCCTGCGGGCCAAGGTCGCGCAGGGCGGTTTCCGCCTCTTCGCGGCGCGAGGCTTCGAGGCGCAAGGCCTCCATCGCATATTCGGTCATGCGGCCCTCGGCCTCGGCGCGCTGGGCGGTCAACTCGCCGGTGCTGCCCTGAAGGCGCGCCTCCTCCCGCTCCAGCGCCAGCACCCGGCTCAACTGCGTCAGACCGAGGGCGAGGAGTTTGCACTGCGCCTCCAACTCCTGCGCGATGAGCGTCTGCTGCGTCACGAGGGCGGCCATCTGCGCGTCCACCCCGCCGATTTGGCTGCGGATCTGGTCCTGCCGTTGGCCCAGCTGAGCGACCTGCCGATCCAGCGTGTCGCGCCGCGCGGTAAAGAGCGCCGACTGCCCGTCCAGAAGGGCCGCGATGTCGGCGCGCCCCGAGGCGACCTGCACGAGTTCGTCTGGGAAATCGATCCGGGGGGCGGCGGCGCGTTCGGCGGTCAGACGGCCGCGCCGGGCCATCGTTTCGAACAACTGGCCTTCGACGATGGCAAGCTCGCTCTCTAGCTCGGCCCCATCGAGGCGCAGCAGCAGATCCCCCGCCGCGACGGCCTGCCCGTCGCGCACGGCGATCAGATCCACGACCCCGCCATCGGGATGCTGCACCACCTGCCGGTCATCCTGCACCCGAAGCGCGCCCGGCGCGATCACCGCGCCGCCGATCCGCGCCAGTGCGCCCCAGCCGGCACAGACGGCCAGCAGCAGCCCAAGGGTGACGAACCCCAGCATCACGAACCTTCGGGCGGACAGGATCATGGCGCGGCCCCGGCGCGTACGATGTCGGTATGGTTCTTCACCATCTCGCGCAGGACGGTGTCGCGGGGGCCGAAGGCGCGTTGCAGCCCGTCTTCGATCACGAGGAGCAGCTCGCATTCCTGAATGGCGGCGGGGCGGTGGGCCATGATGAAGACGGTGCCGCCCGCCGCCTTCACCGCGCGGATACCGGCGTTCAGCGCCATGGTGCCGTCATTGTCGAGGTTGGAGTTCGGCTCATCCAGCACCAGAAACACCGGATCGCCATACATCGCGCGGGCAAGGCCGATGCGCTGGATCTGCCCGCCCGACAGGCGCCCGCCGATCGCGGCCACGGGCGTGTCATAGCCCGCGGGAAGGCGCAGGATCATCTCATGGGCGGCGGCGCGGCGGGCGGCGGCGACCACCGCCTCCGGGTCGGGGGCGCCGAGGCGGGCGATATTCTCGGCGATGGTGCCGTCGAAGAGCGTCACGCGCTGGGGAAGGTAGCCGGCAAGGCGGCCAAGCGTGTCCGCCCCGTATTGATCCAGCGTCGCGCCATCCAGCCGGATGTCGCCCGCAGCGGGCATCCACAGCCCCGTCAGCGCGCGCGCGAGCGAGGATTTCCCCGACCCGGAGGGACCGATGACCCCGACCGCCTGACCCGGCCCGACCGCGAAGGCCAGATTGCGCAGCACCGGCGCCGCACCGCCGGGCGGGATCAGCGACAGGCCCGCCGCCTCGATCCGGGCCTGCGGGCGGGGAAGGGGGGTGCGGGGGGCGGCCTCGGGCTGGCGGGTCAGCAGGGCCGCGAGGCGGCCACGGGCCTGCCATGCATGGGCCACCAGCGGCCAATGCCCGATCGCGGTGTCGATCGGGGCCAGCGCCCGCCCCATCAGAACCGAGCTTGCGATCATCACCCCGCCGCTGAGGCCCGCCTTCAGCACGAGCCACGCGCCAAGGCCAAGCGTCGCCGATTGCAGGAACAGCCGCAGCGTGCGGATCGCCGCGCCGAAACCGCCGGTGACATCGGCGGCGCGAAGGGCGGCGGCCAAGGCCTCGCTGCGTCCGCGCTGCCAGCGATCGAAGGCGGCGCCGGTCATGCCGAGGGCCTGCACCGTCTCGGCCTCGGCCTTGAGCATGTCCGACAGACGGTCGGCCCGCACGCCGCAGCGCGCAGCCTCCGCCAGAGGCGCGACGGAAAGCGCTTGGTTCGCCAGCGTCATCGCCACCAGCAGCCCCGCCCCGCCAAGCGCCAGCAGCCCGAGCGCGGGGTGGAAGGCAAAGAGGCCCAGCACGAAGATCGGCACCCATGGCAGATCGCACATCGCCAGGAACACCGGCGAGGCGAGGAGCTTCTGCACCGCCTCCAGATCGCGCTGGGCGGTGGCGGCGACCCCGTCCGAGGGCACGCGCGCACTGCGGGCAAGGGCCGCGCGGAACACCCGCAAATCCAGCCGCTGCTGGAGCGCCGCGCCGATTCGCGCCACGATCCGGCCCCGTGCGTGATCGATCAGCGCCATCGCAAGGAACATCGCCGCCGCGATCAGCGACAGGGCCAGCAGCGTCGCCTCCGACCGTCCGGCCAGCACGCGGTCATAGACCTGAAGCATGTAAAGCGGGCCGGTCAGCATCAACATGTTGACGGTGAGCGAGAAAAGCGCCACCGTCAGGATCAGGGAACGTGCCGGGCGAAGGGCGCGGCGCAGTTCCGCACGCCCTGCCTCATCCTCAGTTCGTCGCATCGCGGCGCCGGTCCCTCGTTGTCAAAGCCGGCGGCCCAACGTATGGCTGGCGCTGCACGTCCTCGCGGTTGGATCACGAAAGTCTGAGTGAGCATAGGGTCATTGTAATGAACAAACATTTAACGTTGCGTGGCCGTCTGGTCCTGATCGGCTGCTCTCTCCTTGCGCTGACCGCTTGCGGCACGCCCCCGGTCGCGACCGGCGTGGACGATCCGCAAGAAGAGGTGAACCGCGAGCGTCATGCCTTCAACAAGGGCTTCGACCGCCATCTGCTGCGTCCGGTTTCGCGCGGATACGGCACCGTGGTGCCCGGCCCGATCCGCACGGGCGTCTCCAACGTCGCCGAGAACCTCGAAGCGCCGAGCGATGCGGTCAACGGTCTGCTGCAAGGCCGCCCCGTCAACGCACTGCAGAACACGGCGCGCTTCGCCGTCAACTCCACCATCGGCATCTTCGGCATCTTCGATGTCGCCAGCCATATCGGCCTGCCCGCCAAGCAGACCGATTTCGGCGAGACGATGTACACATGGGGCGTGGGCGAAGGCGTCTATGTCGAGAACCCGTTCTTCGGCCCTTCGACCGAGCGGGACACATGGGGCATGATCGTCGATACGATCACGAATCCGTTGCACTTCCTGATCCAGTCGCCGGAAAGCACCTATGCGACCGCCGCGAAGGGCGGGGAGCTGGTGGATGACCGCTACACCTATTCCGCAACGATCGACGACCTCCTATATGACAGTGCGGACAGCTACTCTCAGGCGCGCCTCGCCTATCTGCAGAACCGCCGCTTCACGCTGCAGCAGAATGCGGGTGGGGGAACCGGGGGCGGTGATGACGGGTTTATCGATCCGTATGCCGATGCGTCCGGCGATGGGGCAGCCGCCCCGGCGCCCGCTGACTTCATAGATCCCTACGAGGATACCAATGCCCAATGATCTTCACTTCCCCGCTCTGAACCGCCGCGCGGTTGCCGTCGGCCTCGTTGCAGGCGGGGCCGTTCTGGCCTCTCCGGGGCTGAGCTTCGCGCAGGGCGGCGCGGATGCCGCGCGCGCCGCGGTCGAACAAGCCGTGGCCGCCGTGAACCGCATCATCGCCTCGGGCCAGTCCGAGCGTGAGATGTACGACGATTTCGAGCGTGTCTTCGCCCAATATGCCGACGTGCCGACGATCGCACGTTCCACCCTCGGCGTGGCGGCACGGCAGGCGACGGCGGCGCAGCTTCAGGCCTATACGCAGGCCTATCAGGGCTATGTCGCACGCAAATACGGCCGCCGTTTCCGCGAATTCGTGGGTGGCAAGATCGAGGTCACCGGCGTGAACCCGATCAAGAGCTACTACGAGGTCCGCTCGGTCGCCTATACGCGCGGCAACTCGCCCGCCGATGTGCGCTGGCATGTCTCGACCTCGGGCAGCTCGCCCCGGTTCTTCAACATCATCATTCAGGGCGTGAACATGCTCGCCTCCGAACGGACGGAGGTGCAGGCGATCCTCGATCAGCAGGGCGGCAGCATCGACCGCCTGACGCAGGCCCTGCGCAACGCCTGATATGAAAAAGCCCCGCCGATCGGCGGGGCTTTTTCCATCAGATGTCGAGGTTTTCGACGTTCAGCGCGTTCTGCTGGATGAACTCGCGCCGCGGCTCCACGACATCGCCCATCAGCTTGGTGAAGATGTCATCGGCTTCCACCATGTCATCGACCTTCACCTGCAGCAGGGTACGCGCATCGGGATCGAGCGTCGTTTCCCACAGCTGGTTGGGGTTCATCTCGCCCAGACCCTTGTAGCGTTGCAGGCTCAGGCCCTTCTCGCCCTCGGTCAGGATGGCCTTCAGAAGGTCGATCGGGCCGTGGATCAGCTGCTCGCGGTCCTTGCGGATCAGGCGCGACGTGCCCTCGTAGACATTGCGATGCTGCTGCGAGACGGAGCTGATGCGCCGCCCTTCGCCCGAACGCAGAACCGCGCCGTCCAGCGTGCGCAGTTCCTCCACGCCACGCAGAACGCGCGACAGGCGGATGCCGTGATCCTGCGTGATGCGGCCCGTCCAGCCGCGTTCGTATTCGCGGGCCACATCGTCCAGACGCTGGGCGACGGCATCGGCCACCGCCTGCAGATCGCTTTGCGCCCCGTCGAAGGCCCCGGCCAGCGCGGCCTGTTCGATGATGTGGCGCGGGTAATGGGTGGGGAAGGCGTCGAGCACGCGGCGGAACTGCCGTGCCCCTTCGATCACGCGGTCGAGGTCGCGCCCCGCCAGCGTCTCGCCATTGGCCAGACGCAGCGTCGCGCCTTCGGTGCCCTGTTGGATCAGGTAATCGTCCAGCGCCGACTGGTCCTTCAGATAGACCTCGGACTTGCCGCGCTGCACCTTATAAAGCGGGGGCTGTGCGATATAGAGATAGCCGCCTTCGATGATCTCGGGCATCTGCCGGAAGAAGAAGGTCAGCAGCAGCGTCCGGATATGCGCGCCGTCCACGTCGGCATCGGTCATGATGACGATTTTGTGGTAGCGCAGCTTGGCGATGTTGAACTCATCCCGCCCGATCCCGGTGCCGAGCGCGGTGACGAGCGTGCCGATCTCGGCGCTGCCCAGCATCCGGTCGAAGCGAGCGCGTTCCACGTTCAGGATCTTGCCGCGCAGCGGCAGGACGGCCTGATTGGCGCGGCTGCGGCCCTGCTTGGCCGAACCGCCCGCAGAGTCGCCCTCCACGAGGAAGAGTTCCGATTTCGCCGGATCGCGTTCCTGACAATCCGCCAGCTTGCCGGGCAGTGAGGCGATGTCGAGCGCCGTCTTGCGCCGCGTCAGCTCCCGCGCCTTGCGGGCGGCTTCGCGGGCCAGCGCCGCTTCGATGATCTTGCCGACGATGATCTTGGCCTGCTGGGGGTTCTCCTCGAACCACTCGGACAGCTTCTCGTTCACGAGGTTCTCCACCGCCGGGCGGACTTCGGAACTGACGAGCTTGTCCTTCGTCTGGCTGGAGAATTTCGGGTCCGGCACCTTCACCGACAGCACGCAGGTCAGGCCCTCGCGGGCATCGTCGCCCGTGAAATCGACCTTCTCGCGCTTGGCGATGCCGGAGGATTGCGCATAGCTGTTGATCGTGCGCGTCAGCGCGCCACGGAAGCCCGCAAGGTGCGTGCCGCCATCGCGCTGCGGAATGTTGTTGGTGAAGGGCAGCACCGTTTCGTGATAGGTGTCGTTCCACCACATCGCCACTTCGACGCCGATGCCGTTCTTTTCGCCGGTCATGAAGATCGGCTCGGCCATGGTCGAGGATTTGGACCGATCGAGGTAGCGCACGAATTCGCGCACGCCGCCTTCGTAGAACAGCTCGCTGCGAACCGGCTCGGCCGGGCGTTCGTCCTCGATGATGATGCGCACGCCGGAATTGAGGAAGGCCAGTTCCCGCAGCCGCGTCTCCAGCGTCTTGAAGCTGAAATCGAGGTTGGAGAAGGTCCCCTCCGGGTCGTTTTCCTTGGAGGAGGCGAAGAAGCGCACCTCGGTCCCACGCTCGCCGGGGGCGTCGCCCACGACGCGGACATGCTCGGTGCATTCGCCCTTTTCGAAACGGGCGTAATATTCCTTGTCGTCGCGCCAGACGCGCAGTTCCAGCCAGTCCGACAGCGCGTTCACGACCGACACGCCGACGCCGTGCAGACCGCCCGACACCTTGTAGGCGTTGCCGTTGTCGTCGGTGTTGTTGAACTTCCCGCCCGCATGAAGCTGGGTCATGATGACCTCGGCGGCGGACACGCCCTCTTCTTCGTGAAGATCGACGGGGATGCCGCGGCCGTTGTCGCGCACCGACACGCTGCTGTCGGCATGGATCTTCACCGTCACGGCGGTGGCGTGGCCCGCCAGCGCCTCGTCGATGCCGTTATCGACCACCTCATAGACCATGTGATGCAGGCCGGAGCCGTCGTCGGTATCGCCGATATACATGCCGGGGCGCTTGCGGACGGCTTCCAACCCCTTGAGAACCTTGATGGAACTGGCGCCGTATTCGTTCGGCTTCCGTGCTGCTTCGGCCATGCGGCGCAATCCTCTTCTTTACCCCGATCTTATACAGGCGGATGCGGGCAATGTCACGCGATTGGCACGTTTATTCGGGGTCTTGGGGGCCGGCGGGGGCTAGGGTGCTGCCCTCTGCCGCCTCGGTGACGACGATGCGCTGCGCATCGGGGCCGAGGCTGTCGAAAAGCTCCGCCCCCGTGCCCGTCATCAGCACCTGTACCCGCATATCCCTCAGCTGCGCATAGAGGGCCGCGCGCCGGTCCGCATCGAGATGGGCGGCCACCTCGTCCAAGAGGACGACGACCGGCGCCTCGCCCGACAGGGCGCGGGCATTGGCGAGGATCAGGCTGATCAGGAGGGCCTTCTGCTCTCCGGTGGAGCATTGGGCCGCGGGCATGGCCTTCGCGGCATAGACACCCTGAAGATCGGCGCGGTGGGGCCCGTGCAGGGTGCGGCCCGCCGCCCGGTCGCGGCGGCGGTCGATCCACGCCTCGGGCCAGCCGCCGTCATCCGTGATCGAGAGTTCGGCGCGGGGGAAGGGGCCGTCCTGCGCCGCGATCACGCGGGCCAGCGCCGCATGCCGGTTGGCGGTGATCGCGTCGGCGGCATCGGCCATCTGCGCTTCGAGCGCGTGATACCATGCGGGATCGCTCACATCGTCGCGCAGCAGGCGGTTGCGTTCGCGCATGGCCTTTTCATAGGTCAGCACTGCATCGGCATGATCGGGAACGAAGCTCATCACCATGCGGTCCAGAAAGCGGCGGCGGCCCTCGGCGGGCTCGATCCACAGCCGATCCATGGAGGGGACGAGCCAGACCTGCCGCATCACCCGGCCAAGCGCGACCTGCGGCGCGGCCTTGCCGTCGATCCGAACCTGACGCGCGCCGCCGGGTTCGGCCCATGTCTCGATCTCGTGGCCGGCGGCCTCGGCGGTGATCTTCCAGCCGATCGCCTCGGGGCGGCGAGCCAGATCCTCGGCCCCCGCGCGCCGCAGTCCGCGCCCGGGCGAGAGGAGCGAGACGGCCTCCAGAACATTGGTCTTGCCGGCGCCGTTCGGCCCGAACAGCGCCACCGGCCGCCCATCGAGGGCAAGCCGCGTGGCGCGATGGCTTCGGAAATGCGACAGCCGCAGCGCGGCGATCGCAAAGGGCCGGTCGTCAGACACGCATCGGCATCACGACATAGACCGCCGAGGCGTCATCGCCCTCGCGCATCAGCGTCGGATCGCCCGAGGAGTTGAAGAGGAACACCGCATTCTCGCGGTCCACCTGACTTGCGATTTCCAGCAGGTATTTGGCGTTGAAGCCGATCTCCAGCTTTTCGTCGGCATAGGCGACGGCCAGTTCCTCTTCGGCGGCGCCGCTGTCGGGGGCATTGACGGACAGGACGAGGCGATCGTCCTCCATGCTCAGCTTCACGGCGCGCGAACGCTCGGAGCTGACGGTCGCGACCCGGTCCACCGCCTTGGCGAAGTCCGAGGCGTCCACCTCGAGGCGGCGGGTGTTCTGCTGCGGGATCACGCGGGTGTAGTCGGGGAACGTCCCGTCGATCACCTTGGAGGTCATGGTGATGGACGGCGTGGCGAAGCGCACCTTCGTTTCCGAGACGGACACTGTGATCTCGATATCGTCGTCGTCCAGCAGCTTGCGCAGCTCTCCCACGGTTTTGCGGGGGACGATGATGCCGGCCATGCCCTGCGCGCCGTCGGGCAGGGGGGCGTCGATCCGGGCCAGACGGTGGCCATCGGTCGCCACGCAGCGCAGGACCGGGCCGTCATCGGCGGTCGCGACATGCATGTAGACGCCGTTCAGGTAATAGCGCGTCTCTTCGGTGGAGATGGCGAATTTCGCCTTGTCGAAGAGGCGGCGCAGCACTTGCGCGTTCGCGCGGAAGCTGGTCGCGTATTCGGACGTGGCCATCACCGGGAAATCTTCGCGCGGAAGGGTCGCGAGGCTGAAGTTCGAGCGCCCCGCCGTCACCACCAGCCGACCGGAGGCCGCATCTTCGGACAGGCCGACCAGCGCGCCGTCCGGCAGCTTGCGGACGATCTCATGGAGCATGGTGGCCGATACGGTGGTCGCGCCCGCGCGTTCGACCTGCGCCGGGGCGCGGTCGATCACCTCGATATCCAGATCCGTGGCGCGGAAGGACACGCCATCGCCCTGCGTCTCGATCAAGACGTTGGCGAGGATCGGGATCGTGTTGCGGCGTTCCACAACCGACTGGGCCTGCGAGACCGCCTTCAGGAGTGTGCCGCGTTCGATGCTGATCTTCATTGCCGTCTTTCCATTGGCGGAATCTGTCGGGCGACTTTCCCCTTGATCGCGCCGGGCGTCAAGGTCGGCCGCTTATCCCTGAAGCAGGCGGCGAAGCATCTGAAGATCGTCGGCCAGTTGCGAATCCGTGGCCATCAACTCCTCCACCTTCTTCACGCCGTGCATGATGGTGGTGTGATCCCGCCCGCCGAAGCGACGGCCAATCTCGGGGAGGGAGCGGGGGGTCAGCTGCTTGGCCAGATACATCGCGACCTGACGCGGGCGGGCGATGGTGCGCACACGCTTCGGGCCGATCATGTCCGAGAGGCGGACGTTGTAATGTTCGGCCACCTTGCGCTGGATCTCCTCGATCGTGACCTTGCGGTCCGAGGCGCGCAGAATGTCCGAAAGACATTCCTGCGTCACATCCAGCGTCACCGCACGCCCGACCAGATTGGCGAAGGCGAAGAGCCGCGTCAGCGCGCCTTCGAGCACGCGTACGTTCGTCGTGATGCGGTGGGCGAGGAATTCCAGAACGCCATCGGCGATCACCAGATCGCCCATCTGGCGGCGGTACTGCTCGGCCTTCTGCTGCAGAACGCCGAGGCGCAGTTCGTAATCGGTCGGATGCAGATCCACCACGAGGCCGCATTGCAGGCGCGACTTGATGCGGTCTTCCAGATCCTTGATCTCTCCCGGTGCGCGGTCGGCGGAGATGACGATTTGCTTGTTCTGATCCACGAGGGCGTTGAACGTGTGGAAGAACTCTTCCTGCGTCGAATCCTTGCCGGCGATGAATTGCACATCGTCGACCATCAGCACGTCCACGCTGCGGAACATCTCCTTGAAGTCCATGATCTGGCGTTCGCGCAGGGCCTGCACGAAGCGGTACATGAACTGTTCGGCCGAGAGGTACAGCACGCGCAGATGCGGCTGGCGCAGTTGGAGTTCGTGCGCGATGGCGTGCATCAGGTGCGTCTTGCCGAGGCCCACGCCGCCATAGAGGAAGAGCGGGTTGAACGTCACCGGGCCGCCTTCGGCCACGCGGCGCGCGGCGGCATGGGCCAGCGCGTTCGGCTTGCCCACGACGAAGCTGTCGAAGGTGAAGCGCGCATCGAGCGGCGCGCTCGCGATCTCGTCGTCGCGGCGGGGGGCGGCGGCGGCGGGCATCGGGGCGGGCGCGGGCTGTGCCTGAACGGCGGCCTGCGGCGCGGCGGGCGCACCGCGCGCGACCGAGAAGTCGATGCGCGAGACATCGATGCCCGCTTCGTTCAGCCGGTGGCGAATCTTGTCGGCGAAGTTGCGCTGCACCCAGTTGCCGAAGAACGAGGTCGGCACCTCGAACTCGGCCCGGCCTTCGGCCAGATGGGTGAGCTTCAGCGGCTCGATCCAAGTGAGGTAGTTGTTCCGGCCAACATGAAGCAGCAGGTCTTCACGCAACTTCGTCCATGTGTCGTTCGTCATGGTAGTCCTGACCGCTCCATCCGCCGCGCGGGCATTCGCCCGATTGTTCTTGTGCTCACCTGCCCGAAGGACGGCATGCCGCGGGGGATGACCCGCCGGCGGTGCCGACAGGCCGAGACAACAAGACGAACCACGCGGAAATCGTCCTCCGCGCCGAATGAAAGGTGCAACGGCACCCCGTCAAAGTCTTGCAGGGATCGCATTCCGCCGACGGCCCTGATCGCTTGGGTAAGCGACGGTATGGCAGCCGGGCCGCAGCGGAACGCGATCGCGTCATGTCCCCCAGGACAGGTGAATCGCTTCCAGACGCTAGCCCCGGATCGGGAGCCTCCGCAACCGAACTTCGCTGTTGACAGAAATTTGGCTGGGCCGAATCCGGAACGGTGGAAACGGTGCCACAACGGGGGTGTCGGACACGAAAAAAGCGCGCCGAAAGGCGCGCCTTTTCAATTGGTTAACGCAGTGGCCTCAGGCGGCGACGCCGATGGCCTTCACGCGGGAGGACAGGCGCGACATCTTGCGCGCAACGGTGTTCTTGTGCAGGACACCTTTGGTCACACCACGGGACATCTCGGGCTGAGCCGCACGCAGCGCTTCGGAGGCAGCAGCCTGATCGCCGGACGCGATGGCTTCTTCGACTTTGCGCAGGAAGGTGCGGATCCGCGAACGGCGCGCCTTGTTCACGGCATAGCGTGCCTCGGACTGCCGGGCGCGCTTCTTGGACTGGGGCGTGTTTGCCATTAATCGGTTTCCGGTGTTGTCGGGGTTCTAATCTTGAAGCCGGGTCTTTATGCCCGATTCAGGCATGAGTCAAGCGCTTTGGCAGTCCGGGCAGAAGAAGGTGGACCGTCCGGACTGCACCATCCGGGCCACCGGGGCACCGCATTCGGGGCAGGGCGCGCCCTCGCGGCCATAGACGCGGAAGCTGTGCTGGAAGTAGCCCAGCTCCCCGCCCGCCTGCCGATAATCGCGCAGCGAGGAGCCGCCGGCGGTGATCGCCTCCTCCAGCACGTCGCGGATCACAGGGACGAGGCGGGCGATCTCCGCCTCCGTCAGGCTGCCCGCCAGCCGCCGCGGATCGAGGCGGGCGCGGTGCAGCGCCTCGCAGACGTAGATGTTGCCCAGCCCCGCCACGATCCGCTGATCCAGCAGCGCCGATTTGATCGGCGTGCCGCGCCCCCGCAACCGGGCGGCGAGGTGATCGGCGTCGAAGGCATTGCCCAGCGGCTCCGGCCCGAGGGCGGCGAGCAGCGGATGATCCTCCCCCGTCGTCATCAGGTCCATCGCGCCGAAACGGCGGGCGTCGTTGAAGGTGATGCGCGCCCCCGTTTCCATCGTCAGAACGACGTGGTCATGCTTTTCGGGCACCGGATGGGGGTGATGGAACTCCCCCACCTTGACCCCGGAGACGAGCATCCGGCCGGACATGCCCAGATGGATCAGCAGCGTCTCTCCGCGGTCCAGATCGGCGAGGATGTATTTCGAGCGGCGCCGCAGCCCCAGCACTCGCGCCCCGGTCAGCCGCGCGGCCATGTCCGGCGGGAAGGGCCAGCGCAGGTCCGGGCGGTTCACCGCCGCATGGGTGATGACATGACCCGTCATCGCAGGTTCCAGCCCGCGGCGGACGGTTTCGACTTCGGGCAATTCGGGCATGGGCGACCTCCGGCGTCCCGCTATATATGTGCGAAGGCCGGGCCACAAAGCGGTTTTCCTTTGCGGCCGCACCATATACCCATTCGGCAGGACACGGAGGGCGCAGATGAGCGACAAGACCACCCATTTCGGCTTTCGCACGGTCGAGGAGGCCGAGAAGGCGGGCCTTGTGCATGGCGTGTTCTCCTCGGTGGCGTCGCGCTATGACGTGATGAACGACCTGATGTCGGCGGGCGTGCACCGCCTGTGGAAGGACGCGATGATGGACTGGCTCGCGCCGCGTCCGGGCCAGCGCCTTCTGGACGTGGCCGGCGGCACCGGCGACATCGCGTTCCGCTTTCTGAAACGTGCGCCGGGCTCGAAGGCCGTGGTGCTCGACATGACCGAATCCATGCTGGTGGCGGGGCGTCAGCGCGCCGATGCCGACAGCATGGCCGAACGTCTGGATTGGGTGGTGGGCGATGCGATGGCGCTGCCGCTGCCGTCCAACAGCTTCGATGTCTATACGATCAGCTTCGGCATCCGGAACGTCACCCGAGTGCAGGACGCCCTGAACGAGGCCTACCGCGTGCTGCGCCCCGGCGGGCGGCTGGTGGTGCTGGAATTCAGCCAGTTGCCGAACCCGGCGATGCAGAAGGCCTACGATCTCTACAGCTTCAACGTGATCCCGCCGATGGGCAAGCTGGTGACGGGGGACCGCGACAGCTATCAGTACCTCGTCGAATCGATCCGAAAATTCCCCGATCAGGAGAGCTTTGCCGCCATGATCCGTCAGGCGGGCTTCGATCTGGTGAAGTATCGCAACCTGTCGATGGGCATCGCGGCGCTGCATTCGGGCTGGAAGGTCTGATGTGAGGGGGCCGCACAACATCCTGCGCCTGATCCGCACGCTGGCCACGTTCCAGCGGACGGGGGCACTGCCGGTAATCCTTTCGCAGGCCGAAGCGCCGGCCCGTCTGCGGCTGGCCGCCCACATCCTCGCATGGCCCTTCACATGGCTGGGCCTGAAGGGCGATCCCTCGCTGCCGCCGGTGGTGCGGGCGATCACGGCGCTTGGTCCGGCCTACATCAAGTTCGGGCAGATCCTGTCCACCCGCCCCGACATCGTGGGCGGGGATCTCGCGATGCAGCTGCGCTATCTTCAGGATCGGCTGCCGCCCTTTCCCACCGCCGAAGCCCGCGCCCGGATCGAGGCCGAACTCGGCCCCGGCTCGTTCGAGGCGTTCACCGAGTTTTCCGAACCCGTTGCCGCCGCGTCCATCGCGCAGGTGCACCATGCCCGGCTGATCGACGGGCGCGACGTGGCGGTTAAGGTGCTGCGCCCGGATATCGAGCGGGCGTTCCGTGTGGATGTCGATGCCTTCTACACCGGTGCGCGCATGGTGGAGGCGTTCCTTCCCTCCTCGCGCCGGCTGCGTCCGACGGATGTGGTGCGCCATTTCGACGGCGTGGTGATGGGGGAGTTGGACCTGCGGCTGGAGGCCGCCGCCGCCGGCGAATTCGCCGTGAACACCGCCGGGGACGAAGGCTTCCGCCTGCCTGCGCCGGTCTGGAACCTGTCGGGCCGCACCGTGATGGTGATGGACTGGGTGGAGGGCGTGGGCCTTGCCGACACCGCCGCGATCGACGCGGCCGGGCACAACCGCGTCATCCTTGCCTCGCGCGTGCTGCAACTGTTCCTGAACCACGCGCTGCGCGACGGTTTCTTTCATGCCGACATGCATCACGGCAACCTGAAGGTGGGGCCGGACGGGGCGATCATCGCCTATGATTTCGGGATCATGGGGCGGCTCGATCTCTATACCCGCCGCGTCTATGCCGAGATCCTCTATGGCTTCATCCGCCGCGATTATCGCCGCGTGGCCGAGGTACATTTCGAAGCGGGCTATGTCCCGCGCGATCGTGACATCGACGAATTCGCCCGCGCCCTGCGCGTCATCGGAGAGCCGATCTTCGGCATGGACGCCTCGCACATCTCCATGGCACGGCTGCTGTCCTATCTGTTCGAGGTGACGGAACGGTTCGGCATGCGCACCCGCACCGAACTGATCCTGCTGCAACGCACGATGGTGGTGGTGGAAGGGGTGGCTCGCTCGCTCGATCCGCATATCAACATCTGGCAGGTCGCGCGCCCGGTCGTTGAGGCCTATATCCGCGAGAATGTCGGCCCGCGCGCCGCGATGCGCGATCTGGCGCGGACGGCGCGGGTGCTGGCCCGCTTTGGCCCGCGCCTGCCCGAACTGGTGGAGGCGCGTCTGATCCGCGACGATCCCGAACCGACGGTGATCGTCCGCGCCCCGTCGAGGGCCGCATGGGTCGCCGTGGGGGCGCTGGCGGCGCTGGCCGGTGTCGCGATCGGAACGCTGTTCTAACTGCGCGGCGCGGTCACCGACTGCGCCGCGACTTCCTGCCCGTCATCCAGCACGAGGGTGACGCCCTGCGCATCGTTCCGCGCCTCGGCCACGGTGGCCGAATGGCGGACCGCCCCCGTGCCAAGCAAGGTGTCCCCCTGATAGCTTTCGGCGCTGACCGCATAGGTGCCTGCGGTCAGCGCGGCACCCGTCGCATCGACCGGCTGCCAGTAGAACTCATCCGCCGTTACGTCCAGCGCCTGCCGCGCCACCGTCGCGCCCGCTGCATAGCGCACCACCAGTACGGCGCTATCGGCGCTGGCGTCGATCTCGGGGCGCAGGATGACGGGCTGTCCGTTCACCGCCACCGGGCCGTCCACCTCCACCTCGGTGCCGACCCAAGGCGACAGATCGTTCAGGCCAAGCGCGTCTAGCTTGGCGCTGATCTCCGCCAACGTCTGGTTGGTGACGGTTTGCTGCTCCACCCCCGAAAAGGTGGCGAGCTGCACCGCAAAATCGGACGAATCCATCGGCGAGGTCGGGTCTTGATACTGAAGCTGCGTCGTCAGCATCTTCAGGAAGGTCTGGTAATCCGATTGCGACGACGCGCTGCCCGAGGCCGACGTGGTCGTGGTGACGGAGGTCGTTGCGGTCACATCCATAGCGATATCCTCAAAGCCGAAGGTCGAGTGTGGTGCTGCCCGCCACGGGGGGCGGGCGGGGAAGGGGGCTGGCCTCGGTCGCGGCATCGCCGCCGGGGCCGGTGAAAAGGACGGTCGCCCCGCCGAAGCCTTCACGTTGCAGATCGGCCTGCAGCTGACCGGCATGGCGGCGCATCAGGTCCAGCGTGTCGGGCCGTTCGGCCAGAAGGACGATCCGCAGCCGGTCGCCATCCTGCTGCACATCGATGCTGACCTCGCCCAAGGCGTCGTCCTCGGGCAGCGCGGGCGGGGCATCGTCCCAATCGGGCATGTCGGGGGTAGGCGCATCGGCGGCGGGGGCGTCCGGTGTGTCGGGCGACGCCTCTGGCGGCGGGGCGGGCGGTACCGGGGCGGTCTGGGCCGGCGCGGCGGGCTGAGGTGGGGGCAGGTCGGGGGCATCGACCGTGGGCGGCGCGTCCGTCCCGTCGGCGGGGGCGGCCTCGGCCGGAAGGGGTAGGGCCGCATCCTCCGCCATCGGCACGGGTACGGCGGCGGTCGGGGGAGGCACGTCTTCGCCTTCGCCCTCGGGCACAGGTTCGGGCGGCACGACCTGCGGGATCGGAACCGGGAGGACGATCAGCAGCGCTGAGGCATCCGGCATCGGAAGCGCGGGGGCATCCTCCTGCGGCTCATCCTCGGCCTCCGCCTCTTGCAGTTGGAACGGCTCCGCCTCCGCATCCCCGGTGGGGGCGGGGGTGGGCGCGGCCATGCGCGGCTGGGGGGCAATGAGGGGAAGCTGCATCGATCGTCCCTGCAAGATCCCACGCAGAATACCGGCCAGCCATTACCGGAATCTTTACCGCCGCCGGGCCATCACCGAAAAAACGGGAGATGCCAGATGATCACGCCCCTATCCCCCGCCACCCCGCAGGCCGATCCGCTGCGGGTGAAGGCGCGACAACTCGAATCGGCCTTTTTGGCCGAGATGCTGGGCCATGCCGGCCTCGATGCCACCTCTTCGGGGGGCGGGATTGGGGAGGAGCAGTTCGCCTCGTTCCTGCGCGAGGCGCAGGCGGATGCGATGGTGGCCAAGGGCGGCATCGGTCTGGCCGAATCGCTGTTCCGCGCGATGGGAGGGCAGGATGCCGGATGAGATTTTCGACGCGGCGGAGCGCGCGCTGAAGGATGGCGATCTGTCGGCGCTCGCGGCGCTGGCCGGCCCGCTGGAGGCGGCGACGCGGGGCTGCGGCACCGATCCCGCCACGCTACGCCGCCTGCGCGCCCGCAGCGCCCGCCTGTCGCGGCGGCTGGAGGCGGTGATGGAAGGGCTTCAGGCCGCGCGCTGGCGCCTGCAGGACATCCGCGCCATGGGCGAGGGCGGTCGCCAGCTTGTCACCTATGACGGGGCGGGGCGGCGGACGGAGCAGGACGGCTCGGCTCGGCTGACCCGGCGGTTTTGAATCGAATGCAATCTAACTTCCCGGCGGCATTAAACGTTTCTTAGGGGCGTTGGCCGCAGTCAGGAGGGGCATCCCACACGGGGTGGCGCGGCCAAGACCGCAGGGACAGAACGCCACGACCCGCCGGAAACGGCATTTGGCCGCGAAACGACGGCCCGAAGGGAAAAGACATGTCTTCGATCCTGACCAACACCAGCGCCATGGTCGCCCTCCAGACGATGAAGGGCATCAACAGCAACCTGACGCAGGTGCAGAGCGAGATTTCGACGGGGAAATCCGTCTCCTCCTCCAAGGACAACGCCGCGATCTGGGCGATCTCCAAGACGATGGAATCGGATGTCGCGGGGTTCGACACCATCGGCGAAAGCCTGTCGCTCGGCCAGTCCACCGTGTCGGTGGCGCGCCAAGCGTCGGAAACCGTGACCGACCTGCTGACCCAGATGAAGGAAAAGATCGTCTCGGCACAGGGCGAGAACGTGGACCGCGAATCGCTGCAGCGGGACATCTCCTCGCTGCGCGATCAGATCGGGACGGTGGTCGGTTCGGCCCAGTTCAACGGGCTGAACCTCGTGAACGGCACCAGCACGGATCCGATGAAGGTTCTTGCGTCGCTGGATCGCAGTTCCGACCAGAAGGTCAGTCCGAACCACATCTCCGTGGATCGTCAAGATCTGTCGATGGGCACCGATCCCGCCGACGGTGGCACGGCCTCGGGCGGTCTTGCCGATATCTGGACGATCGACGTCACGGCCGCGGCGGCGGATGCGGCATCCCCATCGGGCGCCGAGTCCGCACTCGACACCATCGAAGGCCTGATCAAAGTCGCGACGAACGCGGCGGCCTCCTTCGGCTCGTCCGAGAACCGTCTGTCGATGCAGCAGGACTTCGTGTCCAAGCTGTCGGACGCGATGACGTCGGGCGTCGGCTCGCTCGTCGATGCGGATATGGAGGAGGCTTCGGCCCGCCTCTCGGCGCTTCAAGTTCAGCAGCAGCTGGGCGTGCAGGCGCTGTCCATCGCGAACGAGTCGCCGCAGAACATCCTGTCGCTGTTCCGCTGATGCACCAGACCGGGGCGGATTCGTCCGCCCCGGTTCGTGATGCCACCAATCAGGAGAAGCCGGATTGACTGCCCTTGCCCCCCACCGCAACGCCTATGCCGAGCCGGGATCCCCGGCCCGCGATGCCCGAGGCATCGAGTACGACGCCTTCGTGCGCGTCACCAAAGACATCGCCCATGCCGAAGAGTCCGGGAATTTCCCCGCGCTTGCCGCCGCATTGGACGCCAATCGCCGCCTATGGGTGCTGCTGCGCCGCGACCTGATGCAGGAGGGGAACGCCCTTCCCATTTCGTTGCGCGCCCGCCTGATCGGATTGGCCGATTTCACCGCGCAGCACAGCGCCAGGGTTCTGCGCCGCACCGCCGAGGTGGGCGCGCTGATCGAGATCAACACCGCTGTCATGCGCGGCTTGCGCGGGGATGCGGGGATATGAGCGGCCTCGTCTTGAAGCTCGGCCCCAACGAACGCGTGCTGATTAACGGCGCCGTGATCGAAAATGGCGACCGGCGCACCCGGCTGACGATCCGCAGCCCGGATGTGAAGATCCTGCGCCTGCGCGATGCGCTGCATCCCGATCAGGTCACGACGCCGGTGCGCCGTGTCTGCTATATCGCGCAACTGATGCTGTCGGGCGATGCCGAACCGGGGGCGGGCCGTCGTCAGCTCCTCTGCGGTATCGAACAGCTGAGCCAAGCGCTGATCGATCAGGACAGCCGCTCGCTGCTGACGCAGGCGACGGCGGCGGCGCTGGCCGATCAGCCCTATGCCGCGCTGCGGGCCCTGCGGGCCCTGCTCCCGCGCGAGGAACGGCTGCTGGCGCAATGAGCTTCACACCCGTCCTTCCGATGAGCGGTTATGGCGGCTGGGCTTTTCTGCAGCGCACGCTTCCGGCGCAGAAGGCCGCCTTCGAAGGCTCCGCCACCGTTCAGAGGAGCGAGGACTACTTTCGCGAAAAGATCGGCAGCATCACCACGGGGGCGGAACTGGTGGCCGATCGCCGCCTGCTGGAGGTGGCGCTGGGAGCCTTCGGACTGGATGACGACATCAACAACAAATACTTCATCCGCAAGGTGCTCGACAGCGATCTGGGGGATGACAGTTCGCTTGCGAACCGGCTCTCGGACGATCGTTATGCCGCGATGGCGAAGGCCTTCGGCTTTGGCGGTACGGCAGCGACGGGGGAGGCGGGCTTCGCCGATCAGATCCTGTCACGCTATGTCGACAAGCAGTTCATGATTGCCGTCGGCGATCAGGACGTAACCCTACGCGTCGCCATGAATGCGCAGGTCGATCTGCCGGAACTCGCCGCCAGCGGCGGGTCCGAGAACACCATGTGGTATTCGGTCCTCGGATCGGAGCCGCTGCGGGAACTGTTCCAGACCGCCTTCGGGCTGCCGGACAGCTTTGCCTCCATCGACCTCGATCAGCAGCTGTCCGTCCTGAAGGAGAGGTCGCGCGGGTTGACCGGAAGCACCTCGCCCGCGGCCTATGCCGACCCGGAGGTGTTCGACAAGCTGCTGCGGCGTTTCCTTGCGATGGCGCAGCTTCAGGATGGCGTGTCGAGCACGTCCCCCGGCGCGACGGCGCTTTCGCTGCTGTCGGGCAGCGGTTCGGCATCCTCCATCCTGTCCATCATCGTTTGAGGCAGGCGGCAAGCCCGGCAAAGGCGCTTGGAATGTCGCCGGCCGTTCCGGCGCAGAACGCATCGAGATGCGGCCAGATGCGCAACGCCTCATCCACCGCAGGGTCGGACCCTTTGGCATAGAGCCCGGCCTGCACCATCATCTCGGCCCGGTCCCATGCGCCAAGCACGCGGCGCGCCGCCTGTATCTGAGCATTCTCTTCGGGCGTGGCCGCCGCGGGCAGGCTGCGCGAGACGGAGCGGAGCACGTCCACCGCCGGAAAGCGCCCCCGTTCCGCGATGGCCCGATCCATCACGACATGCCCGTCGATCGTGCCGCGCAGAATGTCGGCCACAGGTTCGTCCATGTCCGAGCCTGCGACGAGCACCGTGAAGACCGCCGTGATGTCCCCCTGATCCGCCCGGCCCGGCCCGGCCCGTTCGGCCAGCGACATGATCGCGTGGGATGTGGAGGGGGGAAATCCCCGCAGGCTCGCCGCCTCTCCGGCGGCGGTGGCGACCTCGCGATGCGCTTCGGCGAAACGGGTGATCGAATCGGCCAAAAGCAGCACATGGCGGCCCCGATCGCGGAAATGCTCGGCCACGGCCATGGCGGCCAACGCGCAGCGCCGCCGCATCAGGGGCGACTGGTCGGAGGTGGCGGCGACGACGACCGCGCGGGCCATACCCTCGGGGCCAAGAACCTCCTCCACGAATTCGCGCACCTCGCGCCCCCGTTCGCCGATCAGGGCGATCACCACGATATCGGCCTCGATCCCGCGGGCCAACTGCGCCAGCAGCGTCGATTTCCCGACGCCCGAGCCCGCGAACAGGCCGATGCGCTGCCCGGTCACGAGGGGGAGGAGGGTGTTGAACAGCGCCAGCCCCGTGGTCAGCCGATGGCCGAGGGCGCGGCGCTGCGCAGCGGGGGGCGGCGGCGCCGTGAAGGGGCGCGGCGCAGCCCCCGGCAGCAGGGGGCGCCCATCCAGCGGGCGGCCCAGCGGATCAACGATGCGGCCGATCCACGCATCGTCTGGGGCCAGCATCGGCGGTCCCAGATGCTCCACCGGGCCGCCGATCGCCAACCCCTCCGGCGGCTCCTCCGGCAGGACGATCAGGTCGCTGGCGGACAGGCCGATCACCTCGCCCTCGCGCCCGTTCAGGCGCAGACGATCGCCGAGGGCCGCAACGTCCGACAGGCCGGTCACCCGGATACGCCCAGCCTCCAGCGCGGCGATGCGGCCGATGCGGCGGGCCACCTGAAGGCTGTTCAGCTGGGCGATCAGCCCCTCGAAATGCTGCGGCATGCGTTTCCCTTTCGTTCGTCAACCCTTCCTAAAGGAATCACCCTTAAGGCTTGATGAAACGGATCGAGGGAGAAGCCCCGATGTTCGATATGATCATCTTGTCACGCATGGCGCAGGCCATGGCCCAGCATGCCGGGGAACGGCAGGCGCTCGCGGCGCAGAACGTCGCCAATGCCGACACGCCGGGCTTCAAGGCGCGCGACCTCGCGCCCTTCGCCGACATCTACGAAGGCGGCGCCCTGCGCACGACGCGGCCCGCGCATCTGACAGCGGTCGCCGATACGGTGCCTGCGGTCTCCACCACCGCCATGGCCGATCCGAACGGCAACACCGTCTCGTTGGAGACGGAGATGCTGCGCGCCGCCGATATCAAGCAGGAGCATGACATCGCCCTGACCGTCTATCGCGCGACGACCGACATCCTGCGCACCGCATTGGGGAGGGGCTGATGGCCGACCTCATGCAGAGCCTCGGCATCGCCGCCTCGGGGATGGAGGCGCAGGGCCAGCGCCTGCGCCATGTGTCCGAGAATATCGCGAACGCGGACACGCCCGGCTATCACCGCAAGACGATCAGCTTTGCCGAGACGGTGGCCGGCGGCGTGGCGGCGGGGCCGGTGCGGCTCGATCGGCGCGCGCTCGACAGTGTCTACGACCCCGGCCATCCGCTGGCCGATGCCACGGGCCATTACGACGGCTCCAACGTGGACCTCGTGGTGGAGATCGCCGACGCCCGAGAGGCGCAGCGCAGCTACGACGCCAATCTTCGCATGTTCGATCAGGCGCGTCAGATGACGCAGGGCCTGCTCGAGCTTCTTCGCCGATAGGGGAGTTCCGCCATGGACATCACCGCCAGCCTTGCCGCGCAGAGTTATGCGCGCGCCCGCCCCGCCACCCAGCCGCAAGAAGGGGGGATCGGCGCGCTCGTCGGCGATTTCGCCCGCACGCTGGCGCAGGGCGAACAGACCGCCACCGCCGTCATGACCGGGGGGGCCGAACCGCAAGCGCTGGTGCAGGCGCTGTCGGCCTCCGAACTGGCGGTGGAGACGGTGGTGACCGTGCGCGACAAGGTCGTCGAGGCGTATCAGGACATCCTAAGGATGCAGGTATGACCGAGGCCGCGATCTTCGATGCGCTGCGTCAGGCGATCTGGATCGCGATCCAGATGTCGGCGCCGCTGCTGATCGTGGCGCTGATCGCCGGGGTGGTGATCGGCCTGCTGCAGGCCCTGACCTCGGTGCAGGAGATGACGCTGACCTTCGTGCCGAAGGTGGGCGCGATGCTGGCGGTGTTCTGGGTGTCGATGAGCTTCATGACCTCCACGCTGATTACCTTTTTTCATGCGGTGATCCTGCCGCAGATCGCGGGGCAGTAGGATGGACGCCACGGGTTACGTCACGCTGACGCGGCAATCGGGCCTGATGCGCGAGATGCAGGCGGTTGCGAACAACATCGCCAACATCTCCACCACCGGGTTTCGCCGGGAGGGGGTGGTCTTCACCGAATTCGTCCGGGCGCTGGACGATGCGCCCTCGCTCTCGATGGCCACGGCCTCGGCGCGGCATGTGGATTTGGGGCAGGCGGGGCTGACCTCCACCGGCGGCACGTTCGATCTCGCGATTCAGGGGGAGGGGTTCTTCGCCCTTCAGACCCCGGAAGGGGAGCGTCTGACACGGGCCGGAAGCTTCACCCCCTCGGCCGAGGGGGAGCTCGTGAACCCCGATGGCGATCTGCTGCTCGACGATGGCGGCGCGCCGCTGTTCGTGCCGCCCGATGCGGGGCCAGTGGCGATCGCGGCGGATGGAACGCTCTCCGCCGGTGGGCAGCCGCTGGGCCGGGTGGGGGTGGTGCAGCCGACCGATCCGATGTCGCTGCGCCATGATGGCGGCACGCTCTTCAGCGCGTCCGAGACCGAACCGGCCGAAGGGGCGACGATCCATCAGGGCATGCTGGAGGAATCGAACGTCGATCCGGTGGCCGAGGTCGCTCGCATGATCGAGGTGCAGCGCGCCTATGAACTGGGCCAGGGCTTCCTGGACCGGGAGGATGAGCGCCTGCGAGGCGTCCTCCAGACGCTTGGACAGTAGGAGACAGGAATGAAGGCGCTTCAGATCGCGGCCTCCGGCATGGCGGCCCAGCAGATGCGGGTGGACGTGGTGTCCAACAACCTCGCGAACATGTCGACCACCGGATACAACGCCCGCCGCGCGGAGTTTGCGGACCTGCATTATCAGCAGCTGGCCCGTCCCGGCACCGTCACCTCCGAAGATGGGAGCATGATGCCGACGGGCATCCAACTGGGCCTTGGCGTGCGCCCGGCTGCGGTGTCGGTGGTGCTGGCGCAGGGCTCGCTGGAGCAGACGGGCGGCGATCTCGATGTCGCGATCGAGGGGAGCGGCTATCTGGAAGTCTCCCTGCCGAGCGGCACCTCCGCCTATACCCGCGACGGCGCGCTGAAACGGTCGGCCGATGGCCTGATCGTGACCGCCGACGGGTATGAGGTGGCGCCCGGCATCACCATCCCGGACGATGCGCGCAGCGTGTCGATCAGCGCCTCGGGCGAAGTTTACGCCTATTTCTCGGACACGGTGCAGCCGCAGCTTCTGGGGCAGATGAACCTCGTCGGGTTCACCAATGCCAAGGGGCTGGAGGCGACGGGCTCGAACCTGTTTCTCGAATCCGAGGCGTCCGGCCCGCCGCTGACCGGCGTTGCGGGCGAAGACGGGCTTGGTACCCTGCGCCAAGGCTATCTCGAGGAAAGCTCCGTCGATGCGGTGCGCGAGGTGACCGAACTCATCAAGGCGCAGCGCGGCTACGAGCTGAATTCAAAGGTCATCACTGCGGCGGATCAGATGCTGTCGACGACGGCGCAGGTCCGATGAGGTGGCTGTTCGCCCTTCTGTTGCTGCCGGGACCGGCGCTGGCCGATACGGTCGTCGCCAGCCGCACGATCCGCGCCGACACCGTGCTGGCGGCCACCGATCTGGCGCTGCTGCCGCAGGATACGGAGGGCGCGCTCGACGATCCGCGCCTTGCCGTCGGGATGGAGGCCCGCGTGACCCTCTATGCGAACCGCCCGATCCGGCCCGAAGATCTCGGGCCGCCCGCGCTCGTCGATCGCAATCAACTCGTGTCCCTGTCCTTTCACAGCGGCACCCTGTCCATCCTGACCGAAGGGCGGGCGCTGGGCCGCGGCGGGGTCGGTGATGTGATCCGCGTCATGAATCTTGCCTCGCGCACCACCGTGACGGGCCGCGTCACTCCGGATGGCGGCGTGATCGTCGGGCCGAACCCCTAGGAGTCCCCCCATGCGTTCCCTGATCGTCCTGTTGATCCTTCTGGCGGGGTGCGGCCGGCTGTCCCAAGTGGGCAAGGCACCCGATTTCACCCCGCTGGAGGGGAGTTCCGAATATCACGCCATCTATTCGACACCGATGCCGGATTCGGTCGATCCCGACACGCCGGTCGCGGCGTCCTCGCTTTGGACGGGGGGGCGGGCCTCGCTCTTCAACGACCGGCGGGCCGAGCATCGGGGCGACATCCTGACCGTCGTGATCGAGATCGACGACAAGGCCGAGATCTCTAACAGCACCGATCGCTCGCGCGCCGGAAGCGACTCGATGAAGATTCCCTCGCTCGTCGGGTTGCCGCAGCGGTTGGATCGCAAGCTGCCGGATGGGGCGACGATGGCCGATGCGGTCAACACATCCTCGACGCACAGCTATGAAGGGGATGGGTCGGTGAAACGGAACGAGAAACTGACCCTGCGCGTCGCCGCCACCGTGGTGGAGGAGCTGCCGAACGGCGTCCTGCGGATCGAGGGCGAACAGGAGGTCCGCGTGAACTTCGAGCTGCGCCAACTGATCGTGACCGGCTATGTCCGGCCCGCCGACATCACGCGGCAGAACGAGATCACCTATGACAAGATTGCCGGGGCGCGCATTTCCTATGGCGGGCGCGGGCAGATCACCGATGTGCAGCAGCCGCGCTATGGCCAGCAGATCACCGACATCGTGTTGCCGTTCTGATGCGCGCGCTGGTTCCGATCCTGCTTGCGGTGGTGGCGCTCGTGGGCGGCGTGGGCGCGGGCTATGCCCTGCGCCCCGCCTCCGAGGCCGAAGAGGCCCCAGCCCCGGCCGCCGATACCGCCCATGATTATGTGAAGCTGAGCAACCAGTTCGTCGTGCCGGTGCTGAACCGGGGGCGGGTGACGGCCATGGTCATCCTGTCGCTCAGCCTCGAAACGGTGCCCGATTCCTCGGCCACCGTCTACGCGCGCGAGCCGAAGCTGCGAGACAGCTTCCTCAAGGTACTGTTCGATCACGCCAATACCGGTGGTTTCGACAACAGCTTCACCGATGCCGACAATCTCGTCGTGCTGCGCCGCTCGCTGCTGGAGGCGGCGCAGAGGGTGCTCGGGGATATCGTCTCGGACGTGCTGATCGTGGATATCATGCGCCAGGATGCGTGATCACTTCTTTCGCATCTGCCGCAGCACCTGCACCTTGCCGAAGGCGATGCGGGCCTCCTCTTGCGCGCGCAGCCAATCGGCCGTCTGCCGGGCCAGCGTCAGGTTGATCTCCGCCCGCCGCGCATCGGCCCAGGATTGGTAGCGCAGCGCGATCTGCGCCTCGGCCACCGGATCGCCCTCGCGCCGGGGCACATCCAGCGCGGTCAGCGCCATGCGGGACCGGTCGCGCGCGGCCGCACTTTCGCGCAAGCGCGCAAGGCGGGATTGTAGCAGAAGGTCCGCAATGCGGGTCAGGCGGTCGAACGGGGTCATCCTCGGTCCTTTGCGCGGCGGCGCAGCGTTTCGGCAAAGCGGATGGCCGCCGCCACTGCGCGGTAATGGTCGGGGTGGATTTCATCCCCGATGGCCAGCGCGGCGTGCAGAACCCGCGCGGTGGGGGGATCGCGGTGAATGGGCACGCCGGCCGTGGCCGCCGCCTCGCGGATGCGGGCGGCGATGGCGTCCGTGCCCTTGGCCACGCAGACCGGCGCCCGGCCCGAGGCGCGGTCCCATGCCAGCGCCACGGCGTAATGCGTCGGGTTCACTAGTACGACGTCGGCCTTGGGCACATCGGCCAGCATCTGGTTCATCGCCATATCCATCCCGCGCTGCCGCCGCTGCGCCTTCATGTGGGGATCGCCCTCGGCGGTCTTGTGCTCGTCCATCATCTCTTGCCGGGACATGCGGTTGCGCCGCCCATGTTCGTGCCGCTGCCACAGGTAATCGGCCGCGCCGAAGGCCAGCGCGATCACCAGCACGACCCCGAGGAAATGCAGGATCATCCGCAGCAGCAGCGCAACGCCGATGCCCGGGTCGGTTTCGATCGTGATCAACAGGGTGGGAAGCCGAGCCTTCAGGAACAGCGTCAGCACGACCCCGACGACCAGCATCTTTGCAAGGCTCTTGCCGAACTCCGACAGACCCTGCCGCCCGAAACGGTTCTTCGCCGCCGCGAGCGGTGAGATCCGGTCCAGCTTCGGCGCAAGCCGCGACGGGGTGAACAGAAACGCGCGTTGCAGCCCCAGCGCCAGCACCGCTCCAAGCAGCGGTAGGGCGAAAAGCGGGGCCAGCGCCCCCAGCAGCGCGCCCACCACATCGCTCAGCACCGGCGCCGCGCCGTCCCGCATCATCGGGGCCATGCGGTCCGCCTGCGCAATGACCGTCTGCAGGATGCCTCCGGCTTTGCGCAGGCCCGGCCCAGACAGGGTGGCCGCCAGCACCAGCCCGGCGCAGGCCCCGGCCCACGTCAGATCGGTCGAGCGGGGGATCTCACCCTTCTTGCGGGCCTCGTCGAGCCGCTGGCGGGAGGCGGCGAACTCCTTCTCGCCCTCGTCACTCATAGGGATTGGCGAGCCATGTGTGGAACTGACCCAGCCACAGCGTCAGGATCACCGGCGCGGCGACGAGCAGCAGCGCCATGGCCCCGAGGACCAGCGCCGGTGCGCCGATCATCGTCACCATCAGTTGAGGCATGGCCCGGTTGATGACGCCGATGGCGATGTTGTAGATCAGCGCCCCGGCAACGAAGGGCAGGGCCAGTTGAAAGCCGAGGCTGAATGCATGGGCGACCTGCGGCACCCCCCATCCGGCGATATCCGCCGCCGCCGGGATCTGCCCCGCCGGCAGCGCCGCATAGGAGCCGACGATCAGTTCCACCACCCGCAGATGCAGGCCCGCGGCCATCGCCAGTGCTAGCCCCGCCGACAGCAGCAGGTGGCCGAGGGCGGGCTGCGGCTCCCCCGCGCCGCCGATCAGTTGGGAGAGCGAGGCGGCCTGCGCCGCAATGCTCGCCGCCGTCTGAAGCGCCAGCACGAACAGGCGCAGACCCATGCCCAGAAGCAGCCCCACCAGAACTTCGCCGCCATAGCCGCCAAGGCCAAGCGGCGGCACCGTCACCAGCGGCGCGGCGATCGCGGTGAAGGCCAGCGTCACCGCCAGACGGATGCGCATCGGCACCGTCGCCTCCCCGAATCCGGGCAACAGCGCCATGATCGCGCCGACCCGCAGGAACACCGCCAGCACCGTCGGGGCGCCATCCGTGACAAGGCCCGTCAATTCGGCCAGCGTCTGATACAGCGGCATCATGGCGGCACCACGCCAACCATGGAGGGCCGCCCCTCCAGCCCGATCTCCTCGAAGGAGAGGACGGGCGCGCCGAAGCCCTTGGCGGCGACGACGGTGCGCAAGAAGCGCCGCCGCGCCGCCGAGGTGATGAGGGCGGGCTGCACCCCATTCTCGGCCGCGCGGTTCAGCTTGTCCGTCAGCCCCGCCGCGAGCCGTGCAAAGAGATCGGGCGGCAGCGCGACGTTCTGCCCGCCATCCATCTGATGCCGCGCGAAGGCCTGCTCCCATTCCGGGGCCAGTTGGATCAGCGGGATCGTCCCATCGGCGCGGCGGATTTCGGCGACCATCTGGAAGCCGAGCCGCTGACGCACATGCTCGCACACGGCTTCGGGGGCATGCAGGGCGCGGGCCTCGGCCACGGCCTCGAGGATCAGGGGCAGGTTGCGGATCGACACCCGCTCCTCCAGCAGGAGGCGGAGCACCTGCAAGAGCAGATCGACCGGCACCTTGTCGGGCACAAGCTCGTCCAGAAGGCGCCGGTTGGCTGCGGCCCGGACGGGATCGGAGAGGTTCACGAATTCGTCCAGCAGGCGGCGCAGCCCCTTCAGCGTCAGAAGCCGGGCGAGGTTGGCGCGCAGCACCTCCAGCAGATGCGTCGCCAGCACCTCGGCGGGGGAAACGACGGTCAGACCGGCAAAGGCAGCGTCCTCCTGCCGGGCGCGGTCGATCCAACGGGCGGGCGCGCCATAGACCGGCTCGCGCACATCCTCTCCCGGCGGGGCGGGAATGGCCTCGGAAGTCAGCACCAGAACGCGCGTGGGCTGCAACCGGTCCCGCGCCTTCTCCACGCCCTGCAGGCGGATGCGGTAGGTGCCGGGCGGCAGGCTCGGTTCATCCGTCAGGCGCATTTCGGGCAGGATCAGGCCGAAGGCCGTCGCCATATGCAGCCGCATGGAGGTGATGCGCGCGTCCATCCCGGTGGCCGGGTCCAGCACCAAGGGCACGAGGTCCGAGGCGAATTCGATATGGATGTCGTCGAAATCCAGAACATCGCCAAGGGGGCGCGCGGCGGCCGGAACCTCCGGCTCCGGCACGGGGGCGGGGATCGCGGCGCGGCGATACCCGGCCCATGCGGCGGCGGCTAGCGCCAGCGCCCCGGCCATGAACGGAATGAAGGGCAGGCCCGGCACCACCGCAAAGGCCGCCATCAGCGCCGCCACCGTACCAAGCGCCGCCGGATAGCGGCCAAGCTGGCGGAAGAACGCGACATCCGCCGCCCCCGTCGCGCCGCCCCGCGTCAGCAAGAGCGCCGCCGCGATGGAGATGAGGACCGCCGGGATCTGCCCCACCAGACCATCGCCGACCGTCAGCACGGCATAGGTGCGCAGCGCCTCGCCCGGGGCCATGGAATGCACCCCGATCCCGACGCCAAGGCCGACCACGATGTTCAGCGCGGTGATCAGCAGCCCCGCGACGGCATCGCCCTTTACGAATTTCGACACCCCATCGAGCGCGCCGAAGAAGGTCGTCTCCGCCAATTCCCGTTCGCGCCGGGCCTTCGCCTCGGCATGGTCGATGGCACCGGCGGCCATGTCGGCGTCGATCGCCAACTGCTTGCCGGGCATCCCGTCGAGGGCAAAGCGCGCCCCCACCTCGGCCATGCGGCCCGCGCCTTTGGTGATGACGACGAAGTTGACGATCAGCAGCACGCAGAAGACCACGATCCCAAGCGCGAGGTTGCCGTTCATGATGAAATTGGCGAACCCTTCGATCACATGGCCGGCGGCGGCGGTGCCGGTATGGCCCTGTCCGATGATCAGTTTGGTCGAGCTGACATTGAGCGCAAGGCGCAGCATCAGCGAGGCCAGCAGCACCGTCGGAAAGGCCGAGAAATCGAGCGGGCGTTCGATGAACAGCGTCACCGTCAGCATCAGGATCGCCAGCGCGAAGGACAGCGCAAGGCCCATGTCCAGCATCCAAGCGGGGACGGGCAGGATCATCATCACGACGATCGCCGTCAGCGCCAGCGCCATCAGGACCGTCGGCTGGTAAAGGCTGCGCAGGGTCATCTCAGTCTCCGATCAGGCGGCGGGCGGCCGATCCCAGCGGCACCAGCGATCCGGCATGGCCGCGCCCGCCATTCAGCAGCGGAAAGGCGTTGAGGCGCGCGACGGCAGGCATGACGGGCGCGCTGCCTTCGCCCCGGCGCAGGGCGGCGAAACGCTGCATGTAGCGGTCGGCGAATTCGGGTGTCAGCGAGTGGTAGGCACCTGCGGCCTGCGCCCAATCGCCCGTCCGGTCGTAATGCTGGCGCAGGAAACGCGCGGCATAGAGGGCGTTCGTCTCGGGGTCGAACATCGCTGCGAGGTTCGGGAAACCATCCGCGTGCCAGCGGTGATTGATCTGAAAGCAGCCGATGTCGAAATTGCGCCGCCCTTCGCGCAGCGAGGTTTCGGCAAAGGCCATGGCTTCGGCCTGCGAGGCGAACCAAGCCCCCTCGCCGCCGCGGTTGATCGCCCAAGGCCACGGGCGCAGACGCCCGCCCGATTGACGCCCCGTTTCGGCCAGCGTCAGCGCCATCATCACATCGACCGGCACGCCCACGCGGCGCGCGGCATCGGCGGCCGCGTTTTCGCACAGGACGGCGGGATCCTGCATCGCGCATGCGGCGGCCGGGGCCAGAATCACGGCAAGCGCCAGAAAGATCCGCATCATGGGTTTCACCCGCCATCGCGCGGCTTGGCCGCTTCACCGCCCATCCTGCCCCCGCGAGTCTTTCGATTTCGTTAGCGTGTCAGAAGCGCCTCAATCTGTTGGCGCACGGCATCGGAATCGGCGGTCAGCGCGCGCCCCTGTGCCAGCGGCGTCATCGGCTGCGCAGGCGCGACGGTGGGTACCGATACCTCGGCACTGGGGCCGGCAAGCTGGCGCGCGGCAGCGGTGCGCAGCGCGGTCGCCTCCGCCGTGTCCAGTCCCCCCAGCCATCGCTGCGCATCAAGGCCGTCCTGCCGGGCCAGATGCGCGCGGGCGGCGATCAGGCGTTCGTCTTCCGGCGCGGCAGCCGGGTCTGTGTCCAGCCAGCGAAGGGCGGGATCGGGCAGGCCCAGATCCGTCAGGCGGCGGGCCATCGCAAGCCGCACCTCGCGCGGGACGATCGGGCGGGCCGTCCCGTCCGCCAGCACGCCATGGGTCAGGATCGCGTCATCGCCCCCCGCCTCGGCCAGCCATGCCCAAAGCTCGGCTTCGGTGGAAGCCGGTGCCTCGGCGAAGGCGGTGTCGAAATCCTGCGTCGCGGCGCGGGCAAGGGCCACGAGGCGCGCCAGACGTGCCTCGTCCGGGCCGCCGCGCGCTTCGTGCAGCAGCGCCTCTAGGGCAAGGCGTGTCGGCTCGTCCACCGGTTGGCGCGCGCTGAGCCGCCGGTCCGCAAGCGTGATCCGCGCCTCGTCGGTGTCGCGTCCGCCTTCGGCGACGATGGCGGCCAGCGCGCTGTCCCCCTCGGCCCCCGGAGCGGCGGTCAGCGTGCGCAGGGGCGCATCGGGGGCGGGTTCGGCCCGAAGGATTGCATCGCGCACCCGCATGGCCGAGGCGTCGTCATGCCGCGCGGTGAACCGTTCCACCAGCATCGGGCCGATGTCGCGGCGCAGATGCTGCGGCAGGGCGGTGAAGGCCTGAAGCGCGGCGCCCGCATTCTCGGGGGCGCCGGGCTGCGGGCGGGGCAGGGACAGGATGCCCCAGAGCGCGGCCGCCCCGTCGCAACCGGCCATCGGGGGCAGGATGCCCGCCGTCGCCTCCTCGGCATCGACCAGATGCCCAAGATCGGACCAGAGCGCCCGGCCTTCGGCGTTCGGCGCATAGACTTGCGCGATCTGCCGCGCCTCCGCCCCGAAACCGAGGAACAGGTGATAGCGGATCGCGCGGGTCACGGCCTCCGGGTCGGGGCGGTCGAACTCCCCCTCCAGCCCGCCGCGGCCGCTGGCCAGCGTCAGTGCAGCGGGGCCGTCCGCGCCCCAATCGCCCAAAGCGAGGTCGGCGTCCGGAATGCAGGCCAGCCCGTCGGTGGTCAGCGGCTGATCGGGATCGGCGACGAAGCCCGGCTCTTCGGCGATGCGGACCTGTTCGGGCAGGGGAAGGGGCGGCAAAGGCGGCGGGCGGTCCACCATATCGACGACGCCCCGCGCCGCGCCCGCCGCAAGCTGGCGCAGCACCGCATCGCGGAACGGATCGAGCGCGGGGGCCATCGGCAGATCCGGCGGCGTGCGGGTGATGTCGGTCCAATCGTAGCCGGCGGTCCGCACCACCGGCTTCGGCGGGGGCGGCGGATCGAGCGACAGCTCGAAGCGCGATCCCGGTTTGGCCGCGCCGGGATGCACGTCGATCACCACGGTGCCCGGACGGCTCTCGAAGGCCGTGGCATAGCAGGCGCAGCCAAGCCGCAGAAGGACATCGCCTGTCGCAGCATCCACCCCGACCCCGGCGATCCGCCCGCGCCCGATCCGGCGATAGATGCGCGACATATCGAGCGTGACCGCGGGATCGAGCCGCAGGGCATAGCCGTCCGCCACACGTCCCATCCTCCACGCCCGCGCCGTCGGTAGATCGAAGGCGAGGCGGGTGTAGCTGCCATGCTCGCCCGAGCGGACGAGGACATCGGCCTGCGCCGCGCCGCTCATCAGAAGGACCGCCAGAAGCCAGCGCATCACGCAGCCTCCTTCGCGGCGCGCAGGGCGCCTTCGATATCGGCGAAGCTGGGACGTTTGTCATGGGGCGTGTTCTGGCGGCCGACCTCGACGCAGATATTCGCCGGATGGGCATGCAGGTTCGCCACCAGCACCTCTCGGATCAGGATGTAGAAATGGCCGTCCTCTTCGGCGACGGCCTTCAGCCGGGTCGCGAAGGGGGCGACAATGCCATAGGCCAGAAACACCCCGAGGAACGTACCGACCAACGCGCCGCCGATCATGCCGCCCAGAACCTCCGGCGGCTGATCGATCGCGCTCATCGTCTTGATGACGCCCAGCACCGCCGCCACGATCCCAAGCGCGGGCAGCGCATCGGCCATGGATTGCAGCGCGTGGCTGGAGGCGAGGGCGTGATGGCCCGCAGCCTCCATCCGCTTGTCCAGCATCTCCTCCACCTGATGGGGATCGTCGTAGTTCATGGAGGCGGCGCGCAGCGTGTCGCAGATCAGATCCACCGCCTCGTGATCGGCGGCGATGCGCGGATAGCGCGCAAAGAGCGCGGAGGACCCCGGCCCCTCGATATGCTCCTCCAGTGCGACGGGGTTGGAGCGGGCCAGACGCACCAGCGCGAACAAAAGGCAGAGCAGATCCTGATAGTCGCCCGGTTTCCAGCGTGCGCCGCGGAACACCTTGCCGATGTCGCGCAGCGTCGTCTTCACCGTGCCGATGTCGTTGCCCAGAAGGAACGCACCGATGGCCGCGCCACCGATCATCGCCATTTCATAGGGCAGGGCATGCATCACCACCCCCAGCTTTCCACCGGCCACGACATAGCCGCCGAACACCATGACGAAGACCACGGCGATCCCGATCATTCCGATCATGTCGGTTCCTCCTGACAATCGCGCCTCGGCGACATTTGTGACTGTTCACTCCTTCGGGACGAGCGCGTTGCGCCCGGCCAGAAGCACGCTGATGGCATAGGCCTGTTCGGCCGGAAGGCCGGCCAGCACGGCGCCGGCGGCGTCGGGACGCATCCGGCCGATGAAACCCGCGGCGAAATCGGGCTCCATCGTGCCGAAGAGGGTGGCGGCATCCTTGGGCTTCATCGCCTCGTACACGGCCGTCAGCCGGGCGAGATCGCCTTCCGCCGCGCCGTCGGCCCGCGCCAGCGTGTCCGACAGCCGGGCCTCGGCCTCGGCGAGGGCGGCCATGCGGTCCTGTATCGCGGTCGCGGCGGCGTCGAGGCTGGCCTGACGTTGGGCCAAGGCGGCCTCCTGCACGGCGACTTGGCTTTCGCGCGCGTTCAGGGCCTGCACCAGCGCCGCGGGCGTCGCGGGGCAGATCACGGGCGCGGCGGCGGCGGGTTCGGGCGTGCGCGCCAGCGCCGCCCCGATCCCCGATCCCAGCCGCAACGCCCCGGAGGAGGCCAGAAGCAGCGCCAGCACCGCCAGCGCCCCGATCCGTGCGGGCTTCATGGCGTCACCTCCAGATCGTGGAGCGAGGCGACCAGAAGCTCCAGCCGCTTGGCGGCAGCCTCGGCCCGGGCCGAAACTTCGGTCACATGCGCCGCCTGTTGCCCGGCCACGGCCTGCGCGGTGGTGAGGGCGCGGCTCAACTCCTCCACCTGGGCCGAAAGGATGGCGATCGCGCCGCCCATCCCACTGTCGAGCGAGGCGAACCGCTTCAGCCGCGCCGACAGGACCGCGCAATAGATCGCCGCCCCAAGCGCACCGGCGGCCAGCAGGATGTCCGCAATCACGTCCATCGTCGGCCCCCGTCAGTTGATCACGAATTCGGTGACGAGAAGATCGCGCACGCGCCCTTCGCCCGTCACCATCTGCACCCGGCGCAGCATCTGTGCCCGCAGGCGGACCAATTCCGCCGGGTCCTCCAACTCCTCCACCGAGACGGCGCGGAGATAGCCGTTCAGCACGTCCAGAACGCGCGGCTTCAGCAGCGCGACCTCGGCCTCGTATTCGGGCGCGACCTCCAGTTCGGCGGTGAAGCGCAGATGCTGGCGCCCCGATTCGCGGCCGAGCGAGATGACCGTCGGTTCCAGCGGAACGAAGGCGATGGCCGGAAGATCCACCGAGGCATGGCGGGCGGGCAGCGGCACCAGCCCGGCATAGGTGGCGTAGAATCCCCCACCCCCCAGCGCCAGCGCCAGCACCAACCCCACGAGGAGCGGCCCTTTCGAGCGTGTCTTGGGCGCGTCCTGCGCCACGGCCATATCCGCCATGATCCCTCCGCCTTTCTGCGTTGGCTCGTTCATAACGCCGGGGTCACTAACCGATTGTTAAGGCCGATCCGGCAGAGTGGACCAGAACGGGAAAATCCCGCTTGGACCGGAGGGTGATGTGCAGAACGTGCTGGCGCAGTGGCGCGCCCTGACGCTGGGGCGGCGCATCATCGTGGGGGGCGCGACGGTTGCGATGTTCCTTGCGATCATCGGCCTGTCGCGGCTTGCGGCGCAACCGGACATGGCGCTGCTCTATAGCGGGCTCGACGCCTCGGCGGCGGGGGAGGTCGTGGCCGCGCTGGAACAGGCGGGCGCCGTCTACGACGTGCAGGGCAACGCGATCCGCGTCGATGCTACGCAGCGCGACCGCCTGCGCCTGATGCTGGCGACGCAGGGTCTGCCCGCAACAGGCATCGCAGGGTACGAGATTCTGGACGGCCTGTCGGGTTTCGGCACCACCTCGCAGATGTTCGACGCGGCGTATCTGCGCGCAAAGGAAGGGGAGCTGGCCCGCACCATCCTTGCGATGCCGGGGCTGCGGGCGGCGCGGGTTCATCTGGCGGCGCCGCAGGCCCAGCCGTTCCGGCGCGATGTGCGGCCCACGGCCTCGGTCACGGTGACGATGGGGCAGGGGGTGCTGACGCAGACGCAGGCCGATGCGTTGAAACATCTGGTGGCGGGGGCGGTGCCCGGGCTTCAGACGGCCGATGTCGCGGTGATCGATGCGGTCGCGGGCCTGATCGAACCGGCCGCCGCAGCCCCGAGCGCCGACCGGGCCGAGACACTGCGCCGCAATGTCGAACGCCTGCTGGAGGCCCGTGTCGGCCCCGGCCGCGCGGTGGTGGAGGTGTCCGTCGACGTGGAGACGGAGCGCGAGCAGATCACCGAGCGGCGATTCGATCCGCAGGGGCGCGTCGCCATCTCCTCCGAAACGAGCGAGCGGTCGAGCCGGGATTCGGGTGCCTCGGGCGCGGTGACGGTCGCGTCCAACCTGCCGGAGGGCGATGCCGGTGCCGACCCCCGCCAAAGCCAGAACGACGAAACCCGCGAAACGGTGAATTACGAAGTGTCCGAGACGCAGCGCGACGTGCTGCGCGTTCCGGGCGCGATCCGCAAGCTGGGCATCGCCGTGCTGGTGGATGGGGTGCAGGTCCCGGATGCCCAGGGCGTGCCGCAATGGCAGCCCCGCCCCGAGGAGGAGCTGACCGCGCTGCGCGATCTGGTCGCCTCGGCCGTCGGGCTGGATACCGCGCGGGGGGACGTGCTGACGCTGCGGTCGCTGCAGTTCGAAGCGGCGGCCCCCCAGGGCACGCTGGCCGAGGGCGCGGCCGGTTGGCGGCAGGCGATCCGGCCGATGCAGGCGCTGCAGCTTGGGGTGCTCGCGCTGGTGGCGCTGGTGCTGGGGCTGTTCGTGCTGCGCCCGATTCTGACGGCGCGGCGCGAGGCGCTGCCCCCGCCCGCGCCCCTTCTGGCGCTGCCCGGAACCGTGCCGCCAGATGCCGAACTCGTCGAAGCACCGGCGGAGGAAGAGCCCGTTGCCCGTCTGCGCCGTCTGATCGAGGCCCGTCAGGTCGAATCGGTCGAGGTGCTGCGCGGCTGGATGACCGAGGAGGAGCGCGCATGACCGCCCTCCGCCTGCGCTCCTTCGATGCCGAGGATGCCGCCCGCCTGATCACCACCGACGAATTGGAGGAGATCCGCCGCGCCGCGCGGGCCGAGGGCGAGGCCGCAGGCCATGCCGCCGCCTTGGCCGAAACCGCCGCGCTGCACGCCGCCGCCGCCCGCGCCTTGGCCGATACGCTGTCCGACTGGTCCTTCGGCTATCACGAGGCGCGCCAGCATATCCTCTCGCAGCTTGGCCCGGTGATGGAGGCGCTTTTGTCGCGCCTTCTGCCGGAGGCCGCGCGGCTGACGCTCGTCGCGCATGTGGCCGACCGCCTGATGCCGCCCCTGATCACCGCCACAGAGGCGCCGCTGCGCATCGCCGTCCATCCCGCGGATCGCGGCTGTCTGGACGGGCTGCAGACCCCGCTCCCCTTCCTCGTGATGGAGGATGCGGATCTGCCGCGGGGCGCGGTGCGCCTTCCCCATGCGCCGGAAACGGTGATCGCTCCATCGCGCGCGGCGGAGGAGGCGCTGGCCGCCATCGCCGATTTCTTCGCCCTCAACACCGAGGTCCGCCTGCATGCCTGATACATTGCAAACCCCGTTCGCCGATGTCCCGATCGAGGTGACGATTTCCGTCGGGCGCGCCCGGCCCAAGGTTCGCGATCTGCTGCGGTTGCAGCAAGATGCGGTGCTCGTCCTCGACCGCCGGATCGACGACCCGGTGGAGCTTTACGTCGGCGAGAAGCTGATCGCGCGGGGCGAATTGCAGGAGGTGGATGGCACGCTGGCCGTCCGCCTGACCGAGGTCGTACCGACGGATGGCGGCGTGTGAGGATCTGGCTCCTTCTTCTTCCGGCGCTGCTGATCCCCTCGATGCTTCAGGCGCAGGATATTGCGGTGAACCTTGGCGACGGATCGCTGGCGGGGCGCAGCATCCAGTTGATCGCCTTGATCACGGTGCTGAGCCTCGCGCCCGCGCTTGCCATCATGGTGACCTGCTTCCCGTTCATGGTGACGGTCCTGTCGATCCTGCGGCAAGCGATCGGCCTGCAACAGGCCCCGCCGAACATGCTGATCGTCAGCCTCGCGCTGTTCCTGACGTGGTTCGTGATGGATCCGGTGCTGACGCAGGCATGGCAACAGGGGGCGGGCCCGCTGGCAAGGGGCGAGTTGGACCTGACGGCGGCATGGCCGCTGATCGTCGGGCCGTTTCGCGGCTTCATGTCGGCGCGGCTCGATCCCGATGCGTTGCAGACGCTGCTGGATCTGCGGCCCGATCTTGGCCAGCCGGCGCTGCCGGACGTGCCGCTGTCGGTGCTGGTACCGTCCTTCCTTCTATCGGAAATCCAGCGGGCGTTCGAAATCGGCTTTCTCATCTACCTGCCGTTCCTGATCATCGATCTGGTCGTTTCGGCGGTGCTGATGTCGATGGGGATGATGATGGTGCCGCCCGCAGTCGTCTCCTTGCCGTTCAAACTGGCCTTCTTCGTGGTGGCCGATGGCTGGTCGCTGATCGCCTCTGCCTTGGTGCGCAGCTACGGGTGAATGTGACGAATATGACACGGTAACGCGCGCTTCGCCTTGACCTCAGGGCATCCGGACGCAGCTTTGAGCCCGAGATATCGAGTAGAAGAAGGGATTTCCGGTGCGCTCCACCTTACGTCAATTCGCCGCGCTTCTGACCTTGGCCGTTCTGGCCGGGTGCGGTGCGTCCCAAACCCAGGTGACGCGGGCACCCGTCAATCCCGATTACGCCGCCGTTCAGGATGGGGACTTCATGATCCCGGCCGTGAACCCGGCCTTCCTGACGCCGGAAAAGGTGCGCCAGGAGGTGGATTACACCGGCCCCGAGGAGGCGAACACCATCGTCGTCGATCCCTTCGCACGGCGCCTGTACTACGTCCTGCCGAATGGCCGCGCCATGCGCTATGCCGTGGGCGTCGGCCCTGAGGGCAAGGCCTTCCGCGGCAATGCCCGCATCGGTCGCAAGGCCGAATGGCCGCGTTGGACGCCGACGCAGAACATGATCCGCACGCAGCCGGAGCTTTATGCCGAATATGCGGCGGGCCTTCCCGGTGGGCTGGAAAACCCGCTCGGCGCGCGGGCGCTCTATCTCTACCGCTATGGGCGCGACACCTATTACCGGATCCACGGCACGATCGACAACCGCTCCATCGGGCGGGCCAGCTCGGCCGGGTGCATCCGTCTGTTCAATCAGGACATCATGGATCTGTATGAGCGGGTGGATGTCGGCACGCGCGTGAAGGTCCGCACGGAAGCCGAAAGCCGCGCCTATGAGGGCGAATGGGTGGAGGATGCCAATGGCGACATTCACCCGCCGGGGTGGACGGCGCCGGTGCAGATGGCCTCGGCCGGATAAGGAAAAGGCGCGGATCGCAGGATCCGCGCCTTTTCCTTAGGTCCGAAGGGTGCCGCCGGTGGCTTTGGCGACCTTTTCGACGATCTTCGCACTGACCGCTTCGATGTCCTTGTCGGTCAGGGTGCGTTCGGTCGGTTGCAGACGCACCGTCAGCGCGATGGACTTCTTGCCCGCGCCCATCTGCGCCTCGGCCTTTTCGCCAGTGAATTGGTCGAACACCTGCACGCTGTCGATCAGCGCCTTGTCGGCCCCGGCGGCGGCGTTCACCAGCGTCAGCGCCTCCACCCCGGCATCGACCACGAACGCAAAGTCCCGGTCCACCGCCTGCAGGTCCGACAGCTTCAGCGCGGGCCGCGTGGGGGTGCGGACCTTGGGCAGCGGAATCGCCGCGATGTTCACGGTGAAGGCGACGGCCGGGCCCTTGATGTCCAGCATGCGCAGGATGCGCGGATGCACCTCGCCGAATGTGGCCAGCGCCTTCGGCCCAAGGCCGATCACGCCCGAACGGCCCGGATGCCACCAGCCCGGCACCTTGCGGCCGATCTGCACCTTGGACGGCACGCCGAGCGTCGCCAGCACCGCCTCCACATCCGCCTTGGCGTCGAACGTGTCCACGCTGCGGCGCGAGCCGAAGGGATCGCGCGCCGCCGTGGCCCCGATCAGAAGGCCGGTTGCCTGAAGCACCTGATCGCCCGGCTCGCCGCCGGTGAAGGCGGGGCCGACCTCGAACAGCGCCAGATCGGCGAAGCCGCGCGCCTGATTGCGGGCCGCCGCGCGCAGAAGGCCCGGCAGCAGGTCCGGCCGCAGATGCGTCATTTCGGAGCTGATGGGGTTTTCCACCCGCACCGCATTCGCCCCGCCGCCGAACAATGCGGCATCACCGGCGTTGATGAAGCTGTAGCTGACGCATTCGTGATAACCGAGCGCGGCCAGCATCCGCCGCGCCGCCCGTTCGCGCTGTTGCAGCGGCGTCAGGATCGGGCGCGGCACACCGGGGATGGCCCGCGGCAGCGGCGTGCCCGTCAGCCGGGTCAGCGAGGCGACGCGGGCGATCTCTTCGACGAGATCCGCCTCGCCCAGAACATCGGGGCGCCAGCTGGGGACATGGGCCATGTCGCCCTCCAGCCGAAAGCCGAGGGCCTCCAGCGTGCGGCGCTGCTCCTCGGGGGCGATCTCCATGCCGACGAGGCTGACCACGCGGTCTGTGTCGAGGCGGTAGGCGCGGCTGGTATCCGGCACCTCGCCCGCGATCTGCACCTCCGACGCCTCTCCGCCGCAGAGATCGAGGATCATGCGCGTCGCAAGCTCCATCCCGTCTAGCGTGAAGGCCGGGTCGATCCCACGCTCGAAACGGTAGCGGGCATCGGAATTGATCTTCAGCGCGCGGCCGGTGGTCGCGGTGGTGATCGGATCGAAATAGGCGGCTTCGAGATAGACATCGCGCGTCGTCTCGTCACAGCCCGAGACCTCGCCGCCCATCACGCCGCCCAGCGATTCCACGCCCGCCGCGTCGGCGATGACGATCATGCCGGGGCGCAGGGCATAGGTCTTGCCGTCGAGGGCCAGAAGCTCCTCGCCCTCGGCGGCCTCGCGGACGGTCAGATCGCCGCGAACCTTGGCCGCGTCGAAGACATGCAGCGGGCGGTTCAGATCGAAGGTGAAGAAGTTGGTGATGTCCACCAGCGCCGAAATCGGGCGCAGGCCAATCGCCTTCAGCCGCGCTTGCAGCCATGCGGGGGAGGGGCCGTTGCGCACGCCGCGGATCACCCGGCCGGCAAAGAGCGGGCAGGCGGGCGTTTCGGTCCGCACCGTGATCGGGTTCGGGAAGGCGCCGGGCACCGGCTCCACCGTCAGCGGTTTCAGGGTGCCGAGGCCGCGCGCCGCCAGATCGCGCGCGATGCCCCGCACGCCAAGGGCGTCGGGCCGGTTCGGCGTGATCTTGATATGGATCATCGGATCGACCTTGTCCGGCGCATGGGCCGCGAGCCAGTCCACGAACCGCTCCCCAACCTCGCCCGAGGGCAGTTCGATGATGCCGTCATGCTCCTCCGAGAGCTCGAGCTCCCGTTCGGAGGCCATCATGCCGTGGGATTCGACGCCGCGGATCTTGCCGACGCCCAGCGTCACGTCGATGCCCGGCACATGATCGCCCGGCTTGCACAGGACGACGGTGATGCCTTCGCGGGCATTGGGTGCGCCGCAGACGATCTGCTTCTCGCCCTCGTCCGTGGCCACGCGGCACACGCGCAGACGGTCGGCATCGGGATGCGGCTCGGCCCCCAGCACCTTGGCCAGCGTGAAGGGCGCCAGCTTGGCGGCGGGGTCGCGGACCTCCTCCACCTCGAGGCCCAGATCGGTCAGGGCATAGGTGATGTCGTCGAGGCTGGCCTCGGTCTCGAGATGGGTCTTGAGCCAGGAGAGGGTGAATTTCATCGGGTCGACTCCATCAGGAAGCGGTATCACGGGCGAGCTTGCCGGTCTTGCCCATGCGGTAGAGCCGGATTTCGCGAACGAGTTTCAGGGTGGGGCGCGCCGCGAACAGGACGGAGCCGATGGTGAACAGCCACGTCGCCGCCGTCATCAGCGCATCGTAGAAGAAGAACACCGACCCGACGAGGAAGCAGATCGCTGCGGCGAATTCGACCGCCGTGCGCGCGATCTCGTAGCGGGCATAGAGGCGGCGGGCGTGTTCGCTGCCCTCGCGGTTCTCGTGCCGGAAGAGGTGTTTGGACAGGCTCACCGGCTGAGGCCCCCAGCGAGGTCCGGCATGTCCAGTGCGGCAAAGCCGTAATGGCGCAGCCAGCGCAAGTCGCTTTCGAAGAAGGCGCGCAGATCGGGGATGCCGTATTTCAGCATGGCGATGCGGTCGATGCCCATGCCGAAGGCGAAGCCTTGCCATTCGGCGGGGTCGATGCCGGCGGCGGTCAGCACCTTGGGGTGCACCATGCCCGAGCCGAGGATCTCCATCCAGCTGTCGCCTTCGCCGATCTTCAGCTGTCCGTTCTGCCATGAGCAGCGGATATCCACCTCGGCCGAGGGTTCGGTGAAGGGGAAATGCGAGGCGCGGAAGCGCAGCTCCACCGAGGGAACCTCGAAGAAGGCGCGGCAGAACTCCTCCAGAACCCATTTGAGGTTCGCCATGGAGATGTTCTTGTCCAGCGCCAAGCCTTCGACCTGATGGAACATGGGCGTGTGCGTCTGGTCCATGTCCATACGATAGACGCGGCCGGGGGCGATCACGCGGATCGGGGCCCCCTGATCCATCATCGCGCGGATCTGCACGGGCGAGGTGTGGGTGCGCAGCACATGGGGCGGGCGGTCATCGCCGCCCGCCCGGTGCATGAAGAAGGTGTCGTGCTCCTGCCGGGCGGGATGCTCGGGCGGGATGTTCAGTGCGTCGAAATTGTACCAGTCGCTTTCGACCTGCGGGCCTTCGGCCACGGAAAAGCCCATATCGGCGAAGATGGCCGTCAGCTCTTCCATGACCTGCGAGACGGGATGCAGCGTGCCCATGCGGCGCGGGCGGCCCGGCAGCGTCACGTCCAGCCATTCGGCCGCGAGGCGCTGTTCCAATGCGGCATCGGCAAGGCTGGCCTTGCGCGCGCGCAGGGCGGCGTCGATCTCGTCCTTCAGGCGGTTCAGGGCGGCGCCGGTCGTCTGACGCTCCTCCGGGCTCATCCGGCCCAGTTCCCGCATCTTCAGGCTGATTTCGCCCTTCTTGCCGAGGGCGGAGAGGCGGAGCTCTTCCACCGCGGCCTCGTCCCCCGCATCCTTGATGCGGTTCAGGTAAGTGTCGCGAAGCGTGTCGATCCCGTCCATGCCGGCCTCCGTAAGTCCGGCTTCGGATTACCGCCCGAGGGGCAGGCTGGCAAGGACAGCCAAGAAAAAACCCCGCCGAAGCGGGGTTTCATCAGATCAGGCGAGGGCCTTCTTGGCCTGTGCCGCGATGGCGTTGAACGCCTCGGGCTCGCGGACGGCCAGATCGGCCAGAACCTTGCGGTCCACTTCGATCCCGGCCTTGGCCAGACCGTTGATGAAGCGCGAATAGGTCATCTCAGCGTCGAACAGGCGCACGGCCGCGTTGATACGCTGGATCCACAGGGCGCGGAACGTGCGCTTGCGGGTCTTGCGGTCGCGGGTCGCGTACTGGTTCGCCTTGTCGACGGCCTGAGTCGCGGTGCGGAAGTTCGTCGAACGGGCGGCGTAGTAGCCTTTGGCCGCCTTGATGACTTTACGGTGACGGGCGTGCGTGACAACGCCGGATTTGACGCGGGACATCTACGCTCTCCTTACCGGTTATAGGGCATGTATTTCTTGACGATCTTCTCGTCCGAATCGCACAGGATCATGGTCCCCGTGACGTCGCGGATGAATTTCGTCGAGCGTTTGATCATGCCGTGGCGCTTGCCGGCGGGGCCGGCCTTCACCTTGCCGGTGGCCGTGAAGCTGAAACGCTTCTTCGCGGCCGATTTGGTCTTCATCTTGGGCATTTTCATCTCCTCTTGCGAGTGGTGAACGCGCGCCACGGCAATGCCACATCGGCCGGGCGCGCGGGTAATCAGGGGGCGGCGTATAAAGGCGAACGCCGCCCCCTGCAAGGGTCATTCCGTTTCGGCGTTCGTGATCTTCGATTCGTCGCAGGGCGCGACGCGCAGGATGTTCGTCGTGCCGGCGCGGTTGAAGGGAACGCCCGCCATGACGACGATGAACTCTTCGGTGGTGGCAAAGCCCGCATCGCGCGCCGATTTCGCAGCCGCCAGAACGGCGCCCTTGAAGCGGTGCTGCACCTCGGAGATGGCGCAATGCGTGCCCCAGGTCAGGGTCATGCGGCGCGCGGTCTCCATCAGCGGGGTCAGCGCGATGATCGGAACGCGGGGGCGTTCGCGGGCCACCAGCGACACCGTGGTGCCGGTCTGGGAGAAGCAGCAGATCGCCTTGATCGGCGTGCTTTCCGCGATCTCGCGCGAGGCGGCGACGATGGCGTCGGCCACGGTCGAACGCTTGGCGCGGCGGCTGGCCTCGATGACCTCGCGGTAGGTCCGGTCGCTCTCAATCGAAATGGCGACGTTGTTCATCGTGCGCACGGCTTCGACCGGATAGCTGCCCGCCGCAGATTCGGCCGAGAGCATGACGGCGTCCGCGCCCTCGTAGATCGCGCCGGACACGTCGGACACTTCGGCCCGCGTCGGAACGGGCGAATCGATCATGGATTCGAGCATCTGCGTCGCCACGATCACCGGCTTGGCCGCCGCACGCGCCCCGCGCACGAGGCGCTTCTGGATCGGCGGCACGTCCTGAACCGGCAGTTCCACGCCCAGATCGCCGCGGGCGACCATGATGCCGTCGGACACTTCGAGGATCGCGTCATAGGCCTTCACGGCCGCCGGCTTTTCGATCTTGGACAGGATCGCGGCGCGGCCCTTGGCCAGTTCGCGGGCCTCCAGAACGTCCTCGGGGCGCTGCACGAAGGACAAGGCCAGCCAGTCGCAGCCGAGTTCGCACACGAATTCCAGATCCTTGCGGTCCTTCTCCGACAGCGCGGCGAGGGGCAGCACCACGTCCGGCACGTTCACGCCCTTGCGGTTGGAGATGGCGCCGCCGACCTCGACCACGCAATCGGCGAAATCGGCGCCGCATTCGCGCACGCGCAGGCGGATCTTGCCGTCATTGACCAGAAGCGTCGCGCCCGGTTCCAGCGCCGCGAAGATCTCGGGGTGGGGCAGGTTCACGCGGCGGGCATCGCCCGGCTCGTCCGACAGATCCAGCCGGAAGTTCGCGCCTTCCACCAGTTCCTCGGGGCCGTTCGCAAACACGCCCACGCGCAGCTTCGGGCCCTGAAGGTCGGCGAGGATGCCGATGGGACGCCCGGTATCGGCCTCGATCTTGCGGATGATCTCGTGCCGTTCGCGGATGTCGTCGTGGCTGCCATGGCTCATGTTCAGCCGGAACACGTCGGCACCGGCCTCGAACAGGGCGCGGATCACCTCGTAGCTGCTGGAGGCGGGCCCCAGCGTGGCCACGATCTTCACGTTGCGAAGGCGTCTCATGATAATCTCCCTTGTCATCGCGGATGTTCTGCCCGTTTTCATGTTAGCGTACAACATCCGCTGCAACTGGCATCCTAGTCTTCGTCGCGGCATATACAGCGAAGTGCAACGAAATGCGACAAGGAGCTGATGTGCAACCGTTCACCGTTCACGGAGAATCGCGCAATTCCCGGATTCTGATCACCTGCGATCATGCGACGAATCGGGTGCCGGAGGCGGTGAACGGGGGCGATCTGGGAATCGCCGCCGCCGATATGGGTCGTCACATCGCCTTCGACGTGGGCGCGGCGGGGTTGGCGACGGCGCTGGCCGATGCGCTGGAGGCGACGGCGATCCTGTCGGATTTCTCGCGGCTGGTGATCGATCCGAACCGGGGCGAGGATGATCCGACGCTGGTCATGCGCCTCTATGACGGGACGGTGATCCCGGCGAACCGCCATGTGGACGCCGCCGAGGTGGCGCGGCGGCTGAACCTGCTGCACCGCCCCTATCACGCCGAACTGGCCCGCCTTGCGGCGCGGCGGACGGATACGGTGATCGTGGCGGTTCACAGCTTCACCCCGCGCCTGAACGGGCGGGGGCTGCGTCCGTGGCATGTGGGCATCCTGCATTCGCATTGCGACAGCCGCTTGTCGCTGGCGCTGATCGCGCGGCTGCGGGCGGAGCCGGACCTCGTGATCGGGGATAACGAGCCTTATGATGGGCATCTGCCGGGCGATGCGATCGACCGGCATGCCCTGCAGACCGGGCGGCACAACACGTTGATCGAGGTGCGCAACGATCTGATCGGCACCGCCGAGGCGCAGGCGGCATGGGCGGCGCGGCTGGCGCCCATCATCGCGGGGGCGGTGGCGGATATCGCCTAGATCACGAAGCGGCGTTTTGACGTGATCGGCGATCGCCGCCATCTTCGTCCCCGTGAAGGAGAGCCGAGATGCTTCGATTGCTTGCCGCCGTTATCTGCTTGGGGCTCGGCGGGCCCGCCTTGGCCGACCCGCCTTCCGGCATCACCGGGGTGGACCGTACGGCCCCCCGGACGAGCCCCCGCACGAATGCCGCGCGCGGGGAGGACGCCGCCGAGATATGGCTGCGCGAAAGCGAGCCGCGTCGTTAGATGGCGGCCTTGCGCGCCGCCTCGACGTAGATTTCGCGCAGACGGCGGGCGACCTTGCCCGGTTTGCCCGCGCCGACGGGTTTGCCGTCCACTTCGATCACCGGCATCACGAAGGTCGATGCGCCCGTGATGAACGCCTCGTCGGCGGCCTGCGCCTCTTCGATCGTGAAGGCGCGCTCCTCGATCTCGAACTGCGCCTCGGCGGCATAGACCAGAAGCGAGGCGCGCGTGATCCCGTGCAGGATGTCGTTCGACAGGGGCCGCGTGATGATGCGGTTGCCCTTCACGATATAGGCGTTGGAGGCCGAGCCTTCCGTCACCACCCCGTCCTTCACGAAGAAAGCGTCGTCGCAGCCGGCCTTCTTGGCCGCCATCTTGGCCATGGAGGGCCAGAGAAGCTGCACCGTCTTGATGTCGCGGCGGCCCCAGCGCAGATCGTCGAAGGCGATGACCTTGATCCCGCGTTCGGCGGCGGGGGGCATCGCAAGATCGGGCACCGATTGCGTGAAGAGCACGGCCGTCCCCGGCACCGATTCGTCCGGATAGAGGAAGTTGCGATCCCCGGCGCTGCCGCGCGAGATCTGCAGATAGACGAGGCCGTTGCCGATCTCGTTGCGCGTCACCAGTTCGCGGTGCACCTCCAGCAGTTCCGCCGCCGAAAGGGGGTTGCGCATGTCGAGTTCCGCCAGCGACCGCGCCAGCCGCGCCTCGTGCCCGGCATAGTCCAGCAGCTTGCCGTCCAGCACCGAGGTCACTTCGTAGACGGCATCGCCCATCAGGAAGCCGCGGTCGAAGATCGAGACCTTGGCCTCGGTTTCCGGCAGGTATTCGCCGTTCACATAGACAGTGCGCGTCATGGTCATCCCCAGAGTTTCGTATCGGACGGGTGGACGCCGGCCTCGTCGAAGGTCAGCGGGTGGTCACGGTCTTCGGCCAGCAGGAGCGGGCCGTCAAGGTCCGTCACCAGCGCGCCCTGCGCCACCAGAAGGGCGGGGGCCATCGCAAGGCTGGTGCCGACCATGCAGCCGACCATCAGGCCATACCCTTCGTCCAGCGCGGCGCGTTTGAGTTCCAGCGCCTCGGTCAGGCCCCCGGTCTTGTCGAGCTTGATGTTGATGACGTCGTATTTACCGCGCAGCCCCGGCAGGCTGGCCCGGTCGTGACAGGATTCGTCGGCGCAGACGGGCAGGGGGCGGGCGATCTCGGCCAGCATGTCGTCCTTGCCCGCGGGCAGCGGCTGTTCCACCAGCGCAACGCCAAGGCGCAGCAGATGCGGGGCAAGGTCGGAATAGACCTCGGCGGTCCAGCCCTCGTTGGCATCGACGATGATCTTGGTGCCGGGTGCTCCGGCGCGGACGGCCTCCAGCCGGGCCATGTCGTCGGCGGTGCCGAGCTTGATCTTCAAGAGCGGGCGATGCGCGTTCTTGGCGGCGGCGGCGCGCATGTTTTCCGGCGTGTCGAGCGAGAGGGTATAGGCCGTGATCTCCGGCCCCGGCGCGGGCAGGCCCGCCAGTTCCCACACGCGGCGTCCTGCGGCCTTCGCCTCTAGATCCCACAGCGCGCAATCGACGGCGTTGCGGGCGGCCCCGGCGGGCAGCAGGCCCTGAAGTTCGGCGCGCGTCACGTTGGCGGGCAGGGTGGCGATCTGATCGGCCACGCTTTCCAGCGTCTCGCCGTAGCGGGCATAGGGGACGCATTCCCCAAGGCCGGTCACGCCGCCGCGCGTCACCTTCACGGTGATGACCCGCGCCTCGGTGCGCGATCCGCGGCTGATGGTGAAGACCTGCGCCAGCTTGAAGGTCTCGGCCAGAACGTCGATCATGCCGACCTCCCCTGTATTGCGGGGGGCGCAGCGGCCCCCCTTGGTTTCAGATCGCGTCCAGCGCATCGACCAGCTTGCCGGCCCCGAAGCGGAAGGGGTCGGTCGCGGGCAGGCCCAGATCGGCCTCGACCTTGGCGAGGTAGGCTTTCGCCTCATCCTCGGCCATGTGCTGGGTGTTGATCGAATAACCGGCCACGGTGCAGGCGGGATTGGCAACGCGCGCCAGCGCCAGCGCCATGTCGCGCACGGCCTCGAGGCTCGGCAGGCTGTATCCGGGCAGGCCGCGCATGTGATCGCGCGTCGGCTCGTGGCAGATCACCAGCGCGTCGGGCTGGCCGCCATGGATCAGTGCCAGCGTCACCCCCGAATAGGAGACGTGGAACAGCGAGCCCTGACCCTCGATCAGGTCCCAGTGGTCGGCGTCGTTGTCCGGCGTCAGATATTCGATCGACCCGGCCATGAAATCGGCGATCACCGCATCCAGCGGCACGCCGCCGCCGGTGATCAGGATGCCGGTCTGCCCGGTGGCGCGGAAATCGGCCTTCATGCCGCGGGCGCGCATTTCCTTTTCGACGCAGAGGGCAGTGTACATCTTGCCGATGGAGCAATCGGTCCCGACCGCCAGCATCCGCTTGCCGCTGCGCTTCACGCCGTTCGCGATCGGATACTGAACCGAAGGAACGCGCACATCATGCAGCGTGCGGCCATGGGCGGCGGCGGCGGCAACCAGTTCGGGTTCGTCGCGCAAGAGGTTGTGCAGCCCCGATGCGATGTCGAGGCCCTTTTCGAGTGCCTCCACCAGCACGGCCTTCCATGCCGGGCTGATGATCCCGCCGCGGTTCGCAACCCCGATGACCAGCGTCTTGACGCCGGCGGCAAGGGCCTCGTCCACGGTCATGTCGGTCAGGCCCATATCGGCCTTGCACCCATCCATCCGCAGCTGCCCCTTGGCGAATTCGGGGCGCCAGTCCTTGATGCCCTGCGCCACCTTGGCGGCCAGCGGGTCGGGGGCATCGCCGAGAAACAGAAGGTACGGGGTGTCGATCATGGATCTCTCCTTTGAGCCGCAGGTCACGTTACCTTACGTCAGATATCCCGGCGAATCTTCTTGATGTGATCGCCCGTGATGGCACGTTTTCGAAGAACCTTCGGCCTTGATGCATTACCGTGCAACATCCTGCGGCAGGGACCGCATCGGGCGCAAGATACGGCTATGCGGAATTTATATGACATGCGCGTAAAGAATTGTTGACAGGATGCCCGATGCGCGATCATTCTCTCCTCACGGCCGATCAAACGAACGGCAGAAAGAATACCCGGTCATCGCTGCGGGGAGGCTGCGATGGCCACAAGGGGAGGATGGCGCGCCTCGGGGGAAGCCTCGGGGCGTTGCCTGTTGCGGGCCTTGCTGTTGCATCACGCGCGCGGGCCGGGCATATAGCCGAAAGCACCATCAGGGACCGAGGGCCATGCAGTATCTGGAATTCGAAAAGCCGCTTGCCGAGATCGAGGGCAAGGCCGAAGAACTTCGGGCACTTGCGCGCCAGAACGAAGCGATGGACATGGAGAAGGAGGCCGCCGCTCTCGACCGCAAGGCCGAAGGGATGCTGCGCGACCTCTACAAGGGTCTGACCGCTTGGCAGAAGACGCAGGTGGCACGCCACCCGGATCGTCCGCACTGCTCGGATTACATCGAGGCGTTGTTCACCGAATACACGCCGCTGGCGGGGGACCGGAACTTCGCCGACGATCACGCCGTCATGGGCGGCCTTGCCCGTTTCGGCGACAAGCCCGTCGTGGTGATCGGCCATGAAAAGGGCCATGACACCAAGTCGCGGATCGAACGGAACTTCGGCATGGCCCGCCCCGAAGGCTATCGCAAGGCGATCCGCCTGATGGACATGGCGCACCGCTTCGGCCTGCCGGTCATCACGCTGATCGACACGCCCGGCGCCTATCCGGGCAAGGGCGCCGAGGAACGCGGCCAGTCCGAAGCGATCGCCCGCTCCACCCAGAAATGCCTCGAGATCGGCGTGCCCGTGCTGGCTACCGTCATCGGCGAGGGTGGGTCCGGCGGCGCCGTGGCCTTTGCCGCCGCGAACCGCGTGGCGATGCTGGAACATTCGGTCTATTCGGTGATCTCGCCGGAGGGCTGCGCCTCCATCCTGTGGAAGGATGCCGAGAAGATGCGCGAAGCCGCCGACGCCCTGCGCCTGACCGCGCAGGATCTGCAAAAGCTGGGCGTGATCGACCGGATCATTCAGGAACCGCTGGGCGGCGCGCAACGCAGCCGCACCGAGACGATCGAAGCGGTCGGCAAGGCCATCGCCAACATGCTGAAGGACCTCTCCGGCATGGATGCCAAGGCGCTGATCGACGATCGCCGCCGCAAGTTCCTCGCCATGGGCAGCAAGAGCCTCGCGGCCTAAGCCAGACGGTTCGACGCGGCTTCGATCCGGCGTTCCAAAAGCTGAAGCACATCCTCGGCCGCAAGGCCGGGGGCGATGGGGGGAAGGAACTCCATCACCGCCACGCCCGCATGTCGGCGCACCCCGCGCGGCCAGACACGGCCCGCATTCGTCGCCGCCGGAACGCAGGGCCGGCCCAGATGGGCATAGAGCGCCGCAACGCCGTATTTGTAGGGCGCGATATCCCCCACCGGAACGCGGGTGCCCTGCGGATAGATCACGATCTGCCCCTCGCCGCCCGCCGCATCCAGCAGACGGGCCACGGCCTCCGCGCCGCCGCCCCGGCTGACGGGAATGCAGCCCAGCCGCCGAGTGTACCAACCAAAGAGCGGCAGGCGCGCAAGATCCGACTTCATGATGAAGCGGGGCTGGGGCAGGGCGTGGAACAGCAGGATCACATCGAGGAACGACTGATGCTTGGCCGCGACGAGGACCGGCCCCGTCGGCACCTCGCCAAGGATCCGCCCCTCCAGACCCAGCAGCGCGCGGGCCGTCCACAGCACCCAGCGGCAATAGGCCTTGCAGACCCGCAGCGCCCCATCGGGCCGGGTCAGCGCCAGCGGCAGGCCGATCAGCCCCATCACCCCCATCGCGACATACATCTGCGCGCCAAAGAGGATCGAGCGGAGCATCATGGCAGCCCGTTCAGCGTGCGGAAGGCAGCGACGCGGGTCGCGGTGAAGGCCACCGCCGCCGCGATCACCGGCACCAGCCATGGCAGCAGCCAGTCCCCGCCCGACAGGCCGAGGCCGGTCAGGAACTCTCCGCTGCCGGTCTGCGAGGGGATGAGGAGCAGCACCACCAGCCCCGTAGCGATCCCCGCCGTCGATCCGAACAGCGTGCGCAGCGTAAAGCGGCGCACGAAGGCGCGGGCGATGTAGCCGTCCTGCGCGCCGATCTGGCGCAGCACCCGCAGCACCTGCGCATTGGAGGCGAGCGAGGCGTTCGCGGCCAGCGTGATGATGACCCCCGTCGTCCCGAGGATCAGCGTCAGCGCCGCCCAGCCCAGAAGGCGCAGACGCAGCGCGGCCGCAGCCAAGGGCTGACGCCAGCGAGCATGATCGTCGAGGACGGCGCCCGGCGCTTCGGCCGCGAGGCGTTGGCGCAGGCCTTCGGAATCGTAGCCGTTGCCCTCTTCGGTCACTTCCACGAGTTGCGGGATGGGCAGGGTGTCCAGCGGCAGGTCGTTTCCGAACCACGGGGCCAGCAGGGCGCGCTCTTCCTCGTCGCTCATGGCGCGGGCGCTGGCGATGCCGGGGGTCGTCTCCAGAAGGCGGAGCACGGCGTCGGTCTGCTGCCGGCCATCCTCGCCGGTGGCGTCGATGCGGATGGTGGAGGTGCGGGCCAGCGCGTCGGCCCAGCGATCCGCCAGATGCCCCGCCGATAGCGATAGCGACAGCGCAAAGACCGACAGGAACCCCATGGACCCTGCGGCAAAGACCGTCAGCCACACCCCGGTGCCGGTGGGCGGGACCAGACGCTCGGCCCCCGGATCGGGGCGCGTCAGATCCATCACGGCCTGCCGCAACCCGTGCAGGAAAGCCGCCAGAAGGGACAGAAGACGCGTCATCACAGTTCGGCCCCCGCCAGTTCGATGGTGCCGCCACGGATGCGCAGCACGCGCGCGGCCAATTGCGCCTTGGCGCTGCGGATCAGGTTCAGATCGTGGGTGGCGATCAGGATCGTCGTGCCCATCCGGTTCAGCTCCACCAGCAGCGTCAGAAGCCGCAGCGACATCTCCCAATCGAGGTTGCCCGTCGGCTCATCGGCCAGAAGGATGTCGGGCGATCCGATCACGGCGCGCGCAAGGGCGGTGCGCTGGCGTTCCCCGCCCGAGAGTTGCGGCGGATAGGCCCGCGCCAGACGCGCCATGCCGACCCAGTGCAGCAGGTCCGACAGATCCTGCACCGGAACTTCGCGCCCCGTCACGCTGAGCGGCAGGGTGACGTTGGAGGCGACCGACAGATGATCGAGGAACTGGCAATCTTGTTGCATGACGCCGATGCGCCGCCGGATTCGCGCCAGCGCATCGCGCGACACGCCTTGCAGATCGCGGCTCAGAACCTTGACGGTGCCCTCGGTCGCCAGCAGCTCGCCATAGCAGAGCTTCAGAAAGGTGGACTTGCCCGCGCCCGACGGGCCGGTCAGGAAATGAAACGAACCCGGCTGCAGCGACAGGCTGATGTCGGAAAGGAGTTTTCCCCCGCCATAGCTATAGGCGACGTTGTCGAACGAAATCACCGGTGTCTCCACATCTTCCCGGCCGATCCTTGCCCCGAAGGACCGCCCCTTGCAATGTCGAAGGCTTGGATAGCATCGCGCGCGTTGCTACAACACCCGAAACCTGAGGAGAGAGCGGATGCGTCTGCGGTGCCCCACCTGCGCGGCCGAGTACGAGATCGAGGACGCGGCCATCCCCGAGGCGGGGCGCGATGTGCAGTGTTCGGCCTGCGGCCATGGCTGGCATCACCGCCCGCAGCCGCGGCTGGTGCTGGATGCGCCGCCTGCCGCCGCGCCCACGGATTTCCGCGCCTTCCTGCGCGAGGAGGCCGAGCGCGAGGCCGCGCAGCGCCGCGCCGAGGGCAGTTCCGCCATCGCCCCCCCTGCGGCCGAGCGTCCGAAGAAGGGCGGCTTCGTGGCGGGGATGTTCCTTGCGCTGCTGCCGCTGGCGGTTCTGGCGGGCATCTATGCCGGGGCTGCGCAGATCAAGGCGCAGGCTCCGGGTCTGGCCGAACCGATCCAACGCTATGCCGACGCGGTCGATCAGGGCCGGCGCTGGCTGCACGACACGCTGGACCGCTGATCAGAAGAAATCGAGCAGGCGGCGTAGGTAATCCAGTTCCTCGCGCGGACGCTCCTGCTCGCCCGAGCGGCGGCGGATCTCATCGAGGAGGTCTTCGGCGCGCTGACGCAGATCCTGCTGGCTGAGGAGATCCTCGTCCGTGCCGATGCCGCCCGAAGCGCCGGGCGTGCGGCCCAGCGGATCGCGCGCGGCCTGACGGCTGCCGGCGGGGCCATCCTCGCCCGATTGATCGCCGCCGGGGCTTTGCTCTTCGGCCAAAGATTGCGAGAGGGTCCGCATCCCTTCGCGCAGCGCCTCCATCGCCTCGGCCTGCCGGTCGAGGGCGCCGGACATGTCACCCTGCCGCAGGGCGCGTTCGGCGTCCTCCATCGCGCGGCCGGCACGGTCCAAGGGCTGGCCTTCCTCGGTGGTCTGCGGCGCGTCCATCCCGTTCAGCCGATCCCGCAATTCGCGCTGGCGCCCGGCCAGATCGTCGCCATCGGTCTGGCCGTTCTGCATCCCTTCGAACCCTTCGTCCGACAGGGCCTGCTGATCGCGCAGCGTGTCCTGCAGATCCTGCATCGCCTGCTGGCCGGGGCTGCCTTCGCCGCCTTCGCCTTCGGCCACCTGAAGGTTGTCCATCATCTGGCGCAGTTGATCCATCAGGGCCTGCGCATCGGCCATGCGGCCTTCTTCCATCAGGCGCTGGATCTGATCCATCATGCCCTGAAGCTGATCGCCGGACAGTTCCTGCATATCCTCGCTGGCCTGACGGCTATCCGGATCGCGGCGGGCATCCTCGGCCAGTTCGCGGATATAGCCGTCGGTCGCGTCGCGCAGTTCCTGCATCAAGCTCTCGATCTCGGACGGATCGGCGCCATCGCGCATCGCCTGCGACAGACGATCCTGCGCGCGGCGCATCCGTTCCAAGGCCGAACCGAGATCGCCATCCTCGATCTGCACGGCGATGTCCCACAGCTGCGCCGCCAGCGCGTCGCGCGTGTCGTCCGTCAGGGCGGTGTTCGCCTCCAGATCGCGCATCACGGCGCGCAGGCGCAAGAAGGTGCTGTCGTCGCGGAACAGCCCCTCGGGGCGCCATGTGATCGCGCGCAGCACCTGATCGACGCGCTCGGCATTGTCCCGCGTCCACAGCAGATCGCGCCGCATCTCGATCAGCGCCGAGGCCAGCGGATCGAAGAAGCGGCGACCGGGCAGCACGGTGTGGATGACCTCGCCCGTGCCGGTCTGACCGGCGGCATCGGTCGCGCTCAGCCGGATCGTGACGGGTAGGTTAGCAAAGGGGTGCTGCGCCAGATCCTGCACCAGCACGTCGGAAAACTCGGTCCGCGCCCCGGTGACGGGCAGCGGCAGATCGAGGCGCACCGGATCGCGCGCTTCGGGCGCGGCGGCAAGGCCGTAGCGGCGATCGACGGCCGGCAGGTCCAGCGCGATCTCCACTTGGCCCGAGGTGATGCCGTAATCGTCCCCCGCCTCGAACGGCAGGCGCATTTCGCCCGTCGGCTCGCGCGCCAGATCGGCGGTGACACCGATATGGGGCGGCGCGTCGGGCACCACGGTGACGGGCCATTCGCGCCCGCCCGCCCCGGCAATGGCCAGCACGCCCGATTGGCGCAGTTCGAAATCCTGCTGCATGGCGGAGGCGGTCGCCGCCTCGGTCCGCGCGGAGACGGTCTCGCGCACGGTCAGATCGCCGACCGATCCGTACAGGCGCAGATGCACATGGCTGCCGACCGGAACCGTCAGCGTGCCGTTCAGATCGTTGAGATAGAGCGAGGGCTTGCTGGTATAGGCGGGGGGCTGGATCCACCCCTCCCACATGGGGCCGGTCGCGGCCTGACTTGCGCCGGGCAGGCCCGCCACCGTCGCCACCCGCCAGATCGAGCCGAACAGCAGCGCAACCACCAAGGCCACCAGCGCGACATACCGCAGCGCAAAGGGATCGCGGCGCGGCAGATCGAGGCGCGGAGCCACGGGGCGCGCCGTTCCGGCCCGTTCGGCCATGCGGCTGCGATGCCGGTCCCACACGGCGATGGAGGCGGGATCGGAGGTTCCGACGGCCTGCGTATCGGCCAGCGCGGCAAGGGGGCGGTCGGGCAGGGAGGCGTCGAGCCGCTCCACCGCGTCGGTCCGCCGGGGGATGCGAAAGCGGCGCAGACCCCAGACGATCGTCGCCAGCCCGCCAAGGACGACCGTGACCATCCATGTCCAGACCACCTCCAGCGGCAGGCTGTCCTGCACCCCGAAGGCAAGGATCGCCACCGTGATGATCGCAATCGAAGACAGCGGCCAGAAGGACCGCGCGAGCCGTTCGGCCCAGAGGCCCGCCCAAGTGAGCCTTAGGGGCCACCGCAGCCGGCGCAGGGTCGCGTCAATGTCGGACATCCCACCTGCCTGTCGCGGCCGCGAGGTTACAGCCACTCCGGTATGGTATCTCGCGACACGATTTCGTCAAACGTCGGACGCGCCCGAATGACGGCATAGTGATCGCCATGCACCAGAACCTCGGGGACGAGGGGCCGGGTGTTGTACTCGGACGCCATCACCGCGCCATAGGCCCCGGCGGAGCGGAAGGCGACGAGGTCATTCTCCGCCAGATCGGGAAGGGCGCGGCCCTTGGCGAAGGTATCGCCCGTCTCGCAGACCGGGCCGACCACGTCGTAGGGGCGCGGTTCGGCCCCCGGGGCGGGTTCCTCCACGGCGACGATGTCGTGATGCGCGCCGTACATGGACGGGCGCACGAGGTCGTTCATCGCCGCGTCGAGGATCAGGAAATCCCGGTCCTCGCCGTTCTTGACGTAGATGACGCGGCTGACGAGCACGCCGGAATTACCCGCGATCAGGCGGCCCGGCTCGATCTCGATCTCGCAGCCCAGATCGCCGACCGTGCGCTTGATGAGCGCGCCGTAATCGGTGGGCAAGGGCGGGGCCTCGTTGCTGCGGCTGTAGGGGATGCCGAGCCCGCCGCCCAGATCCAGACGGCGGATGTCGTGGCCCTCGGCGCGCAGGCGGCGCGTCAGATCGGCGACCTTCAGATAGGCCTGCTCGAACGGCTCCAGCTCGGTCAGTTGGCTGCCGATATGCACGTCGATGCCCATCACCTCCAGCCCCGGAAGGCGGGCGGCTTCGGCATAGACCGCCGAGGCGCGGGCGATCGGGATGCCGAACTTGTTCTCGGACTTGCCGGTGGCGATCTTCTCGTGGGTGCGGGCATCCACGTCCGGGTTCACGCGGATCGCGATGGGCGCACGGGTGCCCATCGCGGTCGCCACCTCGGAGAGGGCGCGCATCTCGGGCTCGCTCTCGACGTTGAACTGACGGATGCCGCCCTCGAGGGCGAGGCGCATCTCCTCGCGCGTCTTGCCGACGCCGGAAAACACGATGCGGTCGCCCGGCACGCCGGCGGCCTTGGCGCGCAGATATTCCCCGGCCGAAACCACGTCCATGCCCGCGCCAAGCTGCCCCAGCGTCTTGAGCACGGCGACGTTCGACAGCGACTTGATCGCAAAGCACACCAGATGCGGCATCGGCGACAGCGCTTCGGTGAACAGCTGGTAATGACGGGTCAGCGTGGCGGTCGAATAGCAATAGAACGGCGTGCCGACGACGCGGGCGATGTCCGACAGCGCCACATCCTCGGCATGCAGCGTGCCGGAGCGGTAGAGAAAGTGATCCATCTAGCGGTTGATCTCGGGTTGGGTGTCGGCCGGGAAGACGTCGGTGCCGTCGGGCGCCACGGGCTGGCCGTCGACGCCGCAGCCCGACAGGGCCATCAGGGTTGCGAAGGCCAGAATGCAGGCCATGAGAAGGGGGTGGGACATCGCCGATCAGCCCCGTACCACGACGCGGGCATCGCCGATGCGCCCGCCGATCGAAGGGGAGACGTTCACCCCGCCCGGACCGATGCCGATGCCCGCCCCGATATGGGGGCCGGGCCCCGGACCGCAGGCGGTCAGCAGCAGCAGGGCGAGAATGGCGAGATGCTTCATCCGAGGAGGTCCTTCCAGCGGGCGATCTGCGCGCGGACCTGATCCGGCGCCGTTCCCCCGTAGGATTGCCGCGAGCGGACGGAATTGTCCACGCCCAGAACATCGAACACATCGGCGCGGATGCCGGCATGGACGCCCTGCATATCCGCAAGCGACAGGTCCGGCAGATCGCAGCCCTTGCCCTCGGCCAGCGCGACCAAGGTGCCGGTGACGTGGTGGGCATCGCGGAAGGGCAGGCCCAGTTCGCGTACCAGCCAATCGGCAAGGTCGGTGGCGGTGGAGAAGCCGGACGCGGCGGCGCGGCGCAGCTCTTCGGTGTTGGCCTGCATATCCTCGACCATGCCGGTCATCGCGGCAAGGCACAGCATCAGGGTGTCGGCGGCGTCGAAGACCTGCTCCTTGTCCTCCTGCATGTCCTTGGAATAGGTCAGCGGCAGGCCCTTCATCACGGTGAAGAGCGCAACCGTCGCGCCCATGATGCGGGCGACCTTGGCGCGCAGCAGTTCGGCGGCGTCGGGGTTCTTCTTCTGCGGCATGATCGAGCTGCCGGTCGTCCAGCGGTCGGACAGGCGCACGAAGCGGAACTGCGCCGAGGACCAGATCACCAGCTCTTCGGCAAAGCGCGACAGGTGCATCGCGCAGATCGACGAGGCAGAGAGGAACTCCAACGCGAAATCGCGGTCGGCGGTCGAATCGAGGCTGTTGGCCGTCGGCCGGTCGAAGCCGAGCGCGGCCGCCGTGGCATGACGGTCGATGGGGAAGCTGGTGCCGGCCAGAGCCGCCGCGCCCAGCGGGCATTCGTTCATCCGCGCCCGCGCGTCTCGGAAGCGCGACAGATCGCGCCCCAGCATCTCGGCATAGGCGAGCATGTGATGCCCCCATGTCACGGGCTGCGCGGTCTGAAGATGGGTGAAGCCGGGCATCACCCAATCGGCCCCGGCCTCGGCCTGAGCCACGAAGGCGCGGATCAGCGTCCGAAGGCCGTCGATCGCCGCGTCGCATTGATCGCGCACCCACATGCGGAAATCCACGGCGACCTGATCGTTGCGGCTGCGGGCGGTGTGCAGGCGGCCTGCGGGTTCGCCGATGATCTCCTTCAGGCGGGCCTCCACGTTCATGTGGATGTCCTCCAGCTCCACCCGGAAGGGGAAGGTACCGGCCTCGATCTCTGACAACACCGTGAGGAGACCTTGGCCGATGGCTTCGGCGTCGTTATCCGTGATGATGCCTTGGGCGGCCAGCATGGCCGCATGGGCCCGCGATCCGGCGATGTCCTGTGCCGCCATCCGCTTGTCGAACCCGATCGAGGCGTTGATCGCCGTCATGATCGCGTCCGGACCGGCGGCGAAACGTCCGCCCCACATGGCGTTGGCGGTGGTCTTGTCGGATGCGGTCATGGTGAAGCCTTCGGAGGATCTGATGCTGCGAGTTCTGTGTGTCGTCTATACCGCCTTGGCGCTTGGCGCAAATGCGGCGATGGCCGATGTGACGGCGGCGAAGGCCGTTCAGGCGGGCGACATGCGCAAGCTGGCCTTCGACGAGGCCCCGCTGCCGAAGGCCGATCTGCTGACGCTGGACGATGCGCCCGCCGCGCTTCCGACCGGCCAGTGGACGGTGCTGAACTTCTGGGCGACATGGTGCCCGCCCTGCCGGCACGAGATGCCCTCGCTCGATCGGTTGCAGGCCGCGCGCCCCGATCTGTCGGTGGTGGCGGTGGCGACGGGGCGCAACCCGGTGCCCAAGCTGCGGCAATTCTTCAAGGAGGAGGGCATCACCCACCTGACCGCGCTGCGCGATCCGGGGCAGACGCTGGCGCGCAGCGTCGGCGTCATGGGCCTGCCGGTGACGCTGCTGGTGAACCCCGAGGGGCAGATCGTCGCCCGCCTGACCGGCGATGCCGAATGGGATTCACCCGATGCGCTTGCCGTTCTGGATGCGCTCTCCCGCTAGGAGGCAGGCCGCGCGGGCGGGGCATCCGAGGATGTGATCGTTCACCAGCCCCGTCGCCTGCAGGAAGGCATAGGTGATGGTCGGCCCGCAAAACCGAAAGCCGCGTTTGCGCAGATCCTTGGAGATGCGCTCCGACAGCGGGGTGAAGGCGGGGATGTCCGCCGCGCCTGCGGGGGCGTTCACCAGCGGGCTGCCCCCCACATGATCCCACAGATAGGCCGAGAAATCGGGAATGGCGGCATAGGCGCGGGCGTTCAGGATCGTCGCCTCGATCTTGCCGCGATGGCGGATGATGCGGGGATCGGCCAGAAGGCGCTGCACATCGGCCTCGCCCCATTCGGCGATGACGGCCGGATCGAAGCCGTGGAACGCCGCGCGGAATCCCTCGCGCCGCCGCAGGATCGTGATCCATGACAGCCCCGCCTGAAACCCGTCGAGGATCAGCTTTTCCCACAGGGCGCGCGAATCGGTTTCGGGGCGGCCCCATTCGGTATCATGATAGGCGACATAGAGCGGATCGGTCCCGCACCAGCCGCAGCGATGCCCGTCCATGGCGTGGCCCAGCCTTCATATCCGCGGTGGATCTTCAGGAGTTGTTTACGCAGCCCGGCGCATGCTGTCCATCCAGAGAGTCGGAGGATGGAATGCCGGATAAACCTCGCAAGCATGGCATCGAGGGGACGCCGCTGGGCGTTGCCGTCGACGCGAACGACCGTCGGACCCTGGACATGGTGTCGCAGGCGCTGGACCAGCAGCGGCTGAAGCTGGCGTTCCAGCCGGTCGTCTCGGCGGCGGATACGGACCGCGTCGCCTTTCACGAGGCGTTGATTCGGGTGATGGACACGACGGGGCGGGTGATCCCCGCCGCCGATTTCATGGACGTGGTGGAGACGCAGGAACTGGGCCGCCGGATCGACGTGGCGGCTTTGGAGATGGGCCTGACCGCGCTGGCGCGGGTGCCGACGCTGCGGCTGGCGGTGAACATGTCCGCACGCTCCATCGGGTATGGGCCGTGGCTGCGCGCGCTGCACCGGGGCCTGAAGCGCGACGTGACCATCGCCGAGCGGTTGATCCTCGAGATCACCGAAAGCTCGGCCATGCTGGTGCCGGAACTGGTGGCCTCGTTCATGGACGATCTGCAGCAGCACGGCATCGCCTTTGCGCTGGACGATTTCGGCGCGGGCTTCACCGCCTTCCGCTATTTCAAGGATTTCTTCTTCGACATGGTGAAGATCGACGGCCAGTTCATTCGCGGCATCGATCGCAGCCGCGACAATCAGGTGCTGACGCAGGCGCTCGCCTCCATCGGGCGGCATTTCGAGATGGTCGTGGTGGCGGAATCGGTGGAGACGGTGGCCGAGGCGGAGTTCCTGCGCGGGATCGGCGTCGACTGTCTTCAGGGCTATCTGTTCGGTGCCCCGTCCACCCGTGTGGACTGGGACAAGGAAAGCCTGCGCATGACAGGATGACAGGCGCCGATGCGGCGCCTGTGCGCTGTGAATTCAGATCCGGGACAGCCGGTTGATCTCCTCCTTCAGGCGGAGTTTCTGTCGTTTGAGGGTGGCAATCTTCAACGTGTCGGTTGCGGGCTGGCGCTGTTCCCACAGTACGGTGTTCGAGAGCGAATCGTGTTTGCGGCGCAGTTCTTGCAGATGCGAAGCGACGGACATGACGACCTCCTGAGTGATTGCGTATGAAGGAATTGCAACACGCTCTGCGAGTCGTGTCACGCATTTCTTTCAGGGGGTGGCGAAGGGCGGGCAGGGACCGGCCGACAGGGGCTGCGGAAAGCCGCCGCCCTCGCGCAGGATGGATCGGGCAAGGGCGGTGGCGTCGTCGTGATCGCCCGCGTGATGCGGGCCTTCGTGCAGGATGGCCGGGGCGGTCATGACGAAATCCCCGCGCCCGCCTTTGCGGGCCTGCAGGATCAGACGCTTGGGGGCGCGCCCCGCGCGCGCGGCCAAGGGCAGAACGGTGATGGAGCCGAGGGCCGCCGGCCAATCGCGCAGCGCATCGGGCAGGCGCGCCGCCCCGAAGATCAGCGTCATCGTGCCCCCCGGACGCAGCCGCCGCGCCATGATCGCGATCCAGCGGCCCAGCGGCAGATCTTCGCGCAGGGCCTTGTCGCGGCCCGGATCGCGGGCGGGGGTGCCGCCCGTGTAATAGGGCGGGTTGGCCATGACATGGTCGAAATCGTCCGTCAGGCGCAGGGCGGCGATGTCCCCTTCGATCACGGTCAACGGCAGGCCGTTCAGCGCCGCATTCCCGCGGGCGAGTTCGGCATAGGCGGGCTGCACCTCCACCCCCGTGACGGCCGCGCCCGTCCGCGCGGCAAGGCACAGCGCCGCGACACCGACGCCGCAGCCCATTTCCAGCACGCGCTGTCCTGCGGTGGCGGGCACGGCAGCGGCAAGGAACACCGGGTCCGTTGCGGCGCGATATCCCGCCCCCGGCTGCCGGATGCGCAGCCGGCCCCCCAGAAAGCCGTCCTCGGTGATCATGTCCCGATGTCGTTGTCCGCCAGAATGCGGACCGCACGTTCGTGATCGTCCTGATGCACCATCATCCGCCGGGGCAGGGCGCCGATGCCGCCGTCAAGGATGCTCATGTGGACGTCCATGACAAACACGTCTATACCCTCGCCGTGAAGCAGCGCCTGTGCGAAGGCGATCTCGGTTGGGTCGGTGGTGCGCAGAAGCTCTTTCATGCCAAAAGGATATGCGGCAGACATCGGTTTGTCGAGGATCGGGGATTGACGTGGACGACGTTTCGCAGAAGCCGCATGACCGGCTGGGGGCGTGGCTTGCCCCGGACATGGACCGGGTGAACGTCCTGATCCGGGATCGGATGGCCTCTCGGCACGCACCCCGCATCCCGGAAGTGACCGCCCATCTGGTGGAGGCGGGGGGCAAACGTCTGCGCCCCATGCTGGTGCTCGCGGCGGCGCGGATGTGCGGCTATGACGGCCCGTTCCACGTCCACCTCGCCGCCACGGTGGAGTTCATTCACACGGCCACCCTCCTGCACGACGACGTGGTGGACGAAAGCGCGCAGCGCCGGGGCCGCCCGACGGCCAACCTTCTGTGGGACAACAAATCCTCGGTGCTGGTGGGGGATTATCTGTTTGCGCGGTCCTTCCAGCTGATGGTCGAACCGGGGCGGATGGATGTGCTCGACGTGCTGTGCAACGCCTCGGCGACGATCGCCGAAGGTGAGGTGCTGCAACTGACCGCTGCGCAGGATCTGGCGACGACCGAAGAGATCTATCTTCAGGTGGTGCGCGGCAAGACGGCGGCGCTGTTCGCCGCTGCGGCCGAAGTCGGCGGCATGATCGCGGACGCCACCCCGGCGCAGGTCGCGGGGCTGCGCGATTATGGCGATGCGCTGGGCATCGCGTTCCAGATCGTGGACGATCTACTGGATTACGGCGGCGTCGCCGAAACCATCGGCAAGAACACCGGCGACGATTTCCGCGAGCGCAAGCTGACGCTGCCGGTGATCAAGGCGGTGGCCTTGGCCGATGCCGACGAAACGGCCTTCTGGCAGCGCACCATCGCCGAGGGCGATCAGGCCGAGGGCGATCTGTCCCGCGCGCAGGAGATCCTTGCCCGTCACGGCGCGATGGAGGCGGCGCGCGCCGATGCCATCGCTTGGGCCGAGCGGGCGAAATCCGCCCTCGATCCGCTGCCGGCGCATGATCTGCGCGACATGCTGGTGGATCTGGCCGATTACGTGGTAGCCCGCATCCGCTAAGGGGTCAGGCCTCCAACGGGGCGGCGGCGGTCCACCATGCGGCGGGCAGGCGCGCGGCCCCGGCCCGGGCCTCGGCCTCGGTGGAGAATAGGCCGAAACAGGTGGCCCCCGATCCCGACATCCGCGCCATAAGGCAGCCGGGCAGCGCATCGAGCGCATCCCGCACCGTGCCGATGATCGGCGCGACCTGCCGGGCGGGTTCCTCGAGATCGTTGCGCATGCCGCGCAGCCAGCGGGCCAGTTCGATCACCGTGGGGAACACCGGAATGTCCGGCATCGGCGCGCCGAACCCGCCAAGCCGCGCGAAAACCTGCCCCGTCGGCACGGGAACCCGCGGGTTCGCCAGCACCAGCCACGCCTTCGGCATCAGCACCGGATAAAGCCGCTCTCCGATGCCCGACATCCGCACCGCCTGCGCGTTCAGGCAGACGGGGACATCGGCGCCAAGGGCCACCACATCCTCCGGCCGGGGAAGCGAGCGTCCGGTCAGCCCGGCCATCACCTTCAGCGCCGCCGCCGCATCCGCCGATCCGCCGCCGATGCCCGAGGCGACGGGCAGCACCTTTTCCAGCCGCAGCGATGCCCGTCCGCCCATCAGGCGGGCGGCGCGCAGCACCAGATTGTCGGGCTCGTCGCGCAGGGCCTCGGCCTCGGGGCCGCTGACGGAGAGGGTCAGATCCTCCGCTTCGGTGCCCGACAGCGTATCCCCGATCCCTGCAAACACCACGAGGCTGTCGAGAAGATGATACCCATCCTCGCGCCGCCCGGTGACGTGCAGCGTCAGGTTGATCTTGGCGCGCGCCAGCGCCTCAATGCGCGTCATGGCCGTGGGCGGCAAGAAGCGCGGCGAAATCATCTTCGCCCTCTTCGATCAGCACATGATCGAGCCCGTTTTCCAGCTTGCTCTGGATGCGCTCCACCTCGCCGGGTTCGGGGTTGAAGGTCAGGGCGCGGCGCCACTGGAACCGCGCCTCGCTGCGGCGACCGACGGCCCAGTAGATGTCGCCGAGGTGGTCGGTCAGGATCGGATCGGTCGGCTCGGCGAGTATCGCCGTCTCGATCGGGGCCACGGCCTCGTCGAAGCGGCCAAGGCGGAACAGCGCCCAAGCGAGGCTGTCCTGAATGGCGGCGGAATCGGGGCGTGCCTCCACGGCGTCGCGGATCATGCCGAGCGCCTCGTCGAGTTCGCGCCCCTGTTCCACCAGTGAATAGCCGAGATAGTTCAGCACATCCGGCTGGCCCGGCTGCAACTCCAACGCGCCGCGCATGTCGCGCTCGGCCTCTTCATCTTGCCCGAGGCGTTCATGCACCATGCCCCGGCTGAAGAGCACGGGCCAGTATTCGGCGGCCGGCACGCCGATGATGGCGATCGCCCGGTCATAGGCGGGCAGGGCGGCGTCGTAATCCTCGGTGCGGCGCAGCGCGTCGGCATAGGCGACCTGCGGGCCAAGGGCGTCGGGCCGCGCCTTCGCCAGATCGGCGAGCACGGCCACGGCCTCCTCGTCGCGATCCGCGGCAAAGAGCGCGTCGCCCCGCGCGATGCGGGCGGCTTCCCACAGGGGGTCCGTCTCCGGCACGGCATCCAGCGCGGCCAGCGCGAGGTCCGGCTGCCCCTGCTGGGACAGAAGCCCGCCGACCAGCATCTGCGCCTCGGCGTGATCGGGGCGCAGTTCGGTGGCGACACGGCCATAGAGGAGGGTGAAGGTATCGCCCGCCTCGCCCTGAAGGGCGGCGGCGATGGTGTAGAACACCTCGGCCACGCCGTCCTGCGGGTTGCGCGCGATGTCCCATGGCAGGGTTTCGCCTGCCTCCAGTGCCGCCGACAGGGTGGTGACGGTGGGATCGGTGGGGGCGAAGCTCTGACGCAGAAGGGCCAGCGCCTCGTCCTTGCGATCGAGCTGCGAGAGGATTTCCACATGGGCGAGGACGCCGCGCCGTGTCAGCGCCAGCGGATGGTCGGTATCGGCAAAGATCGCCTCCGCCCCCTCCATATCGCCGACGGCGGCGCGGGCCAGCGCCATGTGATAGCGGCCGAACGCCTCTAGCCCCTGCGTGCGGGCCACGGTGCCGAACCCCTCCAGAGCGCCCTGCGCATTGCCGCGCCCCAGTTCCGCCCAGGACAGGACCAACTGCTGCAACAGCGCACCGACCGAAGGCAGATCGACCCCGGCCTTGCTGACGGCATCCCAATCGCCGGCCTTCACCTGCGCCACCAGCAGCGCGACATACATCGGCTGCCCATTGAGGCCGAGCGCGCCCATCGTCTGGGCGGCGGCCTCGGCCTTGTCGAAATTGCCCGCGGCGATGTTGCCGATGATCGCGCCTTCGAGAAGATCGGGATTGTTCGCATCGGCCTGCAGGGCGCGTTCGAACCAGACGGCGGCGGCGGGATGGTTGCCATCCTCGGCGGCGACCCGCGCCGCAAGATAGGCACCGGGATCCTGCGCCAGCCCGGCAAGGGGCCAGACAAGCCCGCCGATCAGCGCGGATCGGCACATGGAAAACATCTTGGGCATCTGGCCTCCGGCAGCGATCCCCTGACGATACGGCGACTTCGGCCGGATCGCAAACCCCGGAGGTCCGGGGCGCGGGGTTGTGATCTACATGTTCGGATAGTTCGGACCGTCACCGCCCTGCGGCGTGGTCCAGACGATGTTCTGCGCCGGGTCCTTGATGTCGCAAGTCTTGCAATGCACGCAGTTCTGGAAGTTGATGACGAAACGCGGGCCGTCCGCATCCTCCACCACCTCATAGACGCCTGCGGGGCAGTAGCGCTGCGCCGGTTCGGCGAAATTGGGCAGGGTGTAGGTGACGGGGATCGCCGGGTCCTTCAGCACGAGATGGGAGGGCTGGCTCTCTTCGTGGTTGGTGAAGGAATAGGCGACGTTGGTCAGCCGGTCGAAGGACAGAACGCCATCGGGCTTGGGATAGTCGATGGGCGTGAAATCGGCGGCCTTGCCGGTGGCGGCGGCATCGGTCTTGCCATGCCGCATCGTTCCGAAGATCGAACGACCGAAGAGTTCGTTCGTCCACATGTCGAAACCGCCCAGCACCAGCGATCCCGCCAGACCGAACTTCGACCACAGCGGTTTGACGTTGCGCACGCGGTGCAGATCGCGCCCGATCGCGCCCTCGCGCACGGCGGTCTCGTAGCTGTCCAGCACATCGCCCTCGCGGCCCGCGGCCATCGCCTCGGCGGCGGCATTGGCGGCGGCGATGCCCGACAGCATGGCGTTGTGGTTGCCCTTGATGCGCGGCAGGTTCACCATCCCCGCCGAACAGCCCAGCAGCGCCACACCCTCGGCCACCAGCGTCGGAAGCGACTGCCAGCCACCTTCGGTGATCGCCCGCGCGCCATAGGCCACGCGTTTGCCGCCCTTCAGAAGCTCGGCCACCATGGGGTGATGCTTGAAGCGTTGGAACTCGGCATAGGGATAGAGATGCGGGTTCTCGTATCCCAGATGGACGACGAACCCGATCAGCACCTGATTGTTCTCGGCGTGATAGATGAAGGAGCCGCCACCGGCATTCTTGCCCAGCGGCCAGCCCATCGTGTGGGTGACGGTGCCGGGGCGGTGCTTGGCGGGGTCGATCTCCCAGATCTCCTTCATGCCGAGGCCGTATTTCTGCGGCTCGGATTCCAGACCGTGGCGGGCGATGACCTGACGCGACAGGCTGCCGCGCACGCCTTCGGCCAGCAGGACATACTTGCCGTGAAGCTCCATCCCCGGCTCGTATCCCGGACCGGGGGTGCGGTCGGCGTTCAGGCCGAACTCCCCCGCGACGACGCCCTTCACCCGGTCGCCCTCATAGACGAGTTCGGAACAGGCCATGCCGGCAAAGATCTCGACGCCGAGCGCTTCGGCTTGTTCGGCCAGCCAGCGGCAGACATTGGCCATGCTGACGACATAGTTGCCGTGATTGTTCATCAGCTTCGGCATCGGCCCGTTCGGGATGCGGGTGCTTCCCGTCTCGGTCAGATAGAAGAAGTTGTCCTCGGCGACCTTCACCGTCACCGGGGCGCCCTTGGCCTTCCAGTCCGGGATCAGCGCATCAAGGCCGACCGGGTCCAGCACCGCGCCCGACAGGATATGGGCCCCGATCTCGGAGCCTTTCTCCAGCAGGACCACGGACAGGTCGGGATCGATCTGCTTCAGCCGGATCGCCGCCGACAGGCCCGCCGGGCCGCCTCCGACGATCACGACATCGTAGTCCATCGATTCGCGGGTAGGGGCGTCTGTCATGCGTGGTACCTCGGCTTGGGGCGTGTCCCGGGCTGATCCGCGTTTGTGGCGCAGGTGCGTCAGGAGGTCAACGCGCCAATCCCGCGCGGGTGCGAGATGTTCCGCGCATAATCGGGCAGGGCGCTTGCAATTCTCGCGGCGCTCTGTGCAGTCTGACGGACGAAGGACATCAAGGTCACGGCCCCCTCGCGGGCCGTGGCTTTGCTTTTACGGTGAAGGCCAATGGACAAGATCCCGATGACCCGCGCGGGGTTCACCGCGCTCGACCAGGAACTGAAGACGCTGAAATCGGTGGAACGACCGTCGGTTATCCGCGCCATCGCCGAAGCGCGCGAGCTGGGCGACCTTTCGGAAAACGCGGAATACCATTCCGCGCGCGAGAAGCAGAGCTTCATCGAAGGCCGCATCAAGGAGCTGGAGGGCATGCTGTCCCTTGCCGAGGTGATCGACCCCAAGAAGCTCTCGGGTGCGATCAAGTTCGGCGCGACCGTTACCCTCGTGGATGAGGATACGGACGAAGAGAAGACGTATCAGATCGTCGGCGAGGCCGAGGCGGATATCGAGAACGGCCTTCTGAACATGCGCTCGCCGCTGGCGCGGGCGCTGATCGGCAAGGATGAGGGCGACAGCGTGGAGGTGAAGACCCCCGGCGGCGATCGCAGCTACGAGGTCCTCTCTGTCCGCTACATCTGAGGGCCGCATGGCAGAGCATGACGATCGCGATTTCGGGCCGCTGGGCCGACCGGGCTCCGGCCCGGCCCCCGAGGTGCTGGGCGGGGCTGCGGCCCTGTTCTGGATCCTGCTGGTCCTTGGCTGGTGGCTGAGCCGTCCGGACGGCGAAGGGCCGGGCCTTTTGATGGTGATCCTCCTGCTGGCGCCGCCGCTGGGTCTGGTGGCGCTGCTTGTGTCGGCGCTGCGGACGCTGCGCGATCTGCGCGCCGAAACCGCCCGTTTGCGCACCGCACTCGACAGCGCCGGCGCGGCCCCCCGCGCCACCACGCGCCCCGAGGCGATGCGCACCCCGGTGCAGCCCCCCGTCCTGCGCCCCGAGGAGCAGCCGAGCCTCGCCTTCGAGGAACCGGAGGACGTGTCCGAGCTGACGATCGAGGATTTCATCCGCGCGCTCGATTTCCCCGATTCCGAAGAGGATGAGGCCGGGATCGACGCCTTGCGCCATGCGCTGGCCGATCCGGCGGCGGCCAAGCTGATCCGCGCGGCGCAGGATGTGCTGATGCTGCTGGCCGAAGACGGCGTCTTCACCGACGAGCTTGCGCCGAGCGGGCTGCGCGTCGATCTGTGGCGGCGCTTTGCCGCCGGGGAACGCGGGGCCGACCTTGCGGCGGTGGGGGCGATCCACGACCGCGCCGCGCTGAGCGCCATCATGGGCCGCCTGCGCGAGGATCAGATCTTCCGCGATGCGGTGCATCATTTCCTGCGCAGCTTTGATCGCAGCCTTCAGGCCTTTGCCGAATTCGCCACCGATGCCGAGATCGGCGCGCTGGCCGACAGCCGCACCGGGCGCGCCTTCATGCTGACGGCGCGCAGCGCGGGCGTCTTCAACTAGACCGCACGGACCATGGTGATGGTGGCGCCGAATCCGTAGATCGGCGCCGCGATCCGGTTGTGCACCCGGTCCACCTCGTGGAAACCAAGCCGCAGATACAGATCGCGGGCGCGCAGGTTGCTGTCCACGACATCGAGCCGCACCGCCGGATGGCCGCGGGTGCGGGCCTCGTCGCAGATGGCGGCGATCAGCGCGGTGCCGATGCCCCGCCCGCGATACCCGCCCGCCACACACAGCCCGTCGATCAGAAAGCGCCGGTTGTCGGTGTCCTGCTGCAACAGGCCAAGGGCGGCGCGCCGCCAACCGGCCCCGGTGCGCCCGAAGATGTCGCGCATCGCCTGCGGATCGGCCTGCACGAACGCCCCCTGCACGGTCTTGAACCCGCACAGGCCCAGAAGGCGGCCGTGATCGGTCATGGCGATGGCATGGTCGGGGCGCAGGGTGCGGCGCACCAACTCGCGCCCCCGCGCCGCCGGGCCGAGAACGCGGCCCAGCTTGCCGCCGAACGCCTCCCAGTAAAGGGCGGCCGCATCGGCGCGGAAGGTTTCGGGCAGGGGGTGTTCAAGCCGCAGGGGACCGCTCCGCGTGATTGCATCCGCTGCTTCAGGGGAATATGCCGGGCAAGCGAGGGCGTAAAGCGCGGAGGAGCCATGCCAACCATTCCACGCGATTACCTGCGGGGGATCGCCGCGGCGTCGCCCTTCATCCTTGTCATCGCCCCCTTTGCCCTGCTGTTCGGCATCGTCGGGACCGAGGCGGGGCTGAACCTTCTGGAAGTGCTGACCTTCTCGGTGCTGGTGGTGGCGGGGGCGGCGCAGTTCGTCGCGCTCCAGCAGCTTCAGGATCATGCGCCGGTGCTGATCATTCTGGTGATGTCGCTGGCGGTCAATCTGCGCTTTCTGATGTATTCGGCGGCGATGTCGGTGCATCTGCGCGACGCCAGCCGGTGGCAGCGCATCCTTGCCGCCTATACCCTGACCGATCAGAGCTTTGCCCTGACCATGGCCGAGGCCGAGACCGGGCCGCGCACGACCCGCCTGATCCCGTTCTATTTCGGCAGTGCGACGGTGATGGTCGGGCTCTGGTATGTCGGCACGGTGATCGGGGCGCTGGCCGGATCGGCGATCCCGCCCGCCTTCGCGCTGGATTTCGCGCTGCCCATCACCTTCATCGCGATGCTGGCGCCGCTGCTGCGGACATTGGCGCATGTCGCGGCCTGTTTCGTGTCGATCGCGGCGTCGCTGCTCTTGGCGGGGCTGCCCTTCGGCACGGGGCTTCTGGTTGCGGCGCTGATGGCGATGGCCACGGGCGCGGCCGTGGAGACATGGCAGAGCCGGCGGGGGGCACAGGCATGACGGATCCGGTGCGCCTGTGGCTCGTCATGCTGGTGCTGGGCGCGGGGACGTTCCTGCTGCGCTACGCTTTCCTTGCGCTGCGCGGTGAGTTTCCGCCCCTTGCGCTGCGTCTGCTGCGCTATACGCCCGTAGCCGTGCTGCCGGGCCTCGTCGCGCCGATGGTGCTCTGGCCCGCCGCGACGGGCGGAGAGACCGACCCCGCCCGGCTGGCCGCCGCCATCGCCACGGTGGCGGTCGGCCTGTGGACGCGCAACGTCCTTGCGGGCATCCTCGGCGGGGCGGCGGTGCTCTATGGCCTGCTCTGGCTGCTTTAGAAGGCGGGGAACTGCGCGCGCGGATCGCCGGGGGCCACCAGTTCCACGCCGTAATCCTTGCGGGCCGTGGCGTCGGTGATGCGGCGTTCCTGAACGCCCGGCAACGTGCGGAACCGTTCCATCAGCGTGGCGGGGAACCATGTCCGGCCAAGGCCCTCGAACCCCGGCACCCCGGCCAGAACGCCGGTGATCGACCGCGCGCAATGGGCCTTGCTGACGGCGCCCCAGTTCTGCGCGCGCTGGGCGACCATCTCCGCCACCTCTGCGGATACGGGGATGGTCTGTTCCACCACATCCCATTCCTCGCGGGCGTGATAGTCGATGTAGAAATCGACCATCTTGTCGTTCATGCCATAGATGACGTCGTTGCGTTCGGGCAATTGGGGGTGCTGGAAGGTGCCCGCAGGGTCGAACAGGATGCGCTGACGGCCGTTGATCAGAAGGCCCGAATGCCCGCCATTGCCGTTCGATCGGCGCACCACCGTGAACAGGGTGATCGAGGGGGGATCGTCGCTGTGATAGGCCGCACGGGTGACGGCGGCGTCGGGCGCCCATTTGGGTTCGGCGCAGGCGGCAAGGCTGCAAAGCGCCAGAAGGCAGAGGATCAGATTACGCATGAAGGCTCCGGCTGTCGGATGGGCGGAACGCCCGCGCCGGAAGGTGTAGCCCGCCTGCGGGGCGGAGTCACGCTTGCGCCCGCGCCGCGCCGGGGGTAGCGAGAAGGTGTGTTGCGAAGGCCACCCATGGACACGACCCTTCTTTCTGCCGATGACGCCGGTATCGGCGCCGCCGCCGCGATCCTGCGGGCGGGCGGGCTCGTCGGGTTCCCCTCCGAAACCGTCTACGGGCTGGGGGGCGATGCGCGCGACGACCGCGCCGTCGCCCGCATCTACGAGGCCAAGGGTCGGCCCAGCTTCAACCCCCTGATCGTGCATCTGCCCGACGCCGAGGCCGTGGACCGTTATGCCCGCCTGCCGAAGGGTTTCGACCGGCTGGCCGGGTTCTGGCCGGGGCCGCTGACGCTCGTTCTGCCGCTGCGCCCCGATGCGGGGCTGTCGCCCTTGGTGACGGCGGGGCTGGACAGCGTGGCCGTGCGGGTGCCGGGCCATCCGGTGACACGGGCGCTGCTGCGGGCCTTCGGCGGGCCGCTGGCGGGGCCGTCGGCCAACCCCTCGGGGCGGATCAGCCCGACGCGGGCCGCGCATGTGATGGACGGGCTGGCCGGCCGGATCGAGGCGGTTCTGGATGGCGGACCTTGCGCCGTCGGGGTCGAATCCACGATCCTCGGGCTTGTGGATGCGCCCGTGCTGCTGCGCCCCGGTGGCATCCCGCAAGAGGCGCTTGAGGCGATTCTGGGGCCGCTGGCCACCGGGGGGGATGCGGCAAAGCCCTCGGCTCCGGGGCAGCTTCTGTCCCATTACGCGCCGCGCGGGCGCGTCCGGCTGGAGGCGCGCGCCGCCGCGGGCGAGGTTGGGATCGGCTTCGGTCCGGGGCCGGAGGCGTTGAACCTCTCGCCCTCGGGCGATCTGGTGGAGGCGGCGGCGAACCTCTTTCACCTGCTGCGCGCCGCCGATGATCTGGCCGGAGAGGGTGGCACCATCGCCATCGCGCCGGTGCCCCAGACGGGCCTTGGCCGCGCAATCAACGACCGGCTGCGCCGCGCCGCCGCGCCGCGCTGATCGCCCCTAGGGGCGGCGGCGGGGATACGTTCCGAGGATGGAGATGTTGGTCGTGAAATAGGCCAGCTCGTCCAGCGCCAGTTTCACATTGGCATCGTCCGGGTGGCCTTCGATATCGGCATAGAACTCCGTCGCGACGAAGGCCCCGCCCACCATATAGCTTTCCAGCTTGGTCATGTTCACGCCATTGGTCGCAAACCCGCCCAGCGCCTTGTAGAGCGCGGCCGGAATGTTGCGCACGCGGAAGGTGAAGGTCGTCACCATCCGCTCGGCGCGGCGCGACAGGTCCGCCTCGCGCGCGCAAAGCAGGAAGCGCGTCGTGTTGTCGGCATTGTCCTCCACCCCGTCGGCAAGGATCTGAAGGCCGTAGATCTCGGCGGCGAGGCGCGGGGCGAGGGCGGCGAGTTCCGGATCGGCGCGTTCGGCCACGATCCGGGCCGAACCGGCGGTATCGGCCCCCGTCAGCGTACGGATGCCGTGTTCGCGAAGAAAGCCGCGCACTTGGCCCAAAAGGACGGCATGGCTCATGGCGTGGCGCACGCCCGAAAGCGTCGCGCCAGTGGGGCCCATCAGGGCGACTTCGACGCGGACGAACGCTTCGTCGATGATCTTCAGGCTGGAATTGGGCAGCAGCGCGTGAATGTCGGCCACGCGGCCATAGGTGGAGTTTTCCACCGGCAGCATCGCAAGGTCGGTCTGGCCCGACAGACAAGCCTCGATCGCATCCTCGAAGGTGGGGCAGGGCAGCACGTCCATGTCGGGCCGCGCGGTGCGGCAGGCGGCGTGCGAATAGGCGCCGAGCTCCCCTTGGAATGCGATGCGTGCGGCCATGTGTCTTCCCCCCGAGTGTCTGGCCTTCGTGAGTAGCGCTTGCGACGGGTCCGGGGAAGCCTTTAAGTGGGGCCGATACGGATGAGGGGTGCATGGGCAGTCTGACGCAGTGGATCGCGGCGGGTTCCGGCGCCCTTCTGGCGCTCTTGTGCCTGAACTGGGCCGCGGTGGAGGTCTATGCCCCGCGCCCGGCGCCGGGGCAGGTACCCGCCGCGCAAACCCGGCCCGACCCCCCCGCCGCCCCGCCGCCCGAAACGCTGGCGGCAGGCGATGCGGAGCGGGGGCGGCAGGTCTTCACCCGCTGCGCCGCCTGCCACCGGATCGGCGCGGACGGCATCGGCCCGCATCTGGACGGGGTCGTGGGCCGTCCGGCGGCCTCGGTCCCGGACTATGCCTATTCGGGCGCGCTGCGGGCGATGGACGGCGCGCCTTGGACGGTGGAGCGTCTGTCGGCCTTTCTGGCCAATCCGCGCGGCTTTGCGCCCGGCACGAAGATGGCGTTCGCGGGGCTTCCCTCGGCGCAGGACCGGGCGGACGTGATCGCCTATCTGAACGAAACGCGATGAGCGGGGGCCCGCGGCTCACACATTCGCGCCTTGAGGCTGGTGCCCGGGCGGGGTTAGCATCGCGCGACCACAACGAAGGGGATACGGGATGATCTTGTCGCGCCGCAGCATGCTTGGGGGTTTCGGCATGTCGGCCTTCGCGCTGGCCTATCCGAACCTGATCCCGGCCCCCGCCGCCGCGCAGGAGCCTGCGGGCGATCCGTCGCGGATCATCCGGGCGCATGGCTTCTCCACCTTCGGCAATCTGAAATACGGGCCGGATTTCGCGCATCTGGATTACGTCAACCCGGACGCCCCGAAAGGGGGCGAGATCTCGGTCTGGTCGCAGGGCACCTTCGACAGCTTCAACCCCTATGCCCGCGTGGGCCGGGCACCGGCCTATTCGGCGCTCCCCTATGAGAGCCTTCTGGGCGATGTCGCCGACGAAATCAGCGCCGGTTACGGCCTCGTCGCCCGCGAGATCGAATACCCCGAGACGCAGGACTGGGTGATCTTCCACATGCGCCCCGAGGCCGCCTTCTCGGACGGAACGCCGGTCACGGCGCAGGATGTGGTCTTCAGCCATTATCTGCTGCTGGAGCAGGGGCTGCCCTCCTATGCGCAGGCGGTCAAGGCGCTGATCCCGGTGGCCGAGGCGATCGACGATCACACCGTCCGCTTCGTCTTTGCCGATGGGGTGCCGCGCAAGAACCTGATCTCGCAGGCGGGGGGCGTGCCGATCTGGTCCAAGGCGTGGTATGAGCGCACGGGCGCGCGGCTGGACGAAAGCCGGTTCGAAACCTCGCCGGGGTCCGGGCCGTGGATGATCGACAGCTGGGACGTGAACCGCCGCATCACCCTGCGCCGCAATCCCGACTATTGGGGCCGCGATCTGCCGCTGATGCAGGGCCGCGCCAATTTCGAGACCATCCGGGTGGAGTTCTTCGCCGACACCTCCGCCGCCTTCGAGGCGTTCAAGGCGGGGCAATTCACCTTCCGGCAGGAGAACAGCTCCATCACATGGGCGACGGGCTACGATTTCCCCGCGCTGCAACGCGGCGACGTGATCAAGGAAGAGCTTCCCGATGGGTCCATGCCGGCGGCGAGCGGTTTCGTGTTCAACCTGCGCCGCCCGCAGTTTCAGGATCGCCGGGTGCGGCAGGCGCTGTCGCTGATGTACAACTTCGAATGGACGAATGCGACGCTGCAATACGGCCTCTTCCAGCAGCGCGAAAGTTTCTGGCAGAACACCGACCTTGCCGCGTCCGGCCCGCCCGAGGGGCGCGAGTTGGAGCTTTTGCAGGAGGTCGCGGACCAGCTTCCGGCCGAAATCCTGACCGAACCTGCGGTGATGCCCCATACGTCGGGCGAGCGGCAGCTGGACCGGCGCAATCTGCGCGCGGCGCTGGCGCTGATGGAGGATGCGGGCTGGACCGGCGATGCGACCGGGCAGTTGATGAAGGACGGGCAGGGCCTCGTGGTGGAGTTCCTGACGCAGGATCCGCAGATGGACCGCTATGTCATCCCCTATGTGGACAACCTGAAGGCGCTGGGCGTGAATGCCAGCTATCGGCGCGTGGACCCGGCGCAATATACCAGCCGCGAACGTGCCTTCGACTGGGACATGATCTACGACGCCTACGGCAACTCCGCCGAAGAGGGGATCGGCCTGTCCCAGCGCTTTGGCTCGGACGCCAAGGAGGATGTGTTCAACCCGGCGGGCTTTGCCTCCCCCGCGGTGGACCATCTGATCGAACGCGTGGTCAATGCCGACACCGAAGAGGAGATGGCCGCCGGCGTGCGCGCCGTGGACCGGGTGCTGCGCTACGAACGGATCATGGTCCCGACATGGTATCTGGGCCGGTTCTGGGTGGCCTATTGGAACGAATATGGCCGACCGGACACGCTGCCGCCCTATGCGCTGGGCCAGCTTGATTTCTGGTGGTCGACGAAGGCCGCCTGAATGGGAGCGTATGTTCTTCGCCGCCTGCTGCTGATCCTTCCGGTTCTGCTGGGCATCATGATCATCAACTTCGCGCTGGTGCAGTTCGTACCGGGCGGCCCGATCGAACAGATCATCGCCAATATGGAAGGGCAGGGCGATGTTCTGCAGGGCGTCACCGGCGGGCAGGGCGATGCCGTCCGCTCGGACGTGACCTCGGGCCTGACGGGGACGACCTATGTCGGATCGCGCGGCCTGCCGCCCGAATTCATCGCCGATCTCGAACGCCAATTCGGCTTCGACAAACCGCCCTTGCAGCGTTTCTTGCTGATGATGGGCAATTATCTGCGGCTGGATTTCGGGGAAAGCTATTTCCGCTCCATCTCCGTGGTGGATCTGGTGCTGGAGAAAATGCCCGTGTCGATCACGCTCGGCCTGTGGTCGACGGTGATCGCCTATCTGGTGTCGATCCCCCTGGGCATCGCCAAGGCGACGCGCGACGGCACGCGGTTCGACACATGGACCTCGGCGCTGGTGATCGTGGCCTATGCCATTCCGGGCTTTCTGTTCGCGATCCTGCTCCTCGTGCTGTTCGCGGGGGGGAGCTATTTCCAGTGGTTCCCGATCCGGGGGCTGACCTCGGACAATTGGGCCGAGCTCGGACCGCTGGCCAAGGTCGGGGATTACTTCTGGCACATCGCGCTGCCGGTCCTCGCCTCCACCATCGCCAGCTTCGCCACGCTGACGCTGCTGACCAAGAACAGCTTCCTCGATGAGATCAAGAAGCAGTATGTGATGACCGCCCGCGCTAAGGGCCTGACCGAACGGCGGGTGCTCTATGGCCATGTGTTCCGAAATGCGATGCTGATCGTGGTGGCGGGGTTCCCGGCGGTCTTCGTCAGCGTCTTCTTCGGCGGCAGCCTCATCATCGAGACGATCTTCTCGCTCGACGGGTTGGGGCGGCTGGCCTACGAGGCGGCGGTGGGCCGCGATTATCCGGTCGTGTTCGGCACGCTGTTCGTGTTCAGCCTGATCGGCCTCGTGGTGGGACTGGTGTCGGACCTTATGTATGTCTGGATCGACCCGCGCATCGATTTCGGGAGCCGTGGATGAGCCCGCTGACCAAGCGCCGCTGGCGCAATTTCCGCGCGAATGGCCGGGCCTTCTGGTCGCTCTGCATCTTTGCGGTGCTGTTCGCCATCGCCCTCTGCGCCGAATTCGTGGCCAACGACAAACCGCTCCTCGTCAGCTATCGCGGGCATTGGATGACGCCGGTCACAAGCTTCTATCCCGAAACCGCCTTCAACGGCGATTTCCGCACCGAAGCCGATTACCGCGCCCCCGAGGTGCAGTGCCTGATCGTGACGGGCGGGTCCGAGACGTGCTTCGACGATCCGGACGGCGCCATGGCAGAAGCCCGCACCAGCGGCACCGTGGACGGCGCGGCGGTGGAGACGGGATGGCTGCTCTGGCCGCCCATCCCCTACAGCTACGACACGGTGAACAACCTTGGCCGCGCCGCCCCGTCGCCGCCCGATGCGCAGCATTGGCTGGGCACGGACGACACGGCGCGCGACGTGCTGGCGCGGGTGATCTACGGCTTCCGCCTCTCGGTCGGCTTTGCGCTGGTGGTGACGCTGCTGACCTCGGTCATCGGGATCGCGGCGGGCGCGGTGCAGGGCTATTTCGGCGGCTGGGTGGATCTGACCTTCCAGCGCCTGATCGAGCTGTGGTCCTCCACCCCGATGCTCTATGTCATCATCATCGTGGGCGCGATCTGGCGGCTGGATTTCTGGTCGCTGGTGATCCTGTCGGTGATGTTCGGCTGGACGGCGCTGGTGGGCGTGGTGCGGGCCGAATTCCTGCGGGCGCGCAATTTCGAATATGTGCGGGCGGCGCGGGCGCTTGGGGTCAGCGATGGGCGGATCATGTTCCGCCATGTGTTGCCGAACGCGATGGTCGCCACCGTCACCATGCTGCCCTTCATCATCGCCGGGGCGATCGGCAGCCTCGCGGCGCTCGATTTCCTTGGCTTCGGGCTGCCGTCCTCGGCGCCCTCGCTCGGGGAGTTGACGCTTCAGGCCAAGCAGAACCTGCAGGCCCCGTGGCTGGGCTTCACCGCCTTCTTCACCTTCGCCATCATGCTCTCGCTCCTCGTCTTCATCTTCGAGGGGGTGCGCGACGCCTTCGACCCCAGAAAGACCTTCAAATGACCGTGCTGGAGGTGACCGACCTCAACATCCGCTTTCGTCAGGAAACCGCGACCCATCACGCGGTGCGCGGCGTGTCCTTCACCGTCGGCAAGGGGGAGACGGTGGCCCTCGTGGGGGAAAGCGGGTCGGGGAAATCCGTGACCGCGCTCTCCACCGTGCAGCTTCTGGGCGACAGTGCCGAGGTGAGCGGCTCCATCCGCTATCAGGGGCGCGAGATGGTGGGCGCACCGGCCCGTACCTTGCGGGCGGTGCGGGGCAACGACATCAGCTTCATCTTTCAAGAGCCGATGACCTCGCTGAACCCGCTGCACACGATCGAAAAGCAACTGGTCGAAAGCATCGGGCTGCATCAGGGCCTGCGGGGGGCACCGGCCCGTGCCCGCGCTCTCGAGATGCTGGAAAAGGTGGGCATCCGCGATGCCGAAAGCCGCCTCGGGGCCTATCCGCACCAGCTTTCGGGCGGGCAGCGGCAGCGGGTCATGATCGCGATGGCGCTGGCCAATGGGCCCGAGCTGCTGATCGCGGACGAACCCACCACCGCGCTCGATGTGACCATTCAGGCTCAGATCCTCGAGCTTCTGGCCGATCTGAAAACGCGCGAGGGGCTGAGCCTTCTTTTCATCACCCACGATCTGGGCGTGGTGCGCCGCATCGCCGACCGCGTCTGCGTCATGCAGAACGGCGAGATCGTGGAGCAGGGCCGCACTGCCGACATCTTCGCCGATCCGCGTCATCCCTACACGCGCAAGCTGCTGGCTGCCGAACCCACGGGCCGCCCCGATCCCTTGCCCGCCGCCGCGCCCGAGGTGCTGCGGACCAAGGATCTGCGCGTCTGGTTCCCGATCCAAGGCGGGCTGCTGCGCCGCACCGTGGGCCATGTGAAGGCGGTGAACGGCGCAAGCCTGTCGGTCCGCGCCGGCGAAACGCTGGGCATCGTGGGGGAAAGCGGCTCCGGCAAGACGACGCTCGCCCTTGCCATCCTGCGCTTGATCGACAGCGAAGGCCCCGTGGTCTTTCTGGGCCGCGACATTCAGGGCGCGCGCGCACGGGCGCTGCGGGGAATGCGCAAGGACATGCAGGTGGTCTTTCAGGACCCGTTCGGTAGCCTGTCCCCCCGCATGACCGTGGAGGAGATCATCGCCGAGGGCCTTGGCGTGCACGGCGCCGCCGGGGACCGGCACGCGATGGTGGCGGAGATCATGGCCGAGGTCGGCCTCGATCCGGCGACGATGTCGCGCTATCCGCACGAATTCTCGGGCGGGCAGCGCCAGCGGATCGCCATCGCGCGGGCGATGATCCTGCGCCCCCGGCTCGTGGTGCTGGATGAGCCGACCTCCGCGCTCGATATGACGGTGCAGGTGCAGATCGTGGAATTGCTGCGCGGATTGCAGCGGCGGCACGGCCTTGCCTATCTCTTCATCAGCCACGATCTGCGCGTGGTGCGGGCGCTCTCGCACCGCATCATGGTGATGCGCGCCGGCGATGTCATCGAAGAGGGCGAGGCCGAACAGGTCTTCACCGCGCCCGCCACCGCCTACACCCGCGCGCTTCTGGAGGCGGCCCTGTCATGAAGATCCTCTTCGTCCACCAGAACTTCCCCGCGCAGTTCGTGCATCTGGCCCCCGCGCTGCGCCGCCGGGGCCATGACGTGCGCGCGCTGACCGATTCCACGAACCAGCGCACCTCGCCCGTGCCATCGGTCATGTACCGCTACACCCCCGAAACGGTCGATCCGGCCGCCACGCGGTTGGGGCGCACCTTCACGCAGGTCAGCGATCGGGGCGTGACGGTGGCCCGCGCCGCCCGGCGCATGCGCAACGACGGCTATGTGCCCGATGTCATCTTCGGCCATTCCGGCTGGGGGGAGACGCTGTTCCTGAAACAGGTCTGGCCCGAGGCGCGCCTGCTGATCTATGCCGAGTTCTATTACAAGGGGGAGGGGACGGATATCGGCTTCGATCCCGAATTCGGCACCCTGACCTTCGAATCGGGCCTGATCGCGCAAAGCCGCGCCGCGCATCTTGCCCAATCGCTGGTCCATGCCGAAGCGGGCGTCGCGCCCACGCACTGGCAGGCCGGCACCTTCCCGCCGTCGCTGCGCCGGATGGTGAAGGTGATCCATGACGGCGTAAACACCAGCGTCATGAAGCCCGACCCCGCCGCCCGGTTCGAATTGCCCGATGGCCGCGTTCTGACCCCGGGCGACGAGGTTCTGACCTTCGTGAACCGCAACCTCGAACCCTATCGCGGCTATCACGTCTTCATGCGCGCCTTGCCCGAGGTGATGGCCGCCCGGCCCGATGCGCAGGTGCTGATCGTCGGCGGCGACGGCGTCAGCTATGGCACCGCCCCGCCCGAAGGCAGCTGGAAAGAGCGTTTCCTCTCCGAAGTGCAGGACCGGCTGGACCTGTCGCGCGTGCATTTCCTTGGGAATATTCCCTATGACCGGTTCCGCAATCTGCTTCAGGTCAGCCGCGCCCATGCCTATCTGACCTATCCCTTCGTTCTGTCTTGGTCGATGCTGGAGGCGATGTCGGTCGGCGCGCTGGTCGTCGGTTCGGACACCGCCCCGGTGCGCGAGGCGATCACCCATGGGGAAACCGGCCTCTTGGTCGATTTCTTCGACGTACCCGCATGGTCGCGCACCCTGACCGAGGCGCTGGCCGATCCCGAGCGTTTTCGCCCCATTCGCGCGGCGGCAAGACAACTTGTGCTTGAACGCTACGACCTCGACACGTTATGCCTGCCGCAGATGATACGCTTTGTGGAGGGATTGGAGGGATAGCCGCCGATCCGCTCAGAAGGCGTTGGCACCAGACCTGTGTTCGATATAAGGCTGCGCGGTGCGGGCGCGGGTGAAGGCGTGTCCGCCGTCAAGACAGGACACGACATGCGCACTTGCTATCTTCATGCCGGGATGCCGAAGACCGGATCGACGTCAATCCAGAACGCGTTCCACGGCTATGCCTCGGACACGCTGCGCTATGCGGATCTGGGGCATTCGAACCACGGTACGCCCCTCGTGTCCTGTTTCGCTGCGAAGCCCGAGAAGTTCTACATCTTCCGCAACCGGCAGTATTCGGCGGCGCGGGTGGCCGAAGAGGTGACCAAGCATCGCAGTCGTCTGGAGCGGGAGGTCAAGAAGCCGGGCGATCTGATTCTGTCGAGCGAGGCCATCGTCGATCACCTGAACGCCGAGGAGATCGGCGCGATGGCCGATTTTCTGCGCGGCCATTTCGATCGGGTGCAGGTCATCATCTATGTCCGCCCCCTTGCGTCGCTGGCCGCCAGCCAGATGCAGGAGCGGATCAAGGCGGGGCAGATGAAGTTTTTCGTCCCCGATCCGACCTACAAGCGCCGCTTCCAAGCCTTCATCGAACATTTCGGCCGGGACAGCATCACCTTCGTCCGCTTTACACGCGAAGATCTGGTCGGGGGCAGCCCCGTTTCGGACTTCTGCTCGCGCGTGGGGGCGAAGGATTTGGCCAAGGATGACGTGTCCCAGAACGAGGCCCTGTCGGCAGAGGCGCTTGGCGCGCTTTATGCCTTCAACAAATTCGTCGGCCCGCATCTTCCGATGCGCAGCAAGGTGGAGATGCGCACGGCTCTGAAGACGCGCTTGCGGAATGTGAAGGGCACGAAATTCGCGCTGACCGAAGACCTCGTGAACGCGCATATCAAAAAGCATGCGGCCGACGTGCTCTGGGCCGAGGAAACCTGCGGTTTCGACGTACGGGGGCGCACGGTTTCGGCTGCGGATGCCATCGGCAGCGAGGCCGATCTTCTGGCGGCGGCGGCGCGTGCCAAGCCGTCCCGGAAACGTTGAGTGGATGGTGCCCCCAGAGAGACTCGAACTCCCGACCCGCTGATTACAAATCAGCCGCTCTACCAGCTGAGCTATAGAGGCATCGCGCTTCAGTTACAGCCAAATGCCGCCTCTGGCAAGGGTGGACGAAACCGGGTGCCGTGCCTAGGTTGAGGCGGATCCGAATCCGGGACATGACGATGAACGACACCCCCGCCGCCGCCTATCAGGTGCTGGCCCGCAAGTATCGCCCCGAGACTTTTGCCGACCTCGTCGGGCAGGAGGCGATGGTGCGGACGCTGAAGAACGCGTTCGCTGCGGACCGGATCGCGCATGCCTTCATCATGACCGGCATCCGCGGGACCGGAAAGACGACGACGGCGCGGATTATCGCCAAGGGGTTGAACTGCACCGGGCCGGACGGCACGGGCGGGCCGACGACCGATCCTTGCGGTGTTTGCGATGCCTGCCGCGCCATCGCCGAGGGGCGGCATGTGGACGTGATGGAAATGGACGCCGCCTCGCGTACCGGGGTGAACGACATCCGCGAGATCACGGAATCGGTGCATTACCGCGCCGCCTCGGGCCGCTATAAGATCTATATCATCGACGAGGTTCACATGCTGTCGACCAGCGCGTTCAACGCGCTGCTGAAGACGCTGGAGGAACCGCCCGCCCATGTGAAGTTCATCTTCGCTACGACCGAGATCCGCAAGGTTCCCGTCACCGTCCTGTCGCGCTGTCAGCGGTTCGATCTGAAACGGATCGAGCCGGAGGTGATGATCGCCCTGCTGCGCCGCATTGCCGGGCGCGAGGGGGCTGAGATCGCCGATGACGCGCTGGCGCTGATCACGCGGGCGGCCGAAGGGTCGGCCCGCGATGCGACGAGTCTCTTGGATCAGGCGATCAGCCACGGCGCCGGGGAGACGACGGCCGATCAGGTGCGCGCCATGCTGGGCCTTGCCGACCGGGGCCGGGTGCTGGACCTGTTCGATCTGGTAATGAAGGGCGATGCGGCGGGCGCCTTGGCCGAACTGGCCGCGCAATATGCCGATGGGGCCGATCCGATGGCCGTGCTGCGCGATCTGGCCGAGGTGACGCATTGGATCAGCGTCATCAAGATCACCCCCGAAGCCGCCGAGGATCCCACCACCTCGCCCGACGAACGCGCGCGCGGGCTGGAGATGGCGGGCACCCTGCCGATGCGGGTGCTGACGCGGGCATGGCAGATGCTGCTGAAGGCGCTGGAGGAGGTGGCTGCGGCCCCGAACGCGATGATGGCCGCCGAGATGGCGATCATCCGTTTGACCCATGTCGCCGATCTGCCGGACCCCGAAACGCTGATCCGCCGCATCCAATCCTTGCCGCAGCCGACCCATGCTGCCCCCGCGCCGGGCGCGGCGCCGCAGGGCGGCGGGGGCGGGCGCATGGCCCGCGCGGTCGGGGGCGGCACGGTGGCGCAGGCGCTGCCCGCGACGTTCGAGAGCGTCGTCGGCATCATCCGCGAAAAGCGGGACATGACCCTTTTGTACGAGGTGGAGAACAACCTGCGCCTCGTCAGCTATCAGCCCGGCCGCATCGAGTTCGAGCCGGGCCCGACCGCTCCGCGCGATCTGGCCTCGCGGCTGGCGCAGCGGCTTCAGGGCTGGACGGGCCAGCGTTGGGGCGTGTCGGTTGTGGCCAATGGCGGCGCGCCGACCATCGCCGAACAGCAGGCGGTGGAGGCGGATGCCGCCCGCGCCGAGGCCGCGCGCCTTCCGATCGTGCAGGCGATCCTCGCCGCCTTTCCGGGGGCCGAGATCGCGGAGATCCGCGCGCCGGTGGCCGATGCCGCCGCCGAGGCGCTGCCGGAAGTCGAAGATGAATGGGACCCCTTCGAGGAGGAATGACGATGTTCGGACTGGGTGGCTTGGGCGATATGTCCAAGATGATGAAGCAGGCACAGGACCTGCAAACCAAGATGGCCGAGATGCAGGAGCAGCTGGCCCAGACCATCGTGATCGGCACGTCCGGCGCGGGGCTGGTGACGGCGCGCTGCACCGCCAAGGGCGATCTGACGGGGCTGGATATCGATCCGTCGATCTTCGTCGCCTCGGAGAAGGAAGTGGTGGAGGATCTGATCCTTGCCGCCATCAAGGACGCACAGAAGAACGCGGCCGAGCGGATGCAGTCGGAAATGTCGCGCATGACCGAAAGCCTCGGCCTGCCGGCGGGCATGAAGCTGCCCTTCTGACGTGGCCGAAGCTTCGGGTGACATCCAGACGCTGATCGACCTGTTGGCCCGGCTTCCGGGCCTCGGGCCGCGATCGGCGCGGCGGGCGGTGCTCCTGATGCTGAAGAAGCGGGGGCAGGTGATGGCCCCGTTGGCCCAAGCCATGGCCGAGGTCGCGCTGAAGGCGCGCGACTGCGTGCGCTGCGGCAATATCGGCGATGCCGATCTGTGCGACATCTGCCGGAACGAAAAGCGCGCCAATGGCGAGATTTGCGTCGTGGAGGATGTCGCCGACCTCTGGGCGATGGAGCGGGGGCGCGCCTTCGGCGGGCGCTATCACGTTCTGGGCGGCACGCTTTCGGCGCTGGACGCGGTGGGGCCGGAGGATCTGCGCATTCCCGCCCTAATCGACCGTGTGAGCGATGAGGGCGTGAGCGAGGTGATCCTTGCGCTGAACGCCACCGTGGATGGGCAGACCACCGCCCATTACATCGCCGAACGTCTGGAGGGGCGGGTGCGCGTCACCTCGCTTGCGCAGGGCGTGCCGGTGGGCGGAGAGTTGGACTATCTCGACGATGGCACGATCGGCGCGGCGCTGCGCGCCCGGCGCAGCGTTTAAAAGGCGTTCTGGATCAGGAAGATCGCCCCCGCCACGAGCGCCCAGACGACGCCCCAGACGATCACCAGCGACAGGATGCCCACCAGCAGCCCGACGATCACCCACAGCCCGTCGCGTTCCAGCATGCCGAGCGAGATGATCGTCATCGCAAGGGCGGGCAGCATGTTCCCCAGCGGGATCGGCAGCGCCAGCACCAGCGCAAGGATCAACAGCGCCGCCCCGACGAAGCGTTCGGTGGCCGGCCCGATCATCATGGGCAGGCGCGGCACCAGCAGCTTTTCGGCCCGGCCGAGGATGGGCGTCATCTTTCCGACCAGTGCTGCGAAGGCGGTCCGTTCCATCGACCGGGTGGCGATGAAGGCCGGAAGCCATGGCGCACGGCCCAGCATCAGTTGCGCCGCCAGAAAGATCAGCGGCAGGCCGAGGATGCCGGATGTGCCCGGCGGTGTCGGCAGCACGTTCGGCAGCGCAAAGATCAGGAGCAGCGCCCCGAAGGCCCGCCCGGCCATGGCCTCGATCAGATCGGCGATGGAAATGCGGTGCCGGGTGGTGTCGTGGGCGATCTCCTCCAGCACCTCGGACAGGCGGCGGCGCGTGGGGGCCGGGTCGTCGGCGGTCATGGGGCGGGATCCTGTTCTGGCACTCGGGCCACTGTGGCGGCCCGCTGCGGGCTATGCAACCCGCAACTCTTCACGTCCAAGTGCGGGCCGCCGCCTTCAGATGCTGAAGGAAGGCCTGCACCTTCAGCGTCCGGTGCAGGTCCACATGGGTGACGGCCCAAAGCGGGGCGTCCCATTCGGGGCGGGGGGGCAGCACCTCCACCAGATCGTCGCGCCCGGCCGTCTGGAATGTCGTGAGAAAGCCGATGCCCGCGCCGCTGGTGACCGCCGCCTCCAGCGCCCGGCTTTCGGAGACGCGCACGCGGATGCGGTCGGCGGGCACCTCGCTGGTGAGCCAGCGATGGAACGGCGCGCGGGAGATCGGGCCTTCGGCGGTGATGAAGCGATGCGCCATCATGTCGTTCAGCCCGTCGGGCATGCCATGACGCTCGATATAATCGCGCGAGGCGAAGAGGCCGCTGCGGATGCGCGCCAGCGGCTGGGCGACGTTGTCCGGCTCTTCGGGGGCGGCGCCGGCGCGGATGGCGACATGCGCCTCGCCGTAATCCAGCCGGAAGATGCGCATATCTGACAGGAAGCGCACCGTCAGTGCCGGGTGCTGCTGTTGGAAATCGGCCAGCACGGGCATGACGAGTTCGGCGACGCCGGTGATGGCGGTGATGACCAGTTCACCCGCCACCATCTCGCCCTGACCGCGGATGCGGCTGGCAAGCTGGCCAAACTGCTCTTCGGTGGTCTGGGCCACGGACAGAAGATCGCGCCCGGCCTCGGTCGGGGTGTAGCCGCGGGCGTGCCGCTGGAACAGCTTGGTTCCCAGCCGCCGCTCCAGCGCGTCGACATGGCGGATGACGGTGGCGTGGTGCACCCCGAGCGCCTCGGCGGCGCCGGACACCGTTCCCAGCCGTGCGACCTGAAAGGCCGTCCGTACTTCATCCCAGTTGTCGAAACCCATGCCGCCCCGCTGTATTATCGTTGCTCACAGCATAGATCGCCAAGCCGCAGATGCAACGCCGCGCTTGACTCCGCGCCCCGTGCCGGGGTATACGCGGCCCGATTTCCCGGAGTTCATGCGGCTCCGGTCCCCTGCCGATCAGGGGATCGCCACCCACCAGCGCGTCGCGCCCGTGGGTGCCGTTGGTGTTTGGGACGTTCCCCGCTATGTCGGGGTCAGGCAATTGGAAAGGGATGCCATGTTCGAGAATCTGTCTGAACGGCTTGGCGGCGTCTTTGATCGCCTGACCCGTCAGGGCGCGCTGACCGACGCCGATGTGGCCACCGCCCTGCGCGAAGTGCGCACCGCGCTGCTGGAGGCGGACGTGTCGCTTCCCGTCGCGCGCGAATTCACCAAGCGTGTGCAGGCGAAGGCTACCGGCCAGCATGTCACCAAATCGGTGACGCCCGGCCAGCAAGTGGTGAAGATCGTCCATGACGAGCTGATCGCCGTGCTGCAGGGCGAAGGCCCGGCGGACGCGCTGAAGATCGACAACCCGCCCGCCGCGATCCTGATGGTCGGTCTGCAAGGCTCGGGTAAGACGACGACGACGGCCAAGCTGGCCAAGCGTCTGAAGGACCGTCAGGGCAAGCGCATCCTCCTTGCCTCGCTCGACACCAACCGTCCGGCCGCGATGGAGCAGCTGGCGATTCTGGCCGCGCAGGTCGGGGTGGACAGCCTGCCGATCGTGGCGGGTCAGACGGCGGTGCAGATCGCGCAGCGGGCCAAGACCCAAGCCTCGATGGGCGGGTACGACATCCTGATGCTGGACACCGCCGGGCGTCTGCATATCGACGAAGTGCTGATGTCCGAAGTGCAGGCCGTCCGCGACATCGCCCAGCCGCGCGAAACGCTGCTGGTGGTCGATGGTCTGACGGGGCAGGACGCGGTGAACGTCGCTGCGCAGTTCGACGGGCAGGTGGGCATTTCGGGCGTGGTGCTGACGCGGATGGACGGCGACGGGCGCGGCGGTGCCGCCCTGTCGATGCGCCATGTCACGGGCAAGCCGATCCGTTTCGTCGGCCTCGGCGAGAAGGTGGACGCGCTGGAGGAGTTCGATCCCGAGCGTGTGGCGGGCCGCATCCTCGGCATGGGCGACATCGTCGCGCTGGTCGAGAAGGCGCGCGAGACGTTCGAGGCCGAGCAGGCCGAGCGTATGGCCAAACGCTTCGCCAAGGGTCTGTTCAACATGAACGACCTGAAGACGCAGCTGGATCAGATGCTCAAGATGGGCGGGATGCAGGGCGTCATGGGCATGCTTCCGGGCATGGGCAAGATGCAGAAGGCCGCCGCCGAGGCCGGCATGGACGACCGTATGCTGCGCCGACAGATCGCGCTCATCAACTCCATGACCAAGAAGGAGCGGGCCAATCCCGACCTTCTTCAGGCCAGCCGCAAGAAGCGCATCGCCGCCGGTGCGGGGCTTGAGGTGTCCGAACTGAACAAGCTTCTGAAGCAGCATCGCCAGATGGCGGACATGATGAAGAAGATGGGCAAGGGCGGCGCCATGAAGCAGGCGCTGAAGGGCATGATGGGCGGCAAGACCCCCGATCTGGCCAATATGGACCCGGCCGAACTCGAAGCCGCCGCCAAGGCGATGAAGGGCGGCATGGGCGGAATGCCCGGCCTGCCGCGCGGCATGACGCTGCCTGCGGGCCTGTCGGGAATGATGCGCAAGAAATGACCGTCTTTGCCGATCATCCGGTTCTGGAGACGGAACGCCTGATCCTGCGCCCGCCGCAGGCGACGGATTACTCCGTCTATGCGGCCTTCATGGGCAGCCCGCGATCCGCAGGGGTGTCCGGGCCGGTCGGACCGGATGAGGCATGGGTGCGTTTCGCCCGCCTTCTTGGCCACCGCATCCTGCGCGGCTGGGGCGTGTTCATCGTGACGGACCGCGTGGATGGCACGGTGCTGGGGGCCATCGGCCCGCATTTCCCCGCAGGCCGCCCCGAGCCGGAGATCGCTTGGTCCCTCTGGGATGCGGCGGCCGAAGGGCGGGGGATCGCAGCGGAGGCGGCGATCCGCGTTCTGGATCACGTCTTCACCGATCTGGAATGGACGACGGCCGTCAGCTATGTCGCCTGCGACAACACCCGTTCGGCCGCGTTGGCGCAGCGGCTGGGCGCGCGCATCGATCCGGCGGCGGTGATGCCCGATTTGGGCGTTGCGGTGGATGTCTGGCGCCATCCCAATCCGAGGAGCCTTGCATGACCGACACCGCGATCCGCGCAGAACAGCTTCTGAAGGAACATCGGGCCGCCATCGACCGGCTGGATGCGATCCTCGTTTACACCTTGGCCGAGCGTTTCAACCAGACGCAGGCCGTGGGGCGGCTGAAGGCGGAATACAGCCTGCCGCCGGCCGATCCCTCGCGCGAGGCGCGGCAGATCGAACGGCTGGAATGGCTGAGCCGCGAGGCCGATCTCGACCCCGAATTCGCCAAGAAATTCCTGAACTTCATCATCGCCGAAGTCATCAGGCATCACGAACAACACCAGAAATGACCGCATCGCGGTCTGCCATATCCAAGGAGTATCCCAAATGGCCATGAAGATCCGTCTCGCCCGTGGTGGTTCCAAGAAACGCCCGCACTACGCCATCGTCGCCTCCGACTCGCGCATGCCGCGCGACGGCCGCTTCCTCGAGAAGCTTGGCACCTACAACCCGCTGCTGGCCAAAGACGACGAGCGCCGCGTGGTGATGGACGCCGAGCGCGTTCAGCACTGGCTGGCCAAAGGCGCGCAGCCGACCGACCGCGTGGCCCGTTTCCTCGAATCCGCTGGCCTGAAGGCCAAGACCGAGCGCAACAACCCCAAAGCCGCCGTGCCGGGCAAGAAAGCGACCGAACTGGCCGCCAAGAAAGCCGCGCGCAACGCCGCGCCGGCCGACGCCGAGTAATCCGTGTCGGGGGCCGATATCTGCGTGGGCGCGATCGCCGGGTCTTTCGGCGTGCGCGGTGAGGTGCGGCTGAAAAGCTTCTGCGCCGAGCCTGCGGCCATTGCCGATTACGGCCCCCTGACGACCGAAGGGGGGCGCAGCTTCGTCGTGACGCTGACCCGCCCGGTCGCGAACGGTCTGGGGGCACGCCTGTCGGGCGTGTCCACCAAGGAAGAGGCGGATGCCCTGAAGGGCACGCGGCTTTATGTCGGCCGCGACCGTCTGCCCGCTTTGGGCGATGACGAATTCTATCACAGCGATCTGATCGGGCTCGAGGTGCGCGACACCGGCGGCGCGCTTTTGGGGCGTGTCAGTGCCGTGCACAATTACGGCGCCGACGATATCCTCGAGGTGCAGGGCACGGGCGAAAGCCGTCTTCTGCCCTTCACCCGCGCTGTGGTGCCCACGGTGGACCTCGCCGCAGGCCGCATCGTGGTCGACCCACCCGAGGACAGCGCATGAGCGATCTTCACCCCGAACGCCGCAACTTCTACGGCCGTATCCACGGCAAGACCCTGCGGCAGAGCCAGAAGGCCTATCTGTCCGAAGATCTGGACAGCCTGCGCCCGCGCGGCATCACATGGGACGAAAACCCGGACCGCACCCCACTGGACCCGGCCGCCCTGTTCGGCGGCAAGGACATCTGGCTGGAGGTCGGTTTCGGCGGCGGTGAGCATATGGTGGCCATGGCCGCCCGCTACCGCGATGTGGGGATCATCGGGTGCGAGCCCTTCGTGAACGGCGTCGCGATGCTCTTGGGCAAGATCCGGGCGGCGGGGGTCACGAATGTGGCCGTCCATCCGGGCGATGCGCGCGATCTGATGGACGTGCTGCCCGAGGCGTCGGTGGCGAAGGCGTTCCTCAACTATCCCGACCCGTGGCCGAAGGCGCGGCACCACCGCCGTCGCTTCGTGACGCCCGATCACCTGCTGCCGCTTCATCGCGTGATGAAGCCGGGGGCGGAGTTCCGCGTGGCCTCCGACATCCCCGACTATATCCGCCAGACGCTGGAGGAAGGCCCGAAGGCTGGCTTCACGCTGGTGTCCGAAGGGCCGGATGCGTGGGAGGACTGGCACTCCACCCGGTACGAGCAGAAGGCGCTGCGCGAGGGCCGCGCCCCGCATTACGTGACCTTCCGTCGTTAAGTCCCGCGTGATATGGGCGTATCCAGAGAAGGAGACGCCCATGTCCGGCCACAGCACGCCCAAGCCCATCACCGCCCATCGCTCCGGCCCGCTTCGTGGTACGGCCGAGGTGCCGGGTGACAAGTCGATCAGCCACCGCTCGCTGATCCTTGGTGCGATGGCCGTGGGCGAGACGCGGATCCACGGGCTTCTGGAAGGGCAGGACGTGCTGGACACGGCCCGCGCCATGCAGGCCTTCGGGGCCGAGGTGGTGCAGCATGCTCCCGGTTCGTGGTCGGTGCATGGTGTCGGCGTGGGCGGGTTCCGCGAACCGGCGCAGGTGATCGATTGCGGCAATTCGGGCACGGGCGTGCGGCTGATCATGGGCGCCATGGCGACATCGCCCATCACGGTGACGTTCACCGGCGATGCCAGCCTCTGCAAGCGTCCGATGGGCCGGGTGACGGACCCGCTATCTTTGTTCGGCATGCAGGCCCATGGCCGCAAGGGCGGGCGCCTGCCGATGACCGTCATCGGGGCGGCCGATCCGGTGCCCGTGCGCTATGCGGTGCCGGTACCGTCGGCGCAGGTGAAATCGGCCGTTCTGCTGGCGGGTCTGAACGCCCCCGGCGAAACCGTCGTGATCGAGGCGGAGCCGACGCGCGATCATTCCGAACGGATGCTGGTGGGCTTTGGTGCGGATCTGCAGGTGGAGCGGACGGCGCAGGGCAACGTCATCACCCTGAAGGGCCAGCCCGAACTGCGCCCGCAAGAGGTGTCGGTGCCGCGCGATCCAAGTTCCGCCGCGTTCCCGACCTGCGCCGCACTGATCGTCGAAGGCTCGGAGGTCTTCGTGCCCGGCGTCAGCCAGAACCTGACCCGCAACGGCCTTTATATCACGCTGGTGGAGATGGGGGCCGACATCACCTTCGAGAACCCGCGCGAGGAGGGGGGCGAGCCTGTGGCGGACCTGCGCGTGAAGGCGTCGTCGCTGACGGGCATCGAGGTTCCGCCCGAACGCGCGGCCTCCATGATCGACGAATATCCCGTGCTGGCGGTGGTCGCGGCCTATGCCGAAGGGCGGACGGTGATGCGCGGCGTGAAGGAGCTGCGCGTCAAGGAATCCGACCGGATCGAAGCGATGGCCCGCGGCCTCGAGGCTTGCGGCGTGCGGATCGAGGAGGATGAGGACACGCTGATCGTTCACGGCACCGGCGGCCGGGTGCCGGGCGGGGCGACGGTGGCGGTGCATCTCGATCACCGCATCGCCATGAGCTTCCTCGTGCTGGGCATGGCGGCGCAGAAGCCGGTGACGGTGGATGACGGCGATGCGATCCTGACATCGTTCCCGATCTTCGGCGCGCTGATGACCTCGCTCGGCGCGGACATCCGGGCGGCCGAATGATCTTTACGGTTGCCATAGACGGGCCGGCGGCGGCGGGGAAGGGCACGATCGGGCGCGCCGTGGCGCAGCAGTTCGGCTTTCAGCATCTGGATACGGGGCTGCTCTATCGGGCGGTCGGTGCGCTTGGCGGCGATCCGGTGGCGGCGGCGGAGGGGCTGGTCCCCGAGGATCTGGCGCGCCCCGATCTGCGCAGCCTCGCCGCCGGTGCCGCCGCAAGCCGCGTCGCCGCCATTCCCGAGGTTCGCGCGGCGCTTCTGGCGTTTCAGCGGCGGTTCGCGCGGATGGAGGGCGGGGCGGTGCTGGACGGGCGCGACATCGGCACCGTGATCTGCCCCGAGGCGGAGGTGAAGTTCTTCGTCACCGCCTCTCCCGAGGTGCGGGCGCATCGCCGCTGGCTGGAGACGGGGGGCGATGCCGCCGACGTGCTGGCCCAAGTGATCGCGCGCGACCGCCACGATGCCGAGCGGGCGACCGCCCCGATGGTCGCTGCGCCCGATGCGCTCTTGCTCGATACGACAGAAATGTCTATATCCGCCGCAGTCGAGACGGCCGCGAGCGCCATCCGCATCAGGATCGAACAGGGTCGGGCCTAGGCTGCGACCCTTTCGCGTTTGTTTCGAAAAGACCGGCGGAGCCAACCGCATGGCCAGTAAAACCGTGTAAAGGATACTTAAACCGCATGTGCGCTAAAGCTACCATGGAAGAATTTGAAGCCCTCCTGCAGGAGAGCTTCGAGATTGACACCCCCGACGAGGGTTCGGTTGTCAAAGGCAAGGTCATCGCCATCGAGGCAGGCCAAGCCATCATCGACGTCGGCTACAAGATGGAAGGCCGCGTTGATCTGAAAGAATTCGCAAACCCCGGCGAAACCGCTGACATCAATGTCGGCGACGAAGTCGAGGTTTATCTGGACCGCGTCGAGAACGCGCGTGGCGAGGCTGTCATCAGCCGTGAGAAAGCCCGCCGCGAAGAAGCGTGGGACCGTCTGGAAAAAGCCTATGCTTCCGAGGCCCGCGTCGAAGGCGCGATCTTCGGCCGCGTCAAGGGCGGCTTCACGGTCGACCTCGGCGGCGCTGTGGCGTTCCTGCCCGGCTCGCAGGTCGATGTGCGCCCCGTGCGCGATGCCGGCCCGCTGATGGGTCTGAAGCAGCCGTTCCAGATCCTGAAGATGGACCGCCGCCGCGGGAATATCGTGGTGTCGCGTCGTGCGATCCTCGAAGAATCGCGCGCCGAACAGCGTGCCGAAGTCATCTCCAACCTGCATGAAGGCCAAACGGTCGACGGCGTGGTCAAGAACATCACCGAATACGGTGCGTTCGTGGACCTCGGCGGCGTCGACGGCCTGCTGCACGTCACGGACATGGCTTGGCGCCGCGTGAACCACCCGTCGGAGATCCTGTCGATCGGCGAAACGGTGAAGGTCCAGGTCATCAAGATCAACAAGGACACGCACCGCATCAGCCTCGGCATGAAGCAGCTGCAGTCGGATCCGTGGGATTCGGTCGAACAGCAGTACCCGCTGGGTTCGGTCCACAAGGGCCGCGTCACGAACATCACCGATTACGGTGCATTCGTGGAGCTGGAAGCCGGCGTCGAAGGTCTGGTTCACGTCTCGGAAATGTCCTGGACGAAAAAGAACGTGCACCCCGGCAAGATCGTCTCCACCTCGCAAGAAGTGGACGTCATGGTGCTGGAGATCGACAGCGCGAAACGTCGCGTGTCGCTCGGTCTGAAGCAGACGCAGCGCAACCCGTGGGAAGTGTTCGCCGAAACCCATCCGGTCGGTACGACGATCGAGGGCGAGGTCAAGAACATCACCGAGTTCGGCCTGTTCGTGGGTCTGGACAACGACATCGACGGCATGGTTCACCTGTCCGACCTGTCGTGGGATCAGCGCGGCGAAGACGCCATCCAGAACTACCGCAAAGGCGACACGGTTCAGGCCGCCGTCACCGAAGTGGACGTCGAGAAGGAGCGCATCTCGCTCTCCATCAAGGCACTGGGTGAAGACACCTTCACCGATGCCGTCGACGGCGTGAAGCGCGGTTCCATCGTCACCTGCGCGGTCACCGCGATCGAGGATGGCGGGATCGAGGTCGAGTACAACAACATGAAGGCCTTCATCCGTCGTTCGGATCTGGCCCGTGATCGTGCCGACCAGCGCCCCGAGCGTTTCCAGGTTGGCGACAAGGTCGATGCCCGCGTGACGAACGTGGACAGCAAGACCCGTCGTCTGGGCCTGTCGATCAAGGCGCGCGAGATCGCCGAAGAGAAGGAAGCCGTCGAACAGTACGGTTCCTCCGACTCGGGTGCGAGCCTCGGCGACATCCTTGGCGCGGCGCTCAAAGATCGCCGCTGACCCTTCGGAAAGGCCCCGCTTCGGCGGGGCCTTTTTCATTCCGGGCCATTTCTCGTTTGTCACGCGGACAAGATACCTTATATTCAGCGGGATAGGGCGCCGTGCTTGTCATCGGGGGGACTATGATCCGGTCGGAATTGATCCAGAAAATCGCGGATGAGAATCCGCACCTGACGCAGCGGCATGTCGAGCGGATCGTTCACACCGTCTTTGACGAGATCATCGAGGCGCTTTCGCGCGGAGATCGTGTCGAACTGCGTGGTTTCGGCGCGTTTTCCGTCAAGGCACGGGACGCGCGGGTAGGCCGCAATCCCAGAACCGGCGAAGCCGTCGAGGTCGAGGACAAGTTCGTCCCCTTCTTCAAGACCGGCAAGCTGCTACGCGAAAGGTTGAATGGCCGCTCATGATGCGCTGGATCCGAATCGTCTTCATCGTCCTTCTGGCGATCCTGCTTCTGGCTGTTGCCATCGCGAACCGTCAGTTGGTCACGCTGCGGCTGCTGCCGGACACCGCATCCAGCTTCTTCGGCTTCGGCGGCTCGATCCAGCTTCCGCTGTTCCTCGTGATCCTCGGTGCGGCGGCGCTTGGCCTGCTGATCGGGTTCGTCTGGGAATATGTGCGCGAGCATCGCATCCGCGCTGATGCGCAGCGCACCGAGCGCGAGGCGCAACGTCTGCGCGAAGAATTGGCCACGACCCGCAAGGAACAACCCCGTGACGACGTGCTGGCCCTGCTGGACCAGAAGGCGGTCTAAGTGCCCGATATCCGCGTCAAGATCTGCGGCCTTCGTACGGAGGCCGATGTGCAGGCCGTGGTCGCGGCCGGTGCGCATTATGCGGGGCTGGTGTTCTTTCCCCGCTCTCCGCGCCATCTGACGCTAGATGAGGCACGGATCGTGGCCTTTGCCGCGCCCCCCGGCCTTGCGAAGGTTGCGCTGGTGGTGGATGCCGACGATGCCACGCTCGATGCGATCGTGGAGGCCGTCCCCCTCGACATGCTGCAGCTGCATGGCCACGAGACGCCGGAGCGTGTCGCCGCCCTGCGCGAGCGTTATGGCCTCCCGGTGATGAAGGCCATAGGCGTTGCCGACGAAGGCGATCTTGCCGGTCTGATCGAGATGAGCCTTGCCGCCGACCAGCTTCTGATCGACGCCAAACCCCCGCGCGAGGCCGAGCTTCCGGGTGGGAACGGGCTGTCGTTCGATTGGCGTCTCGTGGCGCAGCGCCGCTGGCTGAAGCCGTGGATGCTGGCCGGGGGGCTGACCCCCGAAAACGTCGCCGAGGCGATCCAGCGGACGAATGTACGTCAGGTCGATGTCTCCTCTGGGGTGGAGGCGTCGCGCGGCGTGAAGGATCCCGCGCGCATCGCCGCCTTCGTGCGGGCCGCGACCGGGCCGGCGGTGCCGCGCCTGCGTTGATCTGGGCCGCCATCGCGTGTAGATCTGCCCCATCAACAGGAGACGCGCCATGGCCGAGGACGGCATCAACAGCTTCATGAACAGCCCCGACGAGCAGGGACGCTTCGGCATCTTCGGCGGGCGCTTCGTGTCCGAGACGCTCATGCCGCTGATCCTCGATCTGCAGGCGCGCTACGATCATGCCAAGACCGACCCGGAATTCTGGGCCGAGATGCACGATCTGTGGACGCATTACGTCGGTCGTCCGTCGCCGCTCTATCATGCGGCCCGTCTGACCGAACATCTGGGCGGCGCGAAGATCTACCTCAAGCGCGACGAGTTGAACCATACCGGCGCGCACAAGATCAACAACGTGCTGGGTCAGATCATTCTGGCCCGCCGCATGGGCAAGACCCGCATCATCGCCGAAACGGGCGCCGGTCAGCACGGCGTGGCGACGGCCACCGTCTGCGCGAAGTTCGGCCTGAAATGCGTCGTCTATATGGGCGCGCACGATGTGGAACGTCAGGCCCCGAACGTCTTCCGTATGCGCCTTCTGGGGGCAGAGGTCGTTCCCGTCACCTCGGGCCGCGGCACGCTCAAGGACGCGATGAACGACGCCCTGCGCGATTGGGTGACGCATGTGCGCGACACGTTCTACTGCATCGGCACGGTGGCGGGGCCGCATCCCTATCCGGCGATGGTGCGCGATTTCCAGTCGATCATCGGCAAGGAAGTCCGCACCCAGTTGGCCGAGCAGGAGGGCGAGGGCCGTCTTCCCGATACGCTCGTGGCGGCGATCGGCGGCGGCTCCAACGCGATGGGGCTGTTCCACCCGTTCCTCGATGATCCCTCGGTGCGCATCATCGGCGTGGAGGCCGGTGGCAAGGGCGTGGATGAGACGATGCAGCACTGCGCCAGCCTGACGGGCGGCCGTCCGGGCGTCCTGCACGGCAACCGCACCTATCTGCTGCAGGACGAGGATGGGCAAATCCTCGAAGGGTTCTCCATCTCGGCCGGTCTCGATTATCCGGGGATCGGGCCGGAGCATGCGTGGCTGCACGATACGGGCCGGGCGCAGTACGTCTCGATCACCGACAACGAGGCGCTGGAGGCGTTCCAGCTCTGCTGCGCGCTGGAAGGGATCATCCCGGCGCTGGAGCCGAGCCATGCGCTGGCCCATGTCATGAAGATCGCGCCGGACCTGCCCAAAGACCATATCATCGTCATGAACATGTGTGGGCGCGGCGACAAGGACATCTTCACCGTCGCAAAGCATCTCGGCTTCGACATGAAGATCTGATCGCCGCGCGCCCTCGGTCAGCCTTCGGGCAGGTCGAGGGCGTGCAGCATCAGCACCTCCAGCGGCACGACATCCAGCGCGCGCTGATGGGTGGCGGCAAGGCGGATATGCGGGGCCGCGCCCTCTTCGTGCGCCTGAAGGAAGCGCGACGCGCAGAGGCACCACCGATCGCCGGGTTTCAGCCCGGCGAAGCCGTATTCGGGCCGCGGCGTGGACAGATCGTTTCCAAGGTATTTCGACATCGCGAGGAATTCGGCCGTCATCATGGCACAGACCGTGTGGCTGCCCTGATCCGCCGGCCCGGTGTCGCAGCACCCGTTGCGGAAATAGCCGGTCAGCGGTTCGAGGGAGCAGGACTGAAGCTCCTCTCCTAAGACGTTCAGCGACGGTGCAATCATCGGAATTTCTCCATCAGCTTTTCAAGGGCGCTGCGGGTGTCGGCGGGCGGGGCATCCGCGGCAGGTTCGGTCTTTGCCGCCCGCGGCGCCGTGCCGGTGGAAGGGCGGGGCGGGGCCACGCGGTTTGCCACCGCATTCAGAAAGCGCGGCCCGTCGCCCTGCGCCAGCGACGGCGCGCCATCCGACAGCCCGCGCATCACATCGTCCAGCCAATCGCCCTCGGCCTTGGCGAAATCGGACAGCACATAGCCCGCGACGCGGTCCTTGTGGCCGGGATGGCCGATGCCCAGCCGCACGCGGTCATAGGCCTCGCCGATATGGGCGTGGATGGAGCGCAGGCCGTTATGCCCCGCATGGCCGCCGCCCGTCTTGAGCCGCACCTTGCCGGGGGCGAGGTCGAGTTCGTCATGCAGCACCACCACATCGGCGGGGGTCAACTTCCAGAAGCGCATCGCCTCGCCTACGGATTGGCCGGAGGCGTTCATGAACGTCTCCGGTTTCAGGAGGGCGATTTTTTCGCTGCCGAAGCGCCCTTCGGACACGCTGCCCTGAAACGCGCGCCGCCACGGGGAAAAGCCGTGATCGGCGGCGATCCGATCCACCGCCATGAAGCCGATATTGTGCCGGTTTCCGGCATATTTCGCGCCCGGATTTCCCAGACCGACCCAGAGTTTCATCGCAGCCTCCGTTTTCCCCGATGTAGCAGCGATGCCGCCGCTTGCAAACAGCGCCGTCCATCCCCACCCTTCGCGCAAAGGAGAGTGACCATGTATCTGACCATGAACCGTTTCCGCATCGTTCCGGGGCAGGAGGAGGCGTTCGAGGCCGTCTGGGCCGCCCGCGAAACGAAGCTGCCCGAGGTTCCGGGCTTCGTGTCTTTCCACCTCTTGCGTGGCCCCTCGACCGAGGAGGAGACGCTCTATGCCTCGCACACCGTCTGGCGGGATGAGGCGTCGTTCCGCGATTGGACCCGCTCGGAGGCGTTCCGCGCGGCGCATCGCGGGGCGGGGGGGCATGCGCATCTCTATCACGGTCCGCCGAAGCTGGAGGTGTTCAGCTCCGTTCAGTCGGTCTGATCCGCGCATGAAAAAAGGGCGCGGTGTCCCGCGCCCTTTCGTCAGCCTTGCGGGCCGATCACTCGGCCGAAGCTTCGTCCTCGGCCGCGTTCTCTTCGGACACCAGCCCCGACGGCGCGGAGATGTTGGCGATCACGAAGTTGCGGTCGATCGTCGGTTTCGCGCCGTTCGGCAGCACGATGTCGTTGATGTGGATCACATCGCCGATCTGCTTGCCGGCCAGATCCACGGTGATGTGGTCCGGGATGTCCGACGCGGTGACTTCCAGTTCGACTTCGTTGCGAACGATGACCAGCGTGCCGCCGCGCTTGATGCCCGGGGCTTGGTCGGCGTTCACGAAATCGACGTGGATGAACAGGTTGATGCGGCTGTTGCGACGCAGGCGCATGAAGTCCACATGCGTCGGCAGGTCTTTGACCACGTCGCGCTGAACGGCGCGGCAGATCACGCGCACGTCGTCTTGGCCTTCGACCTTCAGGTTGAACAGCGTGGACAGGAAGCGGCCCTGTTTCAGCAGTTTCAACAGGTAGTTGAAGTTCATGTTGATGGCTTGCGGCTCTTTGCCGTCGCCATACACGATGCCGGGCACAAGGCCGTCACGACGAGCTTGCCGGGCGGCCCCCTTGCCTGTCCCCGCGCGCACCGTGGCCTGAAGATCCGGGATCTCGTTTGCCATTGGTATTCTCCAAAAATAGGTTCCTCGCCCCGTCCTCCAAGGGTGCACGGGGTCGAAGCCTGCGCCTATAGTGGGAAATGGGCCAAAAGGGAAGGGGTCACGCGCCGTCGGGCATCAGGAAATGGCCGGTGGCCTGCGCGAACAGCCGCTCGCGATTGTCCTGCCAGCCTTCGACATGCACGCTGGCATAGCGGCGCCCGAAGCGCACCACCCGCGCGCGGGCATAGGCGTCGCGCGGCAGGCCGGGGCGCAGGTAATCCACCGTCATGTTGATGGTCCGGGGAAGGGCGGGCAGGGCCTCGCCCGCCTCCATCCGGGTCCAGGTGGAGGTCCATGCAAGTTCGATCAGGGCCGCCATCTCGAAGAAGGCGGCGGTGACGCCGCCATGGATCGCGGGCGGGGCGGGCACGCCGATCAGCGTTTCGCGGAAGGGCAGGATGGCCGTCAGTTCATCCCCGCGCCGATCGAAGCGCATGCCGAGGAAGGTGACGTAGGGCACCTCGGCTAGCAGCGCGTTCAAGGCGCGGTCGCGGCGTTCCTTCACGATCTGCACGGGTTCGATCATGCGCCCTCGCGGATGATGGTGAAGGTGCCGGCGGCGGTGGCCACGGGGCGGGCGGCATCGTCGTCATGGGCGGTGGCGCGCACGAAGGCGACATGCTGCGTGACGTGATGGCATTCGGCATGGGTGACGATGCGCTGCCCCGGCGTGGCCGCGCGCATGTAATCGATGCGCAGGTCGATCGTAGCGGTCAGGCCGCGCGCCTCGGGATGGGCCATGACGGCCGCGCCGCAGGCCGAATCCATCAGCACCGACACCGCCCCGCCCGCGATCACCCCGGTGGCCGGATCGCCCACCAATCGCGGATCGTAGGGCAGCGCCAGCACGGCGCGGCCGATGCCCACATCCTCGACGGTGATGCCGAGGGCGGCGCAATGGGGGATGACGGCGATGAAGTGCCGGGCGCGTTCCAGATCGTCCATGCCGCAGTTCTGCGACGATCGGCGGGGCGGCGCAAGTCGGATTGCTCGGCCCGGCGGACGCGCTATCTCGACCCGCAGGAGGAGAGGCATGGACCCATTGCTGAGCTTCAAGGAGATGTGCGCCCGGTTCGATGTGACGCCCCGGACGCTGCGCTACTATGAATATATCGAACTGCTCCAACCCCATCGGGAAGGGCGGACTCGTTTCTATGGTCCGCGCGAGGTGGCGCGGATGCAGGTCATCCTGCGCGGCAAACGTTTCGGATTCACGCTGGAGGAGATCCGCCAGTGGCTCATCCTCTCGCAGAGCGAGGGGGACGACGTGGCCCATAACGACCGCATCGTGGCCATCGCCGAACGCAAGCTGGAAGAGTTGACCCGGCAGCGCAGCGCCCTTGACAGCGCCATCCACGACCTGCGCGAATTGCGCGACGCCGCAAAGGCGGGGAAGATCGGCTGACCGGCGGCCTATTGCCCTTTGCCACGGCCGCCCGCGATGATAGCCCTGCGCCGTTGACTGGGAGACAAGACATGCTGGACCACCTGACCGTCGTGACGCACCCGCTGGTGCAGCACAAGCTGACCCTGATGCGCCGCAAGGACACCTCCACCGGCAGCTTCCGCCGCCTTCTGCGCGAGGTGAGCCTGTTGCTGGGATACGAGATCACCCGCGGGCTGGACATGACCACGGTGCGGATCGAAACGCCGGTGACGGAGATGGACGCCCCAATCCTCGACGGCAAGAAGCTGGCGCTGGTGTCGATCCTGCGGGCGGGCAACGGCCTGCTCGATGGTCTGCTGGAACTGGTCCCGGCGGCGCGCGTGGGGTTCATCGGCCTCTACCGCGATCCCGAAACGCTGCAACCCGTGCAGTATTACGCCAAAGTCCCCGAGGCGCTGGAGGATCGGCTGACCATCGCGGTCGATCCGATGCTGGCGACGGGCAACTCCTCGGTCGCGGCGATCGATCTCTTGAAGGCGAAGGGCGCGAAGAACCTGCGCTTCCTGTGCCTGCTGGCCTCGCCCGAAGGGGTGGCGGTGATGAAGGCCGCGCATCCGGACGTGCCGATCATCACGGCGGCGCTGGATGAGCGGCTGGACGATCACGGCTATATCGTGCCGGGCCTCGGCGATGCCGGGGATCGGATGTTCGGCACGAAGTAACGCGCGGCGGATCAGCCCCGGCAGATGGCCGAGAGGCTGATCCATTCGTTGTCGGGCAGAATGTCGCGCGGCGGGCCTTCGGGCCACGGATCGGCAGCGATCAGCGCCTCGGCATGGGCGGGGGCGGCGGCGCGGGCCCAAGGCGTCAGCGGCAGTTCGGCGGCGGTGAAGGCCGCCGTCAGCACCCCATCGGGCAGGGACGGCGGGTCCTCGGCGGCCAGCGCCTCGGCATAGCCGTCCAGCGCACGAGGCGGCAGATCGCCCGTCGTCAGCAGGCGCAGCGTCGCCAGTATCCCCGCATGTTCCAGCACGGGGCGCAGCGGGTCCTCCGCCTCGGCTTGCAGACGTTCCACCAGCGCGGCACCGGCCAATGGCGCGGGGCTGTCGAAATCTTCGACATAGCGGGCCGGGATCAGGATCTGGCTGTTGGGCAGATGCACCGGATGATCCAGCCCGTCGCGCACGATCAGCACCCGGATCGAGGCGGCGTTGAAGATGCGCGTCGACAGGCTTTCCGTCGCCGCCGTGCCCAGCGTGGTGGCGCAGGGCGTGCCGGTCAGGTGCACCATCTCGCTCAGTGCCATTTCACCGAGGCGCACGCGGGTTGCGTCGGGCACCACATCCAGCGTGTGCGACACCAGCGCCCCCGGCAGCGTCAGCGCCCCCGCCACCACGAGGGCGAACGTGCCGGCCAGCACCCAGTTGCGCAGCCGTCCGGGATGGGGGCGGGCGGCCTCCAACGCGCCGCGCACGGTGTCGAGCGCGGCGATCATGTAATCGTCCTCAACCTCCAGCGTCTCTTCGGCGGCGGCATCGGGGGAAAAGAGCGCCGGGCGCGTGCGCCCGTTCAGCCGCGTCACGGCGGGCAAGGACCAATGCGCCAGCGCCTGCCCACTGCCCGGATCGGACAAGATCAGCGAGGCGGCGCGGAACGACACGATCACCTCGCGCCGTGGCAGGTCCGGTCCCGGCTGCCACAGTCCCGGACATTCGAGCCGCGCGTATTTCTTCAGGGCCGTCTCATGTCGCTTCATCGTCGCGTCCGGTCAGTGGCTGGCGTCAACAGATGGATCTCCGACGGCGTCGCGCCAGTGCCGCCGACACAAGGAGACGTAGGATTCGTTGCCGCCGATCTGCACCTGCGCCCCTTCGCGCAGCGCGGCCCCGTCCGGCCCCAGCCGCACGACCATCGTCGCCTTGCGCCCGCAATGGCAGATGGTGCGGATTTCGCGCAGATCGTCGGCCAGCGCCAGAAGGGCCGCAGATCCCGGAAACAGCCGCCCCCGGAAATCGACACGCAGCCCATAGCACATGACGGGAATGCCCAGATCGTCGGCGATGCGCGCCAGTTGCCAGACCTGCATCTCGGTCAGGAACTGGGCCTCGTCGAGGAAGATGCAGGCGGGCGGGGCCGCATGGGCCTGCGCCACGACACGGTCGTACAAATCGCAGTCGGTGGTGAAACTCTCGGCCCCTTCGGCGATGCCGATGCGGCTGGCGATCACGCCCCGGCCCGCACGGTCGTCCAGCGCGGCGGTCAGCGTCATGACCTGCATCCCGCGTTCGCGGTAGTTATGCGCCGCCTGCAGCAGGAGCGTCGATTTCCCCGCATTCATGGTGGAGTAGTGGAAGTAGAGCTTCGCCATGCCCCATCCCTTAGCGCAGGGGGGCGCAGGGGGGAAGTGGCTCCCCCCCGTGCCGGGTCAGCGGTGCCGGATCAGCGGGCCGAACGGCGCGGCGCGGCGCTGCCGCCGGGTTTGCCCTGCGGGCGGGCGGCGCGCGGTTTGCCGGCGGGTTTGCCCGCAGCCGAGGGTTTGCCCCCTGCGGCGCTGCGCGGTTTGCCCTGCGGGCGGCCGCCGCGGTTCTGACCAGGCTTGGGCGCCGCGGCCACGGCATCTGCGGCCCAAGGGGCCCCGCCGATGACCGGGATCGCCTTTTTCAGCAGTTTTTCCACATCGCGGAACTCGCCCATCTCGGCCGGGGCGCAGAAGGCGATCGCGCGGCCTTCGGTGCCGGCGCGCGCCGTGCGGCCGATCCGGTGGACATAGTTCTCCGGGACGTTCGGCATGTCGTAGTTGTAGACATGCTTCACGCCCGGAATGTCGATGCCGCGCGCGGCGACGTCGGTGGCGACCAGCACCTCGACGGTACCGTCGCGGAACTCCTGCAACGTACGCTCACGCTGGTTCTGGCTTTTGTTGCCGTGGATGGAGCCAGCCTTGAAGCCCCATGTCACCAGCAGCTTCATCAGCTTTTCCGAACCGTGCTTGGTGCGGCCGAAGACGATCGAACGCTCGCCCGGATGTTCCTTCAGATAGCCTTCGAGCACTTTGGCCTTGTCGCCCTGCGGCGTGAAGTGGACGGCTTGCGTCACCTTGTCGGCGGGTTTGCCGGGGGGCGAGACCTGCACCTTCACCGGGTTGCGTAGATAGGTGGAGGCGAGCTCCTCGATGTCCTTGGGCATGGTGGCCGAGAACAGCATCGTCTGACGCTTCAGCGGGATGAACTTGGCGATCTTCCGCAGCGAATGGATGAAGCCCATATCCAGCATGTGGTCCGCCTCGTCGAGGACGAGATAGCCGCATTGGTCGAGGCGCACATCGCCGCGTTCCAGAAGGTCGATCAGACGGCCGGGGGTGGCCACCAGCACATCGGTGCCGCGCGCCAGCCGTTCGGCCTGCCGGTTGATGGAAGCGCCGCCGACGATGGTCGTGACCTTGGTCGGCGTACCCTTGGTGAAGACCGTCAGGTTGTCGGAGATCTGGCTGACCAGTTCGCGCGTCGGCGCAAGGATCAGAGCGCGCACGTTGCGCGGCCCGGCCGGGTGGTGAAGCTCCAGCAGGCGGTGCAGCAGCGGCAGGCCGAAGGCGGCCGTCTTGCCGGTGCCCGTCTGGGCAAGGCCCATCAGGTCCGCGCCGCGCATGATGTGCGGGATCGCTTGTTCCTGAATCGGCGTGGGCGTCGAAAGTTTGGTGTTGGCGAGAGCCTTCAGCAGCTTGTCGCTGAGGCCGAGATCGGCAAAAGTCGTCATGGTGGGATACCCCGATGTTGCGGTGGTGTCGGCAGGATTGCCGCGGGACCCCTGCGTGATCGTGGGAACCTGAATGACCGGGCCTTTGTCGGCTGCTCACGCGGCAGCGGCGGTCGGTTGTGGTGCAGATGGCCGCAACGGGCGCCGAAGTCAAGCCTCTGGCCTTGAGGGCGGTTCTGCGCTAAGGGGGCGCATCCCCAAGGAGGTCCCGCCATGAAAGCCGCCGTCATCACCTATCCGGGTTCCAACTGCGACCGCGATCTGGCCGTCGCCTTCCGCGATGCGGGGGCAGAGGTCGTGACGGTCTGGCACAAGGACACGGACCTGCCGGACGGTGTGGATGTGGTGGGTGTGCCGGGCGGTTTCTCGTTCGGCGACTATCTGCGCTGCGGCGCGATCGCGGCCCGTTCGCCCATCAGCACGGCGCTGGCGCGGCATGTGGAACGCGGCGGCTATGCCATCGGCATCTGCAACGGTTTTCAGGTTCTGACCGAAACGGGCCTGCTGCCGGGCGCGCTGATGCGCAATGCGGGGCTGAAATACATCTGCAAGCAAGTGCATCTGAAGGTGGAGACCACCGACAGCGCCTTCACCCGCGGTTATGCCGCCGGGGCCTCGATCACGGTGCCGATCGCGCATCACGATGGCAACTACACCGCCGATCCCGAAACGCTCGCCGCGCTGTCGGCCGAGGATCGGATCGCGTTCACCTATCTCGACAATCCCAACGGCGCGGTTCTGGACATCGCGGGCATCCTGTCGGCCAACCGCCGGGTGCTGGGCATGATGCCGCATCCCGAGCGTGCGATGGACTCCGCCCTCGGCAGCGCCGATGGCCGCCCGCTGTTCGATGCCCTGCTGGGCAGAATGGCGCTTGCCTGATCGAAGCCCGCTTGAGGGCGCCGTGGGCCGCGAATATCCTGCGCGCATGGTGAAACGCGATCAGCAGGACGAAGATGAAGGGACGCGCACGGGCATCTCTTGGCGGCTGAGGATCATCCTCGCCGTCCTGACCGTCATCGCCATCACCACCGTCCTCGTCACCAACCGCTGGATGACCGAGCGGGCCACCGAAACGACGCGCAACCGCGCCGAGGTGCGCCTTGCGCTCTATTCGGGCAACATGCTGAACGAATTGCAGCGCACTTCGGTCGTGCCGCTGCTGCTGTCGCGCGATGCGGCGCTGATCGGGGCGCTGGCGTCGGACGAATACGCCTCCACCTCGCAGCGGCTGATCTCCTTCCAGACCGAGATCAGCGCGGCATCCATCTCGCTTCTGGACCGGGAGGGGCGGGTGGTCGGGGCCACGAACCGCAACCTTCTGGGCACCAATTACCGCGCCGAGCCGTTCTTCATCGACGCGATGCGCACGCGGGAGACGGTGTTCTCGGCCACGCAGCGCGCCGAAGGGGCCTTCGACTTCACCTATTCCCGCGCGGTGGTGCAGGACAATCAGGTGATGGGCGTCGTAGCCGTCGCCGTGGACCTGATGAAATACGAACGCAGTTGGGCCGGCCTTCAGGATGCGGTTCTGGTGACCGACAGCGAAGGCGTGGTCGTCCTGTCGACCGAGCCGCGCTGGCGCGGGCTGAAGATGGCCGAGGCGCTGTCGGTGCAGGACGCGCCCTCGGCGATCCGCCGGGCCTTCCAGCTGACGGCGGATTGGGCGCAGGACCCGCCCGACGCCTATCTGGGCGGCGAGGCGGTGCTGCGCACCGATGCGCGCGTGCCCTTCCGCGGCTGGCGCCTCGTCGCCTTCACCGCCTATGACAGCGTGCGCGAGCGGGTGAACGCCATCCTCGCGCTGGAGATCATGGGCTTTGCCATCCTCTTGGCGGCGACCTTCTACATGCTGTCGCGCCGGGCATGGTCGCAGAGTATGTCGTTCCAGCGCGAATCGGCGGAATTGCGGCTTCTGAACCAGCGCCTCCAGCGCGAGATCGCCGAGCGGGAGAAGGCGCAGAAGGACCTTGCCTCGGCCGAGGCGACGCTGGCGCAGTCCTCCAAGCTTGCCGCGCTGGGCGAGATGTCGGCCGCCGTCAGCCATGAATTGAACCAGCCGCTGGCGGCGATGAAGACCTACCTCGCCGGTGCGCGCCTTCTGCTGCAACGCAAGCGCGCGGATGAGGCGATGTCCTCGTTCCAACGGATCGACGATCTGATCGAACGCATGGGCGCGATCACGCGGCAGCTCAAATCCTATGCCCGCAAGGGCGGCGAGGCGTTCGAGCCGGTGGATGTGCGCCATTGCGTGTCCGGCGCGCTGTCGATGATGGAGCCGCAGTTGAAGGTGCGGGTGGTGCGCATCAACCGCCAGATCCCGCGCCGCCCCGTCATGGTCATGGCCGACCGGCTGCGGCTGGAGCAGGTGATCATCAACCTGCTGCGCAACGCGCTGGACGCGACCAAGGGCGTATCGGCCCCCCAGATCAACATCACCCTCGAGGAAGGCCGCACGGTCAGCCTGCGGGTGCATGACAACGGGCCGGGCATCGCCGATCTCTCCAGCCTGTTCGAGCCGTTCTACACGACGAAGAAGCCGGGCGAGGGCGTCGGATTGGGTCTCGCGATCTCGTCAGGGATCGTGAAGGACCTCGGTGGACGGCTCACCGCCACCAATGGTGAAGGGGGCGGGGCTGTTTTCGAGGTGCAGCTGCCCCTACTTCAGGACAAGTCAGAAGCAGCTGAGTGAGGATTGAATGGCTCGGGAGATGAAGGTCGCGATCGTGGACGACGAGGCCGACATGCGACAGTCGGTCAGCCAGTGGCTCGCGCTGTCGGGGTTCGACACCGAGACCTATGGCTCGGCCGAAGAGGCGTTGAAGGCGATCGGGCCGGATTATCCGGGCATCGTGGTCAGCGACATCCGCATGCCGGGCATGGACGGGATGGCGCTTTTGAAGCGGTTCATGTCGCTGGATTCGGGTCTGCCGGTCATCATGATCACCGGCCATGGCGATGTGCCCATGGCTGTGGAGGCGATGCGCCTCGGCGCGTTCGACTTCCTCGAGAAGCCGTTCAACCCCGACCGCATGACCGAACTGGCCAAGAAGGCGACGCAGGCGCGGCGGCTGACGCTGAACAACCGCGCGCTGCGCCGCGAATTGTCGGATGCGGGCGTGATCATGCAAAAGCTGATCGGCAGTTCGGCGGTGATGGAGCGGCTGCGCGAGGACATCCTCGATCTGGGTCAAGCCGACAGCCATGTGCTGATCGACGGCGAAACGGGCACGGGCAAGACGCTGGTCGCCCATGCGCTGCACGCCGTGGGGCCGCGCGCGGGCAAGAAGTTCGTCTCCATCTCCTGTGCGGCATGGTCGGAGGATCAGCTTCAGGCCAAGCTGTTCGGCCCGGTGGAGGAGGGGGGGCTGCCCCTCGTGGATGAGGCGCGGGGCGGCACGCTCTGCCTCGAGGATGTGGAGGCGCTGAGCCATCCGCTGCAGTCGCGGCTGCTGACGCTGATCAACGAACAGGGCGTTCCGCCCGAAACGCGGATCATCGCGATCTGCAACCAGCACGCCCCGGACAAGACGCTGGAGGATGTGCTGCGGTCGGACCTGTTCTACCGCCTTGGCGCGATGACGATCGTTCTGCCGCCGCTGCGCACGCGCGGCGAGGATATCCTGACGATGTTCACCCGCATGTCCGAACAATTCGCCGAGGAATACGGCTGCGAGGCGCCGCAGGTGACGGCGCAGGAGGCGGCCCAATTGCTGCAGGCCCCGTGGCCGGGCAATGTGCGCCAGTTGGTCAACATCGCCGAACGCGCGGTGCTGCAGAACCGCCGCGGCTCCGGCTCCATCGCGTCGCTGCTGATGGCCGATAACGAAGCCTCCGGCCCGGCGCTGACGACCGAAGGCAAGCCGCTGAAGGATTATGTCGAGGCGTTCGAACGGATGCTGATCGACAACACCATGCGGCGGCACAAAGGTTCGATCGTGGCCGTCATGGAAGAGCTGTGCCTGCCGCGCCGCACGCTGAACGAGAAGATGGCGAAGTACAGCCTGCAACGGGCCGACTACGTCTGAAACACGCGGCGCGGATGCCGATATCCGCGCCGCACGCCGGCAAAACAGCCATTGTGTTTTCCACAGACCTGCCGTTATGGTCGCAGGGCGCAGGTCTGTGACCGCGCAGCACAAGTTTCGCTGCCCGTGAGGGACCGCCGGGGAAGCCCGTCAGGCCAGTACAGGCAGCCGTCAAGGCCGCAAGGCCGCCGGAATCCCCGCTTAGGCGGGCATAGCACAGGGCGCAGCCGCGCCCGGGACAGAACCGCGATGGGCGCAGGAGTGATGACAGGTACAAGGTGGCGCGAAGGCGTCATGTCCTGTCCTCCGCGTGCCATGGCCCTTACAAGCCGCCACCCGCAGAACGCCCGCCCAGCCGGACGGGGCGCCTGTCGGGGCGCATTGGACGATAATGTCGAAGAAAATGCTTATCGATGCCACCCACCCGGAAGAAACCCGGGTCGTGGTGGTGGACGGAAACAAGGTCGAGGAATTCGACTTTGAGACCGTCAACAAACGTCAGATCGCCGGCAACATCTATCTGGCGAAAGTAACCCGGGTCGAGCCGTCGCTTCAGGCGGCCTTCGTCGATTACGGTGGAAACCGTCACGGCTTCCTCGCCTTCGCCGAGATCCACCCGGACTATTACCAGATCCCCGCAGCCGACCGCGAGGCGCTTCTAGCCGAGGAGCGCGCCGCCCGCGAGGACGAGGAGCGCAAGCGCGTCGAGACCGAGCCGGAAGAGACCGACGGTGCCGATGGCGAGACCTCCGGCGAGGATGACGACATCGAATCGGTCGCCGACGAGGATCTGACCGAAGAGATCAGCGCCCCGCGCAAGCCGCGTCAGCGCCGCTACAAGATTCAGGAAGTCGTGAAGGTGCGCCAGATCATGCTGGTGCAGGTCGTCAAGGAAGAGCGCGGCAACAAGGGCGCGGCGCTGACGACGTACCTGTCGCTGGCGGGCCGGTACTGCGTGCTGATGCCGAACACCGCGCGCGGGGGCGGCATTTCGCGCAAGATCACGCAAGCGGCCGACCGCAAGAAACTCAAAGAGATTGCGGGCGAGTTGGACGTGCCGGAAGGCGCGGGCCTGATCATCCGCACGGCCGGTGCCAAGCGCACCAAGCCGGAGATCCGCCGCGATTACGAATACCTCATGCGCCTGTGGGAGCAGATCCGCGAGCTGACGCTGAAATCCGTTGCGCCTGCTCCGATCTACGAAGAGGGCGATCTGATCAAGCGTTCGATCCGCGACCTCTTCAACCGCGACATCGAAGAGGTGCTGGTCGAGGGTGAGGCGGGCTACCGCAGCGCCAAGGAATTCATGCGCATGATCATGCCGAACCACGCCCGGCAGGTCATCCGCTATACCGACACGATGCCGCTTTTCGCGCGCTATCAGGTGGAAAGCTATCTCGGCGGGATGTTCAATCCGGTGGTGCAGCTGAAATCGGGCGGCTACATCGTGATCGGCGTCACCGAGGCGCTGGTCGCGGTCGATGTGAACTCCGGCCGTGCCACCAAGGAAGGCTCGATCGAGGAGACGGCGCTCAAGACCAACCTCGAGGCCGCCGAAGAGGTGGCCCGTCAACTGCGTCTGCGCGACCTTGCCGGTCTGATCGTGATCGACTTCATCGACATGGAAGAGCGTCGCAACAACGCCGCCGTCGAGAAGCGCCTGAAGGAAAAGCTGAAATCCGACCGCGCCCGCATTCAGGTGGGCCGCATCTCCGGTTTCGGCCTTCTGGAGATGAGCCGTCAGCGCCTGCATCCGGGCATGCTGGAATCCACGACGCAGCCCTGCGCGCATTGCCACGGCACGGGTCTGATCCGCTCCGATGACAGCCTCGCGTTGCAGATCCTGCGCCAGCTGGAGGAAGAGGGCACGCGCAAGCGGTCCAAGGAAGTGCTGCTGAAGGCCCCCGTGGCCGTCGTCAACTTCCTGATGAACGCCAAGCGCGAGCATATCGCCCAGATCGAAGCCCGCTATGGCATGGCCGTTCGGGTGGAAGCCGATCCGCATCTCGTCTCGCCCGATTACACGGTGGAGAAGTTCAAGACGGCGATGCGCGTCGTGCCGGAAGCGCCGCTCGTGGTGTCGGGCAATGCCTCGCTGATGGGTGATTTCGTCGAAGAGGACGAGGATCTTCCGATCGAGGAGGCCGAAGAGGTGGAGGTCGAAGCCGATACCGCCGCCGAGCCGGTCGAAACCTTCGCCGAAGAGGGCGATGCGCCGAAGAAGAAGCGCCGTCGTCGTCGTCGTCGTCGGGGCGGTGCGTCCGGCGATGCGGCCGAGACCGAGACCGACAGCGCGAGCGACGAGGATACGGCCGGGGGCGAGGACATTGCCCGCGACATCGCCGAAGCGCCCGTCGAGCCGCAGCCCGAACCGGCGGTTGCCGAAGTGATCGAGCCTGCGTCCGAACCGGCCGTGGCCGAGGATGCGCCGGTCGCGACCGAAGAAGCTCCGAAGCCCAAGCGCACCCGCAGCCGGACCGCGCGCAAGCCGGTCGAAGCCGCAGAGGCCGCTCCGGCCGCCGACGAGGCCGCGACGGAAGACGCGCCGAAGCCGAAGCGCACCCGCACGCGCAAGAAGGCCGAGGCCCCGGCGGAAGCGCCCGCCGAAGCCGCCGCCGAGGATGCGCCGAAGCCCAAGCGCACCCGCACCCGCAAGAAGGCCGAAGCCCCGACCGAGGAGGCCGCGCCCGCGCCGGCCAAGCCTGCGGCGAAACCGGCCGCGAAAAAGGCCGCGGCCCCGGCACCGGCCCCCGAACCCGCCGAATCGGAGGCTTCTGCCGAAGACGATGGCAAGCCGCGCCGTCGCGGCTGGTGGGCCAGATAATCGAAAGGGCGCCTTCGGGCGCCCTTTTCCTTTGCCAAACGGCTTTGTGACGGCTTGATGCTGTGCCTCGAACCGGCAAGATGCTAGGCAGGTGCGGAAAGGGGGCAGCATGGCCGGTTTCGATCTTCTGGACGCGGGGCTTCTCTCGGCCCTCTCCATCGCGCTGGCGGCGGGGGTGCTGAGCTTCCTGTCCCCCTGCGTCCTGCCCATCGTGCCGCCCTATCTGGCCTATATGGGCGGGATCAGCATGACCGAGATGCGCGCCGATGCGCGCCGCCATGTGCTGCTTCCGGCGATCTTCTTCGTGCTTGGCCTCTCCACGGTATTCTTGTTTCTAGGCTTCGCGGCCTCGGCGCTCGGGGCGATGCTGCTTCAGTGGCAAGGGGTGATGATGCGCGTCTCGGGCGCGGTGGTCATCCTCTTCGGCCTGCATTTCCTTGGCCTCTTCCGCATCTCCATCCTTGACCGCGATACGCGGCTGGATGCGGGGGATCGCGGCGGCTCGGCGATGGGGGCCTATGTGCTGGGGCTGGCCTTCGCCTTCGGCTGGACGCCCTGCATCGGCCCGCAACTGGGCGCGATCCTGTCGCTTGCGGCGTCCGAGGGCAATGTGGGCCGCGGCGTCGCGCTGCTGGCGGTCTATGCCGCGGGGCTGGGTGTGCCCTTCCTGCTGGCTGCGCTCTTTATCGACCGGGCGGTGGGCGTGCTGAACCGGCTGAAGCCGTGGATGCGCACGATCGAACGGGTGATGGGCCTTCTTTTGATCGGCGTCGGCCTTGCGCTGGTGACGGGTGCCTTCTCTGCCTTCTCCTTCTTCCTGCTGGAGAATGTGCCAGTGCTCGGATCGCTCGGCTGATGGCGGGGCCCTTCCGGCGCCGGGTCTTCTACATTCCGGGGTACGACCCCTATCCGCCGCGCCGTTACCGCGAAATCTATCGCCGCGAAGGGGCGCGTCAGGCGGGCATCTCCGGCTATGGGCTGCATGTGCGCGCGCAGGGGCAGAAGTGGCATGTGCTGGCCGATATGGACGGCGCCGCCGAGACGGAGGTGGAGGTGCTGGTCTGGTCCGACATCGTGCAGACCTCCATGCAGGGCGGGGTGCGGGCGACCTATGCGCAGATGCTGCGCACGGCGTGGATCTATCTCCGCTCGGGCGCGCTGCGGGCGTTGTGGGGCGTGGCGCGGCCGCCGCTGCGGGCCGCGATGTATCCGGTGGCGGTGCTTCTGGCGCAGCTTCTCGTGGCGCTGCTGCCGATGGTGTTGGCGCTGTGGCTGCTGCCGATCTGGGCCGCGCTGCCACTGGGGGCGCTGGCGCTGGCGGGGATCCTGCGGCTGTTCCGCCGCCACGACAACCGCTTTCTCGCCTATTATCTGATGCATGACTACGCCTTCACGGCGGCATGGCAGGGGGCCAATCCCCCCGAGCTGGAGGAACGGCTCGATCAGTTCCGCGCCAAGATCGCCGAGGCCTTGGAAAGCGGCGTCGACGAGGTGCTAGTGGTCGGCCATTCCTCGGGGGCGCATCTGGGGGTGTCGATCCTTGCGGATCTGCTGCGGGGCCGGGGGGATGCGCCGCAGGTGCCGCTGGGGCTGCTGACGCTGGGCCATGTCGTGCCGATGGTGTCCTTCCTGCCCGAGGCCGGGCGGCTGCGGCGCGATCTGCACGATCTGTCGCGCGAGGCGCGTCTGACATGGATCGACGTCACCGCGCCGGGCGATCCCTGCACCTTCGCGCTGTGCGATCCGGTCGGGGTGTCGGGCGTGGCCCCTGCGGATCAGCGCTGGCCCTGCATCCTGTCCGCCGCCTTTTCGCGCCATATGGCGCCCGAGCGGTGGCGCGCCCTGCGCTGGCGGTTCTTCCAGCTGCATTTCCAATATCTCCACGCGTTCGAGCAGCCGGGCATCTACGATTATTTCGCCATCACGGCGGGGCCGATGACGCTGGCCCAGCGTTTCGCGGGGCGGGCCTCGTCGCCGCAGGCGCGGCGGGCCGCGATGTCGCCGCATCGGGGCATGTCATGATCCCGCCAAAGCCCGAGGCTCGGCCCGGATCGGTTTCGCTGTTGCGGCTGGCGCGGCTGTTCCGGCGCGATCTCCTGTCTGCCCTGCCGCAGAAGCTCTACCGCGCGCGTATGGCGGAGTTTCGGACGCCCTTCTTTCGCAGCTTTCTGTGCAACGACCCCCCGCTGATCCGCCGCGTTCTGGAGGAGCGGCCCGACGATTTCCCGAAATCGGACCGTATCCGCGAAGGGCTGGCACCGCTTCTTGGCAATTCGGTGTTCGTCACGAATGGCGAGGTGTGGAAACGTCAGCGCCGGATCATCGACCCGGCCTTTGCCGGGGGCCGCCTGCGCGAGGTGTTTCCCGCGATGTGGTCGGCCTGCGAGGCAGCGGTGGCCCGTCAGGCGGTCGGCACGGTGGAGATGGAGGCCCTGACCAGCCATGCGGCGGCGGATATGATCTTCCGCACGCTCTTCTCCCTCCCGATCGAGGATGAGGTGGCCCAAGAGGTGTTTCACCGCTTCCGCGATTATCAGCGCGCGCAGCCCATCGCCAATATCGGTGCGCTGGTGGCCCTGCCGCGCTGGATGCCGCGCTTTCATTCCCGGCGCACCCGTGCCGCCGCCCGCGACATCCGCCGCCTGATCGGCGATCTGACGCGGCGGCGCGCGGCGCTGATCGCGGCAGGGCAGGCGCCGGACGATCTGGCGACCAAGATCATGACCACCCCCGATCCGCTGACGGGCGCGCTCTTTTCGGCCGAGGAGATGGTGGATCAGGTCGCGATCTTCTTTCTGGCGGGGCATGAGACATCGGCCTCGGCGGCGGCATGGGCGCTCTATCTGCTGGCGACGCATCCCGAGGCGCAGGAACGGATCGCCGAAGAGGCCGCCGATCTCAAGCCGGATTTCGCGGCCCTTCGCCGTCTGCCCTTCACCCGCGATGTTTTCCGCGAGGCGCTGCGCCTCTACCCGCCGGTGCCGATGATGGTTCGCGAGAACCTTAGGGACGAGGATCTGCGCGGCCGCGCCGTTTCGCCGGGGGCGCAGATCGTACTGTCGCCTTGGCACCTGCACCGCCACGAACGGCTGTGGGAAAGGCCCGACGCCTTCGATCCGGACCGCTGGAAGACCGAGGCGGGCAAGGCGTCGGCCCGCGACGGCTACATGCCGTTTTCCTCGGGGCCGCGTGTCTGCACGGGGGCGGGGTTCGCGATGATGGAAGGGGTGCTGCTACTGGCGCATCTGGTGCGCCATTTCCGTTTCCTGCCGGGGGATGAGGTGCCGGTGCCCGTGGCGCATCTGACGGTGCGGGCGGCGGGCGGCATTCCTCTGCGGGTGGAGCGGCGTCAGCCCCGCGCCTGATACCAGCGCAGCACGAAGACCCGGATCGCGGAGGCGAGGTTCGCCGTCCCGCGCCCCTCGTCGACCTCGGCGGCAAGCTGGTTCAACGCCTTGCCCTCGGCGCCCGCGATGGCGCGGAAGGCGGCCCAGAACTCCGGCTCCAGCGTGACGGAGGTGCGGTGCCCGTGCAGCGTCAGCGAGTGCTTTTCAGGACCGTTCATGCCCGTCCAGATCGCGCCGGGCCTTTTCGGCCTCGGCCGTCTGGCGGTGGCGTTCGGCCTTGGTGCGGCCGAACTTCGCGGCATTGGCGTCCGCCTCCGCGCGCCGTTCGGCGCGATCCTTCGCCTTGCGGGCGGCGCGGAGGCTGACGACCTTTCCCATCAGCCCTTCGGGCCGATCATGTCCTCGGGGCGGACAACGCGGTCGAAGGTTTCGCCGTCGACGAGGCCGAGCGCGATCGCTTCCTCGCGCAGGGTGGTGCCGTTCTTATGCGCGGTCTTGGCCACCTTGGTCGCGTTGTCATAGCCGATCGTGGGTGCCAGCGCCGTGACCAGCATCAGCGATTCCTTCATCAGCTTGTCGATCCGCGCGGTGTTCGCCTGCGTGCCGACCACCATGTTGTCGGTGAACGAACCCGCCGCATCGCCCAAGAGCTGCATCGATTGCAGCACGTTGTAGGACATCATCGGGTTGTAGACGTTCAGCTCGAAATGGCCTTGGCTGCCGGCGAAGCCCACGGCGGCGTCGTTGCCCATGACATGGGCGCAGACCATGGTCAGCGCTTCGGCTTGCGTCGGGTTCACCTTGCCCGGCATGATCGAAGAGCCGGGCTCGTTCTCCGGCAGGATCAGCTCGCCAAGGCCCGAACGCGGGCCCGAACCCAGCAGGCGCAGGTCGTTCGCGATCTTGAAGAGCGAGGCCGCGACCGTCTTCAGCGCGCCCGAGAACATGACCATCGCATCATGCGCGGCCAGCGCCTCGAACTTGTTGGGGGCGGTCACGAAGGGCAGGCCCGTGATCTCGGCGATCTGGGCGGCGACGCGGCTGTCCCAGCCGACGCGGGTGTTCAGCCCGGTGCCGACGGCGGTGCCGCCCTGCGCCAGTTCGTAGATGTCGGGCAGGCAGGCCTTCACCCGCGCGATGCCCTTTTCCACTTGCTTGGCATAACCGCTGAATTCCTGCCCCAGCGTTAGCGGGGTGGCATCCTGCGTGTGGGTGCGGCCGATCTTGATGATGTCCGCGAATTCCTCGGACTTCGCGACCAGCGCGGCGTGCAGCTTCTCAAGGCCCGGGATCAGCGTGTCGCGGGCCATCATGCCGATGGCGACATGCATCGCCGTCGGGAAGGTGTCGTTGGAGGACTGGCCCATGTTGCAGTGATCGTTGGGGTGGACCGGCTTCTTGGAGCCCATCTCGCCGCCCAGCATTTCGATCGCGCGGTTGGAGATGACCTCGTTCGCGTTCATGTTGGACTGCGTGCCCGACCCGGTCTGCCAGACGACCAGCGGGAAGTTGTCGTCGAAGCGGCCTTCGATCACCTCGGTCGCGGCGGCGGCGATGGCATCGGCCAGTTCGGCGTCCATGTCGCCCTGCGCCTTGTTCACCAGCGCGCAGGCCTTCTTGATGACGCCGAGCGCGCGGATGATCGCGACGGGCTGCTTTTCCCAGCCGATGGGGAAGTTCTGAATGGAGCGCTGCGTCTGCGCGCCCCAGTACTTGTCGGCCGGAACTTCAAGCGGACCGAAGCTGTCGGTCTCGGTGCGGGTGGCGGTCATGGTGATCCTCCTGGTGTCTGGCCATGTGATAGGCCGGACAGCCGGGCAGATCAATCGGCTGCCTACTTGCGGAATTTGTCGAGGCTGACGATCTCGGCGTCGCCGCGCGGCGGTTCGGGCGGCAGATCGTCGTCCTCTGCGCCGGTATCGCCCTCGTCCTCATCCTCGTCGTCCTGCTCCTGCGTTTCGAAGCGCAGGCCAAATTCGACGGAGGGATCGACGAAGGTGCGGACGGCATCGAAGGGGATGATCAGCGGTTCGGGCTGATTGCCGAAATTCAGCGTGATGGTGAAACCGTCATCGGTCACGACGAGATTGTCGAACCAGTGCTGGATCACGACCGTCATCTCTTCGGGGTAACGGGCGCGCAGCCAGTCCGCCATCTCCACCTCGGGGTGGGTGGTGTCGAAGGTGATGAAGAAGTGGTGGTCCCCCGGCAGCCCGTTCTGTGCCACATCATCCAGAACGTTCTGGATCAGCGTCCGCATCGCGCGGTGCATCAGGGTGCCATAATCGATCGTGCGGGCCATACGCTCCTCCGTGTTGCGGCCAGCATAGGGGCAGAGCGGGGAAACGGGAAGGGGGGAGGAGGTGCAGGATTCTGTTGCCAGGCTCCTGCGGGCCCCGCCTTACGCGGCTAGGCGCAAGGGCTTAGGTTTCGATGTTCTAACTGCTTACGCAGCCAGAGCCATCGGAGCACGGTTGTCGTTGGCAACTGTACAATTCGGACCGATAACGGTGGTACCTCACCGAGCGAAAGCTGGCCTCTTTAGACGTTCGTCGATCCTATTTCGGCCCCCTCCGCCCCCAACGAGGGAGTGTTGGTGGAGCCGCCGGGTACCGCCCCCGGGTCCGATCCGCTTATTACAGGTGCGTTTATCGCCATAGTCCGAGCAAGCCCGAACAGTCCCGATATAGTCGGTCCCCCTCGGGGCGGCAAGCCCCGGAACCCGATCGCCATCCACGGGTTCCTCTGGCGGAAGGAGACCGCGATGAAATCCCATGACGAGATCTGGAGCGAATGGCAGGAGCTGGTGAACATGACACCGGCCGAATTGGAGAAATGGCTCGATACCGACCGCAGCGGTTCGGTCGGCGACACCCGCGGGCAGGGGGAGAGCACGGGCCACAAATCCGGTCAGCGCATCATCGAGATCAAGCGGACGAAGAAGGCGGACCTGTCGGACGAGGACTGGGCGCATATGGGCAAGGTCGTCGGCTATGTGAAGCGCCACCTTGCGCAGGGCGGCCCGGCCAAGGATACCGAGCACAGCGATTGGCGCTATTCGCTGATGAACTGGGGGCACGATCCCCTGAAATCGTGAGGCGCCCCGCAAAGGGCGCCCCGAGGCCGGATCAGAAGCCGGCCTTGATCTCTTCGAAGGTCTGCACCATGCGGTCGCGCAGCCGGTTGTCGATCGGTACCTGCGCCAGAAGCGTGGTGTCCACCGGATCGAGATAGGCCGCCTTCAGATCCTCGGGGGCGACCATGGCCATGCCGTCGGTGTTGGTATGGGCATAGCCGATATTGTCCACGAGCACTTGGGCCGATTCCGGCTTCAGCCAAGCGTTGATGAAATCATAGGCCTTGTCCTCGGAGCCGGGGCCGTTCTTGAAGTTCACATAGCCGCAGAAGAAGGACGACGCGCCCTCATCGGCCTGACGGTTGAAGGCGATGGGGAAGTTGTCCTGCTGCATCAGCGCGACACCGTCGTTCCACGACCATGCGACCTGCACCTGACCGCCCGCCATGAGCTGCGTGAGTTCGGCCGGGTCGGCCCAATAGGCGACGACGTTCGGATGCACGTCGCGCAGCCATTGGGCGGCGGCCTCGAATTCCTCATCGGTGGCCTTGGTCCAATCGGTCACGCCCGTCGCCAGATAGGCCAGCGCCCAGACGTCGTCGGTGTTGTCCGGCAGCGAGATGCGGCCCTGATATTTGGGGTTCTTGAAGACCTGAAGGCTTTGGACATCCTCGGCCGGGACGGTGTCGGGATTGTAGGCGATGGCGGTATAGGCATAGTCGGTCGGGATGAACCACACGCCCTGATCGTCGTGGAAGATCGGCGAATCGGTGAAGCGGGCGTCGATCTTGTCATAGGCCGGGATGCGCGAGACGTCCCACGGCTCGATCAGGCCGGCATCGCGGTATTTCGACACCATCTGCGAGCAGGGATGCCCGATATCGGCGCGGAAGCCCGAAGCCACCTTCTGGAACGCCTCGTCGTCGTCGCCGAACAGCGAATAGGTCGGCGCGTCGCCATGTTCGTCGATATAGTCCTGCACCAGATCGGGGATGTCGAAACCGGCCCAGTCGAGGTCGATCAGGTCGGGATCGGCGGCGAAGGCCGGAAGGCCGATCGCAATGGCCGAGACGGCGCCGAGAAGCGTCTTGAGCGGGGTCATGGGGTCCTCGTGTACAGGCGTGGAATGCTGGGGAATCCTATGCGCGGCGGCTGGCGAGCGGCAAGGGCGGATCGCGCCGGTGGGGCGCGACTGCCCAAAACTTGCGCAACCCTTGGCAAGTGGGGGTGCGCGCCTCATCTTAGGGCCGAACGAAGGGAAGGGCCGAAGATGGCACAGATGCGCGCGTTGACGATGGAAGCCGAAGGTCCGGCCCGGGTGAAGACCCTCGATGACGGGGATCTGCCTGCCGGGGATGTGACGGTGGCGGTGGAATGGTCCACGCTGAACTACAAGGATGGGCTGATCCTTGGCCGTCAGCGCCGGATGGTGCCGAATTATCCGCATGTGCCGGGGATCGATTTCGCCGGAACGGTGGAGCGGTCGGACGATCCGCGCTTTGCCGCGGGCGACCGGGTGGTGCTGACCGGATGGCATGTCGGGGAAACGCATTGGGGCGGGTATGCCACCCGCGCGCGGGTGAAGGGCGACTGGCTGGTGCCGCTGCCGCAGGGCTTCTCGACGCGCGATGCGATGGCGCTGGGCACGGCCGGGTTCACCGCGATGCTGGCGGTTCTTGCGCTGGAGGATCACGGCCTCGGGGAGGGCGAAATACTGGTGACGGGCGCGTCCGGCGGGGTCGGCTCGGTCGCGGTGTCGCTTCTGTCGGCGCTGGGCCACCCGGTGGCGGCGGTCAGCGGGCGCGACGGCGCGGCGGACTATCTGCGCGATCTGGGCGCGGCGCGCATCATTCCCCGCGCGGAATTGGCCGAAGCTCCGACCCGCCCCCTCGATACCGAGGAATGGGCGGGCTGCATCGACAATGTCGGCGGCCCGATGCTGGCGCGGGTGCTGACGCAGATGCGCTATCGCGCCTCGGTCGCGGCGGTCGGGCTGGCGGGCGGGACGGACATTCCCACCACGGTGATGCCGTTCCTTCTGCGCGGGGTGAACCTTCTGGGGATCGATTCGGTCCTCTGCCCCCGCGATCTGCGCCAGCGGGCATGGGACCGGATCGCGCAGGACATGCCGATGGACAAGGTGCGCAGCACCGTCACCGAAGTCGGCCTTGCCGACGTTCCGCGCCTTGCCGAATCCATCCTGACGGGCGGTGTGCGCGGCCGCACCGTGGTGAATGTGAACGCATGACGGGTCCGGCGATCCTGTGGCTGCGCCGCGATCTGCGGCTGTCCGACCATCCGGCGCTGAGCGCGGCCATCGCGAGTGGCCGCCCGGTGCTGCCGGTCTTCGTTCTGGACCCCGAGACGGAGGCGCTGGCCGCTGCGCCGAAATGGCGGCTGGGCCGCGCGTTGGAGGTGTTCGCGGCGCGGCTGGAGGGGATGGGCTCCCGCCTGATCCTGCGGCGCGGCCCGGCGGCCGGGGTGCTGGCAGAGATCGCCGAGGCCACGGGCGCGGGCGAATTGCACCTGACGCGCCTGCACGATGCGCCGTCCCGCCGCCGAGACGCGGATGTGGCCGAGGCGCTGGGCAAGCGGCTGACCGTTCACATCCATGACGGCCATACCCTGCACCCACCCGAGGCGATCCGCACCAAGACCGGCGGGGCCTACAAGGTCTATACCCCGTTCTGGAATGCGCTGCGTCAGCGCGGCGTCGCGCCGCCGCTGCCCACGCATCGCGATCTGCGCGCGCCCGCGGACTGGCCCCGTTCGGACCGGCTGTCCGACTGGGATATGGGTCGCGCGATGGATCGCGGCGCGGCTGTGGTGAACGAGTGGGCCACCGTCGGCGAAGAGGCTGCGGCCCTGCGCCTGCGCCGGTTCATCACGCATCTCGACCGTTATCCCGCCGGTCGGGACGGCATGGGCGCGCGCGACACCTCGGGCCTGTCGGAGAACCTGACCTATGGCGAGATCGGCGCCCGCACGCTGTGGCATGCCGGGCTGGCGGCGCTGCAGGACGGCACGCGCGGCGCGGAGATCTTCCTGCGCGAACTGGCGTGGCGCGATTTCGCCCATCACCTTTTGTGGCATGTCCCGCATCTGCCCGAACGCAACTGGCGCGACGGGTGGGAGCGGTTCCCTTGGCGCCCCGACAGCCCCGAGGCCGAGGCATGGCGCCGCGGCCAGACCGGAGAGCCGATCGTGGACGCCGCCATGCGCGAATTGTTCACCACCGGCACGATGCACAACCGCGCGCGGATGATCACGGCCTCCTATCTGACCAAGCACCTCCTGACCGATTGGCGGATCGGTTTGCGCTGGTTCGAAGAGACGTTGATCGACTGGGACCCGGCCTCCAACGCGCTGAACTGGCAATGGGTGGCGGGATGCGGGCCGGACGCCTCGCCGTTCTTTCGCATCTTCAACCCGGCGACGCAGGCCGAACGGTTCGATCCCGAACGCCGCTACCGGGATCGTTGGCTGACGGACACGCGCGAAGCCCGCGCGTTCCTCTCGGCGGTGCCGCGCAGCTGGAGCCTTGCGCCGCCCGCAAGGATTACCCCGCTGATCGGCCTGAAAGAGGGGCGGGACCGTGCGCTGGCCGCCCTTGCGGGCATGCGCGAGGGGTGATCCTGCGAAAGGGGCGTATCGAAAGGGGGCTTGTCGAAACCGGAAAAAACCGCTCACATCATCGCCAGAGATGGGAGAGACGCATGACGGTTCCGACATCACCGCCGGCCCAGACCCGGCTTCCGCGTTATTTCACGCCGGTCTTCGATCTGGTCCAGACGCTGGATCATGGGCGATTGGATATCGTCCTTCCGGGTGGGCAAGTGTTCCGCCACCAAGGCGCGCAGCCCGGCCCGGTCGCCACCTTGAACATCCATGATCCCAGCGTCTTCGCCCGGCTGGTGCGCGAGGGCGATCTGGGGTTCTGCGAGGCGTATCTCGACGGCCAATGGTCCACGCCGGACCTTCAGGCGTTTCTGGATCTGATCCATCTCGGCCCTTCGGACATCCATGACGGCTTTCCGGGGCAGAGCCTGCTGCGCGCGTATGAAAAGCTGCGCCACTGGCTCCGCTCCAACTCCAAGACGCAGGCGCGGCGGAACATCGAATATCACTACGATCTGGGCAACGATTTCTATCGGCTGTGGCTGGACGACACGATGACCTATTCCTCGGCGTTGTTCCTGACGGGGCAGGAAAGCACCGAGCAGGCGCAGAAGCAGAAATACGCAGCATTGGTGGACAAGATGGGCGTCGCCCCCGGCGATCATGTGCTGGAGATCGGCTGCGGCTGGGGCGGTTTCGCCGAATATGCGGCGGGGGAGCGGGGGCTGCATGTCACCGGGCTGACGATCAGCAAGGCGCAGCACGCTTTTGCCCTGCGCCGCATCGCAGAGGCCGGGCTGTCGGACCGGGTCACGCTGAAGCTGCAGGATTACCGCGACGAGGCCGGGCATTACGACGGCATCGCCTCCATCGAGATGTTCGAGGCGGTGGGCGAGAAATACTGGCCCGTCTATTTCGACAAGGTTCGCGCCGCGTTGAAACCGGGCCACCGCGCCGCGCTTCAGATCATCACCGTCGCCGATCGCCGGTTCGAGGCGTATCGGAACGGCGTCGATTTCATCCAGAAATACATCTTCCCCGGCGGGATGCTGCCCTCGCCCTCGGCGCTGCGGGCCGAAGTGGCGAAGGCGGGTCTCGCCTTCGAAGGCTCGCATGAATTCGGGCAAAGCTATTCGGCCACGCTGCGGCGGTGGTACGAAACCTTCAATGAACAATGGGATCGCATACAGACCATGGGCTTCGACGACCGTTTCCGCAGGATGTGGAACTTCTATCTGGCGGCCTGCGCCAGCAGCTTTCAGGCGCAGAACTGCGATGTGACGCAGGTTACGGTGCGCCGCCCGGCATGAGCGATCTTCCCGAAGGCCTGCGCCCCATCGTCCTTGGCGACGATCCGGCGCAGGAAGAGGCGCGGCTGGCCTTTTACAAGGCTGCGGCAGCGCCGGTGGCCGACGATGCGGCGGGCCGCATCCTTGCGCGCGATGTGATGGGCCTGATGGGCCAGCACCCGCCCGAGGCGATCCGCAAACGGCTGGTGCAATTGCGCATGTCGGCCGGCAGCCGGGCGCGGGCCGCCGCCTCGCCGCCGCCGAAGGGGCTGGTGCACCATGCCGAACCCGGCGACGTGCAGGAGGTGCGCCGCATCCAGCCCTACGCCCATTATTTCGCCGTGGAGGAATACGACATCCGCTATCGCCGCTTCGACGGCACGATGAGCGAGGTGGTCAATCGCGGGGTCTTCATCTCGGGCGATGCGGTGACGGTGCTGCCCTACGATCCGGTGCGCGACCGCGTGCTGGTGGTGGAACAGTGGCGCGCCGGTCCTTGGGGGCGGGGCGATCCGCAGCCATGGCTGCTGGAGCCGGTCGCGGGCCGCATCGATCCGGGCGAGCCGCCCGAAGTCACCGGCCGCCGCGAGGCCGTGGAGGAGGCGGGGCTGGAGATCGGCGATCTGCACCTTGCTTCGGCCTTCTATCCCTCGCCGGGGGCGAAGGCGGAATTCGTCTATGCCTATGTCGGGATCGCCGATCTGGGGGATGATGCCGCCGGGGTCTTCGGCCTCGACGGCGAGGCGGAGGATATCCGCGGCCATCTTCTGCCGTTCGAGCGTCTGATGGAGATGGTCACCTCGGGCGAGGTGCGCAGCGCGCCGCTGCTCATCACCGCCTATTGGCTGGCGCGGGAACGCGGCCGCCTGCGCGGGGAATGAACGGAGGCCGAAAGGCCCCCGCCATGTTCAGCGCGGAATGCGCGCATCCTGCGACAGGGACGCCACGATGTCGTCCAGCGTCGCGGCCTGCGTCCGCGTTTCGCCCAAGCGGCGGACGGAGACGGTGCGCTCGCCCACCTCCTGCATGCCGACGGCAAGGATCACCGGCACCTTGCCGACGGAATGCTCGCGGACCTTGTAGTTGATCTTCTCGTTCCGCAGATCGGTTTCGACGCGCACACCCGCCGCTTGCAGCACGGCGGCCACCTCGCGGGCGTAATCGTCGGCATCCGACACGATGGAGGCGACGACCACCTGACGCGGGGCCAGCCAGAAGGGCAGCTTGCCGGAATAGTTTTCGAGCAGGATGCCGAGGAACCGCTCGAACGAGCCGAGGACCGCACGGTGCAGCATCACCGGGATGTGCTTGGCCCCATCCTCGCCGATATATTCGGCCCCGAGCCGGTCGGGCAGGTTGAAATCGGCCTGCAACGTGCCGCATTGCCATTCGCGCCCGATCGCATCGGTCAGCTTGAAGTCCAGCTTCGGGCCATAGAAGGCACCATCGCCCGGATTGATCTCGTAGGGATAGCCCGCCTTCTCGATCGCTTGGGCCAGCGCGGTTTCCGCCTTGTCCCAGATCGCGTCCGATCCGACCCGGACTTCGGGGCGGGTGGAGAGCTTGATGTCGAACTTCTCGAACCCGAGATCGCGGTAGACGGTGGAGAGCAGTTCGAGGAAGGCCGCGGTTTCGGATTCGATCTGATCCTCGGTGCAGAAGATATGCGCATCGTCCTGCACGAAGCCGCGCACGCGCATCAGCCCGTGCATGGAGCCGCTGCTTTCGTAACGGTGGCACGATCCGAACTCCGCCAGCCGCAGCGGCAGGTCGCGGTAGGATTTCATGCCGTGGTTATAGACCTGCACATGGCAGGGGCAGTTCATCGGCTTCAGCGCGTTGATCCGCTTTTCCTTGGCACCTTCCTCGTCCACCTCCACGATGAACATGTTCTCGCGGTAGGCTTCCCAGTGGCCCGACTTTTCCCACAGGACGCGGTCCACGACCTGCGGGGTCTTGATCTCGCGGTACCCGGCATCGCGCAGGCGGCCGCGCATGTAATCTTCCAGCGTGCGGTAGATCTGCCAGCCGTTCGGATGCCAGAACACCATGCCCGGCGCTTCTTCCTGCAGGTGGAACAGGTCCATCTCGCGGCCCAGCTTGCGGTGGTCGCGCTTGGCGGCCTCCTCCAGCATGGTCAGGTGGGCCTTCAGATCCTCGCGGTTGCGGAAGGCGACGCCGTAGATGCGTTGCAGCATCGGGCGGCTCGCATCGCCCAGCCAATAGGCCCCCGCGACCGAGGTCAGCTTGAAGGCATCCGCCGGAAGCTGCCCGGTGTTCTGCAGGTGCGGCCCACGGCACAGGTCCATCCATTCGCCATGCCAGTACATGCGGATCGGCTCATCGCCCGGAATGCGGTCCAGAAGCTCCACCTTGAACGGCTCGCCCGCGGCTTCGTAATGGGCGCGCACACGCTCGCGGTCCCAAACCTCGGTACGGACGGGTTCGCGGGCATTGATGATCTGCTTCATCCGCGCCTCGATGGCGCCCAGATCCTCGGGGCTGAAGGGTTCGGCCCGGTCGAAATCGTAGAACCAGCCCTGATCGCGGACCGGCCCGATGGTGACCTTCACATCCGGCCACAGTTCCTGCACGGCACGGGCCATGACATGGGCGAAATCGTGACGGATCAGTTCCAGCGCCTGCGCGGTGTCCTGCAAGGTGTGGATCGCGATGGAGGCATCGGCCTCGATCGGCCATTGCAGATCGAAGTGCCGCCCGTCCACGGTGGCGGAGATGGCCTTCTTGCCAAGGCTGGTGGAGATGGCTGCGGCCACATCGGCGGGCGTGACGCCGGCCGGAAACTCGCGTGCATTGCCATCGGGGAAGGTAAGGGTGATCTGGGCCATATGCGGCTCCTCGTCGGTTCGGCGCCCACGGAACGCCCGGTTGCGGGTATGTCCGGCGGTTGTCGCGGGGCGGGGGTGGAAAGTCAACCGCACGCTGCGCTAGGATGCCGCAAACGGAGGAACCATGCCCCAATTGACCACGCCCGAAGGCCGCCGCATCACCTATGATCTGACGCCCGGCGCGGCCCCGGCCGTCGTGTTCCTCGGCGGATTCCGCTCCGACATGGAGGGGACGAAGGCCGTCGATCTGCGCGATTGGGCGATCGGCGCGGGCCGGGCGTTCCTGCGGTTCGACTATTCCGGCCACGGCGTCAGCGAGGGGCGGTTCGAGGATGGCTGCATCGGCGACTGGTTCGAGGATGCGCGCGCCGCTCTTGGCCTGATCGACGGGCCTGCGGTTCTGGTCGGATCGTCGATGGGCGGCTGGATCGCGCTGCTGCTGGCGCGGGCGCTGCCGGAGAAGGTCGCGGCGCTGGTGGGGATCGCCGCCGCGCCGGATTTCACCGAAGATCTGATGTGGGACGGGTTCGACGCGGATCAGCGCGCCGCCGTCATGGCCGGGGCGTGGCCCATGCCCTCTCCCTATGGAGAGCCGACGCCCATCACGCGCCGCCTGATCGAGGACGGGCGCGATCGCCTCGTGCTGCGGGACCCGCTGCCGCTGCCGATGCCGGTGCGCCTTTTGCAGGGCACCGCCGATGCCGAGGTGCCGGTGGCCGTCGCCCTGCGCCTTCTGGATCATGCGGACGCGCCGGACATCCGCCTGACGCTGGTGAAGGGCGCCGATCACCGCTTTTCGTCCGAGGAGTGCCTTGCGCTGATCCGCCGGACGGTGGCCGATGTGGCGGGATGATCCGCCGGATCTGCGCCCCGGCGACGGTGCGGAGATCGTTCGCCATGCCGCGCAGGCCGATCTCGCGCTCGTCTATCTGCACGGCTTCACCGCCACGAAATGGGAGATCGACCCCGTTCACCGCCGCGTGGCCGAACGTCTGGGCGCGAACCTTGTTCTGACGCGGCTGGCGGGGCATGGGCAGGACGGGGCAGCTCTGGCCCGCGTCCGGTCCGAGGATTGGCTCGGCGATCTGGACGCGGCGCTGGCGCTGGCCCGGACCCTCGGGCGGCGGACGGTGCTGATCGGCACATCGACCGGCGGGCTGCTGGCGGCGATGGCCGCCGCGCGGGGGGAGGATCTGGCGGGCGTCGTGCTGCTGTCGCCGAATTTTGCGCTGAACCGCCGTTATGGTTGGCTGCTGCGGCTGCCGGGCATCTTTCGCTGGGGGCCGCGGGTGCTGGGGCGAACGCGGCGCATCGCCTCGTTGAACCCCGAGCATGAGGCGCATTGGACGCTGCGCTATCCCACGGCGGCGCTGCGCCCCTTGGTGGGGCTGATGCGCCGCCCCGTGCCGTTGGGGGCCGCACGCATCCCCGCGCTGTTTCTGTGGTCCGATGCGGACCGGGTCATCAGCCCGCGGGCGGTGCGCCGCGCGGCCGCGCTCTGGGGCGGGCCGGTGACGCTGCGGCCGCTGGTGCCGGTTCCGGGGGACGATCCGATGCACCACATTCCTGCCGGCGACATCCTGTCGCCCGGCGGAACCCAAGCGCTGACGGAGATCATCGCCGACTGGATCGCGGCGCTGCCCTGATCAGACGATCCGGCCCCAGAGATCGTAATCCCCAGCCTCGTCGACGCGCACGGTGACCATATCGCCGGGCGACAGATGCTCGAACCCTTCGTCGATGAAGAGGTTGCCGTCGATCTCGGGGGCGTCGGCCTTGGTGCGGCAGGTCGCGCCATCGGCGTCCACCTCATCGACGATGACCTGCTGAAGCGTGCCGACCTTGCGGGCGAGCTTTTCTTCGGAAATGGCGAGCGCCTTTTGCATGAAGCGGTCCCAGCGGTCCTGCTTCACCTCGGCGGGCACATGGTCCGGCAGATCGTTCGAACGGGCACCGGCGACATTCTCGTATTGGAAGCAGCCGACGCGATCGAGCTGCGCCTCGTCCAGCCAATCCAGAAGGGTCTGGAACTCCTCCTCCGTCTCGCCGGGATAGCCGACGATGAAGGTGGAGCGCAGCGTGATGTCGGGGCAGGCGGCGCGCCATGCCGCGATCTCGTCGAGCGTGCGGGCGGCGGCGGCGGGGCGGGCCATGCGCTTCAGCGTGTCCGTGTGGGCATGCTGGAACGGAATGTCGAGATAGGGCAGCACCAGCCCCTCGGCCATCAGCGGGATCAGATCGCGCACATGCGGATAGGGATAGACGTAATGCAGCCGCACCCAAGCCCCGAGGCTTCCGAGTTCGCGCGCAAGGTCGGTGACATGGGCGCGCACCTCGCGGCCCTTCCACGGGGCGAGGTCATGCTTGCGGTCCACCCCATAGGCGGAGGTGTCCTGACTGATGACCAGAAGCTCCTTCACCCCGGCCTCGACCAGCTTTTCCGCCTCGCGCAGGATGGCATGGGCGGGACGGCTGACCAGCCGACCGCGCATGTCCGGGATGATGCAGAACTTGCACTTGTGATTGCACCCTTCGGAAATCTTCACATAGCTGAAGTGCCGAGGGGTGAGGCTGACGCTTTGTGCGGGCAGCAGATCGACATAGGGATCGGGGCGCGGCGGCACGGCGCGGTGCACGGCGTCCAGCACCGCCTCGTATTGATGCGGGCCGGTGACGGCCATGACCTTGGGATGGGCGCCGGTAATGAATTCAGGCTCGGCCCCAAGGCAGCCAGTCACCAGAACCTTGCCGTTCTCGCGCAGCGCCTCGCCGATGGCATCGAGGCTTTCGGCCTTCGCCGAATCGAGGAAGCCGCAGGTGTTCACGATCACCGCATCCGCGCCCTTGTAATCGGGGCTGATCGCATAGCCTTCGGCCCGCAGGCGCGTCAGGATGCGTTCGCTGTCCACCAGCGCCTTCGGGCAGCCGAGGCTGACCATGCCGATGGTCGGCTGGCCGCTGCGCGGGGCGGCGTCGATCGCGATCTTCGGGGCAAGATCGGGGCGGAGATTCGGCGGGTTCTGAGACATGGCGCCGATATAGCGGGGCCGCGCCCGTCGCGGAAGGGGGCTTCAGAGCAGGGCGGCCTTGCGCAGCGCGGTCAGATCGGGCGATCCGGTGCAGAAGCAGGCGACGCGCAGTTGCCCCTCCAGCACGGCGAAGGTCTCCTCCACCGCCTCGGCACTGTGAAGGGCGGCTGGCAGCAGCGTGGCGGCAAAGCCCGCCAGATCCGCGCCCAGGCGGATGGCCCGCGCCGCATCCAGCCCCGTCGTTAGCCCGCCCGAGGCGATGATCGTGGCCTTGGGGCACATGTCGCGCGCCTGACGCAGGGCGGTGGCGGTGGGGATGCCCCAATCGGCGAAGGCCGCCGCGATGGCGGCGTCGCGCGGGTGGGCGGCGCGTGCGCCCTCCACCGCGGCCCAACTGGTGCCGCCGCTGCCGGCCACATCGAAGATCGCGACCCCTTCGTCCGACAGGGTGCGGATCACGGCGGCGGAGAGGCCTGCACCCACCTCTTTGATGATCACCGGCACCGGAAGCGCGCGCACCAGCGCACCGATTCGCGCCGTCAGCCCACGCCAATCGCGGTCGCCCTCGGGCTGAAGCGCCTCTTGCAGGGGGTTGAGGTGGATGATCAGGGCGTCGGCCTCGATCGCCTCCACGGCGCGCAGCGCCTGTTCGGCCCCATAGCCGAGGTTCAATTGCGCCGCGCCCAGATTGGCGAGGATCGGAATGTCCGGGGCGGCGGCGCGCAACCCGCGATCCAGCCCGCCCGCATCCCCCGCCTCCAGCGCGACGCGCTGCGATCCGACGGCCAGCGGCACGCGCGCCGCCTGACAGGCCTGTGCCAGACGTGCGTTGATCGCCGCCGCCCGCGCCGGCCCCCCGGTCATGGAACTGACGAGAAAGGGCAGCGCAATCTTGCGGCCCAGAAAGACCGTCGAAAGATCGATCCGGTCCAGATGCAGTTCCGGCAGCGCCACATGCGCGAAACGCACGGATTCGAGGCCGGTCCGGCCGTCGCCCGCGGCCCGCCCTTCCAGCACGATGTCCAGATGCTGCGACTTGCGCTGGCTGGTCATGGGGCGCGCTCTCCGATCAAGGGTTTGACATGCGGGTGGTTCCTTCCAGATAGTGGAGGATGACAGCCGCGGCAAACCCAAGCGATCCGACACGATGAACATCACGCCAGATCTACTGCACAGCGGCTGCCATGCCGAGCGCTTCGCCGCCTTCCGCCTTGCGCTGGAGCGGCGGATGCAGACGCATATGGTGCCGCCCGCGGGCGCACCGGCGCGGCTGATGGCGGCCTCCACGGGGGCGATCATGGCGTCGGGCAAGCGGATGCGGCCGTTTCTGGTGCATCTGGCCGGGGCAGGGGCCGAGGATTCGGACATCCTCGATGCCGGCTGCGCCTTGGAGATGGTGCATTCGGCCTCGCTGATTCTGGACGATCTGCCCTGCATGGATGATGCGGCACTTCGGCGCGGGCAGGCGGCCTCGCATGTGGCCTATGGCGAGGCGACGGCGATTCTGGGCGCGGTCGGGCTGATGAACCACGCCTTCGGCATCGTGGCGGGCATGGGCACGGATTCGGCGCGGCGGGTCGATCTGGTGGCGGCGCTGTCCCATGCGATCGGCTGGGCGGGCCTCGTGGCTGGGCAGGAATACGACGTGAACGGTTTCGCCCCCGAGGATCGGGTGGGTTCCACCGTGCTGGACCGCATCGCCCGCGTGAACCGCATGAAGACGGGCGTCCTTCTGGTCGCGGCGGTGGAGATGGGGTCGATCCTTGCGGGGCATGGCATCGCGCGGCGCCAGCATCTGCGCCGCTTTGCCGAAGATTTGGGCCAGGCCTTCCAGATCGCCGACGATCTGGGGGACGTGACCAAGACGGCCGAGGAATTCGGCAAGGATGTGGGCAAGGACGAAGGCAAGGCGACGCTGGTGGCCGAACTGGGGACCGACCGGGCCCTGCGCCGCTGCCTCGACCTGCTGCTGCGGGCCCAGCATTCGCTGGATGCGGCGGATGTGGATTCGGGGCCGTGGCAATGGATGATCGGACAGGTGTTCGATCGTGACCTGCTGGCGGCGCGGGTGTCGGCGCCGCGGGACGAAAGGGTGACGCAGTGACGGAATGGATCCTGCCGGGTGTCGTGATCATCGCGACGGTCGGCTTCATGGAATGGGTGGCATGGGCCGCCCATAAATACATCATGCACGGCTGGGGCTGGGGCTGGCACAAATCCCACCACGAAGAAACGCATGGCCCGTTCGAGATGAACGACATGTACGCCGTCGTCTTCGCGGTGATCGCGATCGGGCTGTTCCTCGTGGGCCACTATCTCTGGGGGCCGGCGACGTGGTTCGCGATCGGGGTGACGCTTTACGGGGCGCTGTATTTCATCGCCCATGACGGGCTGGTGCACAAACGCTGGCCGTTCAACTACATCCCCCGCAAGGGCTATGCCAAACGCCTCTATCAGGCGCATCGGCTGCATCATGCGGTGGATGGAAAGGACGGCTGCGTGTCCTTCGGTTTCATCTATGCACGGCCCGTGAAGGAGTTGGCGCAGGAACTGGGCCAGAACAAACGTACGAACCCCGATGTCGTGAAGGACGTTCAGGAAGGGCGCTGATAAAGCCCCTGCCGCGGGCGTTCCGCCCGAAACCGGCTGCGCAGCACATCCGAAGGGGCGGCGGCGAACATCGCCGCCTTTTCCGCTTTGGTGGTGCTGATGCGCCGATCCCAGGCCGCCGGGCCGCCCCCCCGCAGCTTCAGCCCGATCGCACGATAGACGCGCCGCGCCGCCGCGATGGCCAAGGCCGAGCGGGGCGGCAGGCGGCCCATCCCGGCAAGGGCGCTGTCGTAATAGGCCTCCGCCTCGTCCAGAAGGCGCAGCGCCGCGCGATAGAGGTCGTCGCGGTCGCGCGTGGTCAAAAGCTCGTCGGGGATGTAGCAGCGCCCGGCGGCCCGATCCTCCATCACATCGCGCGCGATGTTGGTCAGCTGGAACCCGATGCCCAGATCGGAGGCCCGATCCAGCACCGCTGGATCGCGCACCCCCATGATCTGCGCCATCATCACCCCCACGACGCCCGCGACGTGATAGCAGTAATCCAGAAGATCCTGCATCGTGCGGTAGCGCCGCTCGGCCACATCCATGGCAAAGCCGTCCAGAAGCTGATTGGGATGAAGCGCGGGAATGGCATTGCGCTCGGCCACGCGGGCCAGCGCCTCGAAGACGGGGCCTTCGGGGGTGCCGGCCAGCGCCTGTGCCGTCTGCTGGCGCAGCTCGGCCAGTCGCTGGGCCTGCCCCTCGCGGAAGGTGGCGGTCTGCGCCATGCCGTGATCCTGCCCGTCGATCACATCGTCGCAGTGGCGGCACCACGCATAGAGCATCACGCAATCCTCGCGCGTGCGGCGATCGAACAGGCGGGCGGCGGCGGCGAAGCTGGCCGATCCCTTGGCGATCGACTGCTCGGCGGCGGCAATGGTGGTATCGGTCATATCATCAGCCCCGCCGTCGCCTCGGCGCTGCCGACGACGCCCGGAATGCCCGCGCCCGGATGGGTGCCCGCCCCCACGACATAGAGGTTCGACAGACGTTCGTCGCGGTTGTGCGGGCGGAACCACGCGCTCTGCGTCAGGATCGGCTCGATGGAGAAGGCGCTGCCGTGATGGGCGTTCAACTCATCCCGGAAATCGAAGGGCGTGAAATGCCGGACCGTCATCAGATCGCGGCGCAGGTTCGGGATGTAGCGTTCCTCAAGGTAATCGAGGATGCGGTCGCGGTATTGCGGCCCCACCACGTCCCAGTCGATATCGGCCTGACCCAGATGCGGCACCGGCGACAGCACATAATAGGCGCTGCACCCTTCGGGCGCGAGCGACGGGTCCGTCACGGATGGTGCATGCAGATAGAGCGAGAAATCGTCCTGCAATTCATGCCCGTGGAAAATCTCGTGGATCAGCGCGCGGTAGCGTTTGCCGAACAGCACCATGTGGTGCCGCAGGTCCGGCCGTTCGCCCTTCAGCCCGAAATAGGTCACGAAGAGCGACATCGAATGGCGTTTGCGCGCCAGCGACTTGCCCTTGGGATCGCCCAGCAGCTTGTCATAGGTGTGCACCACATCGGCATTGCTGGCGATCATGTCGAAGGGATGGCGTTCGCCGTTCACCTGCAGCGCGGTGGCGCGGCGGCCGGAGGTTTCGATCCGCTCCACCTCGGCGTTGCAATGGATGACGCCGCCGAGGTCTTGGAACAGGTTCACCATCCCCTGCACCAGCGCCCCGGTCCCGCCCTTGGCGAACCACACGCCGCCCTGCCGTTCCAGCGCGTGGATCAGCGCATAGATCGAGGACGTCTCGAACGGGTTGCCGCCGACGAGCAGCGTGTGGAAGCTGAAGGCCTGCCGCAATTGATCGTCCTTGATGAACTGCGCCACCATGGAATGGACCGACCGCCAGCTTTGCAGCCGCGCCAGTTGCGGGCCCGCCTTGATCATGGACCGGAAGTGCAGGAAGGGCACGGTGCCCAGCTTCTCGTACCCCTCGCGGTAGACATCGCGGGAATAGTCGAGGAAGCGGCGATACCCCGCCACGTCCTGCGGCGATTTCAGGGCGATCTGCCGGTCGATCGCGTCCTGATCGTCGGCGTAGTCGAATTTGAAACCGTCCTCCCAGCACAGCTGATAGAAGGGGGCGACGGGCAGCAGGGTGACGTAATCCTCCATCCGGCGGCCCGACAGGCGCCACAGCTTCTTCAGGCATTCGGGGTCGGTGATGACCGTGGGACCGGCATCGAAGGTGAAGCCCGCATCGCGGTACACATAGGCGCGCCCGCCCGGCAGATCGCGCTTCTCGAACAGGGTCGTCGCGATGCCGGCCGATTGCAACCGAATGGCAAGGGCAAGCCCGCCAAGCCCCGCCCCGATGACGGCGGCTGTTCTATCAGACATGGTTCATCCTTTCGGGAAGGGAGCGGAGGGCGCGGCCCAGCGGCACGGGCGGTCGCCCGACGAGGATGCGCGCCATATCGGCGGTGGTGGTGCGACCGGCATAGAAGCGTTCGATCAGCGGTTCGGGAAGCCCGTAGAAGCGGCGCAGGACGCGCCAGCGCGCATCCGGCGTGGCAGCTTCGAACAGCATCCGCGACAGAAGGCGGTAGAAGCGTTGCCCCCGCGCGCGCCGCAGCGCATCGCGGCGCAGGTGGCGGGCAAGGGCGGTCGTCCCTTCCGTCCAATGCGCGGCCACGAGGTTCGCCGTGCGCACGGCATCGGGCAGGGTATATCCGGTGACGGGATGGAACTGCGCCGCCGCCATGCCGATGCGGGGCAGGGCGGCATCGGCCCAGAACGCCTCGGCGTCGAAGGCAAGGCCAAGGGGCAGGGCCGCGCTTTCCTCGCGCAGGACATCCGCGATCCGCCAGCCTTGCGCCGCGGCATAAGCACTGATCGCGCTGCGGAAGGCGGCGGCATCCACCTCGGGCGTGTCGGAATAGCGGGTGTCTTCGATCAGCAGCGTCGTCGGCGACAGCGGCAGGACATAGACGAAGCGGAACCCCTCCAACTGCGCGACTTCGGCATCCATGATGACGGGCCGCGTCAGGCCGTGGGGGCCGTGCAGGCGCACCTCCTGCCCGAGGAATTTCTGAAAGGCGATGCGCAGCGCCGGATGCGGCGCGGCCCCCCGCGCGTCGATGACGCAGCGCGCATCCAACGTGGCGGGATCGGCGATCCGTCCGGGGCGGATGGTCACGTTGGGCGGCAAGGCGGCGGCAAGGCTTTCGGGCGTGATCGTGGCATAACCCGCCCGCATCGTCCGGTGCAGCCCCGGAAAGCGGACATCCTGCCCGCTCCAGCGATGGGCGATGGCGGGGGAGAGCCAGCGGCGATCCTCCTCGGTCACGTCATGTTCGTGAAAGGACCATGTGCGCCCGGCAAAGGGCTGCGGGTCGTGCAAGGCGATGCGCGGCGCCCCCGGCGCGGCCGACAGGCGCAGGGCCAGAACAGCGGCGGCGAGACCCGCCCCGGCAATCGCGATCTCCGTCTGCATCTGTCCCCCATCACTTCACGCGAATTTAGCGGCGGACCGGGAAAAGGCGAGCGGTAATCGCGCCGCGCCGCAGGGCGGAATGCCGCGGCAATCACATGCGATCTTTGGGAAATATCCTGGCAGCCCGTAGGGGAGTCGAACCCCTCTTTTCAGGTTGAAAACCTGACGTCCTAACCGATAGACGAACGGGCCATCCGGGATGCGCGGCTTCTAGTCTGCCGCGATCCGGCGTGCAAGAGGAAAAATCACTTTTCCTCCGCCGCATCTTCCAGCCGCAGCTGAACACGGTTGCGCCCGCCATAGCTGTTGATCTCCAACCGGCCGGCAAGGTGGAAGCGGCGGGTGCCGCAGCCTTCGAGCGCGGGGCCGAGCGGGCCGTCGAAGGCCCCGAAGGCGACCGCATCGACCTTCGGCCCGCCAAGGCCGCCAAAGGTCAGCCGCAGGTGGTTCTGACCGATGCGCCGGCATTGCAGGCTTTGGGCGGCAAAGGCGAAACGCGGCGCGGGCGAGGAGGCGCCGAAGGGGCCCGCGCTCTCGATCTGCTCGATCAGGGCGGGGGTGCAGGCGTCGGGCATCAAAAGCCCATCCAGCCGCAGATCGCCCGGACCTTGCTGGCCCGCGCCCTGCCGGGCCAGAAGCTCGGCCAACCGCTCCATCGCTTCGGGCAGGCGGGCTTCGTCCACGGTCAGCCCGGCGGCCATCTTGTGCCCGCCGCCCTTCAAAAGCAGCCCTTCGGCCGCAAGGCGCTGAATCGAGGCCCCGAGATCGACCCCCGTGACCGAGCGGCCCGATCCCTTGCCGATGCCGCCCGCCAGACCGATGACGATGGCGGGGCGATTCGTCGCCTCCTTCAGGCGGGAGGCGACGATGCCGACGACGCCGGGATGCCAGTCCTGCCCGGCGGCCCAGACGAGCGGCGCATCGAGGCCGCGCGCCTCGGCCTGCGCCATGGCTTCGGCGCGGACGCGGGCCTCCACCTCCCGGCGTTCGGTGTTCAATTCGTCCAGCCGGGCGGCCAGCGAGGCCGCTTCGCGCGGATCGTCCGTCGCCAGAAGGCGCGCGCCCAGATCCGCCTGCCCGATGCGCCCACCGGCATTGACGCGCGGCCCCAACACGAACCCAAGCGCATAGGGCGTCGGCGCCTCGGTCATGCGCGCCACATCGGCCAGCGCCACAAGGCCCGCACGTTCGCGCCGCGCCATCACCTTCAGCCCCTGACGCACCAGCGCGCGGTTCACCCCGATCAGGGGCGCGACATCGGCCACCGTCGCCAGCGCCACCAGATCGAGCATTCCGATCAGGTCCGGTCCCGTCACGCCTTCGGCGCGAAGCTGACGATTCGCCTCCACGAGCATCAGGAACACGACCGATGCAGCGCAGAGATGGGCCAGCCGCCCATCCTCGTCCTGACGGTTGGGATTGACGACCGCCAAGGCGGGCGGAAGCGTCTCCGCCCCGAGGTGGTGATCCAGCACCACCACATCGGCCCCCTGCGCCGCCGCGATCGGCTCATGGCTGAGGGTGCCGCAATCGACGCAGATGATCAGATCATGCGCGGCGGCCAAGTGCTGCATCGCCGGCACGTTGGGGCCATAGCCCTCGTCGATGCGGTCGGGGATATAGAGCGTCGCCTCCCGGCCGAGGGCGCGCAGCCACACGATCAGCAGCGCCGCCGAAGAGCCGCCATCCACATCGTAATCGGCAAAGATCGCAATGCGCTCGCGCCGGCTCACAGCCTGCAGCACCCGCGCGGCGGCAAGACCCATGTCGCGCAGCGTCAGGGGGTCGGGCAGCAGATCGCGCAGGGCGGGGGCAAGGTAGAGCTCGGCCTCGGCGGGGGCGATGCCGCGCCGCACCAACGTGCGGCACAGGGGGGCGGGCAGGCGGGTGGCCTGCGCCATCGCCTCGGCCAGCCGATCCTCTTCGTCGCTGGGACCGATCCAACGGCGGTCCGTCAGCGAGCGTTCGACATTCAAAAAAGCGCGGGGGGGTATCATGCGCGCAGGATAAGGCGGCGCGCATGAAATGAACAGGCCGTCAGTGGCCGTGCATGTTCTCCGGCTGCGGCATCCCGAGGACGTGATAGCCGCCATCGACGCGGATGATCTCGCCCGAAGTCATCGCGCCGTAATCCGACGCCAGATAGACCGCCGTGCCGCCGATGGAATCAAGCGTGGCGTTCGCGCGCAGCGGGGCGTTCATCTCGGTATGGCGGAAGGTGTTGCGCGCCCCGGCGATCGCCGAACCGGCCAGCGTCTTCATCGGGCCGGGGGAGATGGCGTTCACCCGGATCTTCTGCGGGCCAAGATCGTTCGCTAGATAGCGCACCGCCGATTCGAGCGCCGCCTTCGCCACACCCATCACGTTGTAATAGGGCGTGACCGCGTTCGATCCCTGATAGGTCAGCGTCATCAGCGTGCCGCCCTCGGGCATCAGCTCGGCGGCGCGTTTGGCCACGTCGATGAAGCTGTAGCAGGAGATGGTCAGCGAGTTGCGGAAGTTGTCGCGCGTCGTGTTGATGAAACGGCCGGCCAGTTCCGTCTTGTCGGAATAGGCGATGGCATGGACGAGAAAGTCGATGCTGCCCCATTCCTCCTTCAGGCGGGCGAAGGCGGCGTCCATGCTGTCATCGCGCATCACGTCGGTATCCAGCAGGATGTCCGACCCGACCGAGGCCGCCAGCGGTGCCAGCCGCTTGCCGAAGGCCTCGCCCTGATAGGTGAAGGCAAGCTCGGCCCCTTCGGCCGCCATGGCCCGCGCAATGCCCCATGCGATGGAGCGATCATTCGCGACGCCCATGACGACCCCGCGTTTCCCTTTCAAAAGCTCGGCCATTGGCGATCCTTAACGATATTTGCTCATGACAAGCGTGGCATTGGTGCCGCCGAAGCCGAAGCTGTTGGACAGTACGGAATCGAGTGTGACGTTTTCACGCAGGGTTGTCACGATCTCGCCGTCATGAAGTTCGGGGTCGGGTGCCGTGACATTGGCGGATGCGGCGATGAAATCACCGTTCATCATCAGCAGCGAATAGATCGCCTCATGCACCCCCGTCGCGCCGAGCGAGTGCCCGGTGAGCGATTTGGTGGAGGCGATCGGCGGGGTCGTGCCTTCACCGAAGACGCGGCGGATCGCCTTCACTTCGGTGATGTCGCCGACGCCGGTCGAGGTGCCGTGGCTGTTGATGTAGTCGATCTTGCGGCCTTCGGGCAGGGTCGCGACGGCAAGGCGCATGGAGCGTTCGCCGCCCTCGCCCGACGGGGCGACCATGTCGTAGCCGTCCGACGTGGCGCCGTAGCCCGTGACTTCGCCGTAGATTTTGGCGCCGCGCGCCAGCGCATGCTCCAGCTCTTCCAGCACGACGACGCCGCCGCCGCCTGCGATGACGAAGCCGTCCCGCGTCGCGTCATAGGGGCGCGAGGCGGTGGCGGGCGTGTCGTTGTATTTGGAGGACATGGCGCCCATCGCATCGAAGAGGCAGGACAGCGTCCAGTCCAGTTCCTCGCCGCCGCCGGCAAAGACGATGTCCTGCTTGCCCAGCTGGATCTGTTCGACGCCGTTGCCGATGCAATGCGCCGAGGTGGAGCAGGCGGAGGTGATCGAATAGTTCACGCCCTTGATCTTGAAGGGCGTGGCCAGCGTGGCCGAGTTCGTGGAGGACATGCAGCGCGTGACCATGAACGGCCCCATGCGCTTGGGGCTGCCCTTCTGGATCACGGTCTGGTGCGCTTGGAAGAAGTTGGCCGTGGACGGCCCGCCCGATCCCATCACAAGGCCCGTGCGCTCGTTCGAGACATCCGACGGCTCGAGGCCGGAATCCTTCACGGCCTGTTCCATCGCGATGAAGTTGTAGGCGGCACCCGCGCCCATGAAGCGCAGATCGCGCTTGTCGATATGATCCTCCAGAACGATCTGGGGCATACCGTGGACTTGGCTGCGGAAGCCGTGTTCGGCATATTCGGGCGAGAAGACGATCCCCGACCGGCCAGCGCGCAGAGAGGCTTCCACCTCTGCTGCGTTGTTGCCGATGGGCGAGACGATGCCGATGCCGGTGATGACGACGCGACGCATGGGCTTGTTTCCTTTCGGGCTCGGGTCAGCTCTCGGAAAGAGCGACCTTCATGTCCTTGACTTGGTAGATGACCTCGCCGTCCGCCTCGACGCGGCCATCCGCCACGCCCATGGTCAGACGGCGCGTCTGCACCGCTTTGGTGAAATCGACGAAATAGCGCAGGAGCTTGCGTTCGGGGCGCACCATGCCCGTCAGCTTCACTTCGCCCACGCCGAGGGCGTAGCCCCGGCCTTGCCAGCCACGCCAGCCGAGGTTGAAGCCCGTCAGCTGCCACAGCCCGTCCAGACCAAGGCAGCCTGGCATGATCGGGTTGCCCGGAAAGTGGCAGGCGAAGAACCACAGATCCGGCTGGATGTCGAATTCGGCCACGACATGACCCTTGCCATGCGCTCCACCATCGGCTGAAATGTCCGTGATGCGGTCCATCATCAGCATCGGCGGTTCGGGAAGCTGGGCGTTCCCGGGGCCGAACAATTCGCCCCGTGCACAGGCCAGAAGTGCTTCCTTGTCGAAACTCGTCGGATAATCCGCCATCAAGGCTCCCCATAGATATTCCGCCCCCCTGTATCACCCCTGCCAAACATGTGGCAAGGGCAGGGGGATTCCGTTTGAATCCGGATGCTGCGTCACGATATAGGAAAGCGGAAAGGTGACGCAACGATGACCCAGACGGCAATTGAACGCGGAACGAAATGGCTGACGGAGGCGGGGCTGCGGCCGACGCGCCAGCGCCTGGCGCTGGCGTCGCTGCTGATCGGCGACGGCAAGGATCGGCATGTGACGGCGGAAAGCCTGTTCGCGGCCTGCGCCCAGAGCGGTGAGAAGGTGAGCCTTGCGACCGTGTACAACACCCTGCGCGCATTCTGCGACGCGGGCCTGATGCAGGAGGTCGTGGTCGACGGCTCCCGCAGCTATTTCGACACGCGCATGGACGATCACCCCCATTTCTTCTGGGAGGACACGACCGAGATCGTGGACGCCCCGGCCGATCAGTTCCGCATCGCCCAGCTGCCCAAGCTGCCGGCCAATGCCGAGCTGAGCCGGGTCGATGTCGTCATACGTCTGAAACGCGTCTGACGGAACCGGAGCGGCCCGGCATGGGTTCATCTTCCTGTCGTCAGGGAGAATGTCCATGTTGATCCGCTTCGGTTACGACATCACGGTCGCCTGCTCGCAGCCCACGCATTTCATCGCGCGGATGGGGCTGCGCCACGAACGCCGCGGCGATCTGGCACAGGACGAGGTGGTGGAACTTCCCCCCGGCGTGATGGCGCGCCGCTTCACCGATCCATTCGGCAACGCCTGTCTGCGTTTCACGGCCCCCGAGGGCGAGACGCGCATTCGCGGCGACGGTCTGATCCGCGATCACGGTGCGCCCGATCCAGTCCGGGTCGAGGCCGATGTGCCCAACGTGGCAGACTTGCCCGATGATGCGCTGCAATTCCTGCTTCCCAGCCGCTATTGCGAAAGCGACAGCTTGGCCGCCTTCGCATGGGAACGCTTCGGCGCGATCACGCCCGGATGGAAGCGGGTTCAGGCGGTCTGCGATTACGTGAACGGCCAGATCCGCTTCGATTATCAGACCGCTTGCGCCGTGCGGACGGCGCAGGGGGCGATCGACGAAGGCTGCGGCGTCTGCCGGGATTTCGCGCATACGGCCATCGCGCTGTGCCGAGCGCTGTCGATCCCGGCGCGCTATGTGAACGGCTATCTGGGAGATATCGGCGTGCCGGATGGCGGGCCGATGGACTTCTCGGCATGGTTCGAGGCGTTTCTCGATGGGCGCTGGTATGCGTTCGACGCGCGTCACAACACCCCGCGCATCGGCCGCATCAACATCGCCGTCGGCCGGGACGCGGCCGATGTGGCCATGCTGCACAGCTTCGGCCCGCATGAGTTGAAGACCTTCACCGTCGTCTGCCACGAAGAAACCGCGCCAGCCGAGGGCGTCTAGGCGACCGGGGTCCAGACCACGGCGTCGATGTTCGGCGCGCCTGTCGCCAGCATCACCAGCCGATCAAAGCCAAGCGCGATGCCGCTGGCGGCGGGCATATGGTGCAAGGCGGCAAGGAAATCCTCGTCCAGCGGATACCGCTCGCCATAGATGCGGGCCTTTTCGTCCATATCCGCCTCGAAACGGCGGCGCTGTTCGGCGGGGTCGGTCAGTTCACCAAAGCCATTGGCCAGTTCCACCCCGCAGGCATAGAGCTCGAACCGCTCGGCAAGGCGGGGATCGGCGGCGGGGCGGGCGAGCGCCGCCTCGGCCACGGGATAGAGGTCGAGGATCGTCGCGCGTCCGATCCCAAGCGTCGGCTCCACCTTTTCCGACAAGATGCGCGAAAAGATGTCGGACCATGTATCGTCTTCGGCGACGCGCACCGGCGACTGCGCGGCCAGCGCGTCGCGGTCGGTGGCATGGGGCGTGACCGTGGCCAGAAGATCGACCCCGGCGCGGCGGAAGGCCTTGGCCACGCTCAGCCGTTCGGGCGAGGCAAAGGGATCGCAGGTCCGCCCCGCATAGCGCAGCTCGCGCGTGCCGGCGGCCGTCGCGGCCCGTTGCAGCAGTTCTGCACAATCGGCCATCAGCACCTCGTAGCCTTCGCCCGCGCGGTACCATTCCAGCATGGTGAATTCGGGGCTGTGGCGCGCGCCACGTTCTCGGTTGCGCCAGACATGTGCGAAGGCGGCGATCCGCGGCTCTCCGGCGGCGAGCAGCTTCTTCATCGCGAATTCGGGCGAGGTGTGCAGATACATCGTCCGCGGCGCGCCGTCATTGCCGATCGCCGTGGTGGCGAAGGCATGCAGATGGGTCTCGTTTCCCGGGCTCGTTTGCAGGGCGGCGGGATCGACCTCGAGGAAATCGCCCTCGGCCAGCCAGCCACGGATCGCGGCCTGAATGCGGTTGCGCGCCAGAAGGGCGGGGCGGCGGTCGGCATGGCGGTGGGGGTGCCACCAGGGCGTGTCGGTCATGTCACGGGGCTTCCGATTTGCGGCGCGATGCGCTAGATCACGCGGGATTTCCCCCGGAACGGGGCCGCATCACAAGGACAATCTGGTGAAAGTCATCGCATCCTCCCTTCGCAAGGGCAATGTCGTGGACATGGACGGCAGGCTCTATGTCGTTCTGAAGGCCGAAAACTTCCATCCCGGCAAGGGCACGCCGACGACCTCGGTCGACATGCGCCGCATCGCGGATGGTGTGAAGGTGGCCGAACGCTGGCGCACCACCGAGATGGTGGAAAAGGCCGTCGTGGACGAGCGTGAATACGACTTCCTTTACGAAGACGGCGAAGGCTTCCACTTCATGGAGCCCACCACCTACGAACAGCTGGCCGTGTCCCATGATGTCGTCGGCGAGGACAAGGTCTTCCTGACCGAAGGCATCAAGGCATATCTGCAGACGCATGAAGGCGTGGCGATCGCCATCTCGCTGCCCCAGAAGGTCGTGGTGGAGATCGAGGAGACCGAGCCGGTCGTGAAGGGTCAGACGGCCTCTTCGTCCTACAAGCCCGCGATGTGCACCAACGGTCTGCGCATCATGGTCCCGCCACATATCGGCGCCGGTACCCGCGTCGTGATCAACACCGAAGACAAAAGCTATGTGGAGCGTTCGAAGGAGTGATCCTTCACGCCCCGAGATGCAGAAAGGCCCGCCATTCGGCGGGCCTTCGTCATTCCTGCGGTTCGTCCCGGCCGTAATACATCGTGCCGATCTTGATCTTCTCGCGTCCGCGCGACAGGCGGAAATCGTTGGTGTCGCGCAGCGAGTAGATGCAGCCGCAATATTCCTGCATGTAGAACTCCTCGCGCTTGGAGATCTCGATCATGCGGGATGCACCGCCGCCTTTGCGCCAGTTGAAATCCCAGTACTGCACGCCGTCATAGGGGCCGGCGGCGCGGTGGCCGCAATCGTTGATCTGCGTCATGTTCTTCCAGCGCGAGATGCCGAGGCTGGAGGTGATGACCGGGAACCCGTTCTCATGGGCGTAAAGGGCCGTCCGCTCGAAGCGCATGTCGAAGCACATGGTGCAGCGGATGCCGCGTTCGGGCTCCCACTCCATCCCCTTGGCGCGGGAGAACCAGTTGTCCGCGTCGTAATCGGCATCGACGAAGGGCACGTTGTGCTGCTCGGCGAAGCGGATGTTCTCATCCTTGCGTAGAAGGTATTCCTTCTTCGGGTGGATGTTGGGGTTGTAGAAGAAGATGGTGTAATCGATCCCCGAAGCGGTCATCGCTTCCATCACCTCGCCCGAGCAGGGGGCGCAGCAGGAATGAAGGAGAACCTTCGTTTCTCCGTCCGGGGGGGTGAGTTTGGGGCGTTCTTGGGTCATGGGGCCAGTCTACCAAATCCGGAGAAAAGGGGGAAGAGCGCCCGCAGGCGGTTTACAGGATGGCTCCGACACGGAATGGTGGAAGCACAGCCAAGCGACAGGTGCGCCCGTGAACCTTCCCCCCGTTCCCGAAGCCACGCCCGACGACGTGTTCATTCCCGGCGTCGATCCGGGAATGGCGCTGCTGCGGCGCGAGGATCTGGCCGTGTGCCTCGTGCCGCCGGTCGACGTGGACGGGCTGGTGCTGAGCAGCCAGCACGATCAGCGCGTGCGGATGGAGGAACTGCTGCGCAGCAAGCGCGCCCAGCGTTGGAGCGAGGGCGTGGTGTTTCCGGCGGTTCTGACCGTGGCGGACGATGTCGGCCTGCATCGCAGCCATGTCACCGTCGGCGGCAAGTTCTGCCCGTGGGGGCCGGGGGGATACCGGTTTCGCGCGGCGGCCCGCGACACCTCGCTCGATGCCGCCTTGGTGGAACGGTTGCAGGAGGCGTCCCACAGCTGCCGCCTCGAGGTCGAAAAGGACGATATGCGCGACCTCGATCTTCTGATCGATGCGCGGAACTTCCACGAATTCGACAGCTACCTGACCGAGACGCTGCCATTGCTGGAGCTTTATGCGCGTTACGATTTGCGCGGCCGCGTGATCATCGCGACCACATCGCGGACCCAGCAGAAGGGGTTCGTGCGCAATCTGATCCGCACATGGTTTCCCGAGCTTTCCGGCCGGGTGGAACTGCGTCAGGGGCCGCGGGATTTCGGGCGGGTTCTGCTGCCGCTCGACACGCGGCATCTCTATCATATGTGCCGTGGGTCGGTGATGCCCTCCCTGCCGAAGCTGGGCGAGGCTCCGTTCGGCCGCACTGCGGAGTTGTCCGGGGTGGCGGTCGCCAAGGCGAACAGCACCTTGGACACGGTGATGGCGTTCCGCGAACGGGTGCTGGCGCAGATACGTCCCAAGGGCCGTGGGCGCCGCCTCTATATCCAGCGCCGTTCGCGCCGTGCGCAGCGGGTCGTGAACGAGGATCTGCTGCTGGAGCGTCTGCGCCCCCTTGGTTTTGAGCCGGTCACCTTCGAGGATATGAGCATCGAGGATCAGGCCCGCACCGTCGCCGGGGCCGAGTTCCTCGTCGGGGTGCATGGGGCGGGGATCTCGAACATGCTGTTCGTCCCGAACGGCTGCAAGGTGATCGAACTGTCGAACATGCAGACGCTGCTTGCGCGCTGGGGGATGTTCAACGGGATGGCGCTGGCCTCGCAGGCCGAGTATCGGCATGTCTTCCTCGACCACGATTTCGCATTGCCGGATGTGATGCCCTCCATCGCCAAGGACGGCCATCGCGGGGTGGAGATCGACGCCTTCGCCGCCGCCGCGACGGCGGCATGGATCCACGCCCAGATCGACCCCGAGGCGCGCCTTGCCGCCCATGAGGAATGCCGCCGCCTGAACGAAGATCAGCGCTTCGACGACCTTTCTGCCGCGCTGGACCGGCATGATGACCTTCTGTTCCATCTGGCGGATGCGCATGTGTGGCGGGCGAATTGCGCGTCGCGGCAGGGGGATCGGCGCGGCGCGCTCGAGATGCTGCAACGGGCGATGGTGCTGGCCCCGGCGCGGCTGCCGCTCATGAAACGCATCCTGATCTTGGCCGACGCGCTGGGCGAGCGGGAGGTGTTCGATCGGGCCTCTGCGCAGTTCCTGAAGCTGCGTCCGCAGGCCGCGCGCCTGTTTCTGGCGGAGCAAGGCTGGATGCCGACCGAGACGCCGGCCGAAGAATAGCCCCCGATTGCGCTTGCGCCCGATCCGTGCTTGGTCGGGGCCAAACAGGCGGAGGGTGCGATGCGGGTGTTCCTCAACGGTTTCGGGCGGATCGGGCGGTCGGTCCTGCGGGCTTGGGTGCAAGGCGGTTGGCCGGCGATCGAGATCATCGGCATCAACGACATCGCCGCCCCCGAGATGTGCGCCTACCTTTTCCAATATGACAGCGTCTTCGGCCCCTTCGACGGCGAGGTCGCGCTGGAGGACGGGGCGCTGGTGGTGAATGGGCGGGCGATTCCGCTCTACCGGATGGCCGATATTTCCACGCTGGATCTGCGGCGGGTCGATGTGGTGATGGAATGCACCGGCCACAGCGATGCGCGCACGGTCGCGGTGCGGGGGCTGACGGCGGGGGCGGGGCGCGTGCTCGTATCGGGGCCTTCGGCGGGGGCGGATGTTACGCTGGTCCTTGGTGCCAACGAAGAGGCGCTGCGGCCCGAACATCGCGTCATCTCCAACGCAAGCTGCACGACCAATGCGCTGGCGCCGCTGGTGAAGCTGCTCGATGCGCAATGGGGCGTGGTGACGGGCACGATGACGACCATCCATTGCTACACCGGCAGTCAGCCGACGGTGGATGCGCCGGCGGCCGATTATGCCCGCTCGCGGGCGGCGGCGCTGTCGATGGTGCCGACCACCACCTCGGCGCAGCGGCTGCTCGATCAGGTGCTGCCCGCGCTTGCGGGTCGGGTGCAGGGATCGGCGGTGCGGGTGCCGGTGGCCTCGGTCTCGGCGGTGGATCTGGCGGTGATGACCGACAGACCCGTTACGGCGGCCGAGGTGAATGCCGTCTTTGCCGCCGCGCGCGGGGTGATCGGGGCGGTGCAGGGGCCGCTCGTCTCCACCGATCTGCGGGCGCGGCCGGAAAGCATCGTCATGGCCCTGCCGGAAACGCGCGTCACCGATCAGGGGATGCTGCGCGTCTTCGGCTGGTACGACAACGAATGGGGCTTTTCCAACCGGATGCTGGATATGGCCCTAGTGATCGGCGACGGCTGAGGCCGGAACCTCGCCGCTGGCAGGCTGCTGCGCGCCGTTGAAGAAGGCGTTCAGCACCACCGCCGCGATCGTGGCCAGGAGGATGCCCGAATCGATCAGCGGGTGCAGGGCGTGCGGCATCCACATCTTGAAATCGGGCGCGATCAGCGGGATCAGCCCAAGGCCGAGCGCCACCGCCACGACGAACAGGTTGTTGCGGTTCGTCTGGAAATCGACGTTCGACAGGATGCGGATGCCGGTCGCGGCCACCATGCCGAACATCACGAGGCCCGCCCCGCCCAGCACCGCCGTCGGTACCGATTCCACCAGCGCCCCCATCTTCGGCATCAGGCCGAGCACGACGAGGATCACCCCGCCCGCGATGCAGACGAAGCGGCTGCGCACGCCCGTCACGCCCACCAGACCGACGTTCTGGCTGAAGGAGGTGTAGGGGAAGGTGTTGAACAGCCCGCCGATCACCGTGCCGAGGCCGTCCGTGCGCAGGCCCGCGGTCAGCCGTTCGCGCGTCACCTCGCGGTCCGTCATCGCGCCGAGGGCAAGGAACATGCCCGTCGATTCGATCATCACGACGATCATCACCAGCGCCATCGTGGCGATCATCACCGGATCGAAGATCGGCAGGCCGAAATGGAACGGGGCGACGGGGGCGAACCACGCCGCCTCTCCGACCTTGGCGAAGGTCATCTTTCCGGCCACCGCCGCGACCAGCATCCCAAGGATGATGCCCGCCAGCACCGCGATATTGCTTAGGAAGCCGCGGGCAAAGCGCGTGATGCCAAGGATCGCAACAAGGACGAAGGCCGACAGCAGGATATTCCCGCCCGAGGCATAGGCCGGGTTCGGCTGACTTGCGGCGACGGCAAGGCCCTGCGGGACGGGCGGAACGCCGGGCTGGCCCGACATCTCGCGCATGGTCTGAAGCCAGCTCGCGGCCTCTGGGGCGACGACGCGCGGCGCGGTCGGCCCGACGGGGTTGCCGAAGATCCAGTTGATGCCGATCCGCATCAGGGTGACGCCGATCACGAGGATGATCGTGCCCGTCACCACCGGGGGGAAGAATCGCAGCAACCGGCCCATGAAGGGCGCGATCAGGATGCCGAAGATGCCGGCCGCAATGATCGCACCGAAGATCATCCGCGCCCCTTCGGTCCCCGGATGGCCGGATGCGATCGACAGCATCGGCCCGACCGAGGCGAAGGTGACGCCCATCATCACCGGCAGGCGCACACCGAACCACTGCGTCAGGCCGGCCGATTGGATCATCGTCACGATCCCGCAGGCGAACAGATCGGCCGAGATCAGGAACGCGACATCGGTGGGCGAAAGCTGAAGCGCGCGCCCGATGATCAAAGGCACCGCGACGGCACCGGCATACATCACCAGCACATGCTGAAGGCCAAGCGCGGCAAGCCGCCCGGCGGGCAGCCTTTCATCCACGGGATGCGTCATCGGGTCGTGTCCTTCCTATTGGGCTCTGCCGGTCTTCCGCCGGTCAGACGATGGTGCAGGGCGTTTCCAGCCAATGCTCCTCTAGGTTCGGAGTGCCTCCGATTCGGTCAATCACCGCAAAAAGGCCGGGCGCGTGCAGGGGCGTCAAAACGCCGTGCCAAGTGGCCCTGTGAAGGTTGATGCCTTGATAACAGGCAGTTTGAAAAGCGCGCGGCTGCCCCGGAATCCCGCCCGCATCCGGCGCGACGATGACCAGAAAGGGATGCGCGCTCATCGGGATGAAGGCCTGACTGCCATGGGGATGACGCTCCATCATCTCCAGCCGGTAGGGCAGGCTGCGCGGCTCGGCCCGGAAGAGGGAGATGCCGAGGCGTCCGCCCTCCGCCTCGAGGCGCGCGCGGTCGTGGAAGCGCCCGCACAGGCCCTGATTGATGATCATATCCGGCGGGCCCTCGGCCTCCAGCACGTCGCCGAAGGGCGCGAAGGCGGCTGCGGTCAGCGGCTCTATGCGCAGGATCATCGGATGCGCAGCCCCGCATGGCGGTTCACGTCCTTGTAGAGGAGATAGCGGAACGGCCCCGGACCTGCGGCGTAGCAGGCCTGCGGGCAGAAGGCGCGCAGCCACATGAAATCTCCGGCCTCCACCTCCACCCAGTCTTGGTTGAGTTTGTAGACGGCCTTCCCCTCGAGGACGTAGAGGCCATGCTCCATCACATGCGTCTCCTCGAAGGGGATGACGCCGCCGGGCTGGAAGGTGACGATGGTGACATGCATGTCGTGGCGCAGATCGGCCGGATCGACGAAGCGCGTCGTGGCCCAGCGGCCTTCGGTGTCCGGCATGGGGGTGGGCGGGGTGTCGCTTTCGTGCCGGATGATCGGTTCGGGGCGGGGAAGGCCCGCGCCGTCCCAGATCTTGCGGATCCAGTGAAAGCGCGCGGGCCCGTCGCCGGGATTGCGCAGCGACCATGGAACGCCCGCGGGGATATAGACGTAATGCCCGGCGCGCAGATCGTGCCGCGTGCCGTCCAGCGTCAGGCAGGGGGTTCCGTCCGTGATGAAGAGGACGCCCTGCGCCGCCGCCTCGGGCTCCGGCGCGTCCGATCCGCCGCCGGGTGCGACCTCCATGACATATTGGCTGAAGGTTTCGGAAAAGCCCGTCATCGGGCGTGCGATCAGCCACAGGCGCGTATCGTCCCATCCCGGCAGGAAGCTGGTCACGATGTCGGAGAACACGCCCTTGGGGATGAACGCATAGGCGTCGGTGAAGATCGCGCGGCCGGTCATCAATTGCGTCTGGGGCGGCAATCCGCCCGGCGGGGTGTAGTAGCGTGTCACAGCAGATCTTTCAGCCGGAGGAAGGCAATGCGTTCGACCTGCCGGCAGGCGGCGGCGAACTCGGTGTCGCGGTCATGGGCGATGCGGGTGCGGAAGGCCTCAAGGATGCCCGCCTTGTCGTGATCGCGCACGGCGATGATGAAGGGAAAGCCATGGCGCGCGACATAGTCTGTGTTCAGGCGCTGAAATTCCGCCCGTTCCGCATCGGTCAGGGCATCGAGCCCGGCGCTGGCCTGTTCGGCAGTGCTGTCGGGCGTCAGGCGGCGCGCGGCGGCCAGCTTGCCGGCCAGATCGGGATGGGCGTTCAGCACGCGCAGCCGCGCCTCCGGCTCTGCGCTGCGGAACACGCGGCAGAGGGCGTTGTGCAGCCCGGTGGCGCTGTCATGCGCGGGGCCAAGCTCCAGCTGCCACGCGCCCTCGGCGATCCAAGGCGAATGCTCGAAGATGCCGCCGAATCGCGCGACGAAGGCGTCGCGGTCCATCTGCGAGGGGCGCTCGCGCCGGATATGGGGATGGGCGCTGCGCCAGTGATCGGCGATCTGGCTGCGGGTCGCGAACCACGCGCCGCCCTTTTGCAGCGCATAGTCGAGGAAACGGATCAGCCCCGCCGCCTTGCCGGGCCGCCCGATCAGGCGCGAATGCAGGCCGATCGACATCATCTTAGGCCGCCCATTGTCGCCTTCGTTCCACAGCGTGTCGAAGGCATCCTTCAGATACTGGAAGAACTGCTCGCCGGTGATGTAGCCGGGGGCGGTGGCAAAGCGCATGTCATTGGCCTCCAGCGTATAGGGGATGACGAGTTGATCCCGCTCCCCCACCTCCAGCCAATAGGGCAGATCGTCGTCATAGGTGTCGGAGATCCAGTCGAAGGCCCCCGTCTCCGCCGTCAGGCGCACCGTGTTGGCCGAACAGCGCCCCGTGTACCAGCCGCGGGGCGGGGTGCCCACCACCTCGGTATGCAGGCGGATGGCTTCGGCGATCTGGCGGCGCTCCTCGGCCTCGTCCATGCCGCGATGTTCGACCCATTTCAGCCCGTGCGAGGCGATATCCCACCCCGCCGCCGTCATCGCCGCGACCTGCTCGGGGCTGCGGGCCAGCGCCGTCGCGACGCCATAGATGGTGACGGGCAGGCCGCGCGCGGTGAAGATGTCGTGCAGACGCCAGAACCCGGCCCGCGCGCCATAATCGTAGATGGATTCCATGTTCCAATGCCGCTCTCCGGGCCACATGCTGGCACCGGCGATGTCGGAGAGGAACGCTTCGGAGGCCGCATCGCCATGCAGAATTGAATTCTCGCCGCCTTCTTCGTGGTTCAGCACGAGGCTGATGGCGACCTTTGCGTCGCCGGGCCATGCGGCCGCGGGCGGGCGGCCGCCATGGCCGGACAGATTGCGGGGGTAGCGATTCATCGGCAGCTCCTGTGTTGCGAACATAAGAGCCGAAGAGTCTGGTCTTTTTCAAGAAATCCGTGACACTGCAGCGACGACGCCGAACGGAGGGATGTCATGGGACGACTGACAACGCATGTACTCGATACGGCCCGCGGCCGGCCCGCCGCCGGTGTTCGGATCGAACTTCGCCGGGGCGGGGCGCTTCTTGCGACGACGGTGACGAATGCCGATGGCCGCACCGATGCCCCCGTGGCCCAGCCGATCGAGGCGGGCGACTATGAACTGCTGTTCCACGCGGGCGATTATCTGCGCGCGACGGGGCAGGATGACGGCTTTCTCGATCTGGTGCCGCTGCGGTTCTGCGTCGCGGATGCAGAGGCCCATTATCATGTGCCGCTGCTGCTCTCTCCCTTCGCCTATTCCACCTATCGCGGCAGCTAGGCCGGGCGCGGATCGTCCAGCCGCAGCCACCCTTCGGGGGCGCGGCGGAAACGGATGGCGGCGGTTTCCTCGAACCGGGCCTCGTGATCGGCCGAGATGGCGCGCACGGTGATCTCGGCGCGCGAGACATCGAGCACGTTGAAGCTGTTATCCTGCTGGCGCAGCCGCGTCGAAAGCCCAGTGCCCGCCTGCACGAACAGCAGCCCCGGCGCGGTGGTGAACGGCCCGATATGGGTGGTGTGGATATGCCCGCACAGAACGACATCCGCCCCGCAATCGGCAAAGGCCCGCAGCGCCTTCGCCGCGCCGCGCATCAGGCGTTTGTCCGTGCCCTCCAGATGCTCCAGCGGGTGGTGCAGCACGACGACGCGCGCCTTGTCGCCCGCGGTGGAGAACGCCTCGCAGACCCGCCGCAGCGTCTGATCGCGCAGCCGCCCGGTCTGATGCGCCCAGCGGTTCACCGTATTCACCCCGACGACCTTCAGGCGGTCATTCTCGAAGGTCGGTTCCAGATCGGCGTCGATATGGCGGCGGTAGCGCGCCCATGGGCGCAGCAGCCGCATCGGCAGATTGTCGAGCGGCGTGTCATGATTGCCCGGCACCGCCAGCAGCGGCGCATCGATGCGGTCGATGAAGGCCCGCGCCTCGGCGAATTGGGAATTGCGGGCGCGTTGGGTGAAATCGCCGGAGATGACGCAGAGATCGGGCTTCAGCGCGTTCGTGCGGTCGAGAAGCGGTTCCAGAAGGGCGGGGGAGGTGCGGCCGAAATGCAGGTCCGACAGATGGACGATCCGTCTCACGGCGTATCCACCCGATCGGCAGCGTCCGGCAGGATGATCGACAGCGCATCGCGCAGGATCTCGAATCGGATGGGGGTGGGCATGCGGGACTTCTCTCCGTCATAGGCAGCCAAAAGGCTCGATTTGCGGGTGTCGATGGTAAAGCTGTCGGCGTGCAGAAGGGTCACGTCGCGGTTCAGCGCGACCTTGCGCGTGCACAGCCGCCACGTCGTCTTCAGCAGGGCCAGCCGCCCTTCGGCCTGCGCGATGAAGAGGACGAGATCGTCGTCGCTGATCTCCGCCGCGCCGGGCAGGCCGAACCGCTCCAGTTGATAGGCGGAGCGGGCGACGAAGATCAGCGGCGTGCTGACCGTCTGCGTCCGCCCGTTCATCGACAGCGTGACACGCCACGGCTTGCGATAGCGCATGAAGGTCTTGAGCACGGACCAATGGGCGGCGATGCGGCGGCGGCCGAAACGCTCATACACGCTTTCGCGCTGCTTCAAGATGGCGGGATAGATGCCGAGGCTGGCATTGTTCAGGAACACCGTGCCGTTCACGGCCCCGACGGAAATGCGGTGGGGGTGCCCGTTCAGGATGGCCTGCGCCGCGGCGCGCGGATCCTGCGGCAGTTGCAGCCCGCGGGCGTAGTAGTTGAAGGTGCCAAGCGGCAGGACCGCGAGGTTCGCATCGCCATGGACCAGCGCATTGGCGACGCCCATCACCGTGCCGTCGCCCCCCGCCGCGACGATGGTGGTGAAACCGTCATCGACCGCGCGGCGGACGGCGTCCTTCATATCCTCGCCATCCTGCCAATGGCGCAGGGTCGCCGTGCCGAACACCTCCATCGCCGCGTGGATCGCCTGCGCGTCCTGGCTGTTGCGGCCGGATCGGGGGTTGGCGATCACGCAGATCGTCGTGGGGTCGAGGGGCATCGCACTCTCCTGTCCTGGAGGGTGAACGCGATGGCGGCCGCTTGGGTTTCATGGCCCGCCGCACCCGATGGCGGGCGGGCCACGCGCCTTATTTCAGGCAGGCGACGAGGGAGGAGGAGAGCGTCTCCATCAAGGTGGCGTAGAGCTGCGGGCCCGGCTCCAGTTGGCTGCCCTCGGGGTCGAGCGCATCGCCCAGCTTCACGTCCGCATCCTCGGCCATCTGGGCCGAAAGCTTCGGATCATGCTGCACTTCGGGGAAGATGCAGGTGGAGGGGCCGGCTTCGTTGCGGATCGCCGCCAGCCGCGCCGCCGAAGGGGAGGAGGCATCGCCCGGCGAGATCGACCCGGCGAGCGACAGGCCGTAATGCTCGGTGAAATAAGTATAGGCGTCGTGGAAGACGACGAAGGACTTGCCTTGGATCGGGGCGAGTTCGGCCTTCAGCTTGGCGTCCAGCTCTTCGATCCCGGCCTCGGCCCGTTCGGCGTTCGCGGCATAGGTGGCCGCGTTGTCCGGGTCGATCGCCGACAGCTTTTCGGCGATGGCGCCCAGCCACAGGATGGCGTTGTCCGGGTTCAGCCACGCATGGGGGTCGAGGCCGTCATGGTGGTGATGCTCCTCGCCTTCCTCTTCGTCGTGGTCGTCGTGATCGTGATGATCGTGGTCCGCGTGATCGTCGTGGTCGTGGCCCGCGTGATCGTCCTCGTCCTCGTCCTCGTCGTCATGGGCATCCGCGGCATATTGGTGGGCGTGCAAGCCCTCCACATGCAAAAGCTGCAGATCGTCCGCCGACAGGCTGGACAGCGTGCTCGACAGCCATGGCGACATCTCCGGCCCGGCCCAGATCACCAGATCCGCGTCTTGTAGGTTGCGCGCTTGGCTGGGGCGAAGCTGGAAGTGGTGCGGATCGGCGCCCATGGGCAGCAGTTCGTCCGGCGTGCCCACACCCTCCATCACCTGCGCCACGAGCGAGTGCACCGGAGAGATGTCGGTCACGACCTTCACATCGGCAAAGGCCGGGGTGCAGAGGCTCGCCAATGCGAGCGATATGGTATAACGCATTCGAATGCCCTTTCATCACGTCGAGCAAAGGGCTAAATGTGATAGTATAACAAGTCAAGAGGCTGTCATGGACCCATTGCCCTTCGGATGTCACGATCATGCGCATTGCGCCGGTGATCTGCTGGCCCGGGCCGAGGCCATGGCCGCGGAACGCAAGCTGCGGCTGACCCCGGTGCGCCGCCGCGTGCTGGAAATCCTGCTGGAGGAACACCGCGCGCTGGGCGCCTATGACGTTCTGGAACGCCTCGCGGCGGAAGGGTTCGGCAACCAGCCGCCCGTTGCCTATCGCGCGCTGGAATTTCTGGTGGAGCAGGGCTTTGCCCACCGCATCCGCCGCCTCAACGCCTTTGCCGCCTGCATGCATCCCGGCGAGGCGCATGCCCCGGCCTTCCTGATCTGCCGGTCCTGCAATCAGGTTGCCGAAGCGCCCGCCGAGCCGGTGCGCGCCGCGCTGGAGCAGGCGGCGGGGGAGCGGGGCTTCGTCATCGAACGTTCCAACATCGAGGCCGTGGGCCGGTGCCCCTCCTGCCGCGAGGCCGCATGAGCCTTCTATCCGCCGAGAATGTCAGCGTCACGCTGGGCGCCCAACCGGTGCTGCGCGATGTGTCCCTGAGCCTCGATCCGGCCGAGATCGTCACCATCGTCGGCCCGAACGGGTCGGGGAAATCGACGCTGCTGCGCACCCTTCTGGGGATCGTCCCGGTCGAGGCCGGGCGCGTGAGGCGCGCGCCGCGCCTCCGGCTCGGCTATGTGCCGCAGAAGCTGGCGCTGGATCCGACCCTGCCGCTGCCGGTCGGGCGTTTCCTGTCGCTGCCGCATCGCAGATCCGCCGCCGATATCGGTGCCGTTCTGGCCCGCGTCGGCCTGCCGGGGGTGGAGCGGCGGATGCTTTCGGGCCTGTCCGGCGGGCAGATGCAGCGCGTGCTTCTGGCGCGGGCGCTGCTGGCCAATCCGCAGGCCATCCTGATGGACGAACCGACGCAGGGCCTCGATCAGCCCGGCGAGGCCGCGTTCTACCGTTTGCTGGAAGAGGTACGGCAGGAAACCGGCGCGGCCGTTCTGATGGTCAGCCACGATCTGCATGTGGTCATGGCCGCTTCGGACCGGGTGGTCTGCCTGAACGGGCATGTCTGCTGCGAAGGCGCGCCGCGGGTCGTGTCGAACGCGCCCGAATACCGCGCGCTTTTCGGCGAGGGGACGCGCGGGGCGCTCGCGCTCTATCGCCATCACCACAATCACGATCACGACGGGTGCGACCATGCTTGACGATTTTCTGGTGCGCGCGGCGCTGGCGGGGGTGGGCGTGGCCTGCGCGACCGGGCCGCTCGGCGTGTTCGTCGTCTGGCGGCGGATGGCCTATTTCGGGGATGCGACATCGCATGCCGCGATCCTCGGGGTGGCGCTGGCGCTGGCGGCCGATATGCCGGTCGCCCTTGGGGCCGCGCTGGTTGCGGGGGCGATGGGGCTGACGGTGGCGGGGCTCGCGGGCCGGGGCTGGGCCGCCGACACGGTGCTGGGGGTGCTGGCGCATGCCGCGCTCGGGACCGGGCTCGTCGCGATCAGCTTCGTGCAGGGCGTGCGCATCAGCCTCGAGACGTTCCTCTTCGGCGATATCCTTGCCGTGTCGCGGATGGATCTGCTGACCATCTGGGGCGGGGCCGCGCTGATCTCGGCGCTGATCGCATGGCGCTGGAACCGCCTGCTGCTGACCACCGTGAACGAGGATCTGGCCCATGCCGACGGCGTGTCCCCCATGCGGGAGCGGCTGGTGCTGACGCTGGCGCTGGCGCTGGTGGTGGCGCTGTCGCTGAAGATCGTGGGCGCGCTTCTGATCTCGGCGCTGCTGATCATTCCGGCGGCGGCGGCGCGGGCGCTGTCCCGCAGCCCCGAAGAGATGGTGTTCGGCGCGACGGCCCTTGGCGCGATCGCCGCGCTGGCGGGGCTGTGGGCTTCATGGCATTTCGACACACCGGCCGGGCCGTCCATCGTGACGGCCTCGGCGGCGCTGTTCGTGCTGTCGGCGGTGTTCGGACGGTTGCGCCGGGCCTAGCGCTGCTGGCGCAGGGCGAGCCATGTCGCCCATTCCTGCTCCGACCCGCGGAAGGCGTTGATGTCGATGCGCCCTTCGACCCCCGGAATGAGGCCGGTGCCGGTGTACTGCCAGAAGGTCCAGTCATGTCCCGGATGCACCTCGGACGGGTGCCCGGCGACGGAGCGGAGCCAGAACTCCACCCCCGGCACGCGCCACATCTCGTTGTCGCGGAAGAAGTCCACGGTCGAATAGATGATCGGCTTCTGCCCGTAATAGGCCGTGACGATGGAGGCGAAGGTGGCCGCGTCTTGACGCACCTCTTCGGCCGGGGGGCGGCGGCGGCAGGTCTTGGAGGTCGGCGTCCATTCCATGTCGAGGACGGGCGGCAGATCGCCCGCGCGGCGCGGCACATTGGCGATGAACCATGCCGCCTGCTCCTGTGCCGTGCGGCAGAAATAGTAGTAGTGATAACCGCTGCTGGGAACGCCCGCAGCCCGCGCGGCCGACAGATGGCGGCCCAGCATCGGATCGACGTAATCGCCGCCCTCGGTCGCCTTCACGAAAGCAAAGCGCACGCCATGGGCGCGCAGGCCGTACCAGTCCACATTGCTTTGATACCGGGCGACATCCACGCCATGGATCGCATAGGCCGCCGGGACATTGCGCCCCCGCCAATCATAGGGGGCCGCATCGCCGAACTGGCGCGGCAGGCCCGGAACGTAATCGGGTGCCCGCGATCCACAGGCGGACAGGAGAACGAAGATCAGCAGGAAGAGCAGGCGGTGAGGGCGCATCGGGGCTCCGAGGGGGCACGGGAATCGTCCTCCCTTGTGCACGGTATCGGATGCGGCGTCACGGGGGCGTGACGGGGGCGCGGCGGAAGACCGCGCCCCCGTCGGAACTCAGTTCGGGATCTGCCCGGTGATGCCCTCGACAAAGAAGTTCATGCCGGCAAGATCGGCATCGTCCGGCGTTTCGCCATCGGCCAGCCATTCGGTGCCGTCCTGCTTGTTCAGCGGGCCGGTGAAGGGATGCAGCTCGCCCGAGGCGATGGCGTCGCGCACCTTCTCGGCCTCGGCCTTCACATCGGCCGGAACGGCGTCCGTGATCTCGCCGATCTGAACCTCGCCGCCCGCGATGCCGGCCCAAGTGGCGCCCTGTTCGTAGGTGCCATCCAGCAGCTCGCCCACACGTTCGATGTAGTAGGGGGCCCAGTTGTCGATGATGGAGGCGACGCGCGGCGAGGGTTTGAACTCCGCCATGTCGGAAGCCTGACCGAAGCCGATCACACCCTCGGTCTTGGCCGCTTCGGCCAAGGGCGCGGTGGAATCGGTGTGCTGCAGGATCACGTCCACGCCCTGTTCGATCAGCGCGCGGGCGGCGTCGGCCTCCTTGGCCGGGTCGAACCAGCTATAGGCCCACACGACCGAGATCGTCACATCCGGGTTCACCTTCTTCGCCGCGAGATAGGCGGCGTTGATGCCCTGAATGTTCTCCGGGATCGGATAGGAGCCGATATAGCCGATCTTGTCCGATTTCGTCATCATCCCGGCGATGGTGCCGGTGACGGCGCGGCCTTCGTAGAAGCGCGCGTCATAGGTGGAGACGTTCGCATGATCGCGGCGGTAGCCGGTGGCATGTTCGAACTTCACGTTCGGGAACTTGGCCGCGACGTTGTTCACCGCGTCCATATACCCGAAGGAGGTGGCGAAGATGATGTTGCAGCCCGACAGCGCCATCTGCGTCAGCACGCGTTCGGCATCCGCGCCCTCGGGGACGGATTCCTGATAGGTGCTGGCATCGACGCGGTCGCCGAACTCTTCGATCAGGGCTTTGCGGGCCTGATCGTGCTGGAAGGTCCAGCCGCCATCGCCCACCGGGCCGACATAGATGAAGCACGCCTTCACCTTGTCCATGCCCTGCGCGAAGGTCGCGGCGGGCAGCGCCATCAGTGCGGCGGCGGTCGCCAGAAGCAGTCTGCGTTTCATTGGTGTCTCCCCGTTTTATTGTGATGTGTGGAACGTGCGCCCCAGATCGGCCGGCGCACCCATGGTGCGCCCCCGGCCCGAGGATATCAGGACAAGGACGAGGATCGTGATGACATAAGGCGACATCGACAGATACTCGACCGGGATGCGGCTGCCAGCGGCTTGAAGGTTCAGTTGCAGCACGCTGATGCCGCCGAAAAGCCACGCGCCCAAAAGAACGCGCCACGGCTTCCAGCTGGCGAAGACGACGATGGCAAGGGCGATCCAGCCCGCGCCCGAGGTGATGCCGTCGGTCCATTGCGGCACGCGCACCAGACTGACATAGGCCCCGCCGCAGCCGGCCATCGCCCCGCCGAACAGCAGCGCCAGAACGCGGATGCGCCGCACCTTGTAGCCGAGGGCGTGGGCCGCCGCATGGCTTTCGCCCACCGCCCGCAGGATCAGCCCGCCGCGCGTGGATTTCAGATACCAGCCGATCGCGAAGACCATGGCGAAGGACAGATACACCATCCAGTCATGCGAAAAGACGATGGGGCCGAGGACCGGGATCTCTGCCAGCGGGCCGAGGGGCACATCCCCCGTCACCGGCGGGCGGATGCCGTTCCAGCCCTGACCGATCAGGCTGGAAAGGCCCAGCCCGAACAGCGTCAGCGCCAGCCCGGATGCGACCTGATTTGCCAGAAGGACCTGCGTCAGCACGGCGAAGATCCCGGCCATCGCCGCCCCGGCCGCCGCACCCGCCACGAAGCCGAGGAACGGATTCCCGGTCGAGACGGCTGCGACGAATCCCGTCACCGCGCCCACGATCATCATCCCTTCCACCCCGAGGTTCAGGGTGCCGGATTTCTCCACCACCAGCTCCCCGAGGGCGGCCAGCAGGATCGGGACCGAGGCCACGATCAGCGTCGACAGAAGCGTGACGAAATTGATGCCACCGATATCCATTCACACGGTCTCCCTGCTGGACCAGCGGATGCGGTAATTCGTCAGGATGTCGACCGCCAGCAGGAAGAAGAGCAGCATCCCTTGGAACGCCTGAATGGCGGCGGCGGGCAGGCCCAGCATGAACTGCGCCAGTTCCCCGCCGATATAGGTCAGCGCCATCAAGAGGCCGGCGAGCAGGATCCCCACCGGGTTCAACCGGCCGAGGAAGGCGACGATGATCGCGGTGAAGCCGTAGCCCTGTGCGAAATCGAGGTTGATCTGCCCCGCCGGTCCCGTCACCTCGAAGAGGCCCGCCAGACCGGCCAGCGCCCCCGAGATGCCGAAGCAGATGATCACCAGCCGCCGCGGAGACACGCCGGCAAAGCGCGCCGCGCGCGGGGCTTGACCCGCCAGCCGGATCGAGAAGCCGAGCATGTGGCGTTGCAGCAGCACATAGGCGAAGATCACCGCGATGAAGGCCGCGACGACCCCCCAATGCATCCCCGTGCCCGTCAGCAGTTCGGGATTGGCCGAGGAAGCCCATTGCGACAGGTTGCGCGATCCGGGAAAGCCCCCGCCCTCGGGGTTGCGCAGCGCGCCCAGCGCCATGGACGACAGGAGTGACTGCGCGACATAGACCAGCAGAAGCGAGACCAGAATTTCGTTCGTGCGGAACACCGTGCGCAGCAGCGCCGGGATCATCGCCCATGCGAAACCGCCCGCCGCCCCGGCCAGCACCATCAGCGGAAAGATCAGCCGACTGTCCATCGGATAGAGGGCAAGGCCCGCCGCCGCCCCGGTGATCGCGCCGATGACGTACTGACCCTCGGCGCCGATGTTCCAGACACCGGCGCGGAACCCCAGCGACAGGCCGATCGCGATCAGGATCAGCGGCCCCGCCTTCACCAGAAGCTGCGGGCGGGAATAGGCCGCGAATTGCGGATTGAAGAGCGGGTCCCAGAAGATCGTGCGGATCGCCGCCACCGGGTCCTTACCCAGAAGCGCGAACAGGATGCCGCCCGCGATCATCGTCAGCGCCACGGCCAGAAGCGGCGTGGCGATGGCCCATGCCCGTGAGGGCGTGGCCCGCTTTTCAAGACGCATCATGCGCCACCTCCATGCCGTGCGCGCCGCCCATCTTCAGGCCGATTTCCTCCACCGTCAGGCCGGCGACGGGGCGCGGCGGGCTGAGGCGACCTTCGTTCAATGCCGCAAAGCTGTCGGCGATTTCAAGCAGTTCGTCGAGATCCTGCGAGATGACGACCACCGCCGCCCCCGCCGCCGCCCGATCGAGGATCGCCTGGCGGATCGCGGCGGCGGCCACGGCATCGACGCCCCATGTAGGCTGGTTCACGACGATCACCGCCGGTTCCTGCGACAGCTCGCGCCCGATGACGAATTTCTGCAGGTTTCCGCCCGACAAGGCGCGCGCCGCGACCTCGGTGCCGGGGGTGCGCACATCGAAGCCCGCGATCACGCTTTCGGCGAAACTGCGCGTCCGCGCCCAATCGATGAAGCCGCGCCGCACCAGCCCGCGGCGCAGGGCGCCCGACAGAAGGGCGTTCTCGGTCAGGGTCATGTCGGGGGCGGCCGCATGGCCCAGACGTTCTTCGGGGGCGGAGACGAGGCCCGCCTGTCGCCGCACCTGCGGGCCGCAATCCCCAAGGGGGCGGCCATGGATGCGCACGCAGTCCGGCGCGGTCGGCAACTCGCCGTTCAGCGCCAGCAGCAATTCGTCCTGACCGTTGCCGGCCACGCCCGCGATGCCCAGCACCTCGCCGCCGCGCACCTTGAAGGCGATGTCGCGCAGCGCCGTGCCGAACGGAATGGGCGAGGGGGCGGACAGGGCCGCAACCTCCAGCACCACATCGCCCTTGGGGGTGGCGGCGCGTTCGGGCGGGGTCAGCACCGTGCCAACCATCAGTTCGGCCAGTTCGCGGGCCGTCTTCTCGCGCGGGGTGCAGCGGGCCACGACCCGGCCGCGGCGCAGGATTGTCGCCGCGTCGCACAGGGTGCGGATCTCTTCGAGCTTGTGGCTGATATAGAGGATCGAGGTTCCTTCGGCCGCCAGCTTGCGCAGCGTCTTGAACAGGATCGCCACCTCTTGCGGGGTCAGCACGCTCGTCGGCTCATCCATGATCAGAAGGCGCGGGTCCTGCAGAAGGCAGCGCACGATCTCCACGCGCTGACGCTCGCCCGCGCTCAGATCGCCGACGGTGCGGTCCGGGTCCAGCGGCAGGCCGTAATTGGCCGAGGTGGAGCGGATGCGGTCGGCCAATTCGCGCATGGGGGGCGGCGTTTCCATGCCGAGGGCGACATTCTCGGCCACGGTCAGCGCGTCGAACAGGCTGAAATGCTGGAAAACCATCGCCACGCCGGACTGGCGCGCGCTGGCCGGGCGGTCGGGCACGAATTCGCGGCCCGCAAGGATCATCTGCCCGGCATCCGGCTTCACCAGCCCGTAGATCATCTTCACGAGGGTGGATTTCCCGGCGCCGTTCTCTCCCAGCAGGGCATGAATCTCGCCCCGGCCTATGGTGAAGCCGACATCGTCATTGGCCACCACGCCCGGATAGGCCTTGGTCAGGCCGTCCAGTTGCAGCAGCACGTTGCCCCCTGTCATCCGCGATCTCCGTCTCGGTGTGCGTGCACATCAATACGTTCGTTCGGGCCCGGACCGCAATGGGATGCAAGGGCGGGGATGTGCGGGGACGGGCCTGCGCCGCACATCGGCGGCGTTCCGTCCCGTCGGGACGCAGAAGGCATAACACATCCAGCCGCGGTACTGGTCGATCCCCGTCCGAGGAGGCCCCGCCCGATGCGGCGTAGAGAGGAGCGCTTGAAAAAGACGCTGGCCGCATCGCACCTGCCGCGTCAACGGGCAGGTGATCGCGGATCGCCATCTTTCGGGTCTCTGCCGCTTTTCCGGGCGCGCTTGCCGCGTTATCAAGCGGCATGTCGAATCCTGTCCGCTTCATCCATCTGCGTGTCCATACCGAACACTCGCTTCTCGAAGGGGCGGTGCCGGTCAAGAAGCTCGTGAAACTCTGCGCCGATGCGGGGATGCCCGCCGTCGCCGTGACCGACACGAACAACATGTTCTGTGCGTTGGAATTCTCAGTCATCGCTTCGGGGGCGGGGGTGCAGCCCATCGTCGGCTGTCAGGTCGCGGTCGATTACGATCCGGCCCAGCCCGGAGAGAAGCCGCGCCCCGCCGCGCCCATCGTTCTGCTGGCGCAGGACGAGGCGGGGTATATGAACCTGATGAAGCTGTCCTCCTGCCTCTATGTGGACAAGGGCGGGCAACTGCCGCAGGTCACGCTCGGGGAACTGGCCGCCCATAGCGACGGGCTGATCTGCCTCTCGGGCGGGCCGGACGGTCCGGTGGGGCGTCTGCTGCGCACGGGGCAGCGCGCGAAGGCCGAGGCGCTCATGGCCCGCATGGCCGCGATCTATCCCGGCCGCCTCTATGTCGAATTGCAGCGCCATCCGGGCGAGGGCGGCCGCCTTCCCGAGGCCGAGGCCCTGTCCGAGCGCGGCCATGTGGAGATCGCCTATGCCGCAGGTCTGCCGCTTGTCGCGACGAACGATGTCTATTTCCCCAAGGCCGACATGTACGAAGCGCATGATGCGCTGATCTGCATCGCCGAGGGCGCCTATGTCGATCAGAGCCAGCCGCGCCGCCGCCTGACCCCGCAGCATTACTTCAAATCCGAGGCGGAGATGTGCGCGCTGTTCGCCGATCTGCCCGAGGCGCTGCAGAACACCGTCGAGATCGCCCGCCGCTGCGCCTTCAAGGCCAGCAAGCGTGCCCCGATCCTGCCCCGCTTTGCCGAAGACGAGGTGGAGGAGCTGCGCCGTCAGGCCCGCGAGGGGCTGGAACGGCGGCTGGCCGTCATCCCCCATGCGGTGTCGGTGGAGGAATATCACGCCCGGCTCGATTTCGAACTGGGGATCATCGAGAAGATGGGCTTCCCCGGCTACTTCCTGATCGTTGCCGATTTCATCAAATGGGCGAAGGATCACCAGATCCCGGTGGGGCCGGGCCGGGGGTCGGGGGCAGGCTCGCTCGTGGCCTATGCGCTGACGATCACCGACCTCGATCCGCTGCGCTATGCGCTACTGTTCGAACGGTTCCTGAACCCCGAACGGGTGTCGATGCCGGATTTCGACATCGACTTCTGCATGGACCGGCGCGAGGAGGTGATCCGCTACGTTCAGGGCAAGTATGGCCGCGACAAGGTGGGGCAGATCATCACCTTCGGCGCGCTTTTGTCCAAGGCGGCGGTGCGCGATGTGGGCCGCGTCCTGCAGATGAGCTTCATGCAGGTGGATCGTCTGTCGAAGATGATCCCGCTGGAGGGGGTGAAGCCCGTCTCCATCGCCAAGGCCTTGGCCGACGAGCCGCGCCTGCGCGAAGCCGCCAAGGAGGAGGTGGTCAAACGCCTTCTGGATTACGGTCAGCAGGTGGAGGGGCTGCTGCGCAACGCCTCCACCCACGCGGCGGGCGTGGTGATTGGGGATCGGCCGTTGGACGCGCTGGTGCCGCTGTATCAGGATCCGCGGTCGGACATGCCGGCGACGCAGTTCAACATGAAGTGGGTGGAAGCGGCCGGCCTCGTGAAGTTCGACTTCCTTGGTCTGAAGACGCTGACGGTGATCCAGAACGCGATCGACCTGATCCGCAGCGGCGGGCGCGATCTGCACACCGCCGCCGACGGGCGGCGCCTCTACGATCCCGAACCGGGGACCGAGAACGACATCGGCCACATCCCCTTGGACGATGCCGCCACCTACGAATTGTATTCCGCCGCGCGCACCGTGGCCGTGTTCCAGGTGGAAAGCAGCGGCATGATGGATGCGCTGCGGCGCATGAAACCGACCTGCATCGAGGACATCGTGGCGCTCGTCGCCCTCTATCGTCCCGGCCCGATGGAGAATATTCCCGTCTATTGCGAGGTGAAGAACGGCCTGCGGGAGATCGAGTCGATCCACCCCACGATCGATTTCATCCTGAAGGAGACGCAGGGCATCATCGTCTATCAGGAACAGGTGATGCAGATCGCGCAGGTCATGGCGGGCTATTCGCTGGGCGGGGCCGACCTTCTGCGCCGGGCGATGGGCAAGAAGATCGCCGAAGAAATGGCGAAGGAGCGTCCGAAGTTCATCAAGGGGGCAGCCGAAACCCATGGGATCGACGCGAAGAAAGCCGGCGAAGTCTTCGACCTACTGGAGAAATTCGCTAATTACGGGTTCAACAAATCGCACGCGGCGGCCTATGCCGTCGTCAGCTATCAGACCGGCTGGCTGAAGGCGAACCACCCGGTGGAGTTCATGGCCGGGGTCATGAACTGCGATATCGACCTGACCGACAAGCTCGCCATCTATAAGCGCGAGGTGGACAAGCTGGGGATCGAGACGGTGCCGCCTTGCGTGAACCGTTCGCTCGCCACGTTCAGCGTGCGGGACGGCAAGCTGGTCTATGGCCTCGGCGCGCTGAAGAATGTCGGCGTGGAGGCGATGCGTCTGATCGTCGAAGGGCGGGGCGATCGTCCCTTTGCCAGCCTCTTCGACATGGCGCGCCGCGTCGATCTGAAGCGCGTCGGCAAGCGCCCGATGGAGATGCTGGCCCGCGCGGGTGCCTTCGACGGGCTGGACCGCAACCGCGCCCGCGTTTTCGAGGCGCTGGACGGTCTGTGCGCCTATTCGGCGGCGGTGCACGAGGCGCGGGCCTCGGCGCAGGTGTCGCTGTTCGGCGAGGCGGGGGACGATCTGCCCGAACCGCGCCTCGGAAGCCGCGACGACTGGCTGCCGGTGGAGCGTCTGGCCGAGGAGATGAAGGCGATCGGCTTCTATCTCTCGGGCCATCCGCTCGACGATTACATGGGCCCGCTGCGGCGCAAGAACGTCATGACGCTGACCGAACTGACGGAGGCGGCGGCCTCGGGGCCGAAGGCGGCCAAGCTGGCGGGGTCGGTCGGATCGAAGCAGGAACGCAAGTCGGCGCGGGGCAATCGCTTCGCCTTCGTGCAACTGTCCGATCCGACGGGGCTTTACGAGGTGACGGTCTTTTCCGACACGCTGGATCAGGCGCGCGATCTACTGGAGCCGGGCAGCAACGTCGTCCTGACCGTGGAGGCGCAGCTGGAAGGCGATACGCTGAAGCTGCTGGCCCGCGCGGTGCAGCCGATCGACAGCGTCGCGGCCGACAGCGCCGGGGGCGGGCTGCGCATCCATCTGGAGCGGGCGGAGGCGGCGGCCTCGGTCGCGGCGCTGTTCGCCCGGCTGGACGGGGCGCGCGGCCGCGGGGAGATCCGCTTTTGCGTGACCGACGATGCGGGCCGCGAGATCGACCTTGCGCTGCGCGACCGCTATCCCGTCACGCCGCAGGTCAAGGGCGCGATCAAGGCGATGCAGGGCGTCGTGATGGTGGAGGACCTTTAGCCCCTACCAATGGGGCGGGCGCTGATCGGCAAGGGGGATCGTGCCGCCTTCGGCCTCGCGCTCGGCCTCCCGCTCCATCAAGAGGCCGACGCGGCGCGATAGGCGCGTGATCTCGGTCTGCTGACGGGCGACGACCTCCGACAGGTCTTCCACCATGCGCTGAAGATGCGCGATCTGTTCCTCGATCCGGTCCATACGTTCCCTTGGCGGCCTGTCTGCGACTTGTCGCGCGCCGCCCCTTCCGCTAATGCCTTGCGGCGACAGCATAGCGAAGGGTCCGACCATGGCCAAGGACAAGTCCCCCCGCCGCCCTCGCGCGGAAACGCCCAAGGGGTTCCGCGACTATTTCGGCACCGATGTGACCGAGCGTAAGGCGATGCTCGATGCCATCGCCGATGTCTATCATCGCTACGGCTTCGATCCGCTGGAGACGAGCGCCGTGGAGACGGTGGAGGCATTGGGCAAGTTTCTTCCCGATGTGGACCGCCCGAACGAAGGCGTGTTCGGCTGGCAGGACGAGGACGATCAGTGGCTGGCCCTGCGCTACGACCTGACGGCCCCGCTGGCCCGCGTCGCGGCGCAGTTCCGCAACGACCTTCCCAGCCCCTATCGCCGTTATGCGATGGGGCCGGTCTGGCGCAACGAAAAGCCCGGTCCGGGGCGGTTCCGTCAGTTTTATCAATGCGATGCCGATACGGTGGGCGCGCCGTCGGTCGCGGCGGATGCCGAGATCTGCGCCATGCTGTCGGATGCGCTGGAGGTCGTGGGCATTCCGCGCGGCGATTATCTGGTGCGGGTGAACAACCGCAAGGTTCTGAACGGCGTGATGGAAGTGGCGGGCGTTCTCGACCCGTCCAACCCCGAACGCTTCACCGAAGAGCGGGGGATCGTCCTGCGCGCCATCGACAAGCTGGACCGGCTGGGCGATGCGGGGGTGCGTGCGCTTCTGGGCGCGGGCCGCAAGGACGAATCCGGCGATTTCACCAAGGGCGCGGGCCTGTCGGCCGAGCAGGCCGAGATCGTCATGGGCTTCATGGCCGCCAAGCGCGCCGACGGTGCCGCCACCGCCGCGCGCCTGCGCGAATTGGTGACCGGATCGGCCATCGGCCTCGAGGGCGTGCAGGAGCTGGAGACGATCGCCGAGATGCTGGACCGGCAGGGCTATGCCTCGGACCGGATCGAGGTGGACCCGTCGGTCGTGCGCGGCCTTGGCTATTACACCGGCCCGGTCTTCGAGGCAGAACTGACCTTCGAAATCTTCGACGAGAAGGGTCATAAGCGGCAGTTCGGCAGCGTGTCGGGCGGCGGGCGCTATGACGATCTGGTGCGGCGATTCACGGGGCAGGCGGTTCCGGCGACGGGCGTGTCGATCGGGGTGGACCGGCTTCTGGCCGCGCTGCGGGCCAAGGGCCGCATGGGCGCCGAGGCCCCCGGCCCGGTCATCGTGACGGTGATGGACCGCGACCGTATGGCCGATTACATGTCCATGGCCGCCGATCTGCGCAATGCCGGCATTCGGGCCGAGGTGTATCTCGGCAATCCCAAGAACTTCGGCAACCAGTTGAAATACGCGGATAAACGCCATTCTCCCGTTGCCGTGATCCAAGGCGGCGACGAGGCTGGGCGCGGCACGGTGGTGCTGAAGGACCTGATCCTCGGCGCGCGGATCGCCGAAGGCGCCAGCCTCGAGGAATGGAAGGCCCGCCCCGCGCAGGTGGAGATCGCGCGCAGCGATCTCGTGGCCGAAGTGCGGAAGATGCTGGCATGAACAAGGCCGACATCCGGGCCGAGGCCGAGCGGTTCTATGCGGCGTTCCAAGCCGCAGGGGCCCGCCCGGTGGAGGCCGACATCCTGCTGCCGGCGGAAACGCTCCTCGATCTTTACGGCGAGGATATCCGCGCCCGCGCCTATGTCACGCAGGACCCGCTGCGCGGCGAGATGATGCTGCGCCCCGATTTCACCGTTCCGGTGGTGCAGGCGCATATGGCGCACGGGGCCGATCCGGCCCGCTACACCTATATGGGCGAGGTGTTCCGCAAGCAGGACACCCTGATGCCCCGCGCGGCGGAATATATGCAGGTCGGGTTCGAGATCTTCGACCGCTCCGCCCCCGAAGAGGCCGATGCCGAGGTGTTCGCCCTGATCGCCGATTTGCTCGCGCCCTTGGCGGTTACGCCCGCGACGGGCGATATCGGCATTCTGATGGCCGCGATCCGCGGGCTCGAGACGACGGAGACGCGGCGCGCGGCGCTGCTGCGCCATGTCTGGCGTCCGCGCCGCTTCCGCCATCTGCTCGATCGGTATGCCGGCCGGGTCGGCCCGCATCCGGCGCGGCTGCGTCTGCTGGCGGCGCTGGCGGAAGGGCGTCTGCCGCGCACGGGGTCGCATATCGGCCTCCGCTCGACCTCGGAGATCGCGGCCCGCATCCATGCGCTGGCCGAAGATGCCGGAACGCCTCCCGTGCCCGCCCGGCAGGCCGACCTGCTGGAGGATCTGATGACGCTGTCCGGTCCCGCCCCGCAGGCGCTGGAACGGCTGCGCGACATCGCGGTGGACATGCCCCAGATCGCCGACGCGGTGGAGCGGTTCGGCGCGCGCCTTTCTGCGATGAAGGCACGCGGCATCGCCGTGGACGCCTTGCCGTTCGAAACCGGGCATGGGCGCTCCTCGCTCGAATATTACGACGGGTTCGTGTTCGCCTTCCATTCGGCCGATCCGGCGCTGTCGCCGGTGGCGCAAGGCGGGCGTTACGACGCGCTGACCCGTATGCTGGGGCAGGGGCGGTCCATTCCCGCAGTGGGCGGCATCATCCGCCCGCATGTCACTGCCGCGTTGAGGGCCGGATGATGCTGAAGATCGGTGTGCCGTCCAAGGGGCGGCTGATGGAAAAGACCTTCGACTGGTTCGGCGCGCGCGGCATCACCATGCGCCGCACCGGCAACGAGCGGGAATATTCCGGCGTCGTGGATGGGATCGAGGGGGTGCAGCTCGTGCTGCTCTCGGCCGGGGAGATTCCGCGCGAATTGTCGGCGGGGCGCATCCATCTGGGCGTCACCGGATCGGACCTCGTGCGGGACAAGCTGCCCGATTGGGCGGCGCAGGTGGCGCAGATCGCGCCGCTGGGCTTCGGCCATGCCGATCTGATCCTCGCGGTGCCGACGGCATGGGTGGATGTGGACACGCTCGACGATCTGGATGCCGTCGCCTCGGCCTTCCGGCGCACGCACGGCTTCCGTCTGCGCATCGCCACGAAGTACCACCGCCTCGTGCGGGAGTTCCTGACCGAGAACGGCATCGCCGATTATCAACTGGTGGACAGTCAAGGCGCGACCGAGGGTACGATCCGCAACCTCACCGCCGAGGCGATCGCCGACATCACCTCCACCGGGGAAACGCTGCGGGCGAATCACCTGAAGATCCTCGAGGATGCGGTGATCCATAAATCGCAGGCGACGCTGTTCGCGGCCCGCAATGCCGATTGGAACGAGGCGATGCCGGCGATGGATGCGCTGATGGCCAAGCTGGGCCTTGCGCGGCCCGATGGGCTGAACCCGGCCTAACGCAGGCCCATCTCGGCCAGCGCGCGGGCGAGGGCGGGGGGCAACGGTTCCTCGCGCTCGCGCCCATCCGGCAGATCGGCGGGGGCATCGGCGGGCGACAGATAGCGCCAGCCCTGAAACGCGCGGCGCGGCTGCGCTTCGGTGCGGACGATAGCCGGATCGAGGATCAGGGCGCAGCGTTCGATCCCGTCCTCGCCGCGGACGGCCTCCAGCGCGGTGATGCGCTGCCGGGCCAGCACCAGCCCCTTGAAGATCCAGTAGAGCGATCCGCCCTGCAAAAGCTCGTCCTCGCGCTTGGGCCACATGCGCGTGACATGGCGCGGTGCCCCGCCCGGCAGGAAAGCCTGACGGCGGACCAGTTCCTCGACGCCCTCGGCGCCGACGCAAAGTTTCAGCAGATGCAGTGTCATGCGGTACAGATAGGCACTTCCCCGCACCGCGTCCATCCACGCCGTGTGACGTAGCGTCACAGGCGAAGGTTTCTCGCGCGGGATGGTTGAGATGCTCACATTCGCGCGATAATCGCGCTTGCGTCCGGGGCGATTTGCGAAAATCATGCGGGCACCGAGCAAGGCGGGGCAACCGCCACTCATCCATAGGGAGTTCCATATGAAAGTCGCCCATCTTCTGGCAGCCTCCGCGCTTGCCATCACCGCAGCGGCAGGCGCGCAGGCCAAGACGCTCGTCTATTGCTCGGAAGGCTCGCCCGAAGGGTTCGATCCGGCGCCCTACACCGCCGGCACGACGCTGGACGCCACGGGCGAAGCGGTCTTCAGCACGCTGGTGGATTTCGCCAAGGGCACGACGACGATCGAGCCGGGTCTGGCCGAAAGCTGGGACGTGTCCGATGACGGGCTGGAATACACGTTCAAACTGCGTCCGGGCGTGAAATTCCACACGACCGATTACTTCACGCCGACGCGCGATCTGAACGCCGATGACGTGATCTTCTCGTTCGACCGTCAGGGCAACCCGGACAACCCGTGGAACCAGTACCTGCCGGGCATCAGCTACGAATATTACAACGGCATGGAAATGCCGACGGTCATCTCCTCCATCGACAAGATCGACGATCTGACGGTGAAGTTCACGCTGTCGCGCCCCGACGCGCCGTTCCTTGCGAACCTTGCGATGACCTTCGCCTCCATCGTGTCGAAGGAATACGCCGACAAGCTGGAAGCCGACGGCAACATGGCCGCGATGAACAGCCAGCCGATCGGCACCGGCCCGTTCCAGTTCGTGGCCTATCAGCCCGACGCCGTGATCCGCTATGCCGCGAACCCCGATTATTACAAGGGCCGCGAGAAGATCGACGATCTGATCTTCGCCATCACGACCGACCCTGCCGTGCGCCGTCAGCGCCTCGAGGCCGGTGAATGCCAGATCATGCCCTATCCGGCGCCTGCGGATATCGACGCCCTGCGTTCGAACGATTCGCTGCAAGTGATGGAGCAGCCGGGCCTGAACGTCGCCTATCTCGCCTACAACACGACCGTCGCGCCCTTCGACAATCCCGACGTGCGCCGCGCGCTGAACATGGCGATGAACAAGCAGGCCATCGTGGATGCGGTGTTCCAAGGCACTGGCGAGGTCGCCAAGAACCCGATCCCGCCGACCATGTGGTCCTATAACGACGCCGTGGAGGACAACCCCTACGATCCCGAAGCCGCGCGCCAGCTTCTGGCCGATGCCGGGGTCGAGGATCTGTCGATGGAAGTCTGGGCGATGCCGGTGCAGCGCCCCTACATGCCGAACGCCCGCCGCGTGGCCGAACTGATCCAGTCCGACTTCTCGCAGATCGGTGTGAACGTCGAGATCGTCTCCTACGAGTGGGGCGAGTATCTGGCCCGTTCGACCGATCCCGAGCGCGAGGGCGCGGTGATCCTCGGCTGGACTGGCGACAACGGCGATCCGGACAACTTCCTCGCGGTCCTTCTGGGCTGTGCCGCGACAGGCGAGGGCGGTGCCAACCGCGCGCAATGGTGCAACGAGGACTTCGAGGATCTGATCCAGAAGGCCAAGATCACCACCGACGAAGCCGAGCGTACCCGCCTCTACGAACAGGCGCAGGTCGTCTTCAAGGATCAGAACCCGTGGGCGACGCTGGCCCATTCGACCGTCTTCATGCCCATGTCCACCCGCGTTCAGGGCTATGTGATGGACCCACTGGGCAAGCACAACTTCTCGGGCCTCGACCTGACGGAGTGATCGTGCCAAATGGCTGAACCGGCGCGTCGGGGTCCCCTCCGGCGCGCCTCCAACTTTTCGGAACACCGATGATCAGATTTCTTGTGGGCAAGCTCACCTACCTGATCCCGACCTTCATCGGGATCACCGTCGTGGCCTTCGGCTTCGTGCGGCTGCTGCCGGGCGATCCGGTGCTGCTGATGGCGGGCGAGCGGGGTATTTCGCCCGAACGTCACGCGCAGCTTTCGGCGCAGCTCGGTTTCGATCGGCCGCTGGTCGCGCAGTATCTCGATTTCGTGGGTGGTCTGTTCCACGGCGATTTCGGCACCTCGCTGGCGACGCGCCGCCCGGTGCTGGGCGAGTTTCTGACCCTGTTCCCGGCGACGGTCGAACTGGCGGTCTGCGCCATCATCCTCGCCACGCTGATCGGTGTTCCGCTGGGCGTCTTTGCCGCCATCAAGCGCGGCAGCGCCTTCGATCAGATCACGATGGGGGCCGCGCTGGTCGGGTATTCCATGCCGATCTTCTGGTGGGGGCTGCTGCTGATCATCCTCTTCTCCGGCACGCTGGGCTGGACGCCGGTGTCGGGGCGGATCGACCTGCTTTATTTCTTCCCCAAGGGCACGGGCTTCATGCTGATCGACTCGCTCATGTCGGGGCAGTCGGGGGCCTTCCGTTCGGCGCTGAGCCATCTGATCCTGCCCTCGGTCGTGCTGGCGACCATTCCGATGGCCGTCATCGCGCGCCAGTCCCGGTCGGCCATGCTGGAGGTTCTGAGCGAGGATTACGTCCGCACCGCCCGTGCCAAGGGCATGAGCGCGTGGCGCGTCGTGGGCATCCATGCGCTGCGCAACGCGATGATCCCGGTCATCACGACCATCGGCCTGCAGATCGGCGTCATGATGGCCGGCGCCATCCTGACCGAGACAATCTTCTCGTGGCCCGGTGTGGGCAAGTGGATGATCGATTCCATCTCGCGCCGCGACTATCCGTCGGTGCAGGGGGGGCTGCTTCTGATCGCCGTGGTGGTCATGGTGGTGAACCTGATCGTCGACCTGCTTTACGGCATCATCAATCCGCGCATCCGGCACAGGTGAGACCATGACCGCAACCGTCAAAACCCCGTCCGAACGCGCGCGCGTGCTGCGTGAGTTCTGGTTCTATTTCTCCGAAAACCGGGGGGCCGTGATCGGCCTCTTCGTGTTCCTTGCGCTGATCGTGATCGCGCTGTTCGCGCCGGTGCTGGCGCCGCACGATCCGATCCAGCAGTTCCGCGACGCGCTTCTGGCGCCGCCAAGCTGGCAGGACGGCGGCAGCAGCCGCTTCCTTCTGGGCACCGACGCCGTGGGGCGGGACATCCTCTCGCGCTTGATCTTCGGCGCGCGCCAATCGCTCATCATCGGCTGCGTCGTCGTTGCGATCGCGCTGGTGGGCGGCATCGTTCTGGGGCTGCTGGCCGGGTTCTTCGGCGGCTGGGTGGATACCGTCATCATGCGGGTGATGGATGTCATCCTTGCCTTCCCGTCGCTGCTCTTGGCGCTGGTGATGGTTGCGATCCTCGGCCCCGGGCTGATGAACGCGATGATCGCCATCGCCATCGTGCTGCAACCGCATTTCGCGCGTCTGACCCGCGCCGCCGTGATGACCGAGAAGAACAAGGAATACGTCATGGCCGCGCGCGTGGCCGGGGCGGGGCGCTTCCGGCTGATGGTGCGCACCATCCTGCCGAACTGCATGGCGCCGCTGATCGTGCAGGGCACGCTCTCCTTCTCGAACGCGGTGCTGGATGCGGCGGCGCTCGGCTTTCTGGGCATGGGCGCGCAGCCCCCGCTGCCCGAATGGGGCACGATGCTGGCCGAAGCGCGCGAGTTCATCCTGCGGGCATGGTGGGTCGTGACCTTCCCCGGCCTTGCGATCCTGATCACGGTCCTTGCGATCAACCTCGTGGGCGACGGCCTGCGCGACGCGCTCGACCCGAAACTGAAGCGGAGCTGACGATGGCCCTTCTGGAGATCCGCAACCTCAACGTCCGTTTCGCCACCGCGACCGGATCGTTCCACGCCGTGAAGGGACTGGACCTGACGGTGCACTCGCGCGAAGTGCTGGCGATCGTCGGTGAATCCGGGTCGGGCAAATCGGTGTCGATGCTGGCAGCGATGGGCCTTCTGCCCAAGACCGCCACCGTGACGGCCGATGTCATGACCTTCAACGGCCGCGACCTTCTGGGCATGTCCGAGCGGGACCGCCGCGCGATCATCGGCCGCGACATCTCCATGATCTTTCAGGAGCCGATCGCCTCGCTCAACCCGTGCTTCACCGTCGGGTATCAGATCGAGGAAAGCCTGCGCGCGCATCTCGGCCTTGGCCGGGCCGCGCGGCGCAAACGCGCGATCGAGTTGTTCACCGCCGTGGGCATCCCCGAACCGGAGAAGCGCCTCGATTCCTATCCGCACCAGATGTCGGGCGGGCAATGCCAGCGCGTGATGATCGCCATCGCCATCGCCTGCCGGCCCAAGCTGCTGATCGCGGACGAACCGACGACCGCGCTCGATGTGACGATCCAGAAGCAGATCCTCGATCTTCTGATGTCGTTGCAGGAAGAGACGGGCATGGGCATGATCATGATCACCCATGACATGGGCGTTGTGGCCGAAACGGCCGACCGCGTGATCGTCAAGTACAAGGGCAGCAAGATGGAGGAGGCCGATGTGCTGACCCTGTTCGAAGCCCCGAGCCATCCCTACACCCGTGCGCTGCTGTCGGCCCTGCCGGAACATGCGACGGGCGACCGGCTTGCCACCGTATCCGACTTCATCGATCCCGCCACGCTGGAGGCCACGCGATGACCGCCGTTCTGGACGTCCGCAACATCATCCGCGATTACGCCGTTTCGGGCGGGCTGCTGCGCAAGGGCGCGTCGGTCCGGGCGCTGAAGGGCATCTCCTTCAGCATCGAGCAGGGGCGCACGCTGGCCATCGTCGGGGAGTCGGGCTGCGGCAAATCCACGCTCGCGCGGATTCTGACCCTGATCGACCCCGCGACCGAGGGGGAGATGTATCTCGACGGGCAGCGCGTCAGCCTGTCCGGCCTGACGCCCGAACTGCGCCGCAAGGTTCAGATCGTGTTCCAGAACCCCTATGGCAGCCTGAACCCCCGCCAGAAGGTCGGGGACATGCTGATGGAGCCGCTGATCCTGAACACGAAGGACGATGCGAAGACCCGGCGCGAAAAGGCGATGGCGATGCTGATCCGCGTCGGCCTTCAGGCGGAGCATTTCAACCGCTATCCGCACATGTTCTCGGGCGGGCAGCGCCAGCGTCTGGCCATCGCGCGGGCGCTGATGGTGAACCCGCGCCTTCTGGTGCTGGACGAGCCGGTTTCGGCGCTGGATCTGTCGGTGCAGGCGCAGGTGCTGAACCTCTTGGCCGATCTGCAGGACGAATTCGATCTGACCTATGTCTTCATCAGCCACGATCTGTCGGTCGTGCGCTACATCGCCGATGAGGTGATGGTGATGTACAAGGGCGAGGTGGTGGAATTCGGCACGCGCGAGGCGGTCTTCGCCGATCCGCAGCACGACTATACGCGCAAGCTGTTCGCCGCGACGCCCGTCACCGATATCGAGGCGATCCGCGCCCGCGTCGCCCGGCGCCGTGCCGCCGGGATCGGCAGCGCAGCCTGAGCGCTTGCCACGGCGGGTCGCCGTGGCTACTTCCTGCGTATTCCTTCTGCGAGGTTCGCCATGCGTCATGCATCTCTGCGTGCGATGACGGTGTATGGAACGTTGACGGCGGTGGTTTTCGCCCTTGGCGCGTCCGTCCCGACGCCGCTCTATCCGCTGTATCAGCGTGTCTATGGCCTCGTGCCGTTTCAGGTCACGGCGCTGTTCGCGATCTATGTCGTGGCGCTGCTGATCGCGCTGCTGACGGCGGGGCGGCTCTCGAACCATCTGGGGCGCAAGCCGGTGATCGCGGGGGCGCTGCTGCTGAACCTCGCGGCGCTGGCGATCTTCCTTGCGGCGGACAGCTATCAGGGGCTGCTGCTGGCGCGGGTGGTGCAGGGGCTCGCCATGGGCATCGCGGTGCCGACCTGCGGCGCGGCGATCGTGGATGCCGACCCGGAGCGTGGGCCGGTCCTCAATTCCGTGGTGCCGTTCCTTGGGATGTCGTTCGGGGCGCTCTCCACCGGGCTTCTGGTCAGCTTGGCCCCGCATCCGATGGCGCTGCCCTATGTGGCGATCGGGATATTCAGCGTGCTGTCGCTTCTGGCGCTGGTGCGGATGCCGGAAACCTGCCCGCGTCATCCCGGCGCGCTTGCCTCGCTGCGGCCCAGCCTTGGGGTGCCGCGTGCGGCGCGGGCGCAGTTCATCCGCTATCTGCCGCCGGTTCTGACCGGCTGGGCGATCGGCGGGCTGTACATGTCCCTGATGCCGACGCTGCTGAACCGGGCGCTCCATACGGAATCGCAGATGGTGACGGGGGTGATCGTCTGCGTTCTGATGGGCAGCGCGGCGGTGGCGGTGATGGTGGGGCGGACCCGGCCCGCATCGCGCATGATGCTGGCCGGGGCGGTGGCACAGATGCTGGGCATTCCGCTGACGCTGGCGGGGATGGAACTGGGGCAGGGGCCGCTGATGTTCTTGGGCACGATGATCGTGGGCACGGGGCAGGGGCTGGTCTTTTCCTCGATCCTGCGGCTCCTGCTGCCGCTGGCCGAGGGGCAGGAACGGGCGTCGATGTTGGCCACGTTCTTCGCGCTCAGCTACACCGCCTTTGCGGCGCCGGCGGTGCTGGCGGGCATGGCGGTGCCGTATCTCGGCCTGATGCAGACGGCCTTCGTCTATGGGATGGTGATCCTCGTGGCGCTGGCGCTGGCGCTGTTGGGCCTACGCCGCGTGCCCGAGCCGAAGCGGTGTTGACACCGCGCGCTGCCCCTGTATAAGCGCGCGATCCGTCGAATGGGCGGTTTTCATTGGTGTTGGTGGCCCCCGCGAGGGGATGACCTGTCGCCCCGCGAGGGGAAAGGACAACGCCCTTCATAGCAAGGAGATCAGCGGTGACCAAACGCACCTCTGCCAAATACAAAATCGACCGCCGCATGGGCGAAAACATCTGGGGCCGTCCGAAGTCCCCGGTGAACAAGCGTGAATACGGCCCCGGCCAGCACGGTCAGCGCCGCAAGAACAAGCTGTCGGACTTCGGTACGCAGCTGCGCGCCAAGCAAAAGCTCAAAGGCTACTACGGCGATCTGACGGAAAAGCAATTCCGTCGCATCTATGCCGAAGCCGAGCGTCTGAAAGGCGACACCGGCGAGATGCTGGTCGGCCTGCTGGAGCGTCGTCTGGACGCGATCGTCTACCGCGCGAAATTCGTGCCGACCATCTTCGCGGCGCGTCAGTTCGTGAACCACGGCCACGTCCTCGTGAACGGCAAGCGCGTGAACATCGCGTCCTACCGTGTGCGCGAAGGCGATGTCGTCGAGGTGAAACAGACGTCCAAGCAACTGGCCATCGTGCTGGAAGCCGTCGGCCTGGCCGAGCGTGACGTTCCCGACTATATCGAGGTCGATCACTCCAAGATGACCGCGACCTTCACCCGTACGCCGGGCCTGTCGGACATCCCCTACGCTGTCCAGATGGAACCGAACCTGGTCGTCGAATTCTACGCACAGAACTGATCCTTTTCGGTTCGTGCGACTGGGGCCGCTGCGGGACACCGCGGCGGCCTTTTGCATGGGGATCCGATGTTTCCGCTGGCATGAAAGACGGTGCGCCGCTAGAAACCGAAGGCCAGAGGGAACACGACCATGACCAACGCCATCCGTCCGCAACCCGGAATCCTCGACATCGCGCTGTACGAGGGCGGCAAGAGCCATGTGGCCGGTGTTGCGAATGCGCTGAAGCTTTCCTCCAACGAAAACCCCGCCGGCCCGTCGGAACGTGCGAAGGAAGCCTTCCTGCGCTCGGTCCACACGCTGCACCGTTATCCGAACACCGATCACACCGCGCTGCGTCAGGCGATCGCCGAGGTGCATGGCCTCGACGCCGGGCGGGTGATCTGCGGCGTCGGCTCCGATGAGATCATCACCTTCCTCTGTCAGGCCTATGCCGGGCCGGGCGACGAGGTTCTGTTTACCGAGCACGGGTTCCTGATGTACCGCATCTCGGCGCTGGCGGTCGGTGCGACGCCGGTCGAGGTGCCGGAGCGGGAGCGGACGGCCGATGTCGATGCGCTCCTGGCCGCCTGCACCGACCGGACGCGCCTTGTGTTCATCGCCAATCCGAACAACCCGACGGGCACGATGGTGTCGGCGGCGGAACTGGCACGGCTGGCAGCGGGCCTGCCGCCGCAGGCGATCCTCGTGCTGGACGGTGCCTATGCCGAATATGTGCAGGGCTACGATGCGGGCCACAACCTGATCGAGGCGCGGGACAACGTGGTGATGACGCGCACCTTCTCCAAGATCTACGGTCTTGGCGGGTTGCGGATCGGCTGGGGCTATGGCCCGAAGGCGATCATCGACGTGCTGAACCGCATCCGCGGGCCGTTCAACCTGTCCACCACGCAGCTTGATGTGGCCGAGGCGGCGATGCGCGATCAGGAATGGGTCACCCGGTGCCGCGCCGAGAATGCCCGCTGGCGCGTCTGGCTGGCCGAGGCGCTGGCGGAAATCGGTGTGCCCTCCGATACGTCGATGGCGAACTTCATCCTTGCCCGCTTTGCCGATGCCCAAGAGGCGGAGGCCTGCGACAGCTTCCTGCTCAGCCAAGGGCTGATCGTGCGCCGGGTCGCCAGCTACAAGCTGCCGCATTGCCTGCGCATCACGGTCGGGGATGAGGCATCCTGCCGCCGCGTCGCCCATGCCATCGCCCAGTTCAAGGGGCTGCGCTGATGATCTACGAACGGGTGGCGCTTTTGGGGCTGGGGCTCATCGCCTCGTCCATGGGCCATGCGATGAAGGCGGCCGGTCTGGCCGGGGAGATCACTGGCCACGCCCGCAGCGCCGAAACGCGCGAGGCTGCGCGCGAAGTGGGCTTCTGCGACCGTATCTGCGAGACGGCGGCCGAAGCTGTGGAGGGTGCCGATCTGGTAGTGCTGGCGGTGCCCGTCGGCGCGATGGGGGAGATCGCCGCCGCGATCGCGCCGCATCTGAAACCGGGCGCCACCGTCACGGATGTCGGGTCCGTCAAGCAGGCGGTGATCACCGCCGTCGGCCCGCATATCCCGCCGGGTGTCTGCTTCATTCCGGGCCATCCGCTGGCGGGGACGGAGCATTCCGGCCCGCGTTCTGGCTTTGCCACGCTCTTCCACAACCGTTGGTGCCTGCTGATCGACGATCACGCCGAGGATGCGGCCATGGCGCGCCTGCGGGCGCTGTGGGAAGGCATGGGCGCGAATGTCGATGTGATGGACGCCGCGCACCACGATCTCGTTCTGGCGGTCGTGTCGCATACGCCGCACCTCATCGCCTATACGATGGTGGGCGTGGCCGAGCATGTCCGCCGCGTATCCGACAGCGAGATCATCAAGTATTCGGCCTCGGGCTTCCGGGATTTCACGCGCATCGCCGCCAGCGATCCGACCATGTGGCGCGACATCTTCCTGACGAACAAGGAGGCGGTGCTCGACATCCTCGGCCGGTTCTCGGAGGAGCTGTTCGCCTTGCAGCGCGCGATCCGGACGGAAGATGGCGAGCATCTGCACGATTACTTCACGCGGACCCGTGCCATCCGCCGCTCCATCATCGAAGCGGGGCAGGATACCAGCGCCGCCGATTTCGGACGCGGTGTGGCGCGCTGACGGCATGCGCGCGGCGCTGCTCGTCCTTGTGCTTCTGTCCGGCCCGGCATTCGCCGCGCCGCCCGAAGCATCACCCCGCCCCATGACCCGGCCCGCTGCGGCGGATGTCGTATCGAGCGGGACCGCTCCGCAAAGTTCCCCCCTGCCGCGGGCGCGCAAGGGCAGCCCGTCGCCCAAGGCATCGGGGGCGATCTGCGGCGCGGCGGGGCTGACGGGGCGTCATCTGGCGCCCGTCACCTCGCGCCAGCAGGGCTGCGGCATTGCCGATCCGGTGCAGATCGTCGCCGTGCAGGGGGTGAAGCTGTCGCTGCCGTTGACGATGGATTGCTCGATCGCGCGGGCGCTGAACGAATGGGTCGGAACGGTGCTGCAACCCAATTTCGGGGGGCAGGTGCGGCGGCTGGATGTGGCAGGGGCCTATGCCTGCCGCGGGCGCAACAACATCGACGGTGCCAAGATCAGCGAGCATGGCAAGGGCCGTGCGGTGGATGTCGCGGGCCTGACGATGACGGACGGTCGCAGCATCACCGTCGCGCGGGACTGGAACCGGGGGCGGGACGGGCAGAAGATGACGCAGAGCTACAAGGCAGGCTGCGGCATCTTCGGCACGACGCTCGGTCCGGGCTCCGACGGCTATCACGAGGATCACATGCATTTCGACATGCCCTCGGACCGCCGAAGCCCGTACTGCCATTAACGCTCCGTCAGCTTCAACTCGATCCGGCGGTTCTGGGCGCGCGCCTCGGCGGTGTTGCCGGTGGCGACGGGCTGATACTGCCCGAAGCCGGTGGCGGCCAGATGGTCCGGCGGGAATCCGAGGTCGTTCTGCAGGAAGCGCACCACCGACAGCGCGCGCGCTTGGCTCAGCTCCCAGTTGTCGCTGAACGCGCCGTTGCCGGACAGAGGTTGATCGTCGGTGAAGCCGTCCACGCGCAGGATCCAGTTCAGATCGCTCGGGATGTCGCTTGCGATGTCGCGCAGGCTGACGGCGACATCGGCGATCTGCCGACGGCCTTCCTCCGACAGATCGGCGGAGCCGACATTGAACAGCACCTCCGAGGAGAAGACGAACCGGTCCCCCACGACGCGCACGCCGTCACGCCCCTGAAGGATCTGGCTGAGCCGCCCGAAGAATTCCGAACGATAGCGCGCCAACTGCTCGGTCTCCGATTGCAGGCGGATGCGTTCGGCTTCTTCCAGTTCGGCGCGGCGGCGCTGCTCTTCGGCGGCGCGGGCAAGGGCAACGTTCAGCCGGTTGCCGAGATCGTCGATCGTGGCGTCCTTTGCGTCCGCCGTCGCGCCCTGCACGTTGAGCGTCTGCTGCAATGCCGCAAGCTGGGCCCGCAGTTCGGCCACCTGCGCGTTCAGCGCGGCCGTCTGACGTTCGGCATCGGTCGCCTTCACGCGTTCGGCGGCCAGCGCGGCTTCGGCCGTCGCCAGCAGTGTCGCCTTGCGGTCGGCGCCCTGCGCGGCCTCGGTCTTGGCAGCGGCGAGAAGGGTCAGCGTTTCCTCGGCGCGGCGGCGCTGCTCCTCGAGGTTGAGGCTCATGGCCGTGAGTTCGGCCTGACTGTTCTGAAGGCGGGCATGAAGCGCCTCGGCGGCGGCGCTGTCCACGATCTGCTGCTGCTCGGCCTCGGTCAGGGCGGCCTGCGCCTCGGTCGCGGCCTGCTCGCTCGCTTCGGTGCGGGCGCGCAGATCGGCCACCAGCGCCTCGATCGCGTCGCGGCGGGCGGCGGCCAGACGGGCGGCTTCGGTCTGTGCGTCGATCTCGTCCCTCGCGGTGGCAAGGGCGAGGTTCAGCTGTTCCTGCTGGCTGAGCGCCGTGTCGCGGGCCTTGGCCAGATCCGCCGCCTGCGCCTGCAGATCGTTGCGCGACGCGATGAGCGAGGCGACCTGATCCTCGAAGCTGGCGATGCGCGTCGTCGCATCGTCCAGCCGCGCCGTCAGCGTTGCAGCAAGCTGCGCCTGCCGCGCGGCCTCGCTCTGCGCGTCGGAGACCTGACCCGTCAGTTCGGCGTTGCGGCGCTGCTCCAGCCCCAGACGGTCGGACAGCATCGACATCTCGTCGCTGAGCCGGTCAAGCTCCGAACCCTGCGAGGTGATCGTCTCGCGCAGGACCGATTGCACGACGAGGAAGATCGTCAGCACGAACATCAGCACCAGCAGCAGCGCGGTCATCGCATCGACGAAACCGGGCCAGATCTGGGATTCGCGCGGGCGAGTGCGGCGCGACAGGGCCATCAGATCTCACCCTTGGCGGCCTGACGCAGCGTGCTCGTCAGTTGGGCGAGGTCGGCGCGCAACTCGGCCACGGCTTCTTGGCGGCCGACGGCCAGTTCCTCCAGAAGGCGCAAAAGCTGCGAGTCGATGGAGCGCAGGCGCGCGCGGTATTCGGCATCCGCATGGGGCGCGTCCTTGGCGGCCGACACCTCCATCGCGTCGGCCATGCGGGCTTGCCCTTCGGCGATGCGGGTCAGCGCGGCGGTCTGGGCATCGGCCATGCGGGCATGGGCGTCGTCCTGCTCGGTGCTGCGGTGCAGCAGTCCTTCGATCGCATGGGCCAACTGGCCCGCGCGGTCATCGCTGGCGCGGCGCACGGCTTCGGATTCGGCGAAGAGATCGCGCAGCTCGTCCATCTGCTGGCTCATCATGTCCAGAACGCCCGCGACGCCCGCATCGTCGCCATCGGCAAAACCAAGCCGGGTGATCGAGGACAGCCACTCCTCCAGCTCCTGATGGAAGCGGGTCTGCGAGTGCGAGGCAAAGAGCGCCAGCAGCCCCACCACGAGCGAGCCTGCAAGCCCCAGAAGCGAGGAAGAGAAGGCTGTGCCCATCCCGCCCAACTGGTTCTGCAGGCCGGTCATCAGCGTGCCGAGGATCTCGGTCCCCGAGGTCTGCACCCCGTCCTGCGGGGCAAGGCTGCGGATCGTGTCCACCAGCGCCGGAACGGTGGTCGCAAGCCCGTAGAAGGTGCCGAGAAGGCCAAGGAAGATCAGCAGGCTGGAGAGATAATGGCTCACCTCGCGCGATTCATCGAGGCGCGCGCCCGCGGAATCGAGGATCGAGCGGGCCGAGCTTGCCGAAATGCGGCTGCTGGCCGAGCGGGAGCGCAGCATGTTGGCCAGAGGCAGCAGCATGCCGGGCGGTTCGGATTGCACGCCCTTGCGCTGCACGAAGGCCTCGATCCATGTGACGGACTGCATCAGGCGGATGACGCTGGCAAAGCAGGTGGCGACGCCGATCACGAAGACCAGCGCGATGAATCCGTTCAGCCATTTCTTGGCAAGGAACAGCGGCCACAGATGGGCCCATGCGAAGGCGACGCCGGCCATCACCAGCAGCACGACCAGCGCCATGACCACGAGCTGACGCAGCGGCTGGGTGAATACTTTTTCCGGCCGGGTGATCGGTCCGGGGCGGAGGGCGGTAAGAGGTCTGTCCACGGCGCGCCTGCTGTCTGGTTTTCCTCGCCACATTAGGGGCATGGACCGCGCCTGCCAACCGTCAAGGCGAGATATCGCGTACGCGGCGGTCAAGTTCGTGCAGATCGGGATCGGGGATGCCCAGATCGTCGAGGTGACGCACCGTATTCGCAAGGTAATCGCGGTTCGGCCCGCGCTCCCCCTGCGCCCGCGCGATGATCTGCGCCTGCGTCTCCGCGTCGTGGCGGCAGTACTGCACATGGCCCGGATCGATCACATAGGTCAGCGCCGTCACCGCAGGATCGGCAAGGGGCAGGCGCATTTCCAGATAGGCGCTGGACACCAGTTCCCTCTCCCGCAGGGCGGCGAGGGCGGCATCCTCGGCGCCCTCGGCCACGAGGAAGGCCACGCCGTGACAGAAGTGCCCCTCCGCACGATCCAGCGCAAGGACGAGGCCCGGCGCGTCGGGCGTGCCCCGATAATGGACCGAGGCCATGCAGAAGCTGCGCTGCCAGCCGTCCAGCCGTGCCAGAACCCGCCGCTCCACCGGGAAGCAGGGATCCCAGATCAGCGAGCCGTAGCCGAAGACCCAAAGCCGCTCTGTCATCTGCTGGCCCTTTCCCGATGCCGCCGTTATGGCTTGGCTAAACATCGACAAGGGCAAGTGCAATGCGGACGATACTGGGCATCATCGTGGTGGCGGCGCTCGCCTTTTGCGGCTGGTGGTTCGTCGGCGCGAAGATGTTCCGCGGCGGCGTGGAACATTGGCTGGCGGCGCAAGAGGCCTCGGGCCGCAGCGCCGCCGTGGAGGGGATGACCGTTTCGGGCTTCCCGCTGACCTTCCGGGCGACCTCGGGGCAGGTGGCGATCTTCGATCCGAAATCGGGCTGGGGCTGGCAGGCCCCGGCGGCGGAGGTATCGATGCCGGCATGGTGGCCGCTTCGGGTGACCGTCTCGTTGCCGGAACGTCAGGTGCTGGAAACGCCCGCCGGGCAGATCGATCTGAACGCCGCCGAGGCCGAGGGCCATGTCCGTCTTTCGACCGATCTTGCGCCGGTCGCGGCCCGTGCGGCCACCGGCGCCGTGACGGCGAGCATGGCGATGGGCGAGCTGACGGCGAGCGGCATCCGCGCGACATCGGACCGCGTGTCGGCCCGGTCGCATCATTTGACGCTGCAGGCGGACGGGCTGGCGCTGACCTCGGACATCATCGATCTGGACGATGGCAGCCTGAGCATGGACGCCACCGCCACATTGGCCGAGCGGATCGACGATCTGCCCGATGCCGTCGCCGTGCCGATCGATGAGATCACCCTGAGCAGCTTCGATCTGCGCTTCGGCAAGATGGCCGTCACCGGGTCGGGCCATATCCTCGCGGATGCGCGGGGATTCGCGGCCGGTGATCTGACCCTGCGGCTGGAGAATTGGCCCGATGCGCTGGATACCGCCGTGGCCGCCGGGGTCATCCCGGCGAACCGGGTGGATATGCTGGAAGGCGCATTCCGCATGATGGCCGCCGACGGCACGCTGGAACTGCCGCTGATCCTGTCGGGCGGGGAGGTGCGCTTCGGCCCGCTGCCCCTCGGCCCCGCGCCACGCCTGCGCTGACGGACAAGAAAAAGGCCCGCCGTGATGGCGGGCCTTTTCGTCTCATTCGGCGGTCAGCAGGGGCGGGCGCTGATTGGTCAGCCGCCCTTTCTGCTCGTCGATCTCCAATTCGATCTTGTCGTCCTTCATGACGACCTTGACCACGCCGCCCTTCGTCAGGCGACCGAACAGAAGCTCCTCGGCCAGAGGCTTCTTGATGTTCTCTTGGATCACGCGGCCGAGCGGGCGTGCGCCCATCCGGTCGTCATACCCTTTGTCACCCAGCCAACGGGCGGCCTCCGGCGTCAGTTCGATATGGACGTTGCGATCCATGAGCTGCGCTTCGAGTTGCAGCACGAACTTCTCCACCACCTGCAGGATCACGTCCTTCGGCAGCGGCGCGAAGGAGATGACGGCATCGAGACGGTTGCGGAACTCCGGCGTGAAGGTCCGCTCGATCGCGGCGGTATCCTCGCCGGTGCGGCGGTCGCGGCCAAAGCCGATCGCGGCCTTCTGCATGTCCGACGCGCCCGCGTTCGAGGTCATGATCAGGATCACGTTGCGGAAATCCACCTGCCGGCCGTTATGGTCCGTCAGTTTGCCGTGATCCATGACCTGCAACAGGATGTTGTAGACATCCGGGTGCGCCTTCTCGATCTCGTCCAGCAGCAGCACGCAATGGGGGTGCTGGTCCACGCCGTCGGTCAGCATGCCGCCCTGATCGAAGCCGACATAGCCCGGAGGCGCACCGATCAGCCGCGAGACGGCGTGCTTCTCCATGTATTCCGACATGTCGAAGCGCAGCAGTTCCACACCCAGCGTCGAGGCGAGCTGCTTGGCCACCTCGGTCTTGCCGACGCCCGTGGGGCCAGCAAAGAGGTAGTTGCCGATCGGCTTTTCAGGCTCGCGAAGCCCGGCACGCGCCAGCTTGATCGCCGAGGCCAGCGCCGTGATCGCCGCGTCCTGTCCGAAGACCACACGCTTCAGCGTCGGTTCCAGATCGCGCAGCACCTCCGCATCGTCCTTAGAGACGTTCTTCGGGGGGATGCGGGCGATCTTGGCGACCACCGTTTCGATCTCCTTCACGCCGATCGTCTTGCGGCGTTTGGAATCGGCCAGCAGGTGCTGGGCCGCACCGGCCTCATCGATCACGTCGATCGCCGAATCCGGCAGCTTGCGGTCGTTGATGTAGCGCGAGGCAAGCTCCACCGCCGTCTTGATCGCATCGCTGGTATAGCGGATGTCGTGGTGATCCTCGAAATGCGGCTTCAGACCCATCAGGATCTTGATCGCATCGGGCAGCGACGGCTCGTTCACGTCGATCTTCTGGAACCGGCGCGACAGGGCGCGGTCCTTTTCGAAGTGCTGACGGAACTCCTTATAGGTGGTGGAGCCCATGGTCCGCAGCTTGCCGCCCGCCAGCGCGGGTTTCAGCAGGTTCGAAGCATCCATCGCCCCGCCCGAGGTGGCACCCGCACCGATTACGGTGTGAATCTCGTCGATGAAGAGGACCGCGTTCGGGTGCTCCTCCATTTCCTTCACGACGGCCTTGAGACGTTCTTCGAAATCGCCGCGATACCGGGTTCCGGCCAGCAGCGCCCCCATGTCGAGGCTGTAGATCGTCGCCCGTGCCAGAATGTCCGGCACCTGATTGTTGATGATCTTCCATGCAAGGCCTTCGGCGATGGCCGTCTTGCCCACGCCCGGATCGCCCACCAGCAACGGGTTGTTCTTGCGGCGGCGGCAAAGGACCTGAATGCAGCGCTCCACCTCGGCCTCGCGGCCGATCAGCGGGTCCACATCGCCCTTGCGGGCCTTCACGTTCAGATCGACGCAGTATTTCGACAGCGCCGATTCCTTGGCCTCTCCGGCTTCGGCCTTCGGGGTTTCGTGATGAAGCCCCTCTTCGGCGCCGGAGACATCGCGCTGCTCGCCGTATTCGGGGTTCTTGGCCACGCCATGGGCGATGAAGTTCACCGCATCATAGCGCGTCATGTCCTGCTCTTGCAGGAAATAGGCGGCGTTGGATTCGCGCTCGGCAAAGATGGCGACCAGCACGTTCGCGCCCGTCACCTCGGTCCGGCCGGAGCTTTGGACATGGATCGCCGCGCGTTGGATCACGCGTTGGAAGGCGGCGGTCGGCACCGCTTCGGAACCTTCGACGGTCGTCACCAGCGTCGCGAGGTCGTCGTCGATGAAATCGACGAGGGTCTTGCGCAGCTCGTCCGTATCGACGGCGCAGGCCTTCATGACCCGCGAGGCATCCGGTTCGTCCAGCAGGGCAAGCAGCAGATGTTCGAGTGTGGCGAGTTCGTGGCGGCGGGCGTTCGCAAGCGCCAGGGCGCCGTGGATGGCTTGCTCAAGAGTGTTGGAAAACGATGGCACGGTGGGGTGCTCCTGTTCTTGCGGGTCGGGGCCGAAGCCGGACGACCGTTGCCTCTTACCCATAGAAGATCGGGTATTGGGCCCGCGCTTCAAGAGGGAATATCGTTCTTGCTGCCTTTCACATCATTTGGCAGCAAATCGTGAACTCCGCCGCGAGCGGCGCCTAGAAATTGTCCTTCCGTGCGCGGATCTCGGCGAAGACGGCGGCATCGTCCGCATCCGGCATGCCGAGAGCTGCCTTCAGCAAAGCGGGGCGAAGGAAGGGGTTGGTGGACAGTTCTTCGTCCAGACGGGACGGGACGGTGGGGCGCCCTTCGCTCCGGGCCGCGTCCACCGCTTCGATACGGGAGATAAGAGCGGGATTTTCCGGTTCAAGAGTTGCGGCGAAGCGCAGGTTCGACTGGGTGTATTCGTGGCCCGAGCAGATCCGCGTGTCGGCGGGCAGGGCCGCCAGCTTCTGAAGGCTGTGCCACATCTGCGCGGGAGAGCCTTCGAACAGCCGCCCGCAGCCGCCCGCCATTAGGCTGTCGCCCGTGAAGGCCAGCCCCGCCTCCCGCATGACGAAGGCGATATGGCCGACCGTGTGCCCCGGCACATCCAGCACCTCGACCGAGGTGTCCAGCACATCCAGCCGGTCGCCTTCGCGCAGGGCGATGTCGAGCGGGGGCAGGCGGTGCGTATCAGCGGCCGCGCCCACCACGGTGGCACCCGTGGCGGCGCGCAGCTTGGCCACGCCCTCCACATGGTCGTCGTGATGGTGTGTCAGCAGGATATGCGTCAGATCCCATTCCCGCGCCGACAGCACCGCAAGGATCGGGTTCGCCTCGGGGACATCGACGCAGATCGCGCGGCGGTGTTCGGCGTCGAAGGCCAGAAAGGCATAGTTGTCGCGCAGGCAGGGAATCGTCAGAAGGTCGATCGTCATGGCTTTTCCTTCGGTCGAGGACTAGGGTTCCAACGATCATCGCCACCAAAACGGTCCCTTCGCAATGTATCTCGATGTCTTGGATCTGCGGAACTTCTATTACCGCACGCAGCTGGGCCGCGTGGCGCAGCGCGCGATCCGCGACCGCGTGACCGAGATCTGGCCCGAGGCGCAGGGCCAGACGGTCGTGGGCTTCGGCTTTGCGGTGCCGCTGCTGCGCCCCTACCTTCAGGATGCGCGCCGCGTGATCGGGGTGATGCCTGCGCCGCAAGGGGTCATGCCATGGCCCGCCGGGATGGAGAACGTCTCCGTTCTGGCCGAAGAGACGAATTGGCCGCTGGAGACGGGGATGGCCGACAAGCTGGTCGTCCTGCACGGGCTGGAGCCGTCGGACCAGCAGGCCGCCCTGCTGGAGGAGTGCTGGCGCGTGATGGGGCCGGGCGCGCGGGCGCTGTTCATCGTGCCGAACCGGTCCGGCCTTTGGGCGCGCAGCGAGCGTACGCCCTTCGGCTTCGGGCGTCCCTATTCCACCAACCAGCTGGAGGCGCAGTTGCGCCGTCACAACTTCGTTCCCGAACGGGCGCAGCGGGCGCTGTTCTCGCCGCCCTCGCACAAGCGGTTCTGGCTGCGCACGTCGGGGATGTGGGAGCGGGTGGGGCGGCGGATGACGCCGTGGCTGGCCGGCGGCGTGGTCATGGTGGAGGTGTCCAAACAGGTCTATGCCCCGCGCAAGCCCGGACTGAAGGCCGCCGTCACCCGGCCCTTGCGCGTGCTGGAGGGGGTGGCCGCACCGGCCCAGCTTCCGGCACCTCGACACTGGTGAGATGCTCTGCGACATGTTGCCACAACTAGGCCGCCGATGGTATGGAGGGGGCCGGAAATGCGCCTCCGGCCGCGGCTTCACAGTTGCGGCACCGGGATGCCTCTGCTATTCGACTGCCAGCTTGTGTGCACGATGATTGTGCGCATGTGAAAGCCCCGCAACGGCCGCGCCCTGGCGGGGGCAGAACATCGAAAGGGTTGAAGTGTCTGAACCGGCCTCGATTTCCACTGGCATCGCGACACGCTACGCGACCGCAGTTTTCGAACTGGCGAAGGATGCCAACTCCGTCAACACGCTTGAATCCAATCTGGACGCGCTGGACGCGGCGCTGGACAGCAGCGCCGATCTGCGGGACCTGATCGCCTCCCCGGTCTATTCGCGGGCCGACCAGCAGGCGGGCATCCGCGCGGTCGGTCAGGCGATGGGCCTGTCGGAGCTTATGGTGAACAGCCTGTCGGTGATGGCGGCCAAGCGGCGCCTGTTCGCCCTGCCGCGCATGATCGCGGCGCTGCGCGCGATGATCGCCGACGATCGGGGTGAAGTGCTGGCCGAGGTGACCTCGGCGCAGGCGCTGACGCCGGATCAGGCCGCGAAGCTTTCGGCGACGCTGAAGGCGAAGGCCGGCAAGGACGTGAAACTCAAAACCGCCGTGGACGAGTCGCTGATCGGCGGTCTTGTCGTGAAGCTCGGTTCGACGATGATCGACACTTCGGTCCGTTCGAAGCTCGCGGCTCTCAAGAATGCTATGAAAGAGGTTGGATAATGGCAATCCAGGCTGCTGAGATCTCTGCGATCCTCAAGGAGCAGATCAAGAACTTCGGTCAGGATGCCGAAGTGGCCGAGATCGGCCGCGTGCTGTCGGTCGGCGACGGGATTGCCCGCGTGCACGGTCTGGACAAGGTCCAGGCCGGCGAGATGGTCGAATTCCCCGGCGGCATCCGCGGCATGGCCCTGAACCTCGAGGTCGACAATGTCGGCATCGTGATCTTCGGGTCCGATAGCGGCATCAAGGAAGGCGACACGGTCAAGCGCACGAACTCCATCGTGGACGTTCCGGTGGGCGACGCGCTGCTGGGCCGCGTGGTTGACGCGCTGGGCAACCCGCTGGACGGCAAAGGTCCGATCGCCGCGACCGAGCGCCGCGTGGCCGACGTGAAGGCTCCGGGCATCATCCCGCGCAAGGGCGTGCACGAGCCGATGGCGACGGGCATCAAATCGGTGGACGCGATGATCCCCGTGGGCCGCGGCCAGCGCGAGTTGATCATCGGCGACCGCCAGACCGGCAAGACCGCGATCGCGCTCGACACGATCCTGAACCAGAAGTCCTACAACGAGGCGGCCGGTTCGGACGAATCGAAGAAGCTCTACTGCGTCTATGTCGCGATCGGGCAGAAGCGTTCGACCGTCGCGCAGCTCGTGAAGAAGCTCGAGGAAACCGGTGCCATGGCCTATTCTATGGTCATCGCCGCCACGGCGTCGGACCCGGCGCCGATGCAGTACCTCGCCCCCTATGCCGCGACGGCGATGGCGGAATACTTCCGCGACAACGGCCGCCACGCGCTGATCGTCTATGATGACCTGTCCAAACAGGCCGTCGCCTACCGTCAGATGTCGCTGCTGCTGCGCCGTCCGCCGGGCCGCGAAGCCTATCCGGGCGACGTGTTCTACCTCCACTCCCGCCTGCTGGAGCGTTCGGCCAAGCTGAACGCCGATTTCGGCTCGGGCTCGCTGACGGCGCTGCCGATCATCGAAACGCAGGGCGGCGACGTGTCGGCCTTCATCCCGACCAACGTGATCTCGATCACCGACGGTCAGATCTTCCTCGAAACGGAACTGTTCTATCAGGGCATCCGTCCGGCGGTGAACACGGGTCTGTCCGTGTCGCGTGTCGGCTCTTCGGCGCAGACGGATGCGATGAAATCGGTCGCCGGCTCCATGAAGCTGGAACTGGCGCAGTACCGCGAGATGGCGGCCTTTGCGCAGTTCGGTTCGGACCTCGACCCGGCGACGCAGCAGCTGCTGAACCGCGGCGCGCGCCTGACCGAGCTGATGAAGCAGCCGCAATACGCGCCGCTGACCAATGCCGAGATCGTTTGCGTCATCTTCGCGGGCATCAAAGGCTATACCGACAAGATCGCGGTGAAGGACGTGACGCGCTTCGAGGCGGAACTTCTGTCGTACCTGCGGAACCAGAAACGGGACCTGCTGGACGACATCACCAACAATGACCGCAAGGTGAAGGGTGAGCTGGAAGAGAAGATCCGCGCAGCCCTGGACGCTTTCGCCAAAGACTTCGCCTGAGGGCGGGGCAGGGAGATAACGCATGCCCAGCCTTAAGGACCTGAAAAATCGGATCGGAAGCGTCAAGAACACGCGGAAGATCACGAAGGCGATGCAGATGGTCGCCGCCGCGAAACTGCGCCGTGCGCAGGACTCGGCGGAGGCTGCGCGCCCCTATGCCGAACGGATGAACGCCGTGATGGGCGGGCTCGCCGGCTCGGTGCAGGGCACGGATGGCGCGCCGCGTCTCCTGTCCGGCACGGGGCGGGACGCCGTGCACCTTCTGGTCGTGATGACGGCGGAGCGCGGTCTCTGCGGTGGCTTCAACTCCTCGATCGTGCGCAAGGCGCGCCAGCGTCTGACGGCGCTGCTGGCCGAGGGCAAGACGGTGAAGATCCTGACCGTCGGCAAGAAGGGCCGCGAGCAGCTTCGCCGCGATTTCGCCCATCTGTTCGTCGGTCATGTGGACCTGTCGGATGCCAAGAAGCTGAACTACACCCACGCGCAGCACATCGCGCGCGAGGTGCTGTCGCGCTTCGACGGCGAGGAGTTCGACGTTGCGACGATCTTCTACGCCCGCTTCGTGTCGGTCATCAGTCAGGTGCCGACGGCGCAGCAGGTGATCCCGGCCGTCTTCCCCGCCACCGGCGAGGAGCGGACGGATTACGACTACGAGCCGTCGGAAGCGGAGATCCTTGCGGATCTGCTGCCGCGCGGTGTGGCGACGCAGATCTTCACGGCACTTCTGGAAAATGCCGCGTCCGAGCAGGGCGCGCGGATGAGCGCGATGGACAACGCGACCCGCAACGCGGGCGAGATGATCAACGACCTGACGATCGAGTACAACCGGACCCGTCAGGCCGCGATCACCAAAGAGCTTATCGAAATCATCTCGGGCGCCGAGGCGCTCTGATCCCGAACGGAGAAACGACATGGCTGAAGCAGCACAAGGAAAGGTGACGCAAGTCATCGGCGCCGTCGTGGACGTGCAGTTCGAGGGCGGCCTGCCCGCGATCCTCAACGCGCTGACGACGGAAAACAACGGCAAGACGCTGGTTCTGGAAACCGCCCAGCATCTGGGTGAGAACACCGTCCGCGCAATCGCCATGGACTCCACCGAAGGGCTGGTCCGCGGCGCGCCGGTCACCGACATGGGCGCGCCGATCACCGTCCCGGTGGGCGATGCCACGCTCGGCCGCATCCTGAACGTCATCGGCGAGCCGATCGACGAAGCCGGTCCGGTCGCCGCCGTGGAAACCCGCTCGATTCACCAGCCCGCCCCGGACTTCGATCAGCAGGCCACCACGTCCGAGATCCTCGTGACGGGCATCAAGGTCATCGACCTGCTGGCCCCCTATGCCAAGGGCGGCAAGATCGGCCTCTTCGGCGGCGCCGGTGTGGGCAAGACGGTTCTGATCATGGAACTGATCAACAACATCGCCAAGGTGCACTCGGGCTATTCCGTGTTCGCCGGCGTGGGTGAACGGACGCGTGAGGGGAACGACCTCTATCACGAGATGATCGAATCGGGCGTCATCAAGCCGGACAATCTTGCGGAATCCAAAGTGGCGCTGGTCTATGGCCAGATGAACGAGCCTCCGGGCGCGCGTGCGCGCATCGCGCTGACCGGCCTGACGCTGGCCGAGCAGTTCCGCGACACCTCGGGTTCGGACGTGCTGTTCTTCGTGGACAACATCTTCCGCTTCACGCAGGCCGGTTCGGAAGTGTCGGCGCTGCTGGGCCGCATCCCGTCCGCCGTGGGTTACCAGCCGACGCTGGCGACCGACATGGGCGCGCTGCAGGAACGCATCACCTCGACGAAGAAGGGCTCCATCACCTCGGTGCAGGCCATCTACGTTCCGGCCGACGACCTGACCGACCCGGCACCGGCCACGTCCTTCGCGCACCTCGATGCGACGACGACGCTGAGCCGCGCGATCTCGGAGCTGGGGATCTACCCGGCGGTCGACCCGCTCGACTCGACCTCGCGTCTGATGGACCCGCAGATCGTCGGCGAAGAGCACTACAAGGTCGCCCGCGACGTGCAGGGCATCCTTCAGCGCTACAAGTCGCTTCAGGACATCATCGCCATCCTCGGGATGGACGAGCTGTCGGAAGAGGACAAGCTGACGGTGGCCCGCGCCCGCAAGATCCAGCGCTTCCTGTCGCAGCCTTTCGACGTGGCGAAGATCTTCACCGGCGCGGACGGCAAGCAGGTTCCGCTGGAAGACACGATCGCCTCGTTCAAGGCGGTGGTCGCGGGTGAATACGATCACCTTCCGGAAGCGGCCTTCTACATGGTCGGCGGCATCGAGGAAGTGAAGGCGAAAGCCGAGAAGCTTGCCAAGGCGGCGGCGTAAGGGGACGACATGGCCGATACCCTGCAATTCGACCTCGTGACCCCGGAACGGAAGCTCGCTTCCGTTCCCGCGACCGAGGTGATGATCCCGGGGGCCGAGGGTGACATGACGGTGATGGCGGGCCATGCGCCCACGATCACTACGCTGCGCCCCGGCATCCTCAAGGCCATCGGTCCGCAGGGTCATCTGACCTTCGCCGTGACGGGTGGCTTTGCCGAAGCGTCCGGTCCGTCGCTCTCGGTGCTGGCCGAACAGGCCATCCCGGTCGATGAGACGAGCGCGAACATCTTCGACGAGCTGGTGGCCGAGGCCCGCAGCCTTGCCGAAGTGGCGCTGCCCGAAGACAAGGCGCTGGCCGATAAGAAGGTCGCCGATCTGATCGCGCTGCGCGCGTCGGCCGGTTACTGATCCAGCCCCAGTTAAGCAAGTTGCAAGGCCCCGCATCGCGGGGCCTTTCCCTTTTCGTTCAGGTCAGTATCCTTCGCCGCACGAAAAGCAGGACCAGATGAAATATCTCAACTCCGCAACCATCGGCGTAACGAACGGCTCTCAGGTGCTGTTCTCCGATTTCTCGAATGACGGCCCCATGTGGACGGGGACAGGCCCGCGTGAAATGCGGCAGGCCGTCAGCTTCCCCGAGGCGTTCACGGCGGACCCGACCGTGACCGTTTCCATCTCCATGTGGGATGTGGCGCAAGAAACGGCGCTGCGGGCCGACATCTGTGCCGAAAACATCAGCCGCTGGGGCTTCGATCTGGTGTTTCGAACCTGGTCCGACACGCGGGTCGCGCGCGTCCGGGCCGACTGGATGGCAATCGGCCCGGTGATGTCGGAAGACGACTGGGACGTCGACGGCTGAGATCAGCGCGAATAGAGGCCCTCGTAGATCGGCACCAACGTGTCCGTCTCGAAGAGGGAGGAGACGCTGGTCCCGTTCCATGTGTTCAGAATCGCTTGGGCGAACATCGGGGCGGTCGGCACGATGCGGATGTTGTCGCAGGCGCGCACCGCATCCGTCGGCTCGATGGAATCGGTGATGACGAGCGTCTTCATGACCGATTTCGACACACGCTCCACCGCGGGGCCGGACAGGACGCCGTGGGTGATATAGGCGTGGACTTCGGTCGCGCCATTCTCCACCAGCACCTCGGCGGCCTTGCAGAGCGTCCCGGCCGTGTCGCAGATGTCGTCCACGATGATGCAGGTCTTGCCGGACACATCGCCGATGACCTTCATCTCCGCGATCTCACCGGCCTTTTCGCGGCGCTTGTCCACGATGGCGAGCGGGGCGTTGATGCGCTTGGCGATCTCGCGCGCGCGGGCGACGCCGCCCACATCCGGCGAGATGATCATCACGTCATCCATCTGGTTCTTGAAGTGATGCTCGATATCCAGCGCGAAGATCGGCGCGGAATAGAGGTTGTCCACCGGGATGTCGAAGAAGCCCTGAATCTGCGCGGCATGCAGATCGAGCGTCAGGATGCGATCCACCCCCGCCTCCACCAGAAGGTTCGCCACCAGCTTGGCCGAGATGGGTGTGCGGGCCTTGGCGCGGCGGTCTTGGCGGGCATAGCCGAAATAGGGGATCACCGCCGTGATGCGATCGGCCGAAGAGCGGCGCAGCGCATCCGTGATGATCAGCAGTTCCATCAGGTTGTCGTTGGCCGGGTTCGAGGTCGGCTGGATCACGAACATGTCCTCACCCCGGACATTCTCGTAGACCTCCACGAAGATCTCCTGATCGTTGAACCGTTCGACGCGGGCATCGACAAGGCTCACGGCCATGCCGCGATGCACCGCCATGCGGCGGGCGATCGATTTGGCAAGCGTCAGGTTGGCATTGCCGGAAATCAGCTTCGGCTCGGTGAGGGCGGGCATGGGACTATCCTTGGCAGCGGAATCTTCCGCACCGCATAGCACCCAATGCCCGTGTCGTGAACGCCTTATCCCCGCAGGTGTGACAGGAAAGCGTCAACCTCGGCGTCGCTGGTGGACCACGATGTGACCAGCCGCGCCCCGAGTTCCGACCCGCCCGCCAGTTCCGCGAGGTTGTAATAGGTGGCCCCGGCGGCCGTTGCGCGGGCATGGCCCTCGGCGGGGAATTCGGCGAAGAGCATGTTCGCTTCCACCGGATGCATCAGGCGCCCGCCGGGCAGGGCGGCGATGCCATCCGCAAGCCGCGCGGCGGCACGGTTGGCGCGCTTGGCAAGGTCCAGCCACAGATCATCCGCCAGATAGGCCTGCATCTGTGCCGAAAGATACCGATGCTTGGAAAAGAGCTGCGCGCCCCGCTTTCGGCGGAACTCGAACTCCTGCGCCTTGGCGGGATCGAAGAGGATCACCGCCTCGACGCCCATCAGCCCGTTCTTGGTGCCGCCGAAGGACAGCACATCCACCCCGGCCTTCCACGTCATCTCGGCCGGTGTGGCCCCGCTGGAGACGAGGGCATTGGCGAAACGCGCGCCGTCCATATGAACCGACAGGCCCGCACCCTTCGCAAGGCCTGCCAGCTGCGCAACCTGATCGGGGGAATAGACGGTGCCCATCTCGGTCGTGTTGGTCAGGGTCAGGGCGGCGGGCTGGGCATTGTGCACGGCCGCCGGCAGCAGACGCGCGAGCGCCTCTTTCAGCGCCTCCGGGTCGATCCGTCCGCCATCGCCCGGCACCGTCAGCAGCTTGCCGCCATTCATGAACGCCTCGGGGGCGTTGCATTCATCGACCTGCACATGCGCCGTGTCGTGGCACAGGACCGCGCCCCAAGGCGGGCAGAGGCAGGCCAGCGACAGCACATTCGCCGCCGTGCCCGTGGAGACGAGATAGACCGCCGCCTCCGGCGCCTCGAACACCTCGCGCAGGCGGGCGCGCACGCCCGTCATGACCGTATCGTTGCCATAGGGCATCTCGTAGCCGTCATTGGCACGGGCGAGGGCGTCAATCACCTGCGGCGGGACAGCCGAGGCGTTGTCGGAGGCGAAGAACATCAGGGGGTCTCCTCGATCAGGTAATCTTCCCAGTCCTCCTCGGATACCTGATATTCGGGAACGGTCCAGCCCCTGACGGAGGCTTTGGCCCGGTGAATCGCCTCGCGGTCGCCGGTCAGCAGGTGGTGCCAATCGGGCAGGGGCTTGCCTTCGTGCAGGCGGCGATAGGCGCAGGTGCGGGGCAGCCAATAGGCGACCTCGGGCAGTTTCGCCGGGGTCAGCTGCACGCAATCGGGAACGTAATTGCGGCGCGTCTCGTATTTGCTGCAGAAACAGCTTTCCCCGTCCAGCAGCTTGCAGGCCACACGGGTGAAGGCGATCTCGTTCGTATCCTCGAACTCGATCTTGTTCAGGCAGCATTTGCCGCAGCCGTCGCACAACGCTTCCCATTCCTGGGGCGTCATGTCCTTCAGCTTCACAGTGTCCCAGAATCTTTCGCGCATCATCGGTCCCAGATGGGGGTTGCGGCGACGGTTGTCAAAGGGCCGCGAGCAGGCCGCGCGCCCGGTCGCAATCGGCATCCATCTGCGCGATCAGCGCCGGCAGACCGTCGAAGCGTTGTTCGGGGCGCAGATAGTCCACGAATGCGACCGACAGATGCTGCCCATAGAGATCGCCGGAGAAATCGAACAGGAACGTCTCGAGGTTCGGGACATCGCCGTCGAACATCGGGCGCACCCCAAGGCTGGCGGCCCCGCGATAGCGCCCGGCCTGCGGCCCCGTCAGCACATCCACCAGCACGGCATAGACGCCAAAGCGCGGCAGGTGCAGCCCCCGCAGCGCCATGTTCGCCGTGGGATAGCCCAGAACGCGGCCCCGTTTGTCGCCGTGCAGCACCTCCCCCTCGATCCGGTGCCAATGGCCGAGCATGGCCGCCGCCGCACGCGGATCGCCTTCGGACAGCGCGGTACGGATCGCGGTGGAGGAGATTTGCCGCCCCGCAAGGCCCACGAGTTCGGCGATGGTCACATCGAACCCGCAATCGCGGCCCAATGCGGCCAGCGTCACGGCATCGCCCGCCCGGCCCGCGCCGAACCGGAAATCGCGCCCTATGACGACATGCGTCACGCCCAGCCCTTCGGCCAGCACTTCGCGGGCAAAGGCTTCGGGCGTCAGCCCCGCCAGTTCCGGCCCGAAGGGCAGTTCATAGAGGTGATCGACCCCCAGCTTGGCGATGCGGTTGGCCCGCGCCTCGGCGTTCATCAGCCGGAACGGGGCAAGGTCAGGGGCGAAGACCTCGCGCGGATGCGGTTCGAACGTCACGATCCCGAGGGGCGCGGCGGTGCGGGCCAGATCCAGCACCGCCTGATGGCCAAGATGCAGGCCGTCGAAGTTGCCCATCGCGACCGAAGCGCCGCGCGCCCCGGCCGGAATGTTCCGCCAATCCCTGTGGATCGTCATCGTCATATCGCCGCCGTCCCCTTCAGCGCAGATGGCCGATCGCATAGGTCGGATCAAGCGTCTGCTCGATCAGCCAGCGTTCCAGCAGCGTCGCGTCGGGATTGGCGGTGTCGTCGCCGAAATGGCCCGCCGCAAGGCCCGAGGTGATGAAGAGCGAATCGAGCCCCTCGTTCACGCCGCCCTGCACATCCGTCAGGATGCCGTCGCCGACGCACAGCGTCTCGGCGGGGGCGACATCCGCGATGGCGGCAAGACGGCGGCGCGCCAGATCGTAGATCGGCGGGTGCGGCTTGCCGAGATAGAGGCTGTCGCCGCCCATCCGGTCATAGGCCTGCGCGATGGCCCCGGCGCAAAAGACGCGCGTCGTGCCGATATCGACCTCGATGTCGGGATTGGCGCACAAAAGGCGCAGCCCGCGCGCCTTTACCTGATCCAGAATCTCGGCATAGTCGGCGGGCGTTTCCACCGTCTCGTCGAAGAGGCCGGTGCAGACGATGCCCTCGGCCTCCTCCAGCGGGACGCGCGCGATGGGCGGGCGTTCCTCGGCGACGGTGCGCAGATCGGACGAGAGTTCGGCAAAGAACGTCTCGTCCTTGGGGGCGCCGATATGGAACACCTTGGTGCCCACCGCCCCGGTCAGCATCGCATATTGCGCCGCATCGCCCGAGGTTGCGATATCATCCCACGCATCGCGCGGCACGCCCAGCATATCGAGCTGCGCCGCAACACCCGCACCGGGGCGCGGAGAGTTGGAGACGAGGATCACCACGCCCCCGCGCTTGCGGAACGCCTGAAGCGCCGCAACCGCGTCGGGGAAGGGGGCCAGCCCGTCATGCAGGCAGCCCCAGATGTCGCAAAAGAGCGCGCGGTACTGGCCAAGCTCGGCCAAGCTGTCGATGACGCGGGCCATCAGACGGCCAGAACCGGGATGATCTGTTTCTTGCGGCTCATCACGCCGGGCAGCACGACGGTGTCGCCCTTGGCCGTGACGCCGAAGCTCTTTTCCGCGATGGTGCGGACCAGATCGTTCGGGATGATCAGCGTCGCTTCCTCGTTCAGGATGTCCACGATGAACAGCAGGACCTGATCGGCGCCCTTGTCGGCCGCGACGCCGGGCATGGCGGCGATCAGCGCGTCCTTGCGGGACAAGATCTGCGCGGGGGAGGTGGTTTCCAAGACGGAGATGCGAAGCTCCTTGCCGCCGACCTCGTAGGCCTTGGAATCCATCGTCAGCAGCGCGGCTTCGGAATAGGCGGACACGTCGGATTTCGCCGCGAACATCTCGGCCGCGAAGGCGCTGATGTCCACGCGCAGGTGGCGGGCCAGATCCTCGGCCACGGCGCGGTCATGCGGGGTGGTGGTCGGGCTGCGGAATTCCAGCGTGTCGGACAGGATGCAGGACAGCATCAGGCCCTTGATCTGGTTCGGCGCCTTTTCGACGGCGCTGCCCATCAGATCGTACATGATCGTGGCCGTGCAGGCGAGCGGGCGGATCGTGATGTCGATCGGCGTCTTGGTGTGCAGCCCGCCGATCAGCAGGTGGTGGTCGATGATCGCGGTGATCGAGGCATCGGCGATGTTGGCGGGCAGTTCGGCGGGGTTGTTGGTGTCGACGATCACGACCTCGTCGCCTGCGGCCAGATCCAGCATCTGCGGCTGCTCGACGCCCCAATGCTTCAGCACGAAGGCGGCCTCGGTGTTGGGGGTGCCCAGAAGGAACGGCCGCGCGGGTGTTCCCTGAATCTCCGACAGGTACCAGGCCCAGACGATCGCGGAGGCCGCGGAGTCGGTGTCGGGGGATGTGTGGCCGAAGACCTTGATCATGATGTGCTTCCCTCGGATTGGCGTTGAGCATGGTATAGGGCGGCCCCGCGCGGATGTCACGTCGCGCAGATCTGCCTGTTTGCCGTGCATCGGCGGAATGGCGTATGCGCAGGATGCATGGCGGGACTGTCGCATCTGGCGTTGTCCCGAGGGGGTGGTGGGCGCATCTATGATCCAACGCCACATGATGCAGAACAGGATGATCTCATGAACACCGCTGCCGCCACGCTCGCCGCCGCTTCCCCGCTGAACCTGCTGTCGCGTATCGAAGCCGCTTGCCACATGTTCGCCGCCGCCGCCCGCGTCGCCTTCGCGTTCGAAGCGCGTCGCAATCCCGAAGTGGGCGACCTCGCCGTGCTGGGCATCAACCCGGCTGCGGTTCCGAACGCCGCCTAATCAAGGCGGGTCAGGGTGAAGCCGGCCCGGTGCATCAGGGCCAGCACACCGTGATCCCCAGATAGATGCAAGGCGCCGAAGGCTGCGAGAACCGCACCTTCGGCGCTGTGCGTTTCGAGGACCGGCACCCAAGCGCGGTTGCGCTGCGACAAAAGCCGCTCCTCCATCTGCGCATAATCGCGGTCCGTTTCGGTTTGCGGGCGCGGATCGGTGCCGAAGAGGCGCAGATACTCCCACATACGCCGGGAATCGGCCGCGAAATAGGCATCCGCCAGCGTGACAGCTTGATCGGCGGAGGCCGGTTCATCGGGCAGGGCAAGGCGGATCATGTCCAATTGCTCGGCCTGCGATTGATCGGCGAAGAGGGTCAGCAGGGTGTCATAAGGCTCCAGCGCCGTGATGGGGATGTCCTGCGCCTTGGCCATGTCGATCAGGCGATGGTCCAGCCCCTCGGCGGCGTCCGGCCCCATCGCGCAAGGCGCAATCCCCAGCAGCATCGCGGCGTACCACGGCCGCATCCGCGCCGCCGCATCGCCGGTGACGCCCCGCGCGGCCAGCGCACGGGTCAGGGCGTCGCCTTCGTCCGGGGGGAGGCTGTCGGCAAGGGCTGGGGCATCGGCCGGGGTCATGATCGCCTCGGGATGGGTGCGCAGATGCGCGGCGAGGCGGGCTTCCTCCTCGGGGCCGGCCTCCACCAGAAGGCGCGTGGCGCGGGACAGAAGCGGCGCGATCCGCTGCAAGGCCGCCTCGGTGCGCGGATCGCCAAGGTGATAGGTCCCGACCAGCCAGACCGTGCTGTTCCCGCGCGTCGCCCGCCAAAGATTGCCTTGGGCATAGGGCACGCGGGCCGTCGCGGCATCGAGCTCTGCCCGCGCATCGGCCCCCAAGGCGTCGATCAGGTTGCGCCCTTCGCACATGGCGTTGGCCGCCGTGGCAAAGCAGAGGAACAGTCCGGCAAGCATGGCTTTCATGGCGCGCAGGCTTGCACGCATCTCGTTCCCCCCGCCACAAAAATTTCGTCTTGCGGGGCGTTGACACCTCGGCCCGGCCTGCATAACTCTGCTGCCGTTAGCACTCCCATGAGGTGAGTGCTAAAAACATTCAACCGTGGATCCCAAGGGAGTTCCCAGATGGCATTCAAACCGTTGCACGACCGTGTTCTGGTCCGCCGCATCGAAGGCGAAGAAAAGACCAAGGGCGGCCTGATCATCCCCGACAGCGCCAAAGAAAAGCCGTCCGAGGGCGAGATCATCGCCGTGGGCGAAGGTGCGCGCAAGGATTCGGGCGAGCTGATCGCACCCTCCGTCAAGGAAGGCGATCGCATCCTGTTCGGCAAGTGGTCCGGCACCGAAGTGACCATCGACGGCAAAGAGCTGCTGATCATGAAGGAAAGCGACATCCTCGGGATCATGTCCTGATCCGGACCCGTCGCTTCCTCTAACGCAATACAGACTGACAGGAGCTAGAGAATGGCCAAGGACGTCAAATTCGATACCGATGCCCGCGACCGCATGCTGCGCGGCGTGAACATCCTCGCAGACGCCGTGAAGGTGACGCTGGGCCCCAAAGGCCGCAACGTCGTGATCGAGAAATCCTTCGGTGCCCCGCGCATCACGAAGGACGGTGTTTCGGTCGCCAAGGAAATCGAACTGTCCGACAAGTTCGAGAACATGGGCGCCCAGATGGTGAAGGAAGTCGCTTCCCGCACCAACGACGAAGCCGGTGACGGCACCACGACCGCGACGGTGCTGGCGCAAGCCATCATCAAGGACGGCCTGAAGGCCGTTGCCGCCGGCATGAACCCGATGGACCTCAAGCGCGGCATCGACCTCGCGACGTCCAAAGTGGTTGCGGCGATCCGTGCGGCCGCCCGCCCGGTGAACGATTCCGCCGAAGTCGCCCAAGTCGGCACCATCTCCGCCAACGGCGAGCGTGAGATCGGTCAGCAGATCGCGGACGCGATGCAGAAGGTCGGCAACGAGGGTGTCATCACCGTCGAAGAGAACAAAGGCCTCGAGACCGAGACCGAAGTCGTCGAAGGCATGCAGTTCGACCGCGGCTACCTGTCGCCCTACTTCGTCACGAACCCCGACAAGATGGTCGCGGAACTGGACGACGCGCTGATCCTGCTGCACGAGAAGAAACTCTCCTCGCTGCAACCGATGGTTCCGCTGCTGGAATCTGTGATCCAGTCGCAAAAGCCGCTGATCATCATCGCCGAGGACGTCGAAGGCGAGGCTCTGGCCACGCTGGTCGTCAACAAGCTGCGCGGCGGTCTGAAGATCGCAGCCGTGAAGGCTCCGGGCTTCGGCGATCGTCGTAAGGCCATGCTGCAGGACATCGCGATCTTGACCGGCGGTCAGGTCATCTCCGAAGACCTCGGCATGAAGCTTGAGAATGTCACCATCGACATGCTCGGCAAAGCCAAGAAAGTCACCATCACCAAAGACGCGACGACCGTCGTCGACGGTGCTGGCGACAAAGCCGAGATCGCCGCTCGCGTGGCTCAGATCCGCACGCAGATCGAGGAAACCACCTCGGACTACGACCGCGAGAAGCTGCAAGAGCGTGTTGCCAAGCTGGCTGGCGGCGTTGCCGTCATCCGCGTCGGCGGCATGACCGAAGTCGAAGTAAAAGAGCGTAAGGACCGCGTCGATGACGCCCTGAACGCAACGCGCGCGGCTGTGCAAGAAGGTGTCGTCGTCGGTGGCGGTGTCGCTCTGATCCAAGGCGGCAAGGCTCTGGAAGGCGTCGAGGGTGCGAACTCCGACCAGAACGCGGGTATCGCCATCGTGCGCCGCGCGCTGGAAGCGCCGCTGCGTCAGATCGCTCAGAACGCGGGCGTGGACGGTTCGGTCGTCGCGGGCAAGATCCGCGAGTCGGGCGATCTGAAGTTCGGCTTCAACGCTCAGACCGAAGAGTATGGCGACATGTTCGCCTTCGGCGTGATCGACCCGGCGAAAGTCGTCCGCACCGCGCTGGAAGACGCGGCGTCGGTGGCCTCGCTGCTGATCACCACCGAAGCGATGATCGCCGAGAAGCCCGAGCCGAAAGCGGCCGCTGGCGGCGGTATGCCCGACATGGGCGGCATGGGCGGCATGATGTAAGCTGCCGTTTCCGTTTGGAAACAGGGGGGCGTCCTTCGGGGCGCCCCTTTTTCTTTGCGCAAGAATCCGCCCATGCGGGTTGACAGCGGTATCCGGCGCTTGCCGGGCTGCGGGCCAAGCCGGTAGCGTCCTTCGCAACGCCAACATTCCCGGGACAGACATATGCTGCGTGCCGCCCTTGCCCTGACGCTGATCCTTGGCCTGTCGGCCTGTGGCGGGGGAGGGACCGTATCGCGGAGCGCGTCGGCCGACTTGCAGATCCCGGCGGGCCGGGTGGAGGTCGCCCGGATGGTGGATCGTTATGCCGATCTCTATGGCGTGCCCCGCAGCCTTGCGCACCGCGTCGTGCGCCGCGAAAGCACCTACAACCCCACCGCCCGCAACGGCAGCTATTTCGGTCTGATGCAGATCGCCCCGCAGACCGCCCGCATCATGGGCTTCAAGGGGGAGCCGACGCAGCTTCTGGATGCCGACACCAATCTGAAATACGCGATGAAATATCTGCGCGGTGCATGGATGGTGTCGAACGGCAATCAGGACAAGGCGGTGGAGTGGTACTCCAAAGGCTATTACTACGAGGCGAAGCGTAAGGGCCTTCTCTACGAGACGGGCCTGCGCTCCTGATCCCCGCTCTTCTTGGCATCGCGGCCTGTCTGGCGCTGATCCTGCAGGGGCGCGGGGTGGCGGAGCCGGGGGTTCTGGCCGGGACGGTGCTGGCCTCCGGTGCCTTTGGCATGTGGCTCGTGCTTTTGGTGCGCCGCAAGCGGACGGAGCGTCCGCCCCGGCTGCGGCTGGATGGGTGCAGCTTCGGCGGGGCGGCAGGATGCATCGTCTGGATCGCGGGGCTCGCATGGGCCGAGGCCGGGATGGGCGCGGTGGCGACGGGCTTTTGCATGGGTGCGGCGCTCACGGCGCTGGCCGCGCGCGTCGCGCTGCGCGATCCGGTCATTTGCGGCGCATGGGTATGGGCGGGCGGTTGCGCGGCGATTGCGCTTTGGTCCGGGGCACCGATGGGGGTGCTGGCCGGGGCAGGCTTCGGCGTTCAGGCGGTTCTGGCGCGGCGCGGCGACACGCTCGACCGGCATGCGAGCCATCTGGTTCTGGCGGCCCCGGCGGCAATCCTGCTTCTGGCAGCCCATCCACCCCTGCACGGGGAGGTGCTCGTCATCGCGCTTGCCGCCGGTGCGGCATTGGCGCTTGGCGGGGCGGCGTGGCACCAGATGCTGCGCGGCCCGGCATTGGCCCCGCTGGTGCTGGTCTTGGGGGTGGGGTCGGGGTTCGTCCTGCCGGCCCTTTGCGGCGCGGCGGCGGTCTGGGGCCTTCAGCGGATGATCGGCTCCAACGGATCATAGATCATGCCGCCATCCCACGCGGCGCGGGCAAGGCTGTCCGGCTTGACGCGCAGGCTGGCAAGCTCCTCGCGCGAGACCCAGCGGCGATGCACCACCACGCCCTCGGGGTCGCGCCAGTCCTCGGACAGCTCCCCCGCAGTCACCCGGCATCGGAAATAGACATCGACCTGATGGAAAGAGCCATGGGGATCGTGGAATTCGTTCACCATGGCAGGGGCACCGACCTCGATCGTCAGGCCGGTTTCCTCATGCACCTCGCGGATGAGGTTGCCGGGAAGCGACATATGCGGATCGGCGCCGCCCCCGGGGGCGGTCCACAGATCCGACACGCCGCCGGGCCATGCGTTCACGATCAGCAGGCGGCCCTGCGGATCGAGGATCAAAGCCCGGACGGCAACGCGGATCATTCCGCGTGCTTTGCCTCCAGCGCGGCGATGCGCGCGGTCAGCGCCTCGTTCTGCTCGCGGGCCTTCACGGCCATCAGGCGGACGGCCTCGAACTCCTCGCGGGTCACGAGGTCGCGGTCGGCCAGCCAGCGATCGACCATGCCGCGAAAGGCGGTCTCCGCCTCGGTGCGGGCACCTTGGGCGACGCCCATCGCATTGGTCATCAGCTGCGACATATCGTCGAAAATCTTGGAACGCGCGGTCATGGCATCTCCTGTTCACTTGCCCCATGATATGGCGGCGCGGGGCGCGGTTGACAACCCTGCCGCCGCGCCGGACAAAGCGCGCAAAGCAGCTGAGGCGCCATGAGCTACATTCCCTTCCCGGATATCTCACCCGAGATTTTCACGCTGCATCTTGGCAGCTTCGCCTTCTCGCTGCGCTGGTATGCGCTGGCCTATATCACGGGCTTGCTGCTGGGCTGGTGGATCGTGCGGCGCGCGATCGCCTGCACCGGCCTCTGGCCCGCTGCCACACCCCCCATGACCGCCGAGCAGGTGGAGCGTCTGCTCACATGGGTCATCTTCGGCGTCGTGCTGGGCGGGCGCATGGGGTTCGTGCTCTTCTACGAGCCGGGCTATTACGCCGCCAATCCCGGGCAGATCCTTCAGGTCTGGCAGGGGGGGATGTCGTTCCACGGCGGCTTCCTTGGCGTGATCGTCGCCACATGGATCTTCTGTGCGCGGGAGGGGATCGGCCGGCTGGCCGCGGCCGATCTAATGGCGCTGGCGGTGCCGCCGGGGCTGTTCTTCGGGCGCATCGCCAATTTCATCAATGCCGAACTCTGGGGCCGTCCCACCGATCTGCCTTGGGGCGTCGCCTTCCCCGGCGATGCCGCGCAGTTCTGTCCGGGGGTGGAGGGGATCTGCGCGCGCCATCCCTCGCAGCTTTACGAGGCGGCGCTGGAGGGCATCCTGCTCTTTGCGCTGATCTGGGTGCTGATCCTGCGGCGCGGCTGGCTGAAATGGCCGGGGGCGATCTGCGGCACCTTCGTCGCGGGCTACGGCATCGCGCGCTTTCTGGTGGAATTCGTCCGCCAGCCGGATGCGCAATTCGTCTCGCCCGGCAATCCCCTTGGCCTTGCATGGCAGATCGGCGGCTATGGGCTGACGCAGGGGCAGGCGCTGTCGCTGCCGATGATCGCCATCGGCCTGTGGCTGATCCTGCGGGCCCGGCGGGCGTGACGCCGCTGGGCGACATCCTCGCGCGGCGCATCGCGCAGACGGGGCCGATCAGCCTTGCCGACTACATGGCCGAATGCCTGCTGCATCCCGTCCACGGCTATTACACCACGCGCGAGCCCTTTGGCACGGCGGGCGATTTCATCACCGCCCCCGAGATCAGCCAGATGTTCGGTGAGCTGTTGGGCCTCTGCCTTGCGCAGCACTGGCTGATGTCGGGGGGCGGGCCCTTCACCTTGGCCGAGCTTGGCCCGGGGCGCGGCACGCTGATGGCCGACATCCTGCGCGCAACCCGGAAGGTTCCCGGCTTTCACGCCAGCGCCGATGTCGTTCTGGTGGAGGCGAGCCCCCGCTTGCGCGCGATCCAAGCGCAGCGCGTTCCAGAGGCGCGGCATGTCGGCAGCGTGCACGATATGCCGGACGGCCCGCTTTGGCTGGTGGCGAACGAGTTCTTCGATGCCCTGCCGATCCGCCAATTCGTGCGCGACGGCGCGGCATGGCGGGAACGTGTGGTCGGCCCCGACCTGCGCCCCGGCCTTTCCGCCCCGATCGCGCTGCCTGCCCTCGAGGCGCGCCTTGCCGACACCGCGGACGGCGATGTGGTAGAGATCTGCCCCCAAGCCGCGCCGATCATGGATGCGATCGCCGCCCGCGTGGCGGTGGGGGGCATGGCGCTGATCGTCGATTACGGCGGCTGGCAATCGCGCGGCGATACGTTTCAGGCGATGGCCGATCATGCCTATGTCGATCCCTTTGCCGCGCCGGGGCAGGCGGATCTGACGGCGCATGTCGATTTCGCGGCGCTGGCGCGGCTGCGGCCGTCCTATACCACGCAGGGGCAGCTTCTGACCGCGCTCGGCATCGCGGCGCGGGCCGAGCGGTTGTCGGCGGGCGGCGATGATCGCCACGTCACCGCGATGCAGCGGTTGACCGAACCGGGGCAGATGGGCGAACTGTTCAAGGCGCTGGCCATCACGGCGCCGCAAGCACCACCACCACCGGGATTCGCATGACGCTCGACATCATCACCTCCCGCGCGCTGCATCCGCTGCGCCATAGCTTCTTCACCCGCAAGGGGGGCGCATCCTCGGGCGTGTTCGCCGGGCTGAATTGCGGGTTCGGCAGCACGGACATGCCGGAGGTCGTGGCGATCAACCGCGCCCGCGTCGCCGAGGCGATGGACGTGGCCCCGGATGCCATCCGCACCCTGCAACAGGTCCATTCCGCCGATGTGGTCACGGCCCCGTTCGAAGGAAGCCCCGCCGCCGATGCCATGGTGACCAACCACCCCGGCACCGTGCTGTCGATCCTGACGGCCGATTGCCAGCCGGTGCTGCTGGCCGATCCGGCCGCGGGGGTGATCGGCGCCGCCCATGCCGGATGGAAGGGCGCCATCGCCGGCATCCTCGAAGCGACGGTGGAGGCGATGCGCGATCTGGGGGCGAGCGACATCCGCGCGGTGATCGGCCCCTGCATCAGCCAACGCGCCTATGAGGTGGGGCCGGAGCTTCTGGCCACCTTCATGGCCGAGGACGATGCCCATGCCCGCTTCTTCGCGCAGGGGCAGGGGGACCGGCTGCTGTTCGATCTGCCGGGCTTTGGTCTGTCGCGTCTGCGCGCGGCGGGGGCAGAGGCCGAATGGACCGGCCACTGCACCTATTCGGATGCGGAGCGGTTCTATTCCTTCCGCCGTGCCACCCATGCCGGAGAGGCCGATTACGGCCGCCTTATCGCGTCGATCCGGCTTTGATCCGCGCCTCCAGCACGTTGAAGGGGACGCCGGGTTCGTCCTTGGCCCCCCGGATCACGAGGCTGGTCTTCACGCTGGCGACATTCGCCGCCGAGGTGAGGTGCTGCGTCAGGAAGGTCTGAAACGTGCTCAGATCCGGCGCGACGCATTTCAGGATGAAGTCGATCTCGCCGTTCAGCATGTGGCATTCGCGCACCAGCGGCAACGAGCGGCAATGTTCCTCGAAGGCGGACAGATCGCGCTCGGCCTGACTGTTCAGGCGGACCATCGCAAACACCTGCACCTCGAACCCCATCTGACGCGGGTCGATGCGGGCGTGATAGCCTTGGATGTATCCGGCCTCCTCCAGCGCGCGGACGCGGCGCAGGCAGGGCGGGGCGGATATGCCCACGCGCCGGGCAAGTTCGACATTGGTGATTCGACCGTCCGCCTGAAGTTCTGCCAGGATCTGCCGGTCAATGGGATCGAGCTTCGATCCGGCCATGTAAGTCTCCGTTCGTGATGGCCGGACATTACAAGCGCCGCAGTCCATGCGCAATATTGTGTCGCGCATCCAGCGGGGGTTTTCGCGTCTTCCTGCGTCGCCTATATCGGCTCGGCATCATCGAAAGGGCGCTCCCATGGCCGAAACGCGGCACAGCAAGGTTCTGATCATCGGCTCCGGTCCTGCCGGCTACACGGCGGCCGTCTATTCGGCGCGCGCCATGCTGGAACCGGTCCTCGTGCAGGGGCTGCAGCCCGGCGGGCAGCTGACCATCACCACCGAGGTGGAGAACTGGCCCGGCGACACGCATGTGCAGGGCCCCGACCTGATGGTCCGCATGGAGGAACATGCCCGCGCCATGGGGGCGGACATCGTGACGGATTACATCACCGACCTCGATCTGTCGGTGCGGCCCTTCGTGGCCAAGGCCGATAGCGGCACGACCTTCACCGCCGACGCTCTGATCCTCGCCACTGGCGCGCAGGCCCGCTGGCTCGGTCTGCCGAGCGAGGAGAAGTTCAAGGGCTTCGGCGTTTCGGCTTGCGCGACCTGCGACGGCTTCTTCTATCGCGGCAAGGAGGTCGTGGTGGTGGGCGGCGGCAACACCGCCGTCGAAGAGGCGCTGTTCCTGACGAACTTCGCCAGCAAGGTCACGCTGATCCACCGCCGCGACACCCTGCGGGCCGAAAAGATCCTTCAGGACCGCCTGTTCAACCATCCCAAGGTGGAACTGGCATGGCACAGCGTCGTGGAGGAGGTCGTCGGCACCGAAGGCCCCCTTGGCGTGACGGGCGCGCGGGTGCGCGATGTCCGCGACGGCAGCGAGCGCGTGATCCCCTGCGACGGCTTCTTCGTCGCGATCGGCCATTCCCCGGCCTCGGAACTGGTGAAGGATCAACTGGAACTGCATTCCGACGGCTATGTGAAGGTGGAGGCCGGGGGCACCCGCACCTCGGTGCCGGGTGTCTTTGCGGCGGGCGATCTGACGGACCATGTCTATCGTCAGGCGATCACCAGCGCCGGAATGGGCTGCATGGCGGCGTTGGATGCCGAACGCTGGCTGGCTGGCATCGATTCCGCACATTTTTAACTTTCGGCATTCTATGTGAAAGCCACGGGAAAGGCGTGACCGCGCCGAGCCCGTGGCACAGTGCCCCGACATCAGCATCTCCGTGTGACAAGGAGAATGGTGATGTCGGATACGTCGACCTGGGGCTGGTACGTCAGCAAGACCTGGCCCAAATTCGCGGAAGAGAAATACTACCAGACCAGAAACGGCGTCGTGTCGGACAATGCCGACGACACGTTCAAGAAGGCCGGGAACGGCACGAAGCTGGACGTGTCGAAGGCGATGAAGACCGTCACTTGGCACGATGACGACAATGACGGTCTGATCCGCGACAGCGACACCGATGACGGATCGGGCGCGGGCAAGGACCGCGTGATCATCGACGGCAAGTCCAAGACGATCTACGACATGATGCGCTATGAGAACAGCACCGTGCGCATCAACGGCCAGTTGGTGAAGATGCCGGTGGATGTCTTCGTCTTCACCGACGGCACCTATCTGATCCGGCCCCGCGACGCCTACATCCCCAAGGGCGCGAACATCAATTCCTTCTCCGACATCCAACTCGGTCAGTGGGACGGGGTGGAGAATTACGGTCTCGAAACCGCGGCCCGGCAGGGGCAGATGCCCTGCTTTGCGGCCGGAACGATGATCCTGACGCCCGAGGGGGAGCGCCGGGTGGAGGATTTGGTGGCGGGCGATCTCGTCCAGACGCTCGATCATGGGCCGCAGCCGGTGCGCTGGGCCGGGGCGCGGGCGGTGTCCGGTCAGGGGACGCTGGCGCCGATCCTGTTCGCGCCGGGCGCGGCGGGGAACGACCGGCCGATGCGCGTTTCACCGCAGCACCGCATTCTGGTCGAAGGCTGGCGCGCCGAAATGACGGTGGGCGCGGCGGAAGTACTGGTCGCGGCCAAGCATCTTGCGAACGACATCACCATCCGCGCCGAACCGTGCGAGACGGTCACCTATGTCCATCTGATGTTCGACGCGCATGAGATCGTCCGTTCCGACGGCGCATGGACCGAAAGCTACCACCCCGGGGATTGGGGGGCATCGGTGCTCGATCAGGACCAATGGAACGAGATCACGGGCATCTTCCCCGAGCTTCTGGCAGGGCCGCAAGCCTACGGCCCCACGGCGCGCCCCTGCGTCGCCGCATGGGAGGCGCGCGTGTTCTAGTGCACGTTCACCGGCGCAAGGTCGTTCTGAAGCGCAAGCTGGAACGCCATGTGCCGGTTGCGCACCAGCGCAAGCTGCTCACCCTCGGCGTTGTGCAGGGCGTAGAGGGTGTCCAGACCCTCGGCTTGTTCCTGCACATCCTCGGGCAGATCGGCCACGGCGACGGGGCGGACATAGACCAGCCGCTCGGCGTCTTGCTCTGTCGTCTGCATCTCGGTTCCTCCTGTCATGGGCGTTGCGTGCGGATCGGAATGGTCTGCACGATGGTGTCGGGCACGGTGCGCCGCAGATCCACATGCAGCAGTCCATGCTCAAGATCGGCGCCGGCGACTTCCACGCCATCCGCCAGTACGAAGCTGCGCTGGAAGGCGCGGCCCGCGATGCCCCGATGCAGGAACACCCGGGCGTTCGGGTCTTCGTCCTGCCGACCGCGGATCACCAGCTGGCGATCCTCCACCGTGATGGACAGATCGCTTTCCCGAAAGCCCGCCACGGCGAGCGTGATGCGATAGGCGTTGTCGGCCACAGCTTCGATGTTGAAGGGGGGATAGCCCTCTGCGGATTTCGCCGTCCGCTCCACCAGCCGTTCCAGCTGCTCGAATCCCAGAAGATGGGGATGTGCCCCGAAGCTTAATTTCGTCATTCGCTTGTCCTTGCGTGAAGCGACAAATCGCGCAGGCCCTTGCGGCGCCCGTCTTTCGAATATGGGGCGATGGGGGATACCTTGCAAGCCTTGGGTCCGGGCGCAGAAATTTCCCCCGTGCGGCGCAGGATCGGTTAAGGTGACACGAAGATCACAGCCGCGAATCTGTCATGAACGTGCCGAGCGACGTCAACCTGGAAGAAATGCTGCGTATCCGGGTGGAGGTTCTGCGGCGCGAGCATCGTGATCTCGACGATGCGATCCTTGCGCTGGAACAACAGCCGCTGCCCGATCCGCTGCAACTGCGCCGTCTGAAAAAGCGCAAACTCTCTCTCAAGGATGAGATCGTGCGGATCGAGGATCAGCTTATCCCCGACATCATCGCCTGATGGCATTGCGGGCGTCTGGCCGCGCTGTATGATGCGCGCCTGAAAAACAAGGGGGTCAGCATGGGCGTCGATGTCGGAATCATCATGGGAAGCCAGTCGGACTGGCCGACGATGCGCGAAGCCGCGCTGATCCTCGATGAGCTTGGGATTTCCTACGAGACGCGCATCGTTTCGGCGCATCGCACGCCCGACCGGCTCTGGACCTATGGCCGCGAGGCGGCGGGCCGGCTGAAGGTGATCATCGCCGGGGCCGGGGGCGCGGCGCACCTTCCGGGGATGATGGCCTCCAAGACGCGGGTGCCGGTGATCGGCGTTCCGGTGCAGACGAAGGCGCTGTCGGGGGTCGATAGCCTCTATTCCATTCTGCAGATGCCGAAGGGCTTTCCGGTCGCGACCATGGCGATCGGTTCGGCGGGCGCGGCCAATGCCGGGCTGATGGCGGCGGGCATCCTCGCCATCGGCGACGAGACCCTTGCCGCGCGGCTCGATGCATGGCGCGAGGCGCTGTCCGCCTCCATCCCCGAGGAGCCGCAGGAATGAGCTTGGACACCGGCGCAACCATTGGCATCCTCGGCGGCGGGCAACTGGGGCGCATGCTGGCCGTGGCCGCCAGCCGCCTTGGTTTTCGCACCCATATCTTCGAGCCGTCGGCGAACCCGCCCGCGGCCGATGTCGCCCATGCGGTGACGACGGCGGGCTATGACGATCACGCGGCGCTGCGGGCCTTTGCCGCCGCCGTCGATGTCATCACCTACGAGTTCGAGAATATCCCGACCGCCGCCCTCGACGTTCTGGAAGCGGAGCGTCCGATCCGGCCGAACCGCCGGGCGCTGGCCACCAGTCAGGACCGCATCGCGGAAAAGGATTTCCTGTCGGGCCTCGGCCTTCGGGTCGCGCCCTATCACGCGGTGAACGATGCGGCGGATCTGGCCGAAGGGCTGGCGCGGATCGGCGCCCCCGCGATCCTGAAGACCACCCGCCTCGGCTATGACGGCAAGGGGCAGGCGCGGATCATGGCCGATGCCGATGCCGACAGTGCGCTGGCAGCGATGCGCGGCGCGCCGGCGGTCCTCGAAGGGTTCGTGTCCTTCAGCCACGAGGTCTCGGTCATCGCGGCGCGCGGCCTCGATGGCAGCGTTTCCGCCTATGATCCGGGGGAGAATGTGCACCGCGACGGCATCCTGCACACCACCACCATTCCGGCCCGCCTGACGCCCGGTCAGCGGTCGGATGCAGTGCTGATGGCGGCGAAGATCCTCAACACCCTCGATTATGTCGGGGTGATGGGGGTGGAGTTGTTCGTGACGGCGGACGGCCTCATCGTGAACGAGATCGCGCCCCGTGTGCACAATTCCGGCCATTGGACGCAGAACGGCTGCGCCGTCGATCAGTTCGAGCAGCATATCCGCGCCGTCGCAGGCTGGCCGCTGGGCGATGGGGGCCGTCATTCCGATGTCGTGATGGAGAACCTGATCGGCGACGATGTTCTGCGCGTGCCCGACATCGCGGCCGAGCGGAACGCGGCCCTGCATCTCTATGGCAAGGCCGAGGCGCGCCCCGGTCGCAAGATGGGGCATGTCAATCGTGTGACGCGGGGGGCTGGCGATCCCCGTCGCTCCTGACTAGCTTCATGGGCAAAGGAGATGCCCATGAACCCGCTTCTGTCCGAATGGACCGCGCCCTTCGGTCTGCCGCCCTTCGACGCCATCCGCGACGCCGATTTCGCCCCCGCCTTCGACGCCGCCTTGGCCGAGGCGCGGGCCAACATCACCCGCATCGCGGATGATCCGTCGCCGCCCAGCTTTGCCAACACCATCGAGGCACTGGAATTGGCCGAAGAGGCGCTGAACCGGGTGGCGGGCGTCTTCTATCCCCTGTCGGGCGCCGACAGCACCGACGCGCGCGAGGCGCTGCAGCGCGACCTTGCGCCGAAGATGTCGGCTTTTTCCTCCGAGATCATCAACAACCGGACGCTCTTTGCGCGGATCGACGTGCTCTGGCAGGCCCGCGATCAGTTGGGCCTGACGGAGGAGGAGACGCGCGTTCTCGACCTCTATCACCGCATGTTCGTGCGGGCGGGGGCGCGGCTGGCGGGCCCGGACGCCGCCCGGCTGACCGAGGTGAAGGCGCGGCTTGCCGTGCTGGGCACGCAGTTCAGCCAGAACCTCCTGTCCGAGGAGCGGGACTGGTATCACGACCTCGACGATCTGTCCGGCCTTCCCGATTTCGTGGTGGAGGCTGCCCGCGCCGCCGCGCAGGAGCGCGGACGCGAGGGGCATGTCGTCACGCTGAACCGCTCGCTGATCGTGCCGTTCTTGCAATTCTCGGACAATCGCGACTTGCGCCGCATCGCCTACGAGGCGTGGACGGCGCGCGGCGCGAACGGCAATGCCGCCGACAACCGCGCCATCGCCGCCGAGATCCTGACCCTGCGCGAGGAACGCGCCCGCCTTCTAGGCTATGACAGCTTCGCCGCCTACAAGCTGGAGCCGGAGATGGCCCGCACCCCCGAAACGGTGCGCGATCTGCTGATGCAGGTCTGGGCACCGGCCCGCCGCAAGGCCGCCGAGGATGCCGAGGTGCTGACGCGGATGCTGCACGAGGATGGGATCGGCGGCGATCTCGAACCTTGGGACTGGCGCTATTATTCCGAGCGCCGCCGCAAGGCCGAGCATGACCTCGACGAGGCGGCGATCAAGCCGTTCTTCTCGCTCGATGCGATGATCCGGGCGGCGTTCGACGTGGCGCATCGCCTGTTCGGGCTGGAGTTCCGCCCGCTCGACGTGCCGCTCTATCACCCGGACGCCCGCGCGTGGGAGGTGACGCGGAACGGCCAGCATCTCGCGGTCTTCGTCGGGGATTACTTCGCCCGAGGCTCCAAGCGGTCGGGGGCGTGGTGCACCGCGATGCGGGTGCAGCGGCGGCTGGGCGGGGCGCAGGCGCCGATCGTGATGAACGTGTGCAACTTCGCCAAGGGTGATCCGGCGCTGCTGTCCTATGACGATGCGCGCACGCTGTTCCACGAATTCGGCCATGCGCTGCACCAGATGCTGTCGAACGTTTCCTATGCCTTCATCTCGGGTACCTCGGTCGCGCGCGATTTCGTAGAACTGCCGAGCCAGCTCTATGAACACTGGCTGGAGGTGCCGGAGGTGCTGGCCACCCATGCCCGCCATGTCCGCACCGGCGCGCCGATGCCGCAGGACCTGATGGACCGGCTTCTGGCCGCCGGCACCTACGATCAGGCCTTCGCGACGGTGGAATACGTCTCCTCGGCGCTGGTGGATCTGGAGTTTCACAGCGGCGCCGCCCCGGCCGATCCGATGGCGCGGCAGGCGGAGATCCTTGCCGATCTGGGGATGCCGCGCGCGATCCGGATGCGCCACGCGACGCCGCATTTCAGCCATGTCTTTTCCGGCGACGGCTATTCCTCGGGCTATTACAGCTACATGTGGTCCGAGGTGATGGATGCCGATGCCTTCGCCGCCTTCTTGGAAACGGGCGATGCCTTCGATCCCGAAACCGCCCGCAAGCTGGAGGAGCATATCCTCTCGGCCGGTGGGTCGGCGGATGCGGAATCCCTCTATGTCGCCTTCCGTGGCCGCATGCCGGGGGTGGAGGCGCTGCTGCAGGGCCGGGGGCTGGCATGAGCGGGCCTGCGATCTCCTTCACCTACTGCACGCAATGCAACTGGATGCTGCGGACCGCATGGCTCGCGCAGGAACTGCTTCAGACCTTCGGGCAGGATCTGGCCTCGGTGACGCTGGTGCCGGGCACGGGCGGCATCTTTCAGATCACGCTGGACGGCACGCTGATCTGGGACCGGGTTCGGGACGGGGGCTTCCCCGACAGCCGCGCGCTGAAGCAGCGCATCCGCGATACCGCATGGCCGGAGCGTGATCTGGGCCATGTGGACCGGGCACGTCCCGCGCCGCAGGGGGAGTAGCGGATGCAAGGCACCACGAAACGCGCCATCGTCACCGGGGGTGCCGGACTGATCGGCACCGGCCTCTGCCGCGCCCTTCGGGCCGCAGGGTGGGAGGTTGCGGCCTTCGACATTCGGGGCGGGGAAGGGTGCATCGGCTGCGATGTCGCCGACGAAGGCTCGATCGCCCGCGCCTTCGAGGGCCTCGGCTGGGACCGGCTCGATCTTCTGGTGAACAATGCGGGCATCGCGGACCCGGAGAATGGCCCGGTGCAGGATCTGCCGCTGGATCGGTGGCGGCGCATCCTCGACAGCCATCTGACCGGCGCGTTTCTAATGACGCGGGCGGCAGTGCCGCTGATGGCGGGCGGCGGGGCGATCGTCAACGTCGCCTCCACCCGCGCGTTCATGTCCGAACCCCGGACCGAGGCCTATGCCGCCGCCAAGGGCGGGCTCGTCGCGCTGACCCATGCGCTTGCTGTCAGCCTTGGCCCGGCGATCCGCGTGAACGCGGTCGCCCCCGGCTGGATCGCCGATCCCGAGGGTTTGCGCCCGGAGGATCACGCCCAGCATCCCGCGGGCCGTGTCGGCCGCCCGGAGGATGTGGCGGGGGCCGTGATCTACCTTGCCGAAGCCGGTTTCACGACGGGTGAGGTGCTGACGCTGGACGGCGGGATGTCGCGCAAGATGATCTATCGCGACTGACATCCCCCGCGCCTGGGGGCGCCCGGACCACGCCGAGTCGAAGGCGCCCGTCCGCCTTGCGCGAAACCCGGTTTTGCCGATGCAACATGCCGTGGCAAGGATGCATCACAACCCTGAGTTGCATATAGTTAACAAAATATAAACCTAAGGTTAAATACGCAATTACAGTATCTTAGGGAAGGTTTTTCGACCATGTCATACAACTTCGCCGGGATCATGATTGATCTGCATTAAGCAACGGAAATAAAATCGACGGCCATTTCAAACGGCTTGTTGACCGCCTTTATTCGCCGCGCGATTTGGACACCAAAATCGTCGCGCGTTGCATGTAGGAGTGAGTCATGGCTGTCGGAACCACCCGTACCGGGTACCTCGTTACCCCCCGTAGCGCCTCCTACAGCTCCGAACGGTTCGGGTACTTCGATGCCGTCTCCGGCTCGTCCTCCACCTTCAGCGAGGGCGTGTATATCGGCACGGGCCGGATCAGCACGGGCACGTCCGGCACCTCGGGCGGGATCACCGGGTCGTTCTACAGCGATCAGAACGGGCAGATCTATTTCGTGCCCGATGGCACCGCGACCCCGTCGGGTAGCAACTATCAGGTAACGTCGTTCGATGTCGGCGGTGACGGCACGACCGACCATAACATCGCAAGCTCTTACGGCACGACCGGCGGCGATACGATCACCGGCGACGACAGCGCCAACGCCCTCTATGGCGGCGCACTGCCGGCGCAGGGCCAGTCCGGGATCAACAATACCACCGGCAACGATTCCTTGGATGCGGGCGGCGGCAACGATTACGTCTTCGGCTGGGATGGCAACGACACGATCGAGGGCGGCGCCGGCAACGACACGCTCTATGGCGGCACGGGCAACGATTACATCTATGCCGGGCTTGGCGACGACTCGCTGTTCGGCGGCGCGGGCACCGACACGCTGAGCTTCGTCAACAGCACGAGCGGCGTGCGCGTCAACCTCGGCACGGCCAGCGTCTCGGGCGGTTCGGGAACGGACAACGTCTTCGGTTTCGAAGTCGTGGAAGGCTCCAGCTCGGCCGATACGATCTGGGGTTCGCGCGATGCGGACACGATCTATGGCGGCAATGGGGCGGACTTCCTGTCGGCGCGGGCGGGCAATGACGTCGTCTATGGCGGCGCCGGGGCGGATACGGTCTATGGCGGGTTCGGCAACGACACCGTCTTTGGCGATAACGGCACGGATCTTCTCTATGGCCGCGCGGGCGCCGATGTCATCGCGGGCGGTGCGGCCAACGACACCATCTATGGTGGCGGCGGGGCCGATGCCCTTTATGGCGGCGACACGCTGGCGGCCGGTGATACCGGTTCGGGCGACACCAACACCGGCGCGGACCTGATCTATGGCGGTGACGGCCGCGACACCATCTTCGGCGGTGCGGGCAACGACACGCTGTATGGCGGCGGCCTTTCGGACACGATCTATGGCGGCGCGGGCAACGATTCGATCGTAGGCGATGGTTTCGACACTGGTGCCTCCACCACCAGCGGCACGGTCGACTGGCAGGGGTTCACCGCGTCCACCGGCTCCACCGATCCCGACAGCCTGTCGACGGCCGCGACGCAGACGCCTAGCAACGGCCCCATCGACGTGACGCTCGAATACACGAACACCGGAAACGGCGGCAACGTCGGCGGTGTGTCGAACTTCCTGAAAACGACCACGGCGATGGCGGGCGACAGCTCGACGGGAGAGGTCTCGGCCGCGCGGCTCTACCAGTCGGGTGACAGCAACACGTCCGACTACATGGCGATCAACTTCGCCTCCAACAGCGACTCCTATCAGTCGGGCGTGCAGAACGTTTCGTTCACGATCAACGATCTGGATCAGACGACCGGTTTCACCGACCGCGTGGTCGTCCGCGCCTATGACGCCGATGGCAACGCGCTGAACGTGACGATGACGCGTGTCGGCTCGGGTGTGACCATCTCCGGCAGCGGGACGTCCGCCGCGACGGCCACCGGCACGGCAGATGCAACGAGCACGACGCCGGATAGCGTGGATGGAGCGGTTCGCGTCACCATTGCCACCGGCAGCACCTCGACCCCGGTCGCTCGGATCGAAATCGAGTATCTGAACGCATCCTCCACCCCGACGGCGCAGCATGCGGTCTGGATCTCCAATGTCACCTATACGACCGTGGCGGCGACCGCAGGCGACGATTCGCTGGTGGGCGGCGACGGCAACGATACGATCCTCGGCAATGCCGGCAACGACACGCTGGTCGGCGATGCAGGCGATGATCAGCTGTTCGGTGGCACGGGCAACGACCGCCTCGAAGGCGGCACCGGCAACGATTCCATGGATGGCGGCACCGGCAACGACACGTTCGTTCTGCAGGACACCTTCGGCAGGGACACGATCATCGGCGGCGAGGATACCGGCAACGGCGATCTCGACCTGATCGACGGCTCGGCCGTAACGCAGAACATGGACGTGCGGTGGACGGGCACCGAGACGGGGACGATCCGCACGACGGGTCAGGCCGACAGCCTCGCAGGCACCTTTAGCCAGATCGAGCGTCTCACGACGGGATCGGGCGACGACACCGTGAACGCCTCGGCGAGCACGCAGGGCGTCTATGTGACGATGAACGGCGGCAACGACACCTTCCTCGGTGGCTCGGGCAACGACACCGTCTTTGGCGGGGCTGGCAATGACAGTATTGCGGGCGGCACCGGCGACGATTCCATGGATGGCGGCACCGGCACCGACACGTTCGTGCTGCAGAACACGTTCGGCAAGGACACGATCATCGGCGGCGAGGATACCGGCAACGGCGATCTCGACCTGATCGACGGCTCGGCCGTGACGCAGGCGATGGACGTGCGCTGGACCGGCACCGAGGCGGGCACGATCCGCACGACGGGTCAGGTCGACAGCCTCGCGGGCACCTTCAGCCAGATCGAGCGTGTCTCCACGGGCTCGGGCGCCGATACGGTGAACGCCTCGGCGAGCACGGTGGGCGTCTATGTCTCGACCAATGCCGGGAACGATACGGTTCTGGGCGGTTCGGGCGACGACACGGTGTTCGGCGGCGCGGGCAATGACAGCCTGACGGGCGGGGCGGGCAATGACAGCCTCGACGGCGGCGACGGCAACGACACGCTCTTCGGTGGCGACGGCACGGACAAGCTCTTCGGCGGCGCGGGCGATGACAGCCTCGACGGTGGTGCGGGCAATGACAGCCTCGACGGCGGGGCGGGCAACGACACGCTGATCGGCGGCGACGGCAACGACACGCTGTTGGGCGGCGAGGGCAACGACGCGCTCTATGGCGGCACCGGCGACGATTCCATGGATGGCGGCACCGGCACCGACACGTTCGTGCTGCAGAACACGTTCGGCAAGGACACGATCATCGGCGGCGAGGATACCGGCAACGCCGATCTCGACCTGATCGACGGCTCGGCCGTGACGCAGGCGATGGACGTGCGCTGGACCGGCACCGAGGCGGGGACGATCCGGACGACGGGTCAGGTCGACAGCCTTGCGGGCACCTTCAGCCAGATCGAGCGCGTCTCCACGGGCTCGGGCGCCGATACGGTGAACGCCTCGGCGAGCACGGTGGGCGTCTATGTCTCGACCAATGCCGGGAACGACACGGTTCTGGGCGGTTCGGGCGACGACACGGTGTTCGGCGGCGCGGGCGATGACAGCCTCGGCGGTGGTGCGGGCAATGACAGCCTCGACGGCGGCGACGGCAACGACACGCTGATCGGCGGCGACGGCAACGACACGCTGCTGGGCGGCGAGGGCAACGACCGTCTCGAAGGCGGCACCGGCGACGATTCCATGGATGGCGGGACCGGCACCGACACGTTCGTGCTGCAGAACACCTTCGGTAAGGACACGATCATCGGCGGCGAGGATACCGGCAACGGCGATCTCGACCTGATCGACGGCTCGGCCGTGACGCAGGCGATGGACGTGCGTTGGACCGGCACCGAGGCGGGCACGTTCCGCCAGACGAGCCAAGCCGACAGCCTTGCAGGCACCTTCAGCCAGATCGAGCGTGTCTCCACGGGCTCGGGCGCGGATACGGTGAACGCCTCGGCGAGCACAGTGGGCGTCTATGTCTCGACCAATGCCGGCAACGATACGGTTCTGGGCGGTTCGGGCGACGACACGGTGTTCGGCGGCGCGGGCAATGACAGCCTGACGGGCGGGGCGGGCAACGACAGCCTCGACGGCGGCGACGGCAACGACACGCTCTTCGGTGGCGACGGTACGGACACGCTCTTCGGCGGTGCGGGCGATGACAGCCTCGACGGCGGCGCAGGCAATGACAGCCTCGATGGCGGGGCGGGTAACGACACGCTGATCGGCGGCGACGGCAACGACACGCTGCTGGGCGGCGAAGGCAACGACCGCCTCGAAGGCGGAACCGGCGACGATGCCATGGACGGGGGGACCGGCACCGACACGTTCGTGCTGCAGAACACGTTCGGCAAGGACACGATCATCGGCGGCGAGGATACCGGCAACGGCGATCTCGACCTGATCGACGGCTCGGCCGTGACGCAGGCGATGGACGTGCGCTGGACCGGCACCGAGGCGGGCACGATCCGCACGACGGGTCAGGTCGACAGCCTCGCGGGCACCTTCAGCCAGATCGAGCGTGTCTCCACCGGTTCGGGCGCGGATACGGTGAACGCCTCGGCGAGCACGGTGGGCGTCTATGTCTCGACCAATGCCGGGAACGATACGGTTCTGGGCGGTTCGGGCAACGACACGGTGTTCGGCGGCGCGGGCGATGACAGCCTCGGCGGTGGTGCGGGCAATGACAGCCTCGACGGCGGCGACGGCAACGACACGCTGATCGGCGGCGACGGCAACGACACGCTGCTGGGCGGCGAGGGCAACGACGCGCTCTATGGCGGCATCGGCGACGATTCCATGGATGGCGGGACCGGCACCGACACGTTCGTGCTGCAGAACACGTTCGGCAAGGACACGATCATCGGCGGCGAGGATACCGGCAACGGCGATCTCGACCTGATCGACGGGTCTGCCGTGACGCAGGCGATGGACGTGCGCTGGACCGGCACCGAGGCGGGCACGTTCCGCCAGACGAGCCAAGCCGACAGCCTTGCGGGCACCTTCAGCCAGATCGAGCGCGTCTCCACGGGCTCGGGCGCCGATACGGTGAACGCCTCGGCGAGCACGGTGGGCGTCTATGTCTCGACCAATGCCGGGAACGATACGGTTCTGGGCGGTTCGGGCGACGACACGGTGTTCGGCGGCGCGGGCAATGACAGCCTGACGGGCGGGGCGGGCAATGACAGCCTCGACGGTGGCGATGGCAACGACACGCTCTTCGGTGGCGACGGCACGGACACGCTCTTCGGCGGTGCGGGCGATGACAGCCTCGACGGCGGGGCTGGCAATGACAGCCTCGACGGCGGGACGGGCAACGACACGCTGATCGGCGGCGACGGCAACGACACGCTGCTCGGCGGCGAGGGCAACGACGCGCTCTATGGCGGCGCTGGCGACGACCAGCTGTTCGGCGGTGCCGGGAACGACACCCTCTACAGCGGTTCGGGCAACGACGCGCTCTATGGCGGTGACGGCGACGATACCTTCGTCATCGAGGATGGTTTCACCGGCGAGGCCATCGATGGCGGTGCCAACACGGCCACGGGCGACACGCTGGATCTGAGCCGTCTGACGACGGGCACGTCCACGCCCGCCAGTGTCAACGTGACGATGGCGAGCGCCGGTACGGGCCAGTTCACGACCAGCAACGCCAACGGCACCTTCACGGCGATCGAGAACATCGTCACGGGTGGCGGAAGCGATGTCGTCGATCTGCGGAACGCCTCCTCGTCGAACTGGTCGGTCACGACCGGCGCGGGCAATGACGATCTGCTCGTCAATGTCAGCACCGACACGACCGATCCGGTCACGATCAACTTCTTCGGCGGGGCGGATGATGACGATCCGGCGACGAGCGAACGCGACCGCCTGATCCTTCAGGGCATCGAGGGCGGCAAGCGTGCCATCAACCTCGACAACGTTACGACCAATGCGGATGGCAGCTATTCCGGCTTCGTCACCGTGGGCAACCGGACGATCAACTTCGAGAACGTCGAGAGCATCCTCTGCTTCACGCCGGGCGCGATGATCCAGACGTTGGGCGGCGCCCGTCCGGTGGAGACGCTGAAGATCGGCGATATGGTGATGACCCGCGACAACGGTCTGCAGCCCATCCGCTGGATCGGCCAAACCACCGTCAAGGCCGAGGGCCGGTTCGCGCCGATCCGCATCCGCAAGGCGATGATGCCGGAGCTGACGGCGGATCTCGTCGTCTCGCCTCAGCACCGGATGCTGATCGAAGGCTATCGCGCGGAACTGCTGTTCGGCAGCCGCGAGGTACTGGTTGCGGCGAAGCATCTGGTGGACGATGCCTGCGTGACGGTCGAGGAAGGCGGCGCCGTGACCTATGTGCACATGCTGTTTGACCAGCACGAGGTGGTCATGGCCAACGGCGTTCCGACGGAAAGCTTCCATCCGGCCAGCTATGGCATCTCGGGCATGGGGGAGGAGGCTCGCGAAGAGCTGTTCGCCCTGTTCCCCGATCTGCGCGCGCTGCCCGACAGCTATGGCGACACGGCGCGCCGCGTGCTGAAGGCGTTCGAGGTGAAGGCGCTGATCGCCTGACGCCCTTCGGCGGCCCGCCATCGAGGCGGGCCGTCAGCCCCCGGTATGGCTCATATGGCGGGGCATCTGTCCCGCCACTTGCTGCCGGGAATAGTCGAAATCGTGGCCCTTCGGCTTGCGGCCGATCGCATCGCGGATCGCCGCCTCCAGATCCCCCCCATCACGCAGAATTGCGCGCAGATCGGCGCGATCCTCCTGCCCGAGGCACATGTACAGCTCCCCCGTGCAGGTCAGCCGCACGCGGTTGCAGCTTTCGCAGAAGTTGTGGGTCATGGGCGTGATGAATCCGATCTTCTGCCCCGTCTCGGCGATCTGCACATAACGCGCCGGGCCGCCCGTACGCTCGGCCAGCGGGATCAGGCTGAACCGCTCGCCCAAGGTGCGGCGCAGATCGCGCAGCGACCAGTACTGATCGAGGCGATCGCCCGTGTCGCCCATGGGCATGACCTCGATGAAGGTCAGATCGTGCCCCTCGGCCCGGCACCAGTCGAGCAGGGGGAACAGCTCGTCCTCGTTGAATCCCTTCAGCGCGACGGTGTTGATCTTCACCCGCAGCCCGGCCGCCTTCGCCGCCGAGATCCCCTCCATCACCTGCGCCAGACGCCCCCACCGCGTGATATGGGCGAATTTCGCATCATCCAGCGTGTCGAGCGAGACGTTGATCCGCCGCACGCCGCAGGCCGCCAGATCCTCGGCATATTTCGCCAGCTGCGATCCGTTGGTCGTCAGCGTCAACTCCTCCAGCGCGCCGGAGGCGAGATGGCGCGACAGACCGCGGAAGAGGTCCATGATGTTGCGCCGCACCAACGGCTCCCCGCCCGTGACGCGCAGCTTGCGCACCCCCAGTTCGATGAAGCCGGTGCACAGGCGCTCCATCTCTTCGAGGGTCAGGAGTTCGGCCTTGGGCAGGAAGGTCATCTGCTCGGCCATGCAGTAGAGGCACCGGAAATCGCATCGATCCGTGACGGAGATACGCAGGTAGGTGATGGCTCTCTGATACGGATCGATAAGGGGCGTTTGCATGGGCGAAAGGTAGGGCGGGGGCGGGGGGCGCTCAAGCCCGATTGACAGCTTATTGCGCGGCCCTACTCTCCGCTGCATGCGTGTGATCCTGATCCTCCCCGTCATCGCCCTTGCTGGCTGCGCCCAGCTCTCCGACACCTTCCGCCGCACACCGGCGGCCGAACCTGCGACGGCGGCCCCGACGGCCACGTTCGGGGCGGGCGCGGCGCGTACCGCCGAGAGCTACGATCTGACGAGCGAGGCCGAGCGTCAGCGCGCCGTCAGCGCCCCGGTCGATGCCGGTGCGGAACGGCTGGGTCAGGTGATCGTCAGCCTCGGCAACGCGGCCGAGCCGGGCTTCTGGCTCCGCTCCTCGCTGGTGGATCAGGCCGGGCGCGGCCGGGTGGAAACGGCGGACGGGCAATCCGTCGCGGTGGACCTGCTGCCGGGGGCGGGATCGGCGCAGCTGTCGCTCGCGGCCTACCGCGCGCTTGGCCTGTCGCTGACGGCGCTGCCGCAGGTGACGGTCTTCGGCGACTGACGTTCACCAATCGTTCACCTTTGCGCCTTGGCAGGCGCGCCGACACTGCCTATCTACAGGCCGACCGATCCGGGGAATGGCATGGAACAGAAGTTCATAGAGGTGCGCGGCGCGCGTGAGCACAACCTCAAGGGCGTGGATGTGGACATCCCGCGCGATAAGTTCGTGGTCATCACGGGGCTGTCGGGCTCGGGGAAATCCTCCCTCGCCTTCGACACGATCTATGCCGAAGGGCAGCGGCGCTATGTCGAGAGCCTGAGCGCCTACGCTCGGCAGTTCCTCGACATGATGGGCAAGCCGGATGTGGATCACATCTCCGGCCTCTCGCCCGCCATCTCGATCGAGCAGAAGACGACGTCGAAGAACCCCCGCTCCACGGTCGGCACGGTGACGGAGATCTACGACTATCTCCGCCTGCTCTATGCCCGGGCGGGAACGCCCTTCTCTCCGGCGACGGGGCTGCCGATCACCGCGCAGCAGGTGCAGGACATGGTGGATATCGTCATGGGCCTGCCCGAAGGCACCCGCGGCTATCTGCTCGCCCCCATCGTGCGTGACCGCAAGGGCGAGTATCGCAAGGAATTCCTCGATCTGCGCAAGCAGGGCTTCCAGCGCGTGAAGGTGAACGGCGCCTTCTATGAACTGGACGAGCCGCCGACGCTCGACAAGAAATTCCGCCACAATATCGACGTGGTGGTGGACCGGATCGTGGTGCGCGGCGATATCGCGACGCGCCTTGCCGACAGTTTCCGCACGGCGCTGAACCTTGCCGATGGCATCGCCATCTTCGAAACCGCCACGGACGAGCCGGAGCGGACGACCTTCTCCGAGAAGTTCGCCTGCCCGGTGTCTGGCTTCACCATCCCCGAGATCGAGCCGCGCCTCTTCTCCTTCAACGCGCCCTTCGGGGCCTGCCCGGCCTGCGACGGCCTTGGGGTGGAGATGTTCTTCGACCCGCGCCTCGTCGTGCCGGATCAGAACCTGTCGGTCGCGGCGGGGGCCATCGCGCCGTGGGCGAAATCGAAATCCCCCTACGTCACCCAGACGATCGAGGCGCTGTCCGCCCATTACGAATTCGACCGGAAGACGAAATGGAAAGACCTGCCGAAGAAGGTGCAGGACGTGTTCCTGAACGGCTCCGGCAAGGAGGAGATCACCTTCCGCTACGACGAGGCGGGCCGCGTCTATCAGGTCGCGCGCACCTTCGAAGGCCTGCTGCCGAACCTCGAACGCCGCTACCGCGAAACGGACAGCGCGTGGAGCCGGGAGGAGTTGGAACGCTATCAGAACCAGCGGCCCTGCGGCACCTGCGGCGGCTACCGCCTGAAGCCCGAGGCGCTGGCGGTGAAGATCGCCGGCCTGCATGTCGGTCAGGTGGTGGAGATGTCGATCAAGGATGCCCATGCGTGGATGGACAGCGTTCCCGCCTCGCTGAGCGCCCAGAAGAACGAGATCGCCCGCGCCATCCTGAAGGAGATCCGCGAGCGTCTGGGCTTCCTCGTGAATGTCGGCCTCGATTACCTCTCCATGAGCCGCGCCGCCGGCACCTTGTCGGGCGGGGAGAGCCAGCGCATCCGGCTGGCCTCGCAGATCGGGTCGGGCCTGACGGGCGTGCTCTATGTGCTGGACGAGCCGTCGATCGGCCTGCATCAGCGCGACAACGACCGGCTGCTGACGACGCTGAAGAACCTGCGGGATCAAGGCAACTCGGTCCTCGTGGTGGAGCATGACGAAGACGCGATCCGCGAGGCCGATTATGTCTTTGATATCGGTCCGGGCGCGGGTGTGCATGGGGGCCAAGTCGTGGCCCATGGCACCCCGGCCGAGATCGCGAAGAACCCCGACAGCGTGACGGGTCAGTACCTGAACGGCACCCGCGCCATTCCCATCCCCGCCGAACGGCGCAAGGGCAATGGCAAGGCGCTGACCGTGGTGAAGGCGAGCGGCAACAACCTGCATGATGTCACGGCGGAGTTTCCGCTGGGTAAATTCGTCTGCGTCACCGGCGTGTCGGGCGGGGGCAAATCCACGCTGACGATCGAGACGCTGTTCAAGACCGCCGCCCTGAAGCTGAACGGCGCCCACGAGACGCCCGCCCCCTGCGAGACGATCAAGGGGTTCGAGCATCTCGACAAGGTCATCGACATCGACCAGCGCCCGATCGGGCGCACGCCCCGGTCGAACCCTGCGACCTATACCGGGGCCTTCACCCCGATCCGCGATTGGTTCGCGGGGCTGCCGGAATCCAAGGCGCGCGGCTACGGCCCCGGTCGGTTCAGCTTCAACGTGAAAGGCGGCCGCTGCGAGGCGTGTCAGGGCGACGGCGTCATAAAGATCGAGATGCATTTCCTGCCGGATGTCTATGTCACCTGCGAGACATGCAAAGGCGCTCGGTACAACCGGGAAACTTTGGAAATCCGCTTCAAGGACAAGAGCATCGCCGACGTTCTTGATATGACGGTCGAAGATGCGCAGGGCTTCTTCCAAGCGGTGCCGAGCATCCGGGAGAAGATGGATGCGCTGGTGCGCGTCGGTCTAGGCTATATTAAGGTCGGTCAGCAGGCGACGACCCTGTCGGGCGGCGAGGCGCAGCGCGTGAAGCTTTCGAAAGAGCTGAGCCGCCGGGCCACGGGGCGCACGCTCTATATCCTCGACGAGCCGACGACCGGCCTGCATTTCGAGGATGTGAAGAAGCTGCTGGAGGTGCTGCACGAGTTGGTGGAGCAGGGCAACACCGTCGTCGTGATCGAACACAACCTCGATGTGGTGAAGACCGCCGACTGGATCATCGACATCGGTCCCGAAGGGGGCGACGGCGGTGGCCGCATCGTCGCCGAGGGGACCCCCGAGGATGTGGCCCGCATCGAAGCGAGCCACACGGGCCGCTACCTTGCTCCGATGTTGAAGCAAGGTCGCATGGCCGCGGAATGATCAGTTCAGCGCACTGAGAAGGCCGACCAGCGCGATCACCTGAAGCGTGTCGTTGTCGACGCGCACCACATGGTCGTTCAGAACGCGGTAGCTCTGCCCATGCGGGGCGGCCGGCAGGCGGCGCATCTTGTCGGCCGGCACCGTCTTCCAGTTGCGGGCATCTTCGCCGACATGCGGGTTGTGGCCCGCGCCCTTGCCGGGTTTGGAATTGGCATGTTTCTGATCGTGCTTGTCCTTGTGATCGTCGTGCCGGTCATCCTTCTTGTCATCCCGGCGGTCATCGTGCCGGTCGTCGCCGCGCGCGCCAGAGTTGCCGTGACCATCGTGCTGGTCCTTGTCTTTCACGGCACGCTCGCACGCATCATGGCCCGCCTTGCATTGGTCGTCATACCGGGGGGCGGTATCCGCCAGAACCGGAGTGCCGAGCATCAGGGTTGCGGCGGCGGTCAGAAGCAGGGAACGCATGTAAGTCTCCTTTGTCGCGTCATAAAGCTTCAACGCATCCGCCCGTCGTTTCCGCCGCAGTCTTTATTTCGGCTTGCGGTTTTCCGCCTGATCCTGTTCCCCTCGCTGAACGTGGGAGGGAACGACATGCGCATCGGATTGTATCCAGGCACCTTCGACCCGGTGACGCTGGGCCATATCGACATCATGCAGCGCGCGGCGCGGCTGGTGGACCGGCTGGTGATCGGGGTCGCGATCAATCGGGACAAGAAGCCGCTCTTCTCGCTGGAGGAGCGGGTGGAGATGGTGCGCCATGAAACGCGCGGCCTGACGGATTGCGAGATCGTCGTGCATCCGTTCGAGAACCTGTTGATCGACTGCGCTCGCGATGTCGGCGCGCAGGTGATCGTGCGGGGGCTGCGGGCCGTCGCGGATTTCGAATACGAATTCCAGATGGTGCATATGAACCGTCAGCTCGATGCCTCGATTGAGACGCTGTTCCTGATGGCCGATGCGCGCCGTCAGGCCATCGCCTCGAAGCTGGTGAAGGAGATCGCGCGCCTTGGGGGGGACGTGTCGAACTTCGTGACGCCAGCGGTGGGGACGGCGTTGCGCCAGCGTTTCGCATGAAGCCCGACATCTCGCGGATCTTCGGCACGATCAGCCGCCTGATCCTGGAGCCGCGATCGACGGCGTTCCGGTGGGGCTTTGCGGTCCTGTCCTTCGCGGTGGCGCTGGCGCTGCGATGGGTGGTGGACGATCAACTTCAGGACGGTTTCCCGTTCCTCACCTTCTTTCCGGCCGTGGTAATGACCGCGTTCTTCTGCGGGATCCTGCCGGGCGTGGTGGTGGCGGTGGCGTCCTTTGCCGCGTCTTGGACGCTGTTCATATCCGAACCCGGCACGCTCGATATGTCGGCGCAGGCGCTGACGGCGATGGCCTTCTTCACCTTCATCACCGTGACGGATGTGGTGCTGATCGCGATAATGTCCCGCGCGATCCGCCATCTGGACGAAGAGCGCAACCGCTCGGCCGCAATGGCGGAGCAGGGGCGTCTGATGTTCAACGAATTGCAGCACCGGGTGTCGAACAACCTCGCGACCGTTGCGGGCCTTCTGACCATTCAGCGCCGGGCGGTTAAGGACGAAACCGCCCGCAAGGCGCTCGACGATGCGGCAGCCCGCATCAACGTCGTGGCGCGGATGAAGCGGCTTCTGCACGACCCCACGGCGCAGGAGGTGGATTTCGCCGCCTTCCTGCGCGACATGACCCATGAGGTCATCGCCGCCGCCGGGGTGGAGGAGCGGGTGCATGTGCATCTGGAATGCGCGCGGATCGCCATTCCGCGCGACCGGGCCATTCCCCTCGGCCTCATCACGACGGAGCTTTTGAGCAACGCGATCGAGCATGCCTTCGGCGCGGGCGAGGAGGGGCATGTGGAGATCGTGCTGCGCCGCAACGGCACGAAGGTGGTGCTGCGCATCGCCGATGACGGCCACGGCCTTCCGGCGGGGTTCGTGCTGGAGGAGACGCGGAGCCTCGGCCTGTCGATCGCGCGTCAATTCGCGCTGCAGATCGACGGGGAGTTGGTCATGAAAAACCGCGCCCCGAAGGGCGCGGTATCGGAACTCGTGTTTCCGGCGGTTTAGATCAGCTTGCCGAAGGCGACGGCCGTATCGGCCATGCGGTTCGAGAAGCCCCATTCGTTGTCGTACCACGACAGGATGCGCACCATCCGGCCTTCCATGACCTTCGTCTGGTCCATGTGGAAGATCGAGGAATGCGGATCGTGGTTGAAGTCGCTGCTGACATTCGGCGCGTCGGTATAGCCGAGGATGCCCTTCAGGCGGCCATCGGCGGCGGCACGGATCGCGTCGTTGATCTCTTCCACCGTGGTGTCGCGGGCGGCTTCGAAGACGAAATCGACGACCGAGACGTTCGGGGTCGGAACGCGGATCGCAACGCCGTCCAGCTTGCCCTTCAGCTCCGGCAGCACCAGACCCACGGCCTTGGCGGCCCCGGTCGAGGTCGGGATCATCGACAGCGCCGCTGCGCGGGCGCGGTAGAGGTCCTTGTGCATCGTGTCCAGCGTCGGCTGGTCGCCGGTGTAGGAGTGGATGGTCGTCATGAAGCCCTTGGTGATGCCGATGGCATCGTTCAGGACCTGTGCGACCGGCGACAGGCAGTTCGTCGTGCAGGACGCGTTGGAGATGACGAGATCGTCCTTGGTCAGCGTGTCATGGTTCACGCCGAAAACGATCGTCTTGTCGGCACCATCGGACGGGGCGGAGACGACCACGCGTTTCGCGCCGTTCTCGAGGTGGATCTTCGCCTTTTCCTTGGAGGTGAAGATGCCGGTGCATTCGAGCACGACATCCACGTCACCCCAGGGCAGTTCCGCCGGGTTGCGCAGGGCGGTCACGCGGATCGGGCCGCGGCCGGCGTCGATCGTGTCGGCCGTCGTCTTCACCTCGGCCGGGAAACGCCCGTGGACGGAGTCGAAGCGCAGCAGGTGTGCGTTCGTTTCGACCGGGCCCAGATCGTTGATGGCAACAACTTCGATGTCGGTGCGGCCGGATTCGATGATCCCGCGCAGGACGTTGCGGCCGATGCGACCGAAGCCATTGATGGCGACTTTGACGGACATGGTTCTCTCCCATAGAAGCGTTGGCGCTAACATGGGGAAGGGATCGGAGGCTTGCAAGGGGTTTCCTATCGCCAGAAGGCGACCCATCGGACAAGATCGAGGAAACGCCGAAGGAGGAAGACCGAGCCCCCCCAACCGAAGGCGAGGTCGAGGCCCACGGCCACGAAGATGATCGCGGCCAGCCCGAAGGCGATTCTGTCCGTCACAAGACGCGTTCCCTACTGGAGGAGCCGCCCCATCGCCGCCGCCACATCGGCCATACGGCAGGAAAAGCCCCATTCGTTGTCGTACCAAGCCAGAACGCGGACGGTCCTGCCGCCCACGACCTTGGTCTGGTCCGGTGCAAAGATAGACGAATAGGGGGTGTGGTTGAAGTCAATCGAAACCTTGGGTTCGGGATCGTAGGACAGCACGGCGCCCATCGCCCCCGATGCCGCCTCCTCCACGATCGCGTTCACCTCGGCGACCGTCACCGACCGGGCGGCGACGAAGGTCAGATCCACCGCCGAGACATTGGGCGTCGGCACGCGGATCGCCGATCCGTCGAGCCGTCCGGCAAGCGCGGGCAGCACCTCGGAGATGGCCTTCGCCGCGCCGGTGGTCGTGGGCACCATCGCCATGGCCGCACCGCGCGCGCGGTAGGGATCGTCATGGCGGCGGTCCAGCACCGGCTGATCGCCGGTATAGGAATGGATGGTGGTCATGATCCCGGACTCGATCCCCACCGCGTCGTTCAGCACCTTGGCCAGCGGCGCGAGGCAATTCGTCGTGCAGGAGCCGTTCGAGACCATCCGGTCCGTGATCCGCAGATCGCCGTCATTCACCCCGAACACCACCGTCCGGTCCACATTCCGCGCCGGGGCCGAGATCAGCACCGACCGTGCGCCCCGGTCCAGATGCGCCCGCGCCCGCAGGCCGTCGTTGAACTTGCCCGTGCATTCCAGAACGACATCGACGCCGGACCAGTCCAGATCCGCAGGGTCGTAGGTGGACATGACCCGGATCGGGCTGCCGCCCAGATCCAGCATCCCATCGCGCACCCGAACGCTGCCGGGAAAGCGGCCATGCACGGAATCGTATTTCAGAAGATGGGCGTTCGTCTCCACCGGGCCGGTGGCGTTGATCGCGGCCACCTTGATGTCGTTGCGGCCCGATTGGGCGATATGGGCCAGCGTGCAGCGCCCGATCCGTCCGAAGCCGTTGATGCCCACCGTGATCGTCATGCGCATGCCCCTCTGCTGATGCAGATGAAAGGCTAGGCCTCGATCCGGGGTATGGAAAGCAAAAAACAAGCCAAATCAGGATGTTATCGCAAACAGGCGGTGGTTGCGCTAACGCCGTCGGCCTTATGGAAAAGGCCGCCCCGGGGGGCGGCCTTCGGGATCAGAGAAGGGCTTTGGCCTTTTCGACCACCGCCTCGGCGGTGATGCCGAACTCCTGATACAGACGCTCGGCCGGGGCGGAGGCACCGAAGCCGGTCATGCCGACGAAGGCCGCCTTCTTCTCGCTCCCACGCTCGCCCAGAAGCCAACGGTCCCACGGCATGCGGCAGGCGGCTTCGATCGCGATCCGGACCGGACCAGCCGGAAGCACCTTCTTGCGATAGGATTCGTCCTGCTGGGCGAAGATCTCCATGCAGGGGACGGAGACGACACGCGTGCCGATGCCTTGCGCTTCCAGCAGCTCGCGGGCCTTCAGCGCGATCTCCACTTCCGACCCAGTGGCCATCAGGATCACCTGACGCTTGCGCGTGGCCTCTTCCAGCACATAGGCGCCTTGGGCCGTCAGGTTCTTCTGGCTGTGCGTGCGGCGCACGGTGGGCAGGTTCTGGCGGCTCAGCGCCATGACCGAAGGGGTGCGTTTGGTCGTGAGGGCCAGTTCCCACGCCTCGGCGGCCTCGACCGCGTCGGCGGGGCGGAACACCCAAGTGTTGGGCGTCGCGCGGCTGATGGCCAGATGCTCCACCGGTTGGTGGGTCGGGCCGTCTTCGCCAAGGCCGATGGAGTCGTGCGTCATCACGAACACGCTCGGCACGCCCATCAGCGCGGCAAGGCGCATCGCCGGGCGGGCATAGTCGGTGAAGGCCATGAACGTGCCGCCATAGGCCCGCAGCCCGCCATGAAGCGCGATGCCGTTGATCGCGGCCGCCATGCCGTGTTCGCGGATGCCGTAATAGACGTAGCGCCCCTTGCGGCTTTCGATGTCGAACACTCCCATATCGGCGGTCTTGGTGTTGTTCGAGCCGGTGAGGTCGGCCGAACCGCCGATCGTTTCCGAGACGATGGGGTTGATCACCTCCAGCGCCATTTCGGAGGCCTTGCGCGTCGCGACCTTCGGAGCCGTCTCGGTGACCTGCTTCTTCAGGGCGCGGATCGCGGCGGACAGGCGCTTGGGCATGTCGCCCGCGAACTGGCGCGCGAACTCGGCCTGTTTGGCATCCGACAGCGTGCGCAGGCGGATGTCCCACTCGGCACGGTCCGAGGCACCGCGGCGGCCGATGGCGGCCCATTGGTCCCGGATGTCGGCGGGGATGTCGAAATCGTGGTGATCCCAGCCATAGACGGTGCGTGTGTCGGCGATCAGTTGCGCATCGGTCAGCGCGCCGTGGCCTTTGGACGTGTCCTGCGCCGAAGAGCCGAGCGCGATGTTCGTCACGCAGTCGATCAGGGCCGGGCGGGGCGAAGCCTTGGCGGCGGTGATCGCCCGGTCGATGTCGTCCGGGTCATGGCCGTCGCATTCGAACACGTCCCAGCCCGAAGCCGCGAAACGCGCCTTCTGGTCGGTGACATCCGACAGCGAGACCTTGCCGTCGATGGTGATGCCGTTGTTGTCCCACATCACGATCAGCTTGGACAGCTGCAGGCGGCCCGCAAGGCCGATCGCCTCTTGGCTGACGCCCTCCATCAGGCAGCCGTCGCCGGCGATGACATAGGTGTAGTGGTCGATGATCTTCTTGCCCCAGCGGGCACGCAGCGACTCTTCGGCGATGGCGAAACCGACCGAGGTGGCGATGCCCTGACCCAGCGGGCCGGTCGTCGTCTCGATCCCGCCGGCATGGCCGTATTCGGGATGGCCGGCCGTGATGGCGCCCCACTGGCGGAAGTTGCGGATCTGCTCCAGCGTCATGTCGGCATAGCCGGTCAGATGCAGCAGCGAATAGAGCAGCATCGAGCCGTGGCCCGCCGACAGGATGAAGCGGTCGCGGTCGGGCCATTGCGGATCGGCGGCGTCGAACTTCATGTGCTTTTCGAACAGCACCGTCGCCACATCCGCCATGCCCATGGGCATACCGGAATGGCCGGAATTGGCGGCGGCCACGGCGTCGAGGGTCAGGGTGCGGATCGCGGCGGCGCGCATCCAGTGATCATGGTGGCGGCTGCGCAGGGTGGCGATATCCAAGGCGCGCTCCTCTTCATTCGGTGGGGTCGCCTGTCCATATCAGGCGCGGCGGCAAGATCAAGCGCGGCGGCGGGAATGGGGGCTAAATCCCGTGCGGAAACCCGCTAAGATCATGGCGACGTGGGTGCGGCACACGATTCGCGCCCGAACGAAGGAGGCTAGATGCAGGATCTGGTGGAGCTTGAGCGGCGGATCGCCCGCGCGCTGGAACGGATCGGCACGGCGGCGCAGAGCCTTCAGGGCGACGCAGCCGAGAGCCGCGCCGTGCAGGAGGAACGCGAGGTCAACGCCCAGCTTGCCGAACGGCTGCGGGTCGTGAAGGAGAAGTCCTCCGAGCGGATCGAGGCCCTCGAGGCCGAGGTCGCCAGCCTGAGCGAACAGCTCGAAACCCTGCGCGCCGCCGCCGGGGAACTGCACGAACAGCTGTCCCAGATGCGCGGCGACACCACCCCCGCCGAGATCCAGAGCCTGCAGGCGCTCCGCGCCTCGGACCGGGCGGAGCTGGACTCCATCCTCTCGGCGCTGGAGCCGCATGTGAGCAAGGCAGAGGATGCGCAACATGGCTGATCTCGACATCACCATCGGCAACAAGACCTTCACCGTCGCCTGTCAGGACGGGCAGGAGCGTTTCCTGCAGGCCGCCGCGCGGCAATTGTCGGATCAGGCGGGTGCCGTTCTTTCGCAGATCGGCCGCATGCCGTCCGAGCGGATGCTGCTGATGGCCGGGCTGATGCTGGCCGACAAGACCGCCGCGATGGAGCATGAGCTGACCACCCTGCGCGCCCGCGTGGCCGAATTGCAGGCCCGCCCCGCGCCCGCCCCCGAGCGGGTGGAGGTTCCGGTGATCCCCCCCGTCGTGGTGGAGACGATGGCCGAACTCGCGGCCCGGACCGAGGCGCTCGCCGCCACGCTGGAGGAGAAGGTCGCGCAGTGAGGGCGCTCGCGATCCTTGCGGCGCTGCTTCCCGGCGCCGCCCTTGCAGAGCCCCCCTTCACGACGCTGACCTATACCTGTGAGCGGGGGGTGACGGTGCCCGTCACCTATGTGAACACAGGCGACACCGCTTTGGCCGTCCTGAATGTCGAGGGGCGTCAGGTCACGCTTCTGGCCGAACGCGCCGCATCCGGGGCGCGCTATGGCTGGCCGTCGGACGGGGCGCATTACGTCTGGTGGTCGAAGGGGGATGGGGCGGTGCTGCTGTGGCACGGGCCGGACGGGACGGAGGATGTCCTGCTGGCGAGCTGCACCGCAACATGAAAAGGCCCCGGCATTGCCGGGGCCTTTCGTTTATTCCGCGTTCGCTTCGCGGATCTTGTCGGCGGCGTCCTTGTCATAGGCGACGCCGTTCGTTTCGAACAGGCTGTCGAGTTCGCCCGACAAGGTCATCTCGGTGATGATGTCGCAGCCGCCCACGAACTCGCCCTTCACGTAAAGCTGCGGGATCGTCGGCCAGTCGGAGAAATCCTTGATCCCCTGACGCAGCTCCTGATCGGCGAGCACGTTCACGTCCTTGAACGCGACGCCCATGTAGTTGAGCACACCGGCCACGCGGCTGGAGAAGCCGCATTGCGGCATCTGCGCCGTGCCCTTCATGAAGAGCACCACGTCATTGGTTTCGATCGTCTGGCGGATCTGGTCCTGTGCGGTGGTCGTCTCGGTCATGTCGTATCCTTTCAGGCCCGCAATCAGGCGGGCGCCTTCGTCGTCAGTGCGAGTGCATGCAGCTCGCCGTTCGCGCCGTCCATCTTGCCCTTCAGGCTGGCATAGACGGCCCGCTGCTGCTGCACGCGGTTCATGCCCTTGAAACTTTCGTCGATCACTTCGGCCGACCAATGATTGCCGTCGCCGGCAAGGTCGGTGATCGTGATCTTGGCGTCCGGGAAGGCCTCCCGGATCAGCGCTTCGATGTCGTGGGCTTCCATCGGCATGGGAATGTCCTTTGGTGTCTTGCTTCAGATGTAGACCCGCACCCGCCCGCCTGCAAGATCAGGCGATCGCGGCTTCGAAGGCCGTGCGATAGAGAGTGGAGAGTTCCGTCAGCGGGGCCTGTGCCGCGCCGAGGCGGATCGTGTCGCCGCCGAAGGTGCCGACCGTGTCCAGCCAGATGCCCGCCGCCTCGGCGGCTGCGGACAGATCCGGCAGCGCCTCGGGGGCCACGGCCACGAGGTAACGGGCCTGATCCTCGCCAAAGAGGGTGCCCGCATCGCCCGCCGTCAGCGTCAGGCCAAGGCCGGCGGCCTCCGCCATCTCGAAGGCCGCGAGCGCGAGCCCGCCATCCGATAGATCGGTCGCCGCACGCAGGCGGGTACGCTGGGCGCGCAGGAACTCGCCATTCCGGCGCTCCGTCTCCAGATCGACATGGGGGGCGTCGCCATCCTCGCGGCCCAGAAGCTCGGCCAGAAGGGCCGACTGGCCCAGATGCCCGGTGGTCTGACCGATGACGACGGCCAGATCGCCCGCCTGCGGCTGACCGGCGATCATCTGATCCAGCGTCAGGATGCCGACGGCGCCGATGGTCGGCGTCGGCAGGATGCCTTGCCCGTCCGTTTCGTTATAGAGGGACACGTTGCCCGACACGATCGGCATATCGAGGGCGATGCAGGCCTCGCCGATGCCTTGGATCGCGCCGACGAACTGGCCCATGATCTCCGGCTTTTCGGGGTTGCCGAAGTTCATGTTGTCGGTCGTGGCAAGGGGCTTGGCGCCCACCGCCGTCAGGTTGCGATAGGCTTCGGCCACGGCCTGACGGCCGCCCTGCAGCGGGTTCGCCTTAACGTAGCGCGGCGTCACATCGCTGGTGAAGGCCAGCGCCTTGTTCGTGCCGTGCACGCGGACCACCCCGGCGCCAAGGCCCGGCGCGCGGATCGTGTCGGCCATGACCATGCTGTCATATTGCTCATAGACCCACGCCTTATGCGCATAGCTCGGCGAGCGCAGGAGCGCGCGCAGCCCGTCCAGCGGGTCGATCGCGGGCACCGGCTTCATCGGGGCGGCGGCGGGCGTCGGGGTCCAAGGGCGGTCATATTCGGGGGCCGAGGAGGACAGCTTCGACAGCGGTAGATCTGCCTTCACCGCACCGTTGTGCAGGATAAGGAAGCGGTCCTCGGGGATGGTTTCGCCGACGATGGCGAAGTCGAGATCCCATTTCACGAAGATCGCGCGGGCCTCGTCCTCCATCTCGGGCTTGAGCACCATGAGCATCCGCTCTTGGCTTTCCGAGAGCATCATCTCGTAGGCGGTCATGTTCGGTTCGCGCTGCGGCACGTTCTCCAGATCGAGCCGGATGCCAAGGCCGCCCTTGTCGCCCATCTCCACCGCCGAGCAGGTAAGCCCCGCCGCGCCCATGTCCTGAATGGAGATGACCGCGCCCGACGCCATCAGCTCGAGGCAGGCTTCGAGCAGACGCTTTTCGGTGAAGGGGTCGCCGACCTGCACGGTCGGGCGCTTCTCCTCGATCGTGTCGTCGAATTCGGCCGAGGCCATGGTCGCGCCGCCCACGCCGTCGCGGCCCGTCTTGGCCCCGAGATAGACGACCGGCATCCCGACCCCAGAGGCCGCAGAGTAGAAGATCTTGTCCGTATCCGCGAGGCCGGCAGCAAAGGCGTTCACGAGGCAGTTGCCGTTATAGGCGGCGTGGAACCGCACCTCGCCCCCGACGGTCGGCACGCCGAAGGCGTTGCCATAGCTGCCGATGCCTTCGACCACGCCCTTCACCAGATGCGGCGTCTTGGCATGGGTGGGCACACCGAAGGACAGCGCGTTCATCGCCGCGATGGGGCGCGCGCCCATGGTGAAGACATCGCGCAGGATGCCGCCGACGCCCGTCGCCGCGCCCTGATGCGGCTCGATATAGGAGGGGTGGTTGTGACTCTCCATCTTGAAGATGACGGCCTGACCGTCGCCGATATCGACCACGCCCGCATTCTCGCCGGGGCCGCAGATCACCTGCGGGCCGGTGGTCGGCAGGGTGCGCAGCCAGCGTTTGGAGGATTTGTAGGAACAGTGCTCGTTCCACATCGCGCTGAAGATGCCGAGCTCGGTGAAGGTCGGCTCGCGTCCGATGATGTCCAGAATACGGTCATATTCGTCCGGCTTCAGACCATGGGCGGCGATCAACTCGGGCGTGATGACGGGGTCGGACATGGCTTCCTCGGCTCGCTTGGATTTGCCCAGCGTCATAAGGCAGGAACCGCGTCAGGGGAAGGCACGAAAAAAAAGCCGGGCATAAGCCCGGCCTAAGTCCAACAGGGAGGTATGAAATCAACAGTCATGTGACCGCTGCCTTCGAAAGCAGAAATAGGCCTGCCATGCTTAATCAGCAAGCTCTTTTAGAACGAAATACTGCATGGCTGCCATGCGGCAGGCGCATATCAGCTGTTCTGGTACTTCTTGCGGTAGGTGATGATCTCTTCGGTGATGAAATCCCGGAAGGCCGCGACACGCTTGGAATGGCGCAGTTCTTCCGGATAGGCGAGGAAGACCGGCACGTCGTTCGAGGACACGTCGGGCAGCACGCGCACCAGATGCGGAAACTCCTCGGCGAGGTAGTTCGGCAGAACGCCGATCCCCAGATGGTTCAGGACCGCCTGCATGACGCCGAAATAATTGTTCACCGTCAGGGTGGAGGGGATGTCGTGGCTCATCAACTCCGCCACCAGCGAGGCGCCGGCGCTGACCTGCGGCGTTCCGGCATGTTGGCAGATCAGACGGTGCTGGTTGAAATCGGCCATGTTCAACGGGGTGCCGTGCTTCTCCAGATAGTCGGGCGAGGCATAGAGCTGCATGCGGATCGTCATCAGCCGCTTGCGGATCAGGTCGGCCTGGCTCGGCTCCTTCATGCGGATGGCGACATCGGCCTCGCGCATGGGCAGGTCCAGAACCCGCTCCTCCAGCATCAGGTCGATCTTCAGCGCTGGGTATTTCTGATAGAGCCGGGTCAGCCGCGGCGCGAGCCACATCGTCCCCAGCCCGATGGTGGAGGTGACGCGCAGTTCGCCGAACACCTCGTCCTCGCTGTCGCGGATGCGCGCGGCGGCGGCGTCGAGGCGTTTGGCCATGGCGCTGGTGGCGTCGAACAGCAGTTCGCCCTGTTCGGTCAGGATCAGGCCCCGCGCATGCCGGTGGAACAGCGTGACGTTCAGGCTTTCTTCAAGCGCGCGAATCTGCCGGCTGACGGCCGATTGCGACAGGTGCAGCGTGTCGCCGGCATGCGTCAGGCTGCCCGCATCTGCGACAGCGTGAAAAATGCGAAGTTTGTCCCAGTCCATCATGATCCTTAAGCCCCCGGGGGATCATCTAGTCTTTGCATGGCTGACTTGCAAACGGAACATGGCTGGAAATCGGGCGCCATCTGGCATAAGCGGGGCGAGCGCGATGCAGGAGGATGGAATGGCGGTTGGCATCTTCGATTCGGGGCTGGGCGGGCTGACCGTCCTGTCCGCCCTGCAGCAGCGTCTGCCGGACGTGCCCTTCGTCTATCTCGGCGACAACGCCCATGCGCCTTACGGGGTGCGCGACGCCGACGACATCTTCGATCTGACGACCCGCGCGGTCGAACGCTTGTGGGACGAGGGATGCGATCTGGTGATCCTTGCCTGCAACACCGCATCGGCCGCCGCGCTGAAACGTATGCAGGAGACGTGGATTCCGCAGGACAAGCGCGTCCTCGGCGTGTTCGTGCCGCTGATCGAGGCGCTGACCGAACGGCAATGGGGCGACAACTCCCCCCCGCGCGAGGTGGGGGTGAAGCATGTCGCGCTGTTCGCGACCCCGGCCACCGTCGCCAGCCGCGCCTTTCAGCGTGAACTCGCCTTCCGCGCCATCGGCGTCGACGTGGAGGCGCAGCCCTGCGGCGGCGTCGTCGATGCGATCGAGGCGGGCGATTCCATTCTGGCCGAGGCGCTGGTCAAAAGCCATGTGGAGGCGCTGCTGCGCCGGATGCCGAAGCCCGATGCCGCCATCCTCGGCTGCACGCATTATCCGATGATGGAAGCGGTGTTCCGCACGGCGCTGGGCCCCGGGGTGACGGTGCTGTCCCAGCCCGACCTCGTGGCCGCCGCGCTGGAGGATTACCTTGCCCGGCGCCCGGAGTTCCTTGGCAGCGGGCAACGCAGCCGCTATCTGACGACGGGCAATCCGGACAGCGTCTCTTCGCACGCGACCGCGTTTCTGCGGCGCGGCGTCGAGTTCGAGGCCGTCTGACTGAAAGGACCGACCATGACCCATCGCATCGCCATTCTCGGCGCCTCCGGCTATACCGGGGCCGAGCTGGTCCGCCTGATCGCCTCCCACCCCTCGATGCAGATCGTGGCGCTGTCGGGGGATCGCAAGGCCGGTATGGCCATGGCCGAGGTCTTTCCCTTCCTGCGCCATCTGACGCTGCCGGTTCTGCAAAAGATCGAGGAGATCGACTTTTCGCAGGTCGATCTGGCGTTCTGCGCGCTGCCCCATGCCACGAGCCAAGCCGTCATCCGCGAACTGCCGCGCGATCTGAAGATCGTGGACCTTTCGGCCGATTTCCGTCTGCGTGATCCGGCGGCCTATCAGAAATGGTACGGCCAGCCCCATGCCGCGCTGGAGATTCAGGCCGAGGCTGTCTATGGCCTCACCGAATTCTACCGTGACGAGATCCGCGCCGCCCGCCTCGTGGCCGGTACGGGCTGCAACGCCGCGACCGGGCAATACGCCATCCGCCCGCTGATTGAGGCGGGGGTGATCGACCTCGACGAGATTCTGATCGACCTGAAGGCCGGTGTGTCCGGCGCGGGCCGCAGCCTGAAGGAAAACCTGCTTCATGCCGAACTGTCGGAGGGCACGAACGCCTATTCCGCGGGCGGCAAGCACCGCCATCTGGGGGAGTTCGATCAGGAATTCTCGGCCGTGGCGGGGCGCCCGGTTCTGGTGCAGTTCACGCCGCATCTGGTGCCGATGAACCGCGGAATTCTGGCCGATGTCTATGTCCGCGGCGAAGCGGCGGCGATCCATGCCGCGCTGCAAAACTGTTATGCCGACGAGCCGTTCATCCATGTGCTGCCCTTCGGCGCGCTGCCGTCCAGCCATGACGTGCGCGGGTCGAACCATGTGCACATCGGTGTGATCGGCGATCGCATCCCCGGACGCGCGCTGGTGGTTGCGACGCTGGACAACCTGTGCAAGGGCTCAAGCGGTCAGGCGATGCAGAACGCCAACCTGATGCTGGGGATCGAGGAGAGCGCCGGTCTGACGGCGGCCCCCGTCTTCCCCTGACGAACGCCACTTCGCGGGGAACGCATGAGAGGTCTGAAGAAACGCCGGCGCATCCAGATCATTGCGCTGGCCTTTGTCGCACTGGCCGGATCGACGGCGCTGGTCGGCTGGTCGATGCAATCGGGGATCAACTTCTTCCGCTCGCCCAGTCAGGTGCTGACCGATCCGCCGCAGCCCGGCGAGGTGTTCCGCCTCGGTGGGCTGGTGGCCGAAGGAAGCCTGATCCGGGGGCAGGGGGAAACCGTCGCCTTCACGGTGACGGATGGCACGGCGCTGGTGCCCGCCCGTTATACCGGCGTTCTGCCGGACCTCTTCGGCGAAGGGGAGGGCGTGGTCGGCACGGGCCAGATGGACGGCGACACCTTCGTTGCGACCGAGATCCTTGCCAAGCATGATGAGAATTACATGCCCAAGGAGGTCGTGGACGCCTTGAAGGAACAAGGCGTCTACATGCCCTCCAAATGAAAAGGACCGGCGAGAGCCGGTCCTTTCATCATTCAGCGCGACGACAGGTCGGTGTAGTCCCGACGCGCCGGCCCGGTATAGAGCTGACGCGGACGACCGATCTTCAGCGCCGGATCCGAGATCATCTCTTTCCACTGGCTGATCCAGCCGACGGTGCGCGACAGCGCGAAGATCGGCGTGAACATCGCGGTCGGGAAGCCCATCGCATCGAGGATGATCCCCGAATAGAAGTCGACGTTCGGATAGAGCTTCTTGGAGATGAAGTAATCATCCTCCAGCGCGATCCGCTCCAGTTCCTTGGCGACCTGCAGCGTCGGGTTGTCGTGGATGCCCATAAGCTCCAGCACCTCGTCGGCGCTTTCCTTCATGACCTTCGCGCGCGGGTCGAAGTTCTTGTAGACGCGGTGACCGAAGCCCATCAGGCGGAAGGGATCGTTCTTATCCTTCGCCTTTTCGATGTATTCCGGAATGCGGTCCACGCTGCCGATCTCGCGCAGCATCTCGAGGCAGGCTTGGTTCGCGCCGCCATGGGCCGGACCCCAGAGGCAGGCGATGCCCGCCGCGATGCAGGCGAACGGGTTCGCGCCCGAGGAGCCCGCCAGACGCACCGTGGAGGTGGAGGCGTTCTGCTCGTGATCGGCGTGCAGCATCATGATGCGGTCCATCGCCTTGGCGAGAACCGGGTTCACCTCGTAGGTCTCGGCCGGGACCGAGAAGCACATGTGCAGGAAGTTCGACGCATAGTCGAGATCGTTGCGCGGGTACACGAAGGGCTGACCGATCGAGTACTTGTAGGCCATGGCCGCGATGGTCGGCAGCTTGGCGATCAGGCGGAAGGACGCGACCTCGCGCTGGTGCGGATCGGTGATGTCCGTCGAATCATGGTAGAAGGCGGACATGGCGCCCACGACCCCTACCATCGTCGCCATCGGATGCGCATCCCGGCGGAAGCCGCGGAAGAAGTTGTGCATCTGTTCGTGCACCATGGTGTGGCGCGTGACGGTGTTGCGGAAATCGTCCATCTGCGCCTTGGAGGGCAGATCGCCGTAGAGCAGCAGGTAGCACACTTCGAGGAAGCAGGACTGTTCGGCCAGCTGCTCGATCGGGTAGCCGCGGTGCAGAAGCTCGCCCTTGTCACCGTCGATGAAGGTGATCGCGCTCTCGCAGGACGCGGTGGACGTGAACCCCGGATCGTAGGTGAACACGTCCAGCCCGCCATAGAGCTTGCGGATGTCGAGCACGTCCGGTCCTGCCGTCGGGCTGAGGACCGGAAGATCCACGGTCTTGTCGCCGAAGGTCAGTGAGGCGTTTTTCGTCATAGGGTCATCCCTCTCCAGTAGCAGGAGGGACGAAATCGGCCCCCCGAACATCTTGCCGGGCCGGGGCGCCTCAGGTGGCGTCCTCCAGCCGCGCGATCGTTTCGTCCCGACCGATGACCAGCATCATGTCGTAAACGCTTGGCGTTGCCGTACGTCCGGCCAGCGCGGCCCGGATCGGGGCGGCCAGTTTGCCGAACCCCAGTCCCTTCTCCCCCGCGAAGTCCGTCAGAAGCGGCTCCAGATCGTCCTTCGACCAGCTAGCATCCGCCAGACGTTCCGTCAAATCCTTCAGTATGCCACGGGATACAGGGTCCAACGCGGCCTCGGCCTTTTCGTCCCGTTCCACCGGCCGGGAGACGAGGGCGAAACGCCCCTTCTCCAGCAGGTCGGGGAAGGTCTTCGCCCGATCCTTGAGCGCGTACATCCCCCGCAGCAGGCGGTCCTTCTGCACGCCATCCAACGCCTCTTTGCCGCTGGCGGCAAGGAAGGCGTCGAGTTCGGTCAGAAGATCCGCGTCATCCATCATGGCGACATGCTGACCACAGGTATGTTCCAGCTTCTTGAAGTCCAGTCGCGCCGGGGCGCGGCCGATGCCACCAAGGTCGAACCATGCCTTCGCCTGTTCGGTGGTGAAGATCTCGTCATCGCCATGGCTCCAGCCGAGGCGGGCGAGGTAGTTGCGCATCCCCGCCGCGGGATAGCCCATGACCTGATATTCCTCGACGCCGAGGGCGCCGTGGCGTTTGGACAGCTTCTTGCCGTCCGCGCCATGGATCAGCGGGATATGGGCCCAGACCGGCACCGTCCAGCCCATCGCATCGTAGACCATCTGCTGGCGCGCGGCGTTGTTCAGGTGATCGTCGCCGCGGATGACATGCGTCACGCCCATGTCGTGATCGTCCACCACCACGGCCAGCATGTAGGTGGGCGTTCCGTCCGAGCGGAGCACGACCATATCGTCCAGCTGATCGTTGCCGAAGCGGACCTCGCCCTGCACCTCGTCGGCGATGACAGTCGTCCCTTCGCGCGGGGCCTTCATGCGGATCACGAAGGGCGCATCGGGATGGCTGGCGGGGTCGGCATCGCGCCACGGGCTTTGGAACAGGGTGGAGCGGCCCTCGGCCCGCGCGGCCTCGCGGAAGGCCTCGATCTCCTCTTGGGTGGAGAAGCAGCGATAGGCGGTCCCGGCCTCCAGCATCTGATGGGCCACCTCGGCATGGCGATCCTTGCGGTCGAACTGGCTGACGACATCGCCGTCCCAATCGAGGCCCAGCCATGTCAGGCCCTTCAGGATGGCCTCCGTCGCCTCGGGGGTGGAGCGTTCGCGGTCCGTATCCTCGATCCGCAGGAGGAACTTGCCGCCCCGCCCACGGGCATAGAGCCAGTTGAACAGCGCCGTCCGTCCGCCCCCGATGTGAAGATAGCCGGTGGGGGAGGGCGCGAAACGCGTGACGATCTGGGACATCGGAAACTTAACCTTTCGGAAACCATGCCTGTGCTAGGTTCTCTGCCGTTGTTAGGCAATCACCGGATGGGAAACAAGGTGCCGTTCCGACCGCTGGAGGCTCTGGAAGCGGCGCGGGGCCATCTTTTCCCGATGATCCCGGTGCTGATGGCGGTGGGTATCGCGATCTGGTTCGCGCTGCCTGCCGAGCCGGGGGCGGGGGTCTATGCGGCCTGCGCGGCCGGGCTGGCGGCGCTTGGGCTGCTGGCGCGGCAGGGCAGGTGGCAGCCGGTCGCCATCGGGGCGGCGGCGGTGCTGGCAGGGGTGCTGCTGATCGGCCTGCGCGCATGGATGCAGGAGGCGCCGATCCTCGGCTTTCGCTATTACGGCGCGGTGGAGGGGCGGGTCATCGGGATCGACCGCTCCGCCACCGACCGGCTGCGCCTGACGCTGGATCATGTGGTGCTGGAGCGGACGGCCCCGGACCGGACCCCGGCGCAGCTGCGCGTGTCGCTGCATGGCGATCAGCCCCTGCGGATAGAGCCGGGACAGACGGTCATCCTCACCGCGCATCTGTCGCCCCCCATGCCCCCGTCCGAGCCGGGGGGATTCGATTTCCGGCGCATGGCATGGTTCGAGCGGCTGGGCGCCATCGGCTATGCCCGCACGCCCGTCCTGCTGCTCGAACCGCCGCCGCCGACGGCCCGCCCCATCGACCGGCTGCGCGCCGTTCTGTCGGGGGCGGTGCAGGCGCATGTGCCGGGGCAGGCAGGCGCCTTCGCATCGGGCGCGGTCACGGGCGATCGTTCGGCGATCACGCAGGACACGGTGGAGGCGCTGCGCGATTCGAACCTGTCGCATCTCCTGGCGATCTCGGGGATGAACGTCGCGTTCCTCACCGGGTTCACCTTTGCGCTGCTGCGATATGGGCTGGCGCTCTGGCCATGGCTGGCGCTGCGGGTGGATACGCGGCGGGTGGCGGCCGTCGTCTCCATGGGAGTGGCGGGGTTCTATTTCGCGCTGTCGGGCGGCAACCTCGCGACCGAGCGCGCCTTCATCATGGCGGTGATCATGCTGGGGGCGATTCTGGCGGGGCGGCGGGCGGTGTCGATGCGGACCATCGCGCTGGCGGGGATCATCATGCTGGCCCTGCAACCCGAGGCGCTGATGAATGTCGGCTTTCAGATGTCCATGGCCGCGACCATCGCGCTGGTGGCCGGTTTCGCGGCGGTGGACCGGCTGACCTTCCGTCAGCGCCTGCCGCGCTGGGCGCTGCCGGTCTATACGGCGGTGCTGTCCTCGGTGATCGGTGGGCTGGCCACGGGGCCGATCGCGGCGGCGCAGTTCAATCGCTTTGCCGAATTCGGCCTGTTGGCGAACCTGCTGACGGTCCCGGCGATGGGAACGCTGATCATGCCGGGGGCGGTCGTGGCCACGCTGCTGGGGCCGATCGGCCTGCCGCAGCCGGGCATGTGGATGATGGAGCTGGGCGCCCGCTGGATCCTTGGCGTGGCGCATTGGATCGCGGCGTGGAAGGGGGCGAGCCTTGGCATCGTCGCGCCGCCCGCATGGGTGATGCCGGGGATGAGCCTCGGGGCGGCGTGGCTGATCGTCTGGCCGGGGCGTGCGCGACTGGCCGGGGTGGTGGCGATCGCGGCGGGCCTCCTGGCTTGGCCGCTGGCCGAGCGTCCGGCGGTGCTGATCAGCGACGACGGCGCGGCGGTGGGGGTGATGACCCCTCTGGGCCGCGCGATGTCCTATCCGACGGGGGCAGGCTTTGCGGTCGGAAGCTGGCTGGAGCGGGATGGCGATCTGGCGACGCAGGCCGATGCGGCACTGCGGGAGGGTTTCCGCGACCAAGACGGCATCCGGATCGCGGAGGGACCGTTGCCGGTCGCGCATCTGAAGGGCAAGGGCAGCGCCGCGCGCGTGGCCGAGGCCTGCGCCCTTGCGCCCATCGTCGTGCTTGCGGGCGACAGCGCGGAGCATCCGGAGGGATGCCTCGTTCTGGACCATGCGGCGCTGCGCGATACCGGGGCGGTCGCGCTGTCGGGCCGCCCGGGCGCGATCCGCATGGACCGCGCGCTTGGCGGTGCGCGCTGGTGGGACGGGGATCAGTAGTTGCGGATCAACCCGACCAGACGCCCCTGAACCTTCACCTTGCTTTCCGGAAGGATCCGCGTCTCATAGGCCGGGTTCGCCGCCTCGAGGGAGATCATGCCGCCCTTGCGGCGGAAGCGTTTCAGCGTCGCCTCATGCCCCTCGATCAGGGCGACGACGATTTCGCCGTTCTCGGCCACGCTCTGCTGGCGGATGATGACCGTATCGCCATCGTTGATGCCGGCCTCGATCATCGAATCCCCTTCCACGGTCAGCGCGTAATGCTGCCCTTGGCCCGAGATCATCGATCCGGGGACGGCGACGTGATGGGTCACGTTCTGGATCGCCTCAATCGGGATACCGGCGGCGATCTTGCCCATCACCGGCACGTCCAGCGCGTCGGGGGTCACGGGCATCGCCCCGCTCGGCAGGTTGGCGCGATCGCCTTCGATGACCTTGGGAACGAAGCCCCGCTCCATCGCTTCGGGGATCTTCACGATTTCGATCGCGCGGGCGCGGTGGGCAAGGCGGCGGATGAAGCCCCGCTCCTCCAGCGCCGTGATCAGACGGTGGATGCCCGACTTCGACCGCAGATCCAGCGCCGCCTTCATCTCATCGAACGAGGGCGGAATGCCGTCCCGATCCACCCTCTGGCGGATGAATTCGAGAAGCTGCATCTGCTTGCGGGTGAGCATGGGGTGACATCCTTCAGGTTCCGGTCCTGTTCTGCCCGTGTTCCCCATTTGTGTCAAGGCCTTGCCGGTCGGGATCAACGTAACGGTGCACCTGTCCGCGCCAATCGGTGATGTGCCAGACCCCGTCCCCCTGCGGCGCGGCATAGCCCGGATGCAGCGGCACCTTCCCATGCCCGCCCGGAATGTCGAGGACATAGGTCGGCAGCGCGAACCCCGACAGATGCCCGCGCAGCGCGGCCATCAGCGCCTGACCTTCGGCGATGGTGGTGCGGAAATGGCTGGTGCCGCGCGCCAGATCGCAGTGATGCAGGTAATAGGGCGTGACGCGGTGGCGCGTCAGCGTGCGGAACAGATCGGCCAGCGTGTCCGCATCGTCGTTGATCCCGCGCAGCAGCACGCTTTGCGACAGGAGCGGGATGCCGGCGCGCGTCAGGCGGCGCAGGGCGGCGGCAGCACCCTCGGTCAGTTCGGCGGCGTGGTTGGTATGGACGACCACATAGACCGCGGGCCGGATGTCCAGCGCCTGCAGCAGCGCCTCCGTCACCTTCTCCGGGGCGACGATGGGCACGCGGGTGTGAAAGCGCACCATCTCCAGATGCGGGATCGCCTCCAACCGCCGCAGCAACGCCGAGAGGCGGCGCGGCGACAGTACCAGCGGATCGCCGCCCGTCAGGATCACCTCGCGGATCGCGCGGGTGGCGCCTAGGTATTCGATGACCGCATCCATCTGCGCATCGGGCAGGGGGCCATCCTCCCCCACCGCCTCGCGCCGGAAGCAGAAGCGGCAATAGACCTCGCAAGTCTGGGTGGCGTGCAGGATCACACGGTCGGGATAGCGGTGCGTCAGGCCGGGGACGGGGCTATGGGCCTTGTCGCCGATGGGATCGTAGAGCTCCTCTTCGCGGATCACCAATTCGCGCGCATCGGGGACGAACTGCGCCTCCACGGCCGGATGGCGCGTGGCGTGCATGGCGGGCGTCATGCGGATGCGGAACGCCTCGGCCACGTGTTGCAGCTCGGCACTCGCGGCGGGCAGGAGCCCTTCGCGGACGAGATCGTCGAGATTGGTGGAGGCGCGTCGGGACATGGGCTCAGTCTGATGGCGGAGGCGCGTTATCCCCCGCATGCGCCAAATGTTCAAGCGGGGCGAAAGATGCTGGCAATCCCGCGCGCGTCCGGCCAGAAAGAAACGGCAACCTGGAAGAGACGATGACACCGGACACGATCACGCCGCTGATGCCCGCGCCCGAGACGTCGCTGCTGCGCGAAGCCTACGAGGCGGCGCAGGTGATCCTTGAATACGGCATCGGTGGATCGACGGTGATGGCGTCTGGTATGTCCGGCACGACGCTGTTCGGCGTGGAATCCGATGCTGCCTGGGCCGAGCGTGTGCAGGCCGAGGCTGCGGGCGGGCTGGGCGATATCCGCCTGCATGTGGTGGATATCGGCGCGGTGGGCCGCTGGGGCCGACCGAAATCGGCGGCCGACTGGCCGAAGTTCCACCGTTATGCGACAACGGTCTGGGACCGGGCGGATTTCGTGCATCCGGATATCGTGCTGATCGACGGGGTTCTGCGCCCGGCTTGCTTTGCGGCCTGCGCGCTGCGGATCACGCGGCCCGTGACCGTGCTCTTTGACGATTACCGCGACCGGCGCGCCTATCACGCGGTGGAGCGGATCGTCCCACCGCTTCTGATCGAAGGGCGGCTCGCCGTCTTCGAGTTGGAGCCGGGGATGATCGGTCCGGCGGATCTGACGCTGATCCAGTCGCTGTTCGGACAGGTGAATTATGCAGATTGAAACGTGCCGAGGGAAACGAGCTTTATGAGTGACAGGAAGATTGCGGTAGCCGGGATCGGTTATGTCGGGCTTTCGAACGCGGTGCTTTTGGCGCAGCACAACGAGGTGGTGGCGCTGGATGTGAGCGCGGAGCGCGTGGCGATGCTGAACGCGCGCCAATGCCCCATCGTCGATGACGAAATGGAACGCTACCTCGCCGAGAAGCCGCTGAACCTGACGGCCACGCTCGACCCGGTGGAGGCGTTCAGCGGCGCCGAGTTCGTCATCGTCGCGACCCCCACCAACTACGACCCGGTGGAGAACTTCTTCGACACCTCCTCGGTCGAGGCGGTGATCGCCAAGGTGACCGAGATCGCACCCGAGGCGACGATCGTCGTCAAATCCACGATCCCGGTCGGCTTCGTGGCGGCGGCGCGGGCCAAATACGGCACCAAGCAGGTGATCTTCAGCCCCGAATTCCTGCGCGAGGGGCGTGCGCTGCACGACAACCTTCACCCCTCGCGGATCATCGTGGGCGAGCGGTCGGAGCGGGCGCAGGTCTTTGCAGACCTGCTTCTGGCGGGCGCGATCGAAAAGAACGTGGAGGTTCTCTTCACCGATCAGGACGAGGCGGAGGCGATCAAGCTCTTCGCCAACACTTACCTTGCGATGCGGGTCGCGTTCTTCAACGAGCTCGACAGCTATGCCCTCAGCCGCGGGCTGGACACGCGGCAGATCATCGGCGGCGTCAGCCTCGATCCGCGGATCGGCGGGCATTACAACAACCCTTCGTTCGGCTATGGCGGCTATTGCCTGCCCAAGGACACCAAGCAGCTTCTGGCGAACTATTCCGAAGTGCCGCAGAACCTGATGCGCGCGATCGTGGATGCCAACCGCACGCGCAAGGATTTCCTCGCCGACCGGATCATCGCCAAGGCGCCGAAGGTCGTCGGGATCTATCGTCTGGTGATGAAGGCGGGGTCGGACAATTTCCGCCAAAGCTCGATCCAAGGGATCATGAAGCGGATCAAGGCCAAGGGCATCGAGGTCATCGTCTATGAGCCGGTGCTCGAGGATGCCGAATTCTTCGGCTCGCACGTAGAGCGGGATCTGGAGACCTTCAAAAGCCAGTCGGACGTGATCGTGGCGAACCGCGCCACGTCCGATCTGGCGGATGTCCTCGAGAAGGTCTTCACCCGCGATCTGTCGGGGCTGGATTAAAGCCCCGCCAGAATGCGGTCGGGCGTGGCCGGGAAATGCCGGACGCGCACGCCGCAGGCGTTGTAGACCGCGTTCAGCACCGCCGCGCCCGCGCCGCAGATGCCCAATTCGCCGATGCCTTTCACTTGGGTGGGGCCGGCATGGGCATCCAGCTCTTCCAGCAGATGCACCTCCATATGGGGCACATCGGCATGGGTCGGGACGTGGTATTCGGCAAGATCGCGCGCCACGTTATGCCCATCGCGGTCGTCCTGCGCCATATCCTCGGTCAGGGCGATGCCGATGCCGAAGGTCATGCCGCCAAGGCATTGCGAGCGTGCCGTCTTGGCATTAAGGACGCGGCCGCAGGCGAACACCCCCATCATGCGGTGCACGCGCACCTCGCCGGACCAGCGGTTCACCGCGACCTCGGCCCAGTGGCTGCCCCATGTGGCCTGCCGAACGGCCTTGGCGGTATCGCCCGGTTCGACATGGCCTTCGGCATCGAGCGGCTCACCGTTCAAAAGATCGGTCAGTTTGCGCACCGCGTTGCCGGCGCGGGCCTCGCCGTCCTGTAGGGTCAGATCCGTTTCGGCGCATCCCATGCGCTGGGCGAGGGTGGTGCGCAGTTCCTCGCAGGCAAGATAGACCGAGGTTCCGGCCGAGGCCGCCCCGAACGATCCCCCCGAACCCGAAGCCGGCGGCATGTCCGTATCGCCCAAATGCACCTCCACCGCGTCGCGGGGCAGGCCCAGCATCTCGGCGGCGATCTGGCCCAGCACGGTATAGGTGCCGGTGCCGATATCGGTCATGTCGGTTTCCACTAGCGCCCGCCCGTCCGGTGTCAGCGACACGCGCGCGCGGGATTCGATGATCTGGTTCACCCGCACGGCGGCGGCCATGCCCATGCCCATATACCATTCCCCCTGCAGCGTGTGCTTCGGGGCGGGGTTGCGGTCGGCCCAGCCGAAGCGGCGGGCACCTTCCTCCATCGCCTCGGCCAGCTTGTGGCTGGAGAAGGGGCGCCCGGTCACGGGCTCGTTCTGCGGGATGTTGCGAAGGCGGAACTTTACTGGGTCGAGGCCGACGCGCTCGGCCATCTCGTCCATCGCGCATTCGAAGACGTTGACGCCAATCGCCTCACCCGGGGCGCGCACGGATCCGGTCGCGGGGCGGTGGATGCGGGCGATCTCTTGGACGATGCGGCGATGCGCGCCGTCATAGGTGAAGGGCGTTGCTTGGGTGACGGGTTCGGCAAAGGTCGTGTCGGGAAGATTGGACACGCGGGATTCGTGGCCAAGGCCCGTCAACCGCCCATCGGCATCAGCGGCCAGCAGTACGCGCTGACGGCTTTCGGAGCGGCGATGCGACAGATCGAAATCGTGCATCCGCGTCAGCACGACCGACACTGGCCGCCCGAGTTCGCGCGCAGCCAGCGCCGCAGCCACCGCCTCGGCATTGATCCCCAGCTTGGAGCCGAAACCGCCCCCGACATAGGGCGCAAGCAGGCGGACTTTTTCCAGCGGGATGCCGAGGGCATCCGCCATCTGCTGCCGGTTCGAGGAGAGCATCTGCATCCCCGCCCGTATCGTCACATGATCGCCGTCCCATTCGGCGATGGCGGCATGCGGCTCCATCGCCGTGGCGGCCATGGAAGGGGTGTGCCACACCTCGTCCAGCACGAAGGCCGCATCGCGCATCGCGGCATCGAGATCGCCGGCGGCGGATTGCTTGGCATCGGGCCGGTCCAGCGGGGCCGTTGCGGGATCGAGGGGGGCGTCTGTCTCCTCCTCATAGGTGATGGGC